>CAMNTQ010000026.1 GCA_946558695.1 uncultured Lachnospiraceae bacterium
GCTCCCTCTATGCCTTCTGTCTCTTCTGCTCCCTCTATGCCTTCTGTCTCTTCTGTGTCTTCCGCTCCCGTTTTGCCTTCTGTCTCTTCCGTTTTTTCCTGCGCAGATTCTTCCCCGGCATCATCCGCTTTCACGCCGCTATCCGTTTCGGTCCCTTCCCCGTCAAGGTTCTTTGGCCGCTCTGACAATGTTACATCAAGAAGAAAGATCTCTCCGCACACCTTTGTCACCTCTTCTTCAACTTCGATCACCCGTATCCGCTTCTGCAGCTCCTCTCCCTCTGCGGACACCTCTTTTTCATCTGGAAGCGCCTTTTCTTCCTCTGCGGACATCTCTTCCTGCCCTGCCGCACCCTCATTGATCATATTCTCCTTTGGGATCTGCGGCTTTGCTGCATAAGAAGACCCCGCCGGAACTGTCAGCGCCAGTAACACTGCCAGTATCCTTTTTACTGTCTTTCCTTTACTCAAACTCATCGCCAAATTCATCCTCCCCCGGGAAAAATTCGTCTTCTCCCAGAGTTTCAAAGCCTCCCTCAAAATATTCTTCCTGCTTTATCTCCTCATAATCTTTTGGAAGTTCATCCATCTTCGGGCAGTCCTTTCCGCTCATAAAGTTCTTTGTCACAACCGTTTTTGTAACCGCCGCAAAATCATCGATGCCTTCTTCCCCGTCAAATTCCTCTCCTGCCTCCTCGGCGTCTCCAGCCGTCTCTACCGGCTCCTCCATAGCATTCAGATCCGCTTCCAATGCCTTCTTAGCCTCTTCCTTTGACATTCCGTCTTTTATGCTCTGATGGATCATGTCCACTTTCCAATATTCGTTGTTAAAGTTCTCCACCGCCGCTTTCGACGCATCGTCTTGCGCGCCGCCGATGTTTGTCTCCGAACGGCTCTTGAGCAGCGTCCGGTCTTTTGCGTCTATCCACACGGTAAGGACTGCCTCCACCGTCTTCTCCCCCACGCTCTGGTTGCTGGCTGTAATATAGTTATCAAGAATATCTGAAAAGCCGTCAACAAGCTCTACCTCTTCTTCACTCCATTCATACTCCTCCAGCACGCTCTTTCTGGTCATCTCTTCAGCCAGTTCCTCACCGGTATCATAAATCTCATCGGCAGTCACCTTAATTTTAACCGTCTTCACGCCGTTCAGCTCGTCTTCTCCTTCATTGTCAAACACAATATTGCTGTATCCCTTTTCCTCTGTATAAGCCGGGTTGAATTCATTAAGCCAATACTCATACTCGCTCTCATCGTCTCCCTCCAGCTCCTCTTTATAATGCTTCCACTTTCCGTCTGTCAGCCTGTCATTTATATAAACGCCGTATCCATCCTTCTCCTTCACATTAAAATAATAGTAGTCCGTCTCCTCTGACACATCCTCGGAGATCCGTTCCACAATATTTTTCTTCGTATCGATGATACAGGTGTAAACTTCCTCGTCCTCTGTCTCATTATCATAGGAAGTAACGCTTTCTGTCTCAATGGCTTTCTTCGTCTCTTTCTCAAGCTTTTCAACCGCTTCTTGAAATATCTTCTTTGGATCATCTTCCTTCGTCACTTCTTTTTTGGATGGCGTTTTCCCGGAACATCCCAATATAGCTGCGGTTACCGCCGTCAATAAAATAAGAACGCCTAATCTTTTTCTCATCATGTCCTCCTTTATATGCTTTATTAAAATCTATTGTAAAAATATTCCCGCTTTACATTACCACATCCCTTATTTTTCTACAACAGATTATAGCATAAAATGGAAATGTTAAAACAAAATTAAGTATTTAGAAATTTTTAATAACGAAAAGGGACCGGCGTTCTGCGCCAGTCCCGTCCAAGGTTTCATTATTCAGTTTTTCAGCCTAAAAATACTGCTTTGACCATACAAAGAACCGTTCCCTTGTCTCATTCAACTTATACCTGCTGATTGGGATAATACTCTCATCATTCAGCACAAAATCTGTTCTGGTAAATTCCCGTACGGCCATAAAGTTTACGATGAAGCTGTTGTGACAACGCACGAAGATAACCGGATTCAGTTTCTTCTCCAACTCGGACAATTTTTCTGAGATGTCTATCGTGTCTTTTTTGCAATGTATCCGGGTGGTCCGCCCATTTCGCTCGATATACAGAATCTCTTCTTCTCTGATAATGAGTTCTTTCCCTTTTGCATGTATATGAACAAAACCTCTGTTACGTCTTGCAATCTCAGAATGCAGTCTGGAAAAAATACCTACAAGACTCTGCCCCAACTCTTCTTTTTTCGCAAAATATAACTGCCTTGCATCATATACTTCCGTAGCATAATCCGTATATCCTGTCAGGAATACGATCGCTACCCGCGGAGCAAGAATGTTAATCTTCTTCGCAACGTCAATCCCGTCAACACTCTCCCCAACGCGGATATCAAGAAAAACCACATCCAAATCCTGATGTTCCTCAACAAATTTCAAAAGTTTCGGTTCTTCAAAGATTGTTTCAATTTGAAAAGACATCTGGTTCTTATGAGCATACTGTTCCAATATCTTCCTAGTTCTCTCACCGCTCCGTCTTTCATCAAAAACTACGATTTGAAACATATTGTTCTCCCCATTTCTAATTGTCTTATCTCTATTCTATAGATATAACAGAAAAAAATCAATCTCAACAACTTATTTTGCAAAACTATCATAGTTAATGCTATAAATGGTAACATATTCCGCATATAAATGAAGAGACCTGAAAATATCCTTTCAGGCCCCTCTTTTTATCCTCTCGGCTTTGTACCCATACCGTCTCTTTTCGCCGTCTTCAGACGGTTCAACAAAATCTCTTTCTCTCCATATGCCGCTTTACATTCCATGCTTTCCTCAAACAGATGCACCTTAAAAAGTTCATCTTTCTTTTTCAGTCTGATCCCCCGCACACCGACAGCGCCCTTTTTCTTCTCCGGCACTTCCGCCGCCGGAAAACGTAAGAAATATCCGTCCTTCGACTGCAGCACAACCTGCTGGTTATCCGTAATCACATCGACCGCCGCCACCTCGTCCTCCTCCGAAAGCTTTGTCGCTGCGATGGTACGCTTTGAAACCTGAAATTCGGTCCCTTCCACTTTCTTTAGCATTCCCTGCTTTGTGGCAAAAAGAAGTCTCGCAAACCGAAGCTGCTCCGCGTCGCAAAGATAGATGATCTGCTCTTTCGTGCTGTCATAATTGCTCACATTATCGATCGGAATACCCTTATCCCGAAACTTTCCGAACGGAAGGTCTAAGATCTTGACCTGATGCATCTTTCCCGTGTTCGTGAACACGCACAGCTTCCCGGTGTTCATGCAGCTCAATCTGTACTTATTCTCCGAGTCGGCCGCCTCCTTATTCCGCTCATAGGCAGCAGTATCTATTGTCTTCGCATATCCGAAACGATCCATCAGAAATACGATTTCCTGCTCTTCGATTTTCTTTTCTTCATAGACCGCTTCCTCAGCGTTCTCAACCGCCGTCCGGCGTTTTCTTCCGTATTCCTTCTTTATCCTGTCAAGATCCGCGATGATGACATTCGCCATGGAATCATAGTTATTCAGAATATCCTCGTATTTTGCAATATGCGCTAATGTTTCTTCATGCTCCTTCATAAGCGCTTCTATCTCAAGGCCGATCAGCTTATAAAGACGCATGTCCAAGATCGCCTGCGCCTGTCGGTCCGTAAACCGAAGCATTGCCGCCATCTTCTTTGAGATGCCGGACTTGAACTTAATATTCTCTGTCTTTCCTTCCGTCAGACATGCCTTTGCGTCCTTCACCGACCGACTTCCCCTGAGGATCTCAATGATCAGGTCGATGACGTCGCAGGCTTTCATAAGACCTTCCTGAATCTCTTTCTTGTCCTGTTCTTTTCTAAGGAGCGTCTTATATTTTCTCGTCGCCAGCTCAAACTGGAAATCCACATGATGCTCGATGATCTTCTTAAGCCCCATCGTCTCCGGCCTTCCGCCCGCAACTGCCAGCATATTCACTCCGAAGGTATCTTCAAGACGGGTCTTTTTATAGAGCATATTCGTAAGATTTAAAACATCCGCGCCGCGCTTCAATTCGATCACAATGCGGATTCCCTCTTTGGAGGACATGTTGGAAATATCTACGATGTCAGAAGTCTTCTTCGTCTCCGCAAGGGCATAGACATCGTTCAAGAATTTCCCGATTCCGGCGCCGATCATCGTATAAGGTATCTCAGAGATGACAAGACGCTTCTTTCCGCCTTTCATCTCCTCCACATCTACCTTCCCGCGTATCTTGATCTTACCCGTTCCGCTCTCATAGATACTGAGAAGATCATCTTTGTTCACCACGATTCCCCCTGTAGGGAAATCCGGCCCCTTGATGTATTTCATCAGCTGCTTTGTGCTGATCTCGTCATTCTTCATATATGCCTTGACCGCATCAATGACTTCACACAGGTTGTGCGTCGGAATACTGGTGGCCATACCGACGGCAATTCCCTCCGCGCCGTTGATCAGGAGATTGGGAATCCTTACCGGAAGCACCTCCGGCTCCTCCTCCGTCTCATCAAAGTTCGGCAGGAAATTGATGATGTCCTTATCCAGATCCGCCAGATAGACATCCTGCGTAAGACGCGCAAGACGCGCCTCCGTATAACGCATGGCAGCCGCCCCGTCCCCCTCGATCGAGCCGAAATTCCCGTGGCCGTCTACCAGTACCATTCCCTTTTTAAACTCCTGCGCCATGACGACCAGCGCTTCATAGATCGAGCTGTCCCCGTGGGGGTGATACTTACCCATCGTATCGCCCACGATACGCGCACATTTTCGGTAAGGCTTATCATACCGGATGCCAAGCTCATGCATATCATAAAGCGTACGCCGCTGCACAGGCTTAAGGCCGTCCCGCACATCCGGCAGCGCCCTCGCGATGATCACGCTCATAGCATAGTCTATATATGATTTTTTCATTACCTCCGAATACTCGGTTCTGATAATCTGTGAATCCTGCATCTTCTTTTCTCCTTAATCAGGCAGAGTTATGCCGCTAAATATCCAACTCCGCCTCCGTCGCATTTTCATAAATAAACGTACGTCTCGGCGGAACCTCCGTCCCCATCAGCATCTCCGTAACGCCTGACGCCATCCTTGCGTCCTCGATCTCAACAAGCTTAAGAAGTCTCGTTTCCGGGTTCAGCGTCGTATCCCAGAGCTGCTCTGCGTCCATCTCTCCAAGACCTTTGTACCGCTGCAGGGTAAATGGTCCGTCGTGGCTCTTTCTGTATCGCTCCAATGCCTTGTCATCGTAGAGATATTCTTCCTCGCCCTTCTTCGGCATGGCCTTATAGAGCGGGGGCATGGCGATGTACACATGCCCCTCGTAGATCAGCTCCGGCATGAAACGGTAGAACAGAGTCAGAAGCAGCGTGGAAATATGTGCGCCGTCCACATCTGCATCCGCCATAATGATGATCTTGTCATAGCGGAGCTTGCTGATATCAAAATCATTGCCGTACCCTTCCGAGAAACCGCAGCCGAACGCATTGATCATCGTCTTAATCTCCGCATTGGCAAGCACTTTATCGATACTCGCCTTCTCCACATTCAGAATCTTCCCGCGGATCGGAAGAATCGCCTGATACATCCGGTCTCTGGCGGTCTTTGCCGAACCTCCCGCCGAGTCTCCCTCCACGATAAAAATCTCACATTTTTCGGCATCCCGGCTCTCGCAGTTCGCAAGCTTGCCGTTGCTGTCAAAAGAATATTTCTGCTTCGTAAGAAGATTCGTCTTTGCCCTCTCTTCGGTCTTTCGGATCTTCGCCGCTTTCTCCGCACAGCCGATCACTTTCTTCAGACTCTCGAGATTCCGGTCAAAATAACGGACAATCTCCTCCCCCGTCACTTTGCTGACAGCCTTCGCCGCATCCGGATTGTCGAGCTTCGTCTTCGTCTGCCCCTCAAATCTGGGATCCGGATGCTTGATCGAGATAATGGCCGTCATGCCGTTTCTCACATCCGCTCCCGTAAAATTCGCATCCTTTTCCTTCAATACCCCGATCTCTCTGGCATACTGGTTGATGGCCGAAGTAAATGTAGTCTTAAAACCGGTCAGATGGGTGCCCCCCTCGCCATTGTAAATATTGTTGCAGAATCCAAGCACATTTTCATGGAACTCATTGACATACTGAAATGCCGCTTCCACCTCGATTCCATCCGACTCGCCTTTATAATAAACCGGTTCGTGCACCGGCTCTTTCTTAGAATTCAGTTCTCTGATAAACCCGAGAATCCCGTCCGGCTCGTGATAAACGATTCTTTCCCGCTTGTCCCCCCGAAGATCTTCAAAGATAATCGTAAGTCTTGGATTCAAATACGTTGTCTCGTGCATACGGCTCTTGACTTCTTCTGCCCGAAACTTCGTCTTTTCAAATATCGTATCGTCCGGCAGGAAATTAATCTTCGTCCCCGTCTTCTTCGTCTTTCCGATCACCGGGAGCATTCCGCCTTCAAGCTCAATTACCGGAATCCCCCGCTCATAACGGTCATGGTGGATCTCTCCGCCCCGGCTTACCTGCACATCCATATAGGCGGACAGTGCATTGACAACCGAGGATCCTACTCCGTGAAGTCCTCCGCTGGTCTTATACGCAGAGTCGTCAAACTTTCCTCCGGCATGAAGCGTCGTATACACAACCCGCTCCGCGGACACTCCCTTTGCGTGGAGATCTACCGGCACGCCGCGCCCGTTATCAGAGACTGTCGCCGATCCGTCTTTCTCCAGAGTCACCCTGATCTCACTGCAAAAACCCGCCAAATGCTCATCCACCGCATTGTCTACAATCTCATAAATCAGATGGTTCAGTCCCTTCGTGGACACGCTTCCTATATACATGCCGGGGCGCTTCCTGACCGCCTCCAAGCCCTCTAACACCGCGATGCTGCCTGCATCATATGTATCTCTTTTCGCCATTTCCAACATACCCTTTCACGCACTTATCCATACTTTGTCTATATTAGCACAAAATCTAGTAGTGCGCAAACATTTTTTTTGGGATTCACACTACATGGTGTGTTCCGTGTTACTCTTACAGGTCTGCGCATTTAGTGCGCAAGACCGTAAGAAAGTGATTCAGGTGTGAGCAAATCCCATTCGCGGAGCGAATTTTAAATGGATTTGCAAATGTTACTGTGAACGGAGTGAACAGCAACTGTTCCGTCATTTATTTACACATTCGTTCAATACTTTTGCAAGAGCCTCCATGGCATTTCTCATCTCCTCCACCGTATTCGTCTGTGCCCCGGCTTCGATCAGGAGAGACTTTGGCTTCAGATGCAGATTATACCGATAGCTCTTAAGGTAAATATGTCTTGTAAATCCCGGATAGAGCTTTGCAGCCGCAATCTGCATCTGCAGGGAAAATGCCAGATTGTCTTCTATGTACGGATTGTGAAGATATGCAATGTCACCGTTGGCCTTTGTACGGCTCATACCGTTAAAGAACATAATCTGCGCCGTCTGCTTCCCGTTGATATCTGTCACCAGATGCGTGGAACTTCCTACTCCGTCCCGGTGAAGGTCTATCACAACTTCAATGCTGGGATTCGCTTTTAAAATCTTCGTCACCTGCTTCTCTGCCAGCTGGTATGCCTTGCTCCGGTCCATCTCCCCGTCGATCAGATCATACACCCCTTCGTGATGAATGGTCTCAATTCCATATGTATCATTCAAAATCGTTGAAAGATAAGCGCCCATACCCATAATCGTTGTATTCGGATCCCCTTTTTTAGAATCTTTGAAATCCTCCTGCGAATGGGTGTGGTAGATCAGCACCTTCGGCCCCTTCTTCTTTTTGTCAAGTTTCATACTCTTTGCCAGAAGTTTGTTTGCATCCAGATCTTTTGCGCTGACCGACGTAGTGCCGTCAACCGTGTAAAAATTGCTGACAAGATACTCGAAGTCCGAAAGCTTCTCTTTCGATGTATCTACCTGTTTCGCCGTTTCCTTTGGCACCTGCTTTTTCTCGGCTTCGGCCGTCTCATCCTCAATCAGATTTCCATTCTCATCCACCGCGTTCTCATCATTGGCCTGCTGCTTAAGAATCATCTCATAGGTGGCGCTGTCTTCCACTTCCATGTCTAAGGGAGCCGTCTCTGAGACATAAGTACCGAGCGGAAGCAGACAGGCAGCGCATTCTGTCACCCACTGCTTCGGAAGGGGGCCTCCCCCTTCCGAAGCATACGAAAACTCAGGCAGATAAGTCTTTTCCGCCTGACGCAAAAAGACACTGCCCAGATACATTTCCATCTCATCAGAAATTCCGATATTCATATGGATTCCCATGTATAAAACAAATACACACAGAAAAATAATAAGCAATACCTGACTGATCCTTTTTCTCTGATTCACTATCCACGCTCCTTACTACGCTTCGCTCCTCTTCCGGCGGTTATGATACTTACCGATTTCTTCACACTTCGTGCTCCTTTTTCATGTTTTGCGGGATTCAAGGTCATACGCTTTCATGCAAGCATGGAGCGTATGACTTTGAATCCCTAGCGTAGTGTCTCATTCACCTTCAGTCAAATAACGCAGAATGAATTTCAAGTCTGCAAGGCGGTGAAACGAGACGATGCGGCGGCATCGCTGAGTGAAGCCAACGCAGCAGATGGAAATTCAGGCAAGTTATTTGGCGAAACGTGGATGAGACACTGCACTAGTATCATATGATGCATTTTTAATGATTATGTGCATGTCCTCCTGAAAAAAGCATGTTAAGCGACTCAGAAATGGTATAGCTTATACGCTTTACCGTTTCGTCTATATCTTTTGGAGTGACAAAAAGACCGTTCAGATGAGGGGAGATCAGTTCTTTTATCAACTCGTATTTTTCTGCCGCATTGTAACCCTGCATGACTACGCCCACCCCTCTGAGTGTCTCGGAATTTTCCAGTGCTTCAATAAGGTTCTCCATCGTATCATTGACAATGGTCGCAGCATCTACGACTGTCGGTACTCCTATAGCTATGACCGGGACGCCGACGGTCTCTTCTGTGATGGCATTGCGGTGGTTTCCTACGCCAGAACCGGGATTGATGCCGGTATCCGCGATTTGAATCGTGCTGTTGAGTCTCCTTGAACTCCGCGCGGCCAGTGCATCGATCGCAATGATCAGATTAGGCTTCGTCTCATTTACGATACCCCGGATGATCTCTACGGATTCCATGCCGGTCTGCCCCATAACCCCGGGAACGATCGCGCTGATCAAGTGCGCCTGATCTTCTCCCATAGCGTATTTTCCGTATTCCTTCACGATATGTCTTGTAATATTCAGATTATCCACCACATAAGGGCCAAGGGCATCCGGCGTCACTTTCCGATTGCCGAGTCCTACCACAAGAACAGAGTAATCCTCCTTTTCAAGCTTCACAAACTGTTTCATATGTTTCAAAAGCTCCTCGGAAATCTCCTCATGATAACTCTCATCAGGAACCGTCATATTCGGAGCCTCCATCGTAATATACGTACCGACTGGCTTCCCCATTGTCTTCGCGCCGTTTTCCGTTTCGATCTTTACAGTCGTGATCCGGATCTCCCGCTCCTCGTCATAATCCTCTTCCAGCACAACTCCCTGTACTTCCACGTTATCCGATTCAAATCTCTCTTTCTGCTCTAATGCAAGGTCAGTCCTTACGCTATACTTTTCAATCATCAAAAAAGTCCTCTCGTTTCATCTACATATTTAATGTTACCGTTCACTCGTCAGTCAATATGGAGATAAACACATGCTTGCATGATGATTTCTCCATTTGTGCCGACGAAGGGAACGCCGGTTTATGAGCAAAATTAGCTGCGAAGCAGCGGGAAGGCGCTGTAAGCGCCTTTGCGAATGGCGTGAGAGCGAACAGTAACTATTTAATGACTAGTTTTTACAATATTTCACGAAATATGTATTGACAGAACAAGGAGGTTGGAATAAAATAAATTCGTATGTTTCGTTAGAACGTCCGTGTCCGGCTCTAACGAACGAGTCATCGATTACAATGTCGAAATAATATATCGGAGGTGGACAAATTGGCTAATATCAAATCTGCAAAGAAAAGAATCTTAGTAAACGAAACAAAGGCTGCAAGAAATAAAGCAATCAAATCCAAGGTAAAGACTTGCATTAAAAAAGTAGAGACAGCTGTTTCCAACGGAGATGCTGAAGCTGCAAAGGCTGCGCTCAGAGTTGCTGTCACTGAGATTAATAAAGCAGGCAGCAAAGGCGTTTATCACAAGAACACCTGCTCCAGAAAGATTTCCCGTCTGGCTAAGGCTGTCAATGGGATTGCTTAATTAAGTATAGAAGATAGGATTAAAAAAACGACCATACCGTCAGTGGTCGTTTTTTATTTTTGTTAATTAAATCTGCATATCAAAATATCACCTTTATGATCTGAATGGCTTTGGCTTTAAAATTCCTCTAAAGCTTTTCTTTAGAAAGATCCGATCAATGCAGCAGGAAATGTCCTCACATCATTTCTCCCGCAAAAAAACTCCGGATCCCATATAACCAGATCCGAAGCCTTATTCGTCTAACCTGTTAAGATTGATCTAAAGTATTTCTTTACAGTTCTATTTCTTTATTTGATAGACTTTAAATTTGCCGATCGTATTAACTTTTTCTGCGGTTGCATCTGCGTCATACCATGTATGAATATATTCCATTGTCAGATCGATATCATTATCAATGAGATATATGCTGTCATTGTCAATCATGTCCCGGAAAGGATTGGTCACATGATATCTTTCCAGAACGCCCATATACGTAGGCGTCTGTGCCGTCCATCCGCCAAGGGCATAGAGATTGTCGCCAATGCCGAAAGGTACGCTGTCAAAGACGCCGTATGCTTTAAAGAAGGAAATCGTCCCGTTTTTCGTGAGATACAGATGCGAATCATCCGCATCGATCGTCTCAATAACCTCCCGCATAGCAAGCTTGCTCTTAACAGCGTCGGCTTCTTTACTGATACGCCAGTTATCATGCCATTTGTATTGCGTAAACAAAAGCACAAAACTCAAAAGGATGATACCGGCCGCACTCCCGAAAATCGGTTTTATCCTGTCAAACATCCAGAATACTACGATGACGGCAGCCAGCCAGATGCCTACATCGACACGATTCAAAAGGTATCTGCCGCGATAGTAGAGGAATAGATATAAGGCTCCGACAAAAACGCCTTCATATATAAGGGTACAAAAAGTACCGGCCGAATGCTTTCCGCAGATCATCCAAAGAACCAAAACAAGAAGGAAGCACCAAAATACAGGTTTTTTTAACAATCCTTTGACCATGCTTTTGAGAAAGCCTTTCATCAAAGCGAAGTCAAAAGTCTTAGGGGTCTTAAGACGGATCAGTCCCTGCATGACATCGACCGTAATTTTTTCACTGTCAGAATGTGTCCAGCCTTTAAACAGTTTGTATGCAGAAGCGTCAAGGCCAAGTTCCAGATAAGCGTCTTTATTCTCGCTGTAATTCGGAAAACCGTAATCCAAAAGTTCCACTCTGGCATTATTATAGTCCAAATAATAGCTCCATTCTTCCGTCTGATAAGCCGACTTGTCAACCGCCCAAAAACCGCCGGCAACAGTAAGTAATATAAGAAAGGCGCCGACACATTTCAAAAGCTGTTTTCTCTCTCTGCCGGGCGCAATGGTTTTCAGGCAAAAAAGAAAGTACACGCCTACTCCGGTAAAAAGTCCCAGTTCACATAGAAACTGACTTATTCTGTACATGGAGCCTGTCAGGGCAAGCAGAAACCCCAGAATAGAAAGCGCCATCCTGCGCTTTTGCTGAAAAAAAGCATAGAACAGCAATGTTAATCCCCCCGCAGTGATAATCCCCGCGGACTTGGTATATTGTATCTTTATATATCCCTCATATGCAAAAAACAGAAGGAAACTCATGACGAGCCAAACGGAAGCTGCAGATTCTAATCTGTTTAACAGTACATACGTAATCGCCGTGAAAGAGCAGAAAAGGAAAAGATACTGCATGACGGCGTACCAGGGAACCGACTGGTTCAAGCCGTATAAAAAAGCAAAAAAACGTCCCAGAACTGTATGGATATAAACCATATGAGGATCATGCACACCCTTAATCCCGCTGACTAAAGCCAACAGACCGCCGTCATCATTTGTCTCATATACAGGATAAAAAACAAGCATATAAAAAACAAAAACCAGAACATTCAAAGCAACCGAAAATCCCAGTTTATTTTTATGAGTGAAAAGAAAAGAATCCAGTTTCTTCATAACAATCTCCATCCAGCAGACTCAAATATAATCCCAACGTTTCTAATTGTATCATAAGGGGTATGCCTTGTCAACAAACTGCCGGACTCAAATCAGCTCTCAAATCAGCTCTCAAATCAGCTCTCAATCCATTCGCATCAATTTATCGATTCCCCGTTTTTCACAGAACTTATCGGGAATTTTTGAATAGACTAATATATATTCACAGGGAACGCATCCCATTCCCGCATATCGGAGGTATCTATCTATGGACCAAGTACTGGAACTTAAGAATATCCACTATACTTATCACACGCTGGACGGCGAGACGCCCGCCCTTACAGATATTTCATTTTCACTGAACAAGGGAGAATTCGTGGCGATCGTCGGACCGTCAGGCTGCGGCAAATCAACGCTTCTGTCACTGATCGCCGGACTGATCAATCCGGAAAAAGGGTTAATCAAGATCAACGGAAAATATTTAAGAGAAAGCACGACAAATATCGGATACATGCTGCAGCACGACGAGCTTTTCGAGTGGCGGACGATCTACCACAACGTCCTTCTCGGATTAGAAATCCAACATATGCTCTCTGCAAAGACAAGGGCGCGCGCGCACGAATTGCTGGATATTTATGGTCTCAAGAATTTTGAGAAATCCCACCCTTCTGAACTTTCCGGCGGGATGCGGCAGCGGGCGGCGCTGATTAGAACACTGGTGCTGGAACCGGATATCCTGCTGCTCGACGAACCTTTCTCAGCTTTGGATTACCAGACCCGGCTGACGGTCGGCGACGATATCGGACAGATCATCCGGCAGGAAGGAAAATCTGCCCTTTTAGTAACCCATGATCTGTCAGAAGCTGTTTCTCTCGCAGACCGGGTGATCATATTATCCGGAAGACCCGCCTCCATACGCCAGACTATCCCTCTTATCTTTGACCTTGAACAGAATACTCCGCTAAACCGCCGGAATTCTCCGGAATTTAAAAATTATTTTAACCTCATATGGAAGGAGCTGAACTGCGATGAGTGAATTTTCAAAAGAACAGCTTAATTTTATCAAAGGTCAGAAAAAACATCAGAGAATCGTCAATATATCCAGAGTGCTGATTCTTTTAAGCTTCCTGTTTTTATGGGAATTTTCTGCTAACGTCGGCTGGATCGACTCTTTTATATTCAGCAGTCCTTCAAAGATAGCGCTCTGCTTCTGGGAGATGGTAGTTGACAAAAGCATATTCCTCCATGTAGGAGTCACTCTCTATGAGACGATCATAAGCTTCATTTTAGTCATCCTGGTAAGCATCCTGACCGCCGTCTGCCTGTGGTTTAGTAAAAAGCTTTCAGAGATACTAGACCCCTATATCGTTGTGTTAAACAGCCTCCCAAAATCTGCGCTTGCCCCGCTCCTGATCGTCTGGCTTGGGGCAAACCAGACTACAATTATTGTCGCGGGGATGTCTGTAGCAATTTTCGGCAGTATCTTAAGCTTATATACCAGCTTTATCACAGTAGACCCCGGCAAAGTCAAACTGATCTACACCCTGCAGGGAACTAAGTTCCAGGCCCTCATTAAAGTAGTGCTTCCCCATTCCCTCCCTGCCATCATCAGCAATATGAAAGTTAATATAGGACTGTGCCTTGTAGGTGTCATCATCGGTGAATTCCTCGCCGCAAGAAACGGACTTGGGTATCTTATCATCTACTCCAGCCAGGTATTTAGCTTAGGAGGCATTCTGATACGCTGACTACCTTAATATTTCCCACTCTCCTTTTCCCCCGCTCCCATTAAAACGGATCCTCCCTTCTCTTTTCAGCGCCCTTATCCTGTAATTGGCTCCTGACAGTCCAATCTGCAGTTCTCTTGCGATCATGCCTGCTGTTATCCGCGGATTTTTCCTCATCATATGTACAACAGCCTCCCGCTCCTCTCTCTTTCTTCCTTTATAATTAAACAGATTCCCGTATTCTATTTTTATACTGCTCTCACATTCCGGAAACGATATATCCCCACATTCTTTTTCCATGACCTCATCGGGTCTGAACAAAATTTCCATAGATTCCGGATATATCAGGATCTTTTCAGTCTCTTCAAGCATCTGCATGACTTCAGCCCTCTTCACTGCTTTTCCTGCCTTTAACTCCTCTTCAATGCATAAGAGTCTTTCTTTTCGTACACTTTCTTTCTCCCTCTGGCATTCCAGTTCCCTGATCCGCTCCTGCACATTGGAAAGCTGTTCTTGTAATCCTTTTTGCATTCTCTGGTAAACATCATTGGGAATGATTCCATCCAAAAGTTTTAAAACCAGTACATCCATCTGTTTTAAAAGTTTTTCCTTTTTACGTGTCTCCTTATCATGCTCGTGCTGATTGTCCTTTTCTTTTAATACCACTTCCAGCATATCTTTCATACTATTGATAATCTTTGCCTTATCTGTCTTATACCTTTGACTGCAGACCTTATACAACAGCTCATACAGTTTCTCTTCTTCAAGATGGACATTACCGCACCCGTCTGTCTTAAGGGATTTTACCCGTTTTCGCTGTGATCTGTCTGCACAGTCCTCATCTCTCCCTGTCTCCAGATACTTCTTGCATTTCCATTCATAGATGATATCGCTGCCTTTATAACTTCTTCTTGTTTTTCTATAATACGGACTGCCGCATAATCCGCAGGCCAGCTTCCCGCTTAACTGGGATTTTCCGGCATTTCTGCCGCTTTTTTTCTCTCCTTTTGCCCCTGCCTTTGTGCGCTTTGCAATTTCTTCATTTGCCGCTTCCCAGAGTTCCTCTGATACAATCGGCGGCACCATATTTTCATGTATAAATTGTTCTTCTCTCGGTACTTTCACTGTCCTCTTCGACTCAAAATCATAATGCAGCCTGTTCATGACTGCCGTACCCTTATTTAAAGGATTGTGTATCATGCGCAGAATTGCCGAATCCGTAAATGGTCTCCCATTTCTAGAGACAATGCCCTCATTCTTTAAGATTGCAGATATGCTCCTGCTCCCGAATCCCGCAGCGCACAGTTCATACATACGCCGTTTAACCTTTGCCTCATCTTCCACGACTACTACACTTTTATCCGGAAGTTTGCGGTATCCGTATGTATTGGATGTCAGGATCACCGGACCGCCCCGCCTCTGGCGGCTTTTGTGGGCATTATTGATCTTCTTGCTCAATTCCCGGCTGTATTCTTCTGCCAGTATTGCCTTGATTCCGGTAATCAGCGCATCATCCGTCGTATAAAATTTTCTTTCTATATAGATGTAGAGCTTTTTCTGGCCGGTTAACAGACGGTCTACGAAAAGATACCAGTCCTTTGTATTGCGCATCAGTCTGTCCTGGGATTTAATTACGATGATATCAAACTTATCCCCCTCAAGGTCAGTGTAAAGACGGTTATATTCGCTCCTTCCTTTCGTCGTCGTCCCGGAACGGCTTTCCACATATACATCTTTAAGCAGCCATCCATTCTCCTGTACGCACAGTCTCCCTTCTTCCACCTGCTTTTTCAAAGCATCCTTTTGACTTTCCTCTTCCGTGCTGCAGCGGGCATAGATCACAGCGCGGGGGATCATACAGCCTCATCCTTTCTGATAATCTCAGTCAGATGAAATCTTTCTTCCGGACTTATCAGCTGGTCCCTCATGAGCAGTTCTGTTATTTTGAGCATGATCAAAGCCTCCCGCTTAGTGATCTTACTGCTTTCTTTCATGTGATTTTGTAAGGAGTGCTTCATCCTAACACAGCCCCTTTTATGTTTTCACTTATAACCTATGCTGCTCTTATTGTTTTTAAAGCATTTACCAATCATAAAATGGCAGGAAAACTTCCCTGCCATTTCACATTCCAATATACCTCTTTCATCTTTTGTATGACTTTATCTCAAATATTTTTTTAATTTACGGGCAACAATCTGAATATCGATCGGTTTTGCCAGATGGTCATTCATACCGCACTCCAGACACTTTTGAATGTCCTCCGAAAAAGCATCGGCTGTCATCGCAATAATAGGAATATCCGCATCCTCACGCTTTGATCTTCGTATAGCCCGGCAAGCTTCATATCCATCCATCACAGGCATTCTGACATCCATAATAATCGCATCGTAATATCCGGCAGGAGATTTTTCAAATTCTTCAACACATATTTTGCCATTTTCAGCCCAGTCCAATTCGATTTCAAGAATAGAAAACAGTTCCTTCGCGACTTCCCAGTTAAGCTCATTGTCCTCCGCCAGTAAAATATGCTTTCCCTTTAATTCTTTATCCGCCGTATGTTCCGTTTCTTCCTCCTCTTCACCAGACATTCCTGCAAATGTCTTAAGAGCATCAAACAAAACAGACTTAAACAGCGGTTTTGAAATAAATCTGGAAATCCCGATTTTTCTGGCTTCTTCTTCCATCTCACTAAAGCCGCAGGATGAAATCAGTAAAATCGGGCAATCATCCCCATATTTCAAACGAATCACCTGCGCAATCTCAACCCCATTCATACCTGATAATTGCTGTCCCAAAAGAACCATATGATAATCATCATTCTGATGACTGCGTTCTGAGATCATTTCCATTGCGCGTTCAGCACTCAGGCACCACTCAGCATGGACACCAAGAAGTTTTAATGAATGGACTGCATTTACACATAACCGCTCATCCTCATCAGCTACAAGCACATTCCAGGCCGGGAGGGCCGCATTGGACTCCCGCTCCTGTACCTTTTTAAAATCAAAGACTACGTGGAATTCGCTTCCTCTGTCCGGTTCGCTTATGACAGAGATCGTACCGCCCATAGCATCTACAATATACTTTGTAATTGCCATTCCAAGTCCGGATCCTTCCGTTTTCTGTACACGGGCGTTTTCCTCTCTGCTAAAGGAGTCAAACAACTTTTCCTGATATTCCTTTGACATGCCGATACCCGTATCTGACACCAAAAAGTGCGTGCGGACATAAGAGGTATCTTCCCGCAGCTTTTCCTGGTACACAGATACTTGGACAGTTCCGTTATCCGGCGTAAATTTGACTGAATTACCCAAAAGATTGATCAATACCTGATTAAGCCTCACACTGTCACAATACACATTTTCCGCAAGTATTTCATAAGCAGCCGCGTTAAACTGCAGGTTTTTTTCCTTTACCTGGGGCTGTACAATATTCACAATATTGTCCATGACCTCCCTTAATGAAACCGGCTCAACATTCAGCGTCATCTTACCGCTCTCAATCTTAGACATATCCAGCACGTCATTAATAAGACCCAGAAGATGATTACTGGATAACTCTATCTTATGCAGGCATTCCTGAACCTGGTCCTGATTATGTATATTAGCCTTAGCTATAGATGTCATACCGATTATGGCATTCATAGGGGTACGTATGTCATGGCTCATGCTGGACAAAAAGTCCTGTTTTGCCGCATTAGCATATTCCGCTTCTTTCTGTGCTTTTTCAGCAGTTTTACGCGCTGTATCCATCTGCGCGTTTACACGCTTTAATTCGGCTACCTGCTTTTTGAATACTCCTAAATACTGGAAAAATATAAAAAGGAGCATGGCAATTACAGCAAAAGAAGCCGCGTAAACAATAACAAGCCAATGACTGCCCATATTCGAAATTTCCTGATCCAGCGCGTCAAAAGGAAGGACTGTCACCAGATACCATTCACAATATGGAAGGTTAGTACAATACAAGTGGCGGCGCGACCCGTCGCTTTTCAATATGACAGAATAATCTTCACCTGCATTCATCGCAGCCGTCATCTGGCCAATATAGTAATCTGATTCCTCTTTCTGACCGTCAAAGATCCGGTAAAGCCTGTCAAAATAGTTCTCATTGCTGCCGCCCTGGTCCCGGATCACATAACTTCCGTCCTTGCGTATGACATAAGAGTAGGCCAGCGAACTGTCTGACTCAAGAAAAAGAACCTCACCCATATGTTTAGAAGAAAGCCCTACAACAACAGCCAGACTGTCACTTCCGTCAGACATAGGATATTCACATGGAACCCCGAACATAATTATATTGTTTCCGCTGCTGTCAACAGCAGAAGCCACTTTTCGTTCCCCGTTTTTTAAACTATCTAAAAAAGTGTCTGGGTGGTTCAGCTTCATAGAATCACCGTAAATCATTTCGATTTTGCCGTCAGGTGAGTATAAACCGGCACAGAGAAAGTGCCTTGCTCTTGCGCCGTATTCTATCTCTTCCTTAGAACCGTAGCTTAAATTTTCTTCATCTGCCGCGATATGCGCAATAGATTCTGCCATAGTAAGGCGCAGAGCAATGATCGTTTCAAAATGCAAAGATACCTGCTTACTCATCTCAGACATATAAGCAGTACCTATATTCTTAATGGTATTTCCGCTCATTTTGTTTACAGATATCCCCAAAAACAAAAAAATGCAAATATTTAAGCAAATGATCATTGCTATGCTGATCTTTAAAAAACGCGGCAAAGCTATGTTTTTCATGCTTTTTCAATCTCCATTCTCTAATTTTTGTTCCTGATACAGGTTAAAAGAATACATCATGTACAAGGGCGAGGGAGGAAACTGCCCTCATCCCTGATTTTCTCCATGCACCTGTCAACACCTCAGGCAGCTCATAACTTCGAACATTTTTCTGATATCCACCGGTTTCGCCAAATGCTCATTCATCCCGGCAGCCTTCGCCATTGCCACATCCTCGTCAAACGCGTTGGCTGACAGCGCTATGATCGGCACGTCTTTCGCATCAGCCCGGTCTAAACCGCGGATTACGCGGGCGGCTTCATATCCGCTCATAACAGGCATCATCAAGTCCATAAGCACACAGTCAAACGCTCCCGTCTCAGATGCCGCGAACGCCTCTACAGCAGCCTTTCCATTGTTAGCGGATACAACTTCCGCTCCTGCATCCTTAAGCATAAACTCTACGATTTCACGGTTGATCTCGTTGTCCTCCACCAGAAGAACGCGCATCCCGGAAACATTGCTCCGTAAATCCTTCTCCTCGTTTACAGGATCCATATGCCACGCTCCATCGACCCGGATAGACAAGGCGATCTGAACTATGCTCCCTTCGCCCAGCCGGCTTTCTATCTCCACTGTCCCTTCCATCTGTTCTACCAGTTTTTTAACAATAGACATACCAAGCCCAACACCGGCATAGTTGGTCCTCGCGCCTTGATTCTCCTGGGTAAACGGCTCAAAAATATGCTTTTTAAAGTCTTCCCCAATACCGATCCCGGTATCTTCAATCTCAAAACGATAATCTGCAGTCTCGTTTTGGCAGGCCGTTTCTTTTACCCGGACAAATACAGAACCATCGGGACGGTTATATTTAAGGGCATTGTCAATGACATTCATTAATATCTGCTTCAAATCAAGAGGATTTCCGATCAGTCTGTTATGCTGCAAGTCGGCCTCCTTAAGTACCAGCCGGATCCCCTTCTCTTTTGCCTGGGCTGACATGACTGCAAAACAGCTTTCTAAAATATCGTGAATATCAAAGGGTTCCTCCGCCGCTGCCGGCCTTCCGCTCTCCAGTTTGCTGACCTCCAGGACATGGTTTACCAAAGATAACAGATGTTCTGCCGATGCGCGGATCTTCTTCTGGCATTCCCTCTGCTGCTCAATATCTTCCTGACTTTTCTCCATAATAGCCAGCATGCCCAGAATCCCGTTGATAGGCGTACGAAGATCATGAGACATACGGGAGAGGAATTCACTCTTTGCCGAATTGGCCCGCCTGACCTTCTCAAGCAGCTCCATAATGGCCTGCTCCTGCTTTCTCCTTGTCACCATAGTCTCTGTAATATCCTGATGGTATCCGTTCAGACAGACTCCCGGTTTCTTGAATGTTTTGTCCGGCACGCCGCCGCAGCGGACATAAATTTTTCCAAGCTCCGGGTGCTTCCAGGGATAGATCACCTCTGAGCGGCCGTTTTCCAATATCTCCCGCACCGCTTCCTGCACCATATCCACATAGTCGGGCTCAATATTTTCAAACCAGTGCCGGTAGCACTCCTGCGGATCGATCTCATCCGGTACTCCAAGGAGGAGACGCATAGTCCGATCCGTATACATCCTCGGCTGACATCCCTCTTCCATCTCAATCGTCCAGATCCCGGTTCTGGCTCCTTCCAGAGTGTCCTCCAGGCTCTTCCTTGCCTGCTGCTTATATTCCTCTTCCTGCTCCACCACGGCATTGACATCCCGCAGAGCAAAAATAGCGCAATTTTCTTTCGCCGTCTTTTCTGTGGCAGAAAAATGGATCTCCAGATGTTTCAGTTTATCGGAGCTGTCTTTCGCCTGATGCCGGACATAGAACTTCTTCTTTTCCCTGAGCTGGGCAAGCACATAGCTTTCCTGCGTCACCGCACGGATCCTCTCCTGATCGAGCGGGACTACATACCGGGAAATATACTGCTCCATAGCCGCCTGATAGCCTGCCTCCCAATCCATGCTCATCCATTCGCCGTCCCGGTATTTCTCGCATTTTCCTGTATCAAAGTTTACCTGATAGATCCCCAGATAATCCACACTGAGGGCCTGCAGTACACTATAGCTCCTTTTTTGAAGCTCACGGACCAGATTCCTCCGCTTCAGGGACGACACGATAAAATATGCCGCGGTCTGGAGCATGTTCGATGCGTATTCCAATGACTTCACAGGCGGATTGTCAACACCGTAAAATCCAATAATCTTTTTTCCGTCATAGAGGGGAACCACTACAAGGGAGCGGATGTTCTGCTGTTTCAATATCTGATACTGAAGAGGGGCATCTTCCCGGACTTCTTCCAGATTCTCAATAGTGATATGTCTGCCGACACTAAAATTCCGATACCAGTTCTCGCACACGTTAGAGGGAACATTTTGAAGTTTCTCCCTTTCCGGCTTTACCCCATCGGCCACCCACTCATAAGTATTGTCGTCGCCGCCCTCATTATTCTTTTCAAATATATAAGTGCGTTCCCCATCAAGAGTTCTTCCCAGATGCGCAAGCAGCACCTCAAGCGACTGGTCCGGCGTCTCCTCCAGCAAGGCGATGCGAAGCCCCTCATTAATGACACTCGCCATATTCTGAACGTTCCTCATATCGACGGACTGCTCATGGTTTCCAGAAACCGTTTCATTCTGACTGTCCTGCCTAATAAATTCCCTCGTATCATCCATATACCTGTCCTCCAATACAGACTTCTTTCCAGCCATAATCCACTTCACCTGTAAGTTCTGGCACAGAGAAAAATCCTCCAAAAAACTCTGACTTTCATCCTTTGTAATCCCGATCGCTTTCCCGCAAAAAACATTAACACTTGTGCCATGATACCATATACCCTACGGCACGTCAATATGCCGTCGCCTTTAGCTTCTGCATATTTTTCACCCTCCGTAGACATCATATCAGAATGCCCTCTTGTCTATTTAAAATGGATTGGCTTCTTATGTCCATCGTTATCTTATGCTTTATGGCAATGCTGTTATATACTCTTATCAATCTGCTTGAAAAATGGTGCCTGCGCCATTATTGATAAGAAAATCCCATAAACTTTACAGCCGCTTCTTTACGTAAGCAAATAGGAGATGCATAGATCTTGCTACACATCTCCTGTATACATATCCAAATAATACATTTTTTCATTAATGATTACAGTATTCCTGAAGCTTCCTCCTTCCAGTAATGGCGTTCTATCATCTCGCAGAGCGCATGATATACCGGAAGATGATATTCCTGCACACGATAGGTTTCTTCGGCAGGTACTCTTATAGCAATGTCGCTGACTGCTGCCAGTTTTCCGCCGTCTTTCCCGGTCAGTACGATCACTCTCATTTTCTTTTGTTTCGCGACGATAGCAGCATTGATGATATTTTTAGAATTTCCCGATGTACTGATCCCTAACAGCACATCCCCTTCTTTTCCCAGTCCATAGACCTGCTGCGCAAAGACAAACCATGGATTTACATCATTTAAGAACGCCGTTGAAAAAGCTGTCTGATTTACAAGGGAAATTGCGGGAAGCGCGCCCTGCAGGTTATCAGCAAATGTTTCGTCCGCTCCCTGTTTTATAAATTCATCTCTCAATGCCCAAGGCAGTTTTCTTTTCAGTGTAAATCCCTTTAACAGCTCTCCCGCTATATGTTCGCAGTCCGAAGCGCTTCCGCCATTTCCGCACAGCAAAAGTTTTCCCCCATGATCATAACAAGTAAGGATATCTTCATATGCTTTTATCATTTCCGGAACACTGTTTTTCAGATCCGGAAAGCTTTCTATTAGTTTTTTAAGTACTTTATCCATTTTCAATCCGCCTATCCTTTTACCGCTCCATCTGTTAATCCCGCGACTAACTGTTTCTGTACAGCCGCAAATATGACAAACACCGGCAATGCCAGCAGAATAGAACTTGCCATCATACTTCCCCAGCTTGTCTCATATTGTCCCACATAGTCCATGATCCCTGTCGGAAGAGTCCTTTTGCTTTTATCTGTCATTATGATCAGTGAGAACAAAAATTCCTGCCATGACAGGAAGAAGACATATGCGCCTGCGGCTCCAATCCCGGGCCTTAACAACGGCAGTACGACCCTGTAAAATGCCTGAAATTTCGATGCTCCGTCTACTCTTGCCGACTCCTCCAGTTCAACGGGTATTCCCTGTATAAAACCTTTTAAAAGCCAGATTGCTACCGGAACCGTGTAAGCAAGATAACTGATGATAAGACCTGTGTAAGTATCGGTCAGATCAAGTCCGGATATGATCCGGTATACCGGAACTGATATTGCCGCAAGGCAGATCATCTGGCTGAATAAAACCAGCATCAAAAACACCTTTCTGCCCGGAAAATGTGTCCTTGTAAATCCATACGCTCCCATAAGGGATATGATGATCGTCAGGAATGTTGTGATCACCGCAACGATCAGACTGTTTTTAAAATATGTACGAAATGCCTCATAGCTGACAGCCTGCCTGAAATTTTCCAAAGTCCAGCGTTTTGGTAGGAATGTCACCGGAAGGGCGAACTGCTGCGTCGTATCTTTAAATGATACGGAAAACATCTGGACCAACGGAAAACATACAAAAAACAGCAGAATAAAAAGTGACAGCAGCCAGCATATTTTTCCAATTCTTTTTTTACTCATCTTACCGCCCCTATCTTTCCTTATTTGTCAGTTTCAGATATATGACTGCCACGATCCCCACCAATACCATACTTATTACGGCAAGTCTTGAAGAAGCCCCCATGTTGGCATTTTTAAATGCCATTTCATATATATATGTAACCGGGATATGAGTTTTATTCAAAGGCCCTCCCCCGGTCAGTACATATATGATCTCAAAATAATTAAAGGTCCATATTCCGGTAAGGAGCAATGTCGTTTTTATAATATCCGCCATGCCCGGCAGTGTAATGTAAAAAAATTTCTGAAACACATTCACCCCGTCCACAGCTCCGGCTTCATATAGTTCCTGAGGGATGCTCTGCAATCCTGCCATATACATCAAGGCTGAAAACCCGAACCCCTTCCAGACCGCAACCAAGATAGAAGCCCCCATTGCAAGCTGCGGCTCTCCCAGCCAGTCAACATACCTTTCTAATACGTTGATCCTCTGTAACGCGGCATTTAAAAACCCCAGCTGCGCATTATAGAAAAGCCTCCATATCATAGCTGCCACTGTCCCGGGGATGATCCACGGCACGATGATCAGCGCCTTAAAAAAAGAATGGGCGAAAAATTTCCGGTTCACTGTCAAAGCCGCCCAAAGCCCCACAAGAAACTGCAGAGACGTAACAAAGAATGTCCAGACAACCGCGTTTTTAAAGATCTGTATCGTTCCGGGATCCCTAAACAGTTTGATATATCCATCCGCTCCTGTAAACTCCATCTTAAGACCTGTCAGATTATAATCATAAAACGACATGATCCCCTGATACACCATAGGGCCGAACAGTAAGACTATCATCAGGATGATCGTCGGGGCCGTAAAGACAATCCCAAGCAGAGGCGAATCATATCCTTTTTTCTTTTTGTTCATTTTTTCTCCTTTTTGACATTAAATTTATAAAATGCTGCAGCACCCTTTTACTGCAGCATTTTAAAATTATTATTCAAGTAATCCTCTGACTTCTTCTGCCGCTTTATCAAGGGCTGTCTTACTGTCAGCTTCTCCTAAGATCACACTCTGCGTCGCCATTCTTTGAATCTCAGCCATCTCAGGATAATTTGGCAATGTAGGTCTGAACAGGGCTTTTTCAAGTTGCTGCATGATCTCATCCGGGTATTTCCTGTTTTCATTTAAAAACTTTGTTGCGGCATTTTTATTTGCCGGTGTTAAATCTACGATTTTTTCATTGATATCTTCACGCGTAGTATATTTAATGAAATCCCATGCTAACTCCTTGTTCTCTGAATTCGCATTGATCCCAAGGTTGAATCCGCCCAGAGTTCCTATGGATGTCCCTCCTTTTGGCACCGGAAGCAGCGCAACCCCATAGTCCATATCTGGAGCCATGCTGGCTAATGTGTCCTGCCCCCACTCTCCGTAATAAGCCATCGCGCACTGTCCGGAAGCAAAGAGCTTAAATGAATCATCTTCTCCGCGCCCTGCTACTCCCGGAGGACTGATCTTAGAACACTCATTCCAGAAATCCAAAGCTTCAATTCCTTCTTTACTGTTTAGAAGCACTTCTGTATGATCATCGTTTATGAGAGACCCGCCCCCTGAGAATGTAAATGCGTCAACCATACACTGTACGGCATCTCCTGTACCGATCCACGCAGCGATCCCATACTGGGTATCTGTTGTCATTTTCTTCCCATATTCAAGCAGTTCGTCCCACGTCTTTGGCGCTTTCTCCGGATCAAGTCCTGCTTTCTTAAACATCTCTTTATTATAGTAGAGCATACCCCATACACCTACGTCAAACGGCAGACCGTATGTTTTGCCGAGATAACTGCATGAATCCCATGCTCCCGGAAAATAATCTTCTTTCAAAATCCCCTCTTCCTTATCAATAAATTCTCCAAGATCATACACAAATCCAGAAGAGGCATACTGTCCGGTCCAGATCTGATCCATCATGACAATGTCCGGTCCCTTGCCCCCTGAAAGCGCGGTAATAAGCTTATCCCTCAGTTCCGTATAGGGAAATGCTGTAATCTCCACTTCACAGTTATATTCCTTTTCAAACTCTTCTACCGCCTCATTCTGTGCTGTTTCAATATCTTTACTGGACTGCTGCAGCGTCCAGAAGACAAGTTTATCACCGGACTGTTCTTCACTGGCAGTTCCCCCGCTGCTCTTTTCATTATTTCCGCCGCACCCGCTTATCATTCCTACGACAAAAGACATACACAATAACGCGGCAAATAATCTTTTCTTCATATCATTTCTCCTTTTTTGTCTTTGCAAGGTTACTTTTAGAAATGCACTTCTATTACTTTAAAGCAATTATATAATATGCGCTCTCTTTCTCACAACGTATCATTTCTGACATATTTTCTACTTTTTTTACTTCATTCTCATTTATGCGCCGCTGCATTTTTCCCGGTATTCTTTCGGCGTAATACCTACCATTTCTTTAAAAAGCTTATTAAAATATTTTGTGTTTTCATACCCTACAAATTCACCGATCTCATATATTTTGTAATTTTCTTCCCGCAAAAGCTCTTTTGCTCTTTCAATCCTTTTTTCCATAACATATTTCGTAAAAGATTTTCCCACATTTTCTTTAAACAATCTGCTCAGATAAGAAGGATTCAGATATAGCTGCAGCGCGATTTTTTCCAGCGAGATCTCTTTATCCAGATTTTTAATGATGATATCTTCAATATCCCGGATGATTTTTCTTTTCGAACTATTTCCTTCATCTCTCAAGCTGTCTATACAGTGTGAAAAACAGGCAGACATCCATCCGTACATCTCTTCTATATCATCAAATCCCAGACGCTCATAATGTGATTTGAGAGAAAATTCTCCGTGAAATACCCGCTCAGGATTCTGATTAGATCTGTCGATCAACTGATAAAAAGTATCCATCAGACGGATCTGTATCGTATGGACTGCCGCAAGCGAAACCTTTGCTTCCTTAAACCCTTTAAAGATCCTGTCTAACACTTCCTCTGCTTCTTTGTATTTCCCGGCATTCATGATATTAGAAAAAAGAGCGGCGTCCTGGATCAGATAGAATACCTTATCATTTTTACCCTCCAGAGCATGAAAGACTCTTTTCTCTTTATCATAAAACCTGTGATCGAGTGCCTTGGCTGCCTCCTCATATGCAGCCTTCGCATTCTGTATCTGTGTAAATCCATTGCTGATCCCCATATAGGTATCCTGTACTGCCATAATATCTTCAAAGTTTTTCTGATCCTGCTCATACGCTTCCCGTATGAACACCAGCTCATCCTCCACAACCCCTGCTGCCATATGGCCTTTGGTCACTGGATATTCTCGTACTGCTTCTTTTATGACACGATGATTTCCCTTTACAATACATACATATTTAAGGCTTTCTTTACTCATCCATTGAGGAAGCGCTAAAAGATCATCTGCCCCCTCCCTGAACAGTCTTGTCACCGCGTATGTTTCTTTCTCTTTTTCTATATTTTCTGTCGTGATCTTCATCAGCTTCTTAAGGGCATCTGTATCGACCGGCTTAAACAAAAAATCAACCGCCCCTGTCCTGAAAGCCTCCCTGACATTTTTTGCCGAATCAATCCCGCTGAGTAATATGACCTTTATCATCGGATCCATTTCCCTGATCTCTTTCAGTAGCCAAAGCCCATCTTTTTCTCCCATCTTCACATCCGAAATAACAATATTGATTTTATATTGTTTTAGTATCTTTGCCGCGGCTTCCGCGCTCCCTGCTTCAAAAACTTTTGAAATATCCAGCCCTTTCCATGGAATGCATTTTGAAAGATATTCCACCATCCATGGATCGTCATCTACGATCAGTATACTGTACATTCTATTCGCCTCCTTCCTGCATAGGTATCGTAATCTCTATCCTGGTTCCTCTTCCTGCTTCACTGTATAGATCCAGACTGCTGTTCTTGCCATAATACAGCTTCAGCCTGTCATGGATATTTTTTAACGCAAATGCCTCCAAAGCTTCATCGGCGTCATCTTCCAGTATTTTTTTTATTTCACATAGTTTTGATGTACTGATCCCGCATCCGGCATCTGATACTGATATATCCAGCCGGCCGGTACTTTCTTTAATATCAATGGATATAACAGGAGAATATCTCACGTCCTTAAGTCCGTGCTCAATACAATTTTCAACCAGCGGCTGCACGATCAATTCCGGTATCAATACATCCATCAGCTCTTCTTTCACTTTTATCCGGAGCTCATAGCGTCCGCGGTAACGTACATTTTGGATTTTCAGATAATACCGGATATGCTGCAGCGTATTGCGGATGGTGATCATTTCCTTTCCTTTATTCAGGCTCAGTCTGTAAAAGTCAGTCAAAGCCTTGGACAGATCGGCAATTTCCTGTATGCGGTAAATATTGGACAGGCAGTAGATGGAATTTAAAGTATTGTATAAGAAATGCGGATTGATCTGCTCCTGAAATAACCTTAACTGGATCAGCTTCTGCTTTTCCTGCTCATCTGCCAGTTCTTTCATCAGATTCCTGTTTTCAGTCACCATCTGATTGAAGCTTTCATACAAGATCCCGAATTCATCTTCCCGCTCTTCTTTAATCAGCGTTTTTTCACTGTCAACGATAACTACTCTTTTCATGTGCTCCATCAAAGTAAAGATGGGACGATACATTTTCTTACTGAATATATAAGAAAGATAAAAAGCCATGGCGACAACCGGTATCATAAAAATAAGCGCCAGCTTCCATATCCTGTAAATAGGTGAATATATATTTTGATATGGTATCAGCATGCCGTACTTCAGACCCGTATTCGGAGATTCTAAAAGATACAGATAGTTCGACTGCTCATCTATATACATCTCTGTTTTCGATGATCCCGCCCCATATTCTGTTACTTCTTCTTGCACCTCTTCTGACAGATCCAATGAAGCTGCTAATATCTGGTTTTCCTCTGAAACAAGGAACATGCTGTGGGAATTAATGATTTCAAAATCTTCGATATATTCAAAGATTTCTTTAATGTCTACACTGACAAAGATATAGCCTAAGACCTCTTCTTTTACATTTTCTTTCAGCGGCAACGCGCATGTTAAGTACCCTTTATCACTTTCCCAAGGCATTCCCGGTACATTCTTTGTATTTTTCCATTCATAATAGTTTTCGCCGGCAATAAACTTGCTGTACAGTTCTGTTGTTTCAAAACGAAGCTCATGGATAGCTTTATTTTCTGAATGGTAAAAACAATGGTTTTTTATGTCATATATATAGATAGCACTTACATATGGATATGATTTTTTCAGCAGCCACAGCGTCTTTGATACATCCTGCGCCCGCGCGAAACCCAGGCTCATATCTATATCATACTTTTCTTTTAAAGAATCCTCTATCTTATCGTCCAATATGATGGAACTGAAGCACTCCGTAGCCTGCATAAGCCTTCCGTCCACACCTTTTTCTATCTGCTTAAGCCCATTGGAGATCTCTTCTTTTGTATAATCCAGAACAACCTGGGATGTATTTATGCTCAGCATCACTGCCAGGATCGCAACCGACAAAAAAATCAGTACGCAAAAATAAAACAATAAATTGGCCTGAATACTTTTCCTTCTTTTTCGCATAATCCATACCTCCCGGATCTGATAGATAAAAAGAAGGATACCCTGATAACCCGGTACCCTCTTTCATTTTATATTGTATCAATCATACGGTCTACTACAAGTTTCCTGAATTCCGGTGACAGCGTGATAAAGTAAGAAGTAAAGCCGGTCACTCTAACGACCAGATCCGGATAAAGTTCCGGATCCTTATGAGCGGCAAATATCTTTTCTTTATTCACGATATTCACATTGATCAAAGTGCCGCCCTTTTCAAAATGTCCTCTGATCAGATCCATGATCCGTTCGACGCCTCCATCCTCCATTCCTATCCCAGGGTCTAATTCCAGTTGGAACGGCGCCGGATTACCGAACCCAGGCTGTACCATGGCAATTCCATTGGACATTGCAGTTGCCGCGCCGTCTTTTCTGAATCCCGCATTTGGATTGGCACCGTGGTTTATGGGCTCTCCTGCTTTTCGTCCATTAGGTGTGGCTCCTACTTTCTTTCCAAGCCCGATCGTATTTGCCCAGCTAAACCACCCCGGAATCAGTATTCTATTCTTTGGCATCTTTTTTTCTTTGATCTGTTTTGTAAATTCTCTGTTTACTTTATCCGCCCACTTATCTCCCAGACCTTTCCCCTGACAGTATTTTTCAGAATGGCTTAAGATCTGCTGTATCCTCTTATTCTCTCCTTTAAAATCCGCAAGTATCGCATCATATATTTCCTTCCAGCTAAGACACCTATCCTTTACAACTCTCTGCTCCAATGCCGCAAAAGAATCCGCGACTACTGCAATTCCGGCCCCGTCGACGCCAATATTGACAAACTCTGCCGAAAGAGTCATATCCACTCCTTGTTCGATCGCATTATGCATCAACAGATTTCCCCATAATTCCGGCATATGTTTATGCATATTGTCCAGATGGAAATTAATCCCTCTTGCCGTGATATCTACTCCCCTTTCAAGATGACAGACAAATTTTTTCCATAGGATATCCATTGAATAATCTTCCCCGTTCATCATCTCATGATACGCAATATCAAATACTTTGGCAACATTGATTTTTACACAGTCATTTAGAGGGTACTCCCTTCCCGGAAGCGCCATCCAGTTACATCCCACGGCAATCCTTTCCACTGCCATCTTTCTCGTCACATTTTCATTGCGGGCATAATTCATAAGTCCTTTGTCCCCTGAAAATCTCGGCCATCCGTTGCCGTCTTTAAATAAGTATTCCACTCCCTTTTTTAATAATTCTTCATTGATTTTATCATGTATCCTGATGGTGATATTGGCAGAACTATTCAGCCAGTGCGCCGCCCTCAGGACCAGAAAGGACAGTTCATTTGTCATATCATTGCCATTCTCATCCGGCCCGGATAATTGATAGTAATTCGGATTGAGCAGCAATAAATCAGCCAGTATAAAAGTTGCTTTCTCATCATCCAGCCTTCCCTCCTCTTTATCTTTTTTATAAAAAGGATATAAAAACTGGTCGATCTGCATACCAGCACCTTCCCTGTTATACATCCACGACACCTGATAGAACCATCCCAGCCACTGGCATACCTCTAAGAAAGTCTTAGGCGGGGCAGTAAGGATATTTTTATTACACTCAAGCATTTCCTTAAGATTTTCTCTGATCTCTTCGTTTTCTTCCACGCTTATTTTAAAGGAGATCTCATCAATATGCCTTTCGATCAACCTTAAAAGTGCCCTTAACACTCTTTCATGGGCATCGTAAAATTCATATTTTTCTTTACCGTTCTTCTTCCTGTAATGCCGGATTTTTTGGATAAGCCCATGATATCCCAGTGAAATGCCTATCTGATAGTCACATGCATAATGCTGGTTGCTTCCGATCCCTGAAATAATGTCATACTCGTCTAATTCTTTTTTCAATCCGTCATAAGGCATCAGGTGATCCGGCCATTTTCCGGGCCATCCTCCCTGATAATCCAAAAGCATCACCATCCTCCTTCCCGCCAGTATTTCCAATGGATCAACATAGACCGGATGTGCATCTGCCAGTTTTGCCATATTGACAGAAAATCCTACCGCCCCATAAAACCCTCCGTCACTGCTGTTGGAAACCGGCGTAAAGGAAAAGTCGTCCGGAACCGCTACTCCCCCGTTATCATCCAGATCCATATATCCTTTCTGCTTTCTTTTTTCCAACGTATCCTTAATTTTCTTATCCCGCAATATCCGTATTCTTTCTCTGTAATTCATGAACCGTCTCCTTCCTGTTATGCCTTATTACCGTCCCTTATACTGAAATATTTGATATTTTTACTTTCATTTGATAGATCCGTCCAAACTCTTCAGCATATTTTTTAAGTTTTTCCTTATTAGGAGTTTCAAATCTTTTCATATCCTTACTGCTTTCTGTCTGTTTGCTCAATCCCAACGGGTGATAAGGCAGAAGTTCATAATACCAAAGATTTTTTAAGCTACCCGCAAATCCGGCGATTTTTTTTAATTCCTCTTTTTCACTGTTGACTCCTTCTATTACCGGAGTCCTGATGATCAGACCGCATTTCAGATACGGATCCAGTTTCCGGATATTGCTTAATATTTTTTTATTTGAAATCCCTGTATATCTTTGATGCTTTTCTTCATCATAGATCTTAATGTCCACCATCCAGCAGTCGATATACGGCAAAAGCTCCTGATAGATATCAAGATCCATAGAAAAATTTGTCTCTATCCCCACATTAATATCTCTTTTTTTCGCCTCTTTTACAATTTCCAGAAGAAACTCCGGCTGCGCGGAAGGTTCTCCACCAGAAACAGTCATTCCACCGGATTTCCCGTAATACACCCTGTCCTCTTCGACGATATCCAGTATTTCTTCTGCTCTATATTCTTTTCCGCACAATACTCTTGCACCTGTATAACATCCTTCCTCACATTTTCCGCAGTGAATGCATTTTTCAGCATAATATATGATTTCCTGCTTAGACTGAAGTGTTTCCGGATTGTGGCACCATGCGCACCGCATATTGCATCCTTTCAAAAAAACGGTAGTCCGCAATCCTGGTCCGTCATGCACGGATGTCCTCTGTATATCTGCTACCATACCCTTCATCTGTTTCTACCCTCTCTATTTTATTTTTATATCCATCCATGGCCACACACAAAGCAGCAATGTCACCAATATGCTCTTTTAATTTTGAGGTTTTTATCATAACATCCCTGTAGTTTCTCTCCAGCGCCTCTTCTCTGAGCCGCTTTAACATAGAATTTTTAAGCAATCTTTCAGCTCTGGTGTAAATACTCCCGATCACTATAACTTCCGGATTTAGTATATCCACCAGGATCGCCAAGCTTTTTCCCAGGTTTTCGCCAAGCTCCCTATAGACTTCCAATGCCTCCTTCTCTCCGTTATAGGCTCTTTCTGCCAGTTCTTTCGCCGTGCCTTTGCCATATTGGGCAATGCCGCCGCCGCTGCAGTATCCTTCAACAGCCCCCTCTTTTCCATATCCAATATGTCCTTTTTCATATAATCTGACATGACCGATTTCTCCGGCACTGTTGCTTGTCCCTGTATATAAGTTTCCGTTTAAGATCAGTCCCGCGCCAAAACCTGTGCCGCATGTTATAAATACGACATTTTTATAGCTTTTTGCATTCCCGAAATACCATTCTGCCAACGCCCCCGCATCCGCGTCATTTTGCAGATAAACCGGTACCAAAAAATCATTTTGTATAAGCTTCACGATTTCTACATGATCCCATCCCGGCAGATTAGGCGGTGACAGTATGATTCCCCTTTTTCCATCCAACGGTCCGCCGCAGCTTACACCGATTGCTTTTACCCTGTCATCCATGAGACTTTTGATGGAATTTAAAATGTTTTGGATCGTTTCATTCTTTCTGACCGTCTCAAATTTGATCTTATCAAGTATCTGGCCGCTGTCATTTCCCAAAACTACTGCTGTCTTTGTACCCCCTATATCGACTCCTATATACATATCTTCAAACACCTCTGCTCTATACAAATGCTTTCCAATGCCAAACCCCTTTGTTATCTTGATTTCATTATATCTGTTATATCTTCAATAACAATCTAATCAATGTTACATTTATTCCACTATTTTATGCTCTTATATCAAACAGATAAAATGAATGTCCGGTTATTTTTCCTTCCTGACTTTCCCCAAGAAAAAAGGAGATGTATAGAACCCTATACATCTCCTGCATACATACCCTGTATTCTTTTTACTCAAAACTTAGTATTTGCTGTTATCCATCATCGGCGTATAAGAAGATGAACTGCTGTAGGAACTATCCTGAGATACTGACGGTTCCGTCGGTGCGGAAACTGCAATACCCTTTACCGCTCCGTCAATCTTAAATCTGCCTGTCAGATTCTTAAGCATCTGCGACTGGCCTGCCAACTCTTCGCTAGCTGCCGCGCTCTGTTCTGCTGTAGCAGAGTTCGTCTGCACAACGCTGGAAATCTGATCGATACCTAATGTTACCTGCTTCACAGCATCCGCCTGCTCCTCGCTGGCGCCGGAAATACTCTCAATCGTAACAGTAATATCATCCACACCCATAACAACATTGCTGAGTGACTGTGCCGTCTCATTCGCGATGGAAGTTCCCTTCTCAACTGCCTGAAGCGTACTTTCAATCAAGCTGGCCGTATTCTGAGAAGCCTCTGCGGATTTCGCAGCCAGATTACGAACCTCGTCTGCAACTACTGCAAATCCCTTACCTGCCGTACCTGCCCTCGCAGCTTCAACAGCCGCGTTCAAAGCCAGAATATTCGTCTGGAACGCAATATCCTCAATCGTCTTAATGATCTTTCCGATCTCGCCGGACTTGTTACTGATATCCTGCATAGCGGCAAGCATCTCCTGCATACGCATGCTGCTCTCGCCCGCCTGCTCTTTTACATGCTCGGACTTTGTACTTGCAGATTTCGCATTATCTGCATTGTCTCCGATATGATTGGAGATCTCATTAATAGTAGCCGCAAGTTCTTCAACAGAAGATGCCTGCTCGGTAGCTCCCTGTGAAAGAGCCTGTGCTCCGGAAGATACCTGATCGGAACCGGACGCAACCTGATCCGCCGTCTCATTGATCTGATTCAATGTACTGTTCAGATTATCTTTTAATTTGCGGATAGAAGCCAGCATAGTCGCATAATCGCCGATGTAGCTCTCACGCATACTGCTGCGTACTGTAAAATCACCCTTACTCAGTTCAAGCATCAGGAAGTTCATGTCGCCTACAATTTCCTTCAGATTCTTCAATGTGTAGCGCATACCGTCCGCAAACTCGCCGAACTCATCCTTTGCTTCGTACTCTACTGTCGCATCAAGATGTCCTTCTCCGATATTCTTCATCGCCTCCTGCATCTCATTAAGAGGAACAATAATTGCTCTGACAAGCTTAAGTGCCTGAATAAGAGCTAATATTACTGCCAGGACAGAAAGCGCGATAGCGATCACCATCTGAATCTTCTGGCTCTTCATAGCACCTTCGTAATTCTCTGTGGAAATTTCTCTCTGCTTATCTGTAAATGATCGGATGCTTTCTTCAGCCTTTGTACATTCCGGAGTATATTCATCCACCATAATGGTCTCCGCTTCTGCATTCGCCGCATTGTTGTTCTCTTCTAACAGACCGACAACCCTGGACCGTATATCAGTTAAAACTGAAAGCTCTGACTGGAAACTCTGGATCAGACTCAGATCCCCCTCAAACTCAGCTCCAAACCATTCAAGTTCGGAAGCGATAGTTTCCATGTTCTCATCAGAAGCAGCGATATAAGAATCAATTTCAGCCTGATCATTCTCAACCATGGCAAGCAGGATATTCTTAGTCGCACTCTGCAGATTAATACGGATATTTCTTGCACGCATCGTACTTTCATACCGCATAGAATAAAATGTTGTATACTTGGAAGCCGTGTTTCTCATACCCAGGATTGTAAATACGAGGGCAATAATGAAGCAGATGATCACAGCGCCGAAAGCTACTATAATCTTTTTCTTCATGTTTAAATTTTTCATACTATTATCCTCTCTTTGTATGTATTAATGCCTATTTACTATGGTATACGCTCCACGCATACCGGCTGGGCGGCATCACTGAATATTTCCACAGCCTTTTTTTCAGGCCGGAACCATATTTCCAGCCTGTCCGGATGTATCGACATCCACAGACAGCCATGCATTGTCAGCTATGGTCCTGCCTGAAATAAATTCATCACCATATACGCTTCTCATCCTCCTGTCTTCTAAATTTGTAAATTCTCAGATTTTCAAGCTTTATTTTCAAAGCCATCCTATTGACTGCACCCTGTGCATAAATACACCGCCGTGAAAAAGAAGCTGACACTTCAAATTCCATAAAGACACAGAGAATTCCCCTTACTTAGAAACCCTCTTTATTTTATTATCGGCATAAAAATCAAACAAATAAGTCATTTTAACTTTTTTTATCAACGATTTATCAGATTTACATCAATATACTTGCAAAAATTCCCATCTATACATAATAGAAAATGCTGCAATCCTCATGATATCCCGGACTTGCAGCACCTATACAAAAGCTGGAAATCGGACTTGAACCGACGACCCCTTCATTACGAGTGAAGTGCTCTACCGACTGAGCTATTCCAGCAAAATTGTGAACCGCATCCGCAGCCACAAATACTATTATAACGGAAATCTCAATATTTGCAAGGATTTTTTCTATTTTTCCTCAACTATTTTTTTAATCTCTTTCCTCTCCCATGTGTACGGTCATCTGAGGGTACGGAATTTCGATTCCGTTCTCGTCAAATTGAAGCTTGATATTTTCCAGAAGTCTCCATTTTGCCGGCCAGAATTCATCACTCTTTACCCATGCCCGTACGCCGAGCAGCACTGCCGACTCTGAAAGCTCCGCTACAAATACGTTCACCTGAGCCTCTTTTAACACAGAAGGCTCCTTTAAAAGCACCTGCTCCATAATCTCTTTTGCCTTGCGTATATCCGCGCTGTAGGAAATTCCGATTCTCAGGTCAAGCTGACGTTCGTCCTTCTCCGTCACGTTCGTCAGACTATTGTTCGTCAGCATACCGTTCGGTATTACAATCGTCCGATTGTCAACCGTACTTAATTTCGTGTAAAAAATCTGGATTTCCTTTACCGTCCCCTCGTTCTGATTCGTATCTTCGATAATGTAATCTCCTACCTTAAAGGGTTTTAACAGAAGTATCAGCACTCCGCCCGCGAAATTTGAAAGGCTTCCCTGAAGCGCAAGCCCCACAGCCACTCCTGCCGAAGCGATGACAGCTGCGACGGAAGTCGCATCAACGCCGAATTTCGTTAAGATTGTAAATATAAGAACAAAATAAAGCGCAAATTTCAGCACGGAATCTACGAACTGTTCCACACCTTTATCCACATTTGAGCGTTCCAATGATTTGACGACGATTTTTCTGATCCATTTAATCACGATACGCCCGGCGCAAAAGATCAGGATCGCAAGCAGCACCTTCAGTCCAAAAGAAATGATGACCGGAATATTCTCCTGGATATAAGAGGTGAATCTCCCTACCTCATCCACTGTATTCTGCGTCGTCTGCACTACTTCATCCACTGTGTCCTGCGTCGTCTGCACAACCTCATTCACTGCTCCATCTTCCATGCCAACCTCCGTTTTTTTCGTTTTCCAGTACAGCCAAAAACTACTCTTCATTATCGTTTAAGCGCAAGAAACGCACTCAGATTTCCCCGTTTATTCCCCATAGTTCTATGAGAAAATAAAATATCCGGATTGCAGTGTGTACACACATTGGTCACTGCTATCCGCTCTTTTTTCACGCCCGCTTCTTTTAGGACTTCTTTATTCGCCCTCCACAAATTAAGCTGGTATTTCCCGTTATCCTTCCGATAAAACAATTCCGGCAGTATTTCCTTTCTGAAGCTTTCACGGAATTGATCTATGACGTCCTCACTTACTTCATAACAGTCCTGACAGATGGAAGGACCGATAGCGGCAATGATATCCTTTGGATCGCTGCCGTAAGTTTCTGTCATCTTTTCTACCGTGATCTTCCCTATCTTATGAACCGTTCCCTGCCATCCGGAATGGCTGAGCCCGATTGCCTTTCTCACCGGATCGACAAAATACAGCGGTACGCAATCCGCATAAAAAGTTACAAGGCACATCCCCGGCACATCTGTAACCATGCCGTCTGTGTCCATAAAGCGCTTTCCCCGGTCTTTTTCTTCCACAGCCGCAACATTCGTCGTATGCGTCTGGTGCGTATACACCATATCCTCTGTCCGCACCCCGATTGCCGCTGCGATGCGCCGTGTGTTCTCCGCGATCGCCTCAGGATCATCTCCTCTTGTCGTACTAAGATTCATAGTGGCATAATTACCCTTGCTCACTCCCCCAAGCCTTGTGGAAAATCCATGATTTACAATTCCTAAGCTTTCAAATACAGGGTACGCCAGATAAGGCACCCCGTTCACTTCCTTTTCCTCAAAGATTTTATCCCGATTCTTATATTTTAATCCCAGCATCTTCTATCTCCCCGCGTAATCAAATGCATTTTTGATCAAGGTTATCTCATTGCCTTCCACGCTGACAACATCAAACCGGCACGAAATGCCCGGCAGATGCCTTGCCGCCAGATAATAAGCGGCGCATTTTGAAATCACCCGCTGCTTGCGGATGCCGACGGCCTCCGCCGGATGTCCCTTCGCCGCTTTCGCGCGGTACTTTACCTCACAGAACACCAAGTATTCTCCGTCTCTGGCAATCAAGTCAATCTCTCCTATACGGCAGCGGAAATTATATTCCACAATCTCATAGCCCTGCGATATGAGATACTCGCCCGCCTTCTTCTCATACTCTGAACCAATCCGGCGTTTGTTATACCTTTGAACTGTCATAATCTTTTTTCGATTCCTGACTCCGCTCACACGAATTCTTCCAACCGTACAGCCGAATGCTCTAAAGAGCCTCCAGCCGCTCATCCGGTTGAAAATTCTTTATAAATGTCCTCCTGTGGATCGGACACGGTCCCAGTCTCTTCAAACTCTCGATGTGCATTTTCGTCCCATAGCCTTTATGCCTTCCAAACTCATACCCCGGCATGGACCGGTCGTATTCCGCCATCATACGGTCCCTTGTCACCTTTGCGATAATACTCGCAGCCGCAATCGAGATACTTTTTGCATCCCCTTTGACAATCGGCACCTGTTCGGTCTCTATGCCCGGTATCGTTACGGCATCGTTAAGCAGGATATCCGGTTTTACCTTAAGGTCTGCAATGGCCAGCCGCATTGCCTCATAAGTGGCATTCAGGATGTTGATCTCATCAATTCTCTCTGGACCTATTATGCCTACTCCTACTGAGACTGCCTTTTCTCTGATCTCATCATACAGCGCTTCCCGCCTTTTTGCCGAGAGCTTTTTCGAGTCGTTCAGATACAGGATCTCCGTATCTCTCGGCAGGATCACCGCCCCCGCCACAACCGGTCCGGCCAAAGGTCCCCTGCCCGCCTCGTCCACTCCACATATATGATGATACATCCCGTACTTTTCTTCATATACGCTCATCTCTCTCAGGCGTTCCCGTTCTTTTTCAAGCTTCGCCTTCTGTCTTAAGAGCTTTTCTTCCTCCCGCTTATTCATGCCGGATCACTCCCATCTTGTCGAAAGGATAGATTCTCACCCATGCTTTTCCAAGCAGATCCTCCCTCGTCAGAATCCCTACACTGGGATCGCGGCTGTCCGAACTGTGATTCCGGTTATCGCCGAGCACAAAATATTCGTCCTCTTTCAGCGTGAGCGGCTCGCCTGCAATACCGGAATCCTCCATAAGCTCAGCCCCGTAAATGTCCGATTCCAGAACTTCTCCGTCTATGTACGCACAGCCGTCCGCCACCTGCACCGTCTCCCCCGGCAGTCCGATGATCCGCTTAATATAATAAGTATTTTCTTCATATTTGAAAGGAAACACGATAATGTCAAAACGCTTCGGATCGCGGAAGCGGTAAGACAATTTGTCTACGATCAGATTATCGCCGTTACTTAAAGTCGTCTCCATCGAATGTCCGCTTACTCTCGTCCGCTGTCCCACATACGTGAGGATCAGCCAAGTAAGCCCCACAACAAGCAGGAGATATAAAATCCATCCCAAAAGCTCTTTCATTATGTTTTTTTCTGCGTTTTTTTCAACCGCTTTGTCTTCCTTTTTATGCTTCGCCATCTTCCACGCCCCTTAACTGTCTCTCGTTTTCATCTATATTCTGACACGTCTCCAATGTGATTCTCCCAAGCTTTCCGTTCCTGAAATCATCCAGTAAAAGAGCCGCCGCTTTTTCAGTATCAAGCTCATTGCCTCTCACCAGACAGTGCCGGCTTTTTGCGATGCCTTTCAGCATCCCGTAGCAATCGCCAGCCGCTTCCATATGATATTTTTCCTCCAGCGCCCCGGAATACTTCTCCCGCATAAATTGTATCAACTCCATTGCCAGCTCTTCCGTGTTCAGTATCTCATCCTTGATGGAGCCGATCAGCGCCAGACGAAGCCCCACCTTCTGATCCTCGAATTTCGGCCACAGGATTCCCGGCGTGTCCAAAAGCTCTACCTGTCGGTTCAGCCTGATCCACTGTTTCCCCTTTGTGACGCCGGGCTTGTTGCCTGTCTTTGTACACGCCTTGCCCGCCAGCGCGTTGATGAAGGTTGATTTTCCCACGTTCGGAATTCCCACTACCATAGCGCGCACAGGGCGGTTTAAGATTCCCCGCTTCCTGTCCCGCTCGATTTTTTCCTTACAGGCCTCTCCGATGACCGTCTGGATTGCCTTCATCCCGCTGCCCTTCTTGGAATTCACCTTTACAGTAAGAAATCCCTTTTCTTCAAAATACCTGCTCCACGCATCATTCCATCTCTCTTCCGCCAGATCTGATTTATTTAAAAGCACGACTCTCGCCTTGCCGCGCCCCAGTTCGTCAATATCCGGATTCCGGCTGCTGAGCGGGATTCTCGCATCCACAAGCTCGATCACGAGATCAACCAGCTTCATATTCTCCTGCATCATACGCTTCGCCTTCGTCATATGACCGGGATACCATTGAAAATACATACTCTACCTCTCTATCTGATAAAACCGATATGCTTAATGGGAGATGCGACAAACCATGCCTTCCCGTATATATCCTTGCGCTCTACATTGCCGACATCCTCGCTGCGGCTGTCTACACTGTTTTCTCTGTCGTCTCCAAGCACAAAATACTCATTTTCTTCAAGCGTTATCTTCTCCGCGGCAGCGCCTACATCCGAAATCTCGCTTGTCTCATATTCTTCCTCGATCCTCTCCCCGTCGATATAAATTCCATTCTCGATAATCTCGACCGTCTCGCCTGGAAGCCCAATGACCCGTTTGATATAATAATGAGAATTCTTATTGCCCCCGGGCTTAAATACAACTACATCCCCGCGCCTCGGCCGCATCGCATTATAGACGATCCGATTGACCAGAACGGTATCCCCGTTACTTAACACTGGATTCATGGAATCGCCTACCGTACTTACCTTCTGCCCGAAAAACCAGACATAAACAAACGCAAACAGACAGACAAGCCCAAGCTTCACCATCCAACCGAAGACATAGGGAAGCGCCTCCATGATCACCTGCATGGCTTCACTGATTGTACCGTCCTCTTTCATCTCCTGCCGTCTGATCTTTCGTTCCAGCCTGCGGCGCCTTTTTTCAAGGTCATAGTTCTTCCGGCCGGGCGGCGTTCTTCTTCCGCCGGCAGTTCCCCTTGTTCTTCTCATACAAATCTCCACGCAGAAACACAAAAGGACAATTACGATATGTAGTTGTCCTTTTTATCTGGTTTCTTATTTTACTAATTCTTTTACTTTCGCTCTCTTACCTACGCGGTCTCTTAAGTAGAACAGTTTCGCTCTTCTTACTTTACCTCTTCTAACTACTTCAACCTTTTCAACGTTCGGTGAGTGCAGCGGCCATGTCTTCTCAACGCCGACGCCGTTGGAATTCTTTCTGACGGTAAAGGTCGCTCTTGTGCTGCCACCCTGCTTTTTAATAACAGTTCCCTCAAAAACCTGAATTCTCTCGCGGTTTCCCTCTTTAATCTTGCCATATACCTTAACGGTATCTCCTACATTGAAAGCTGATACTTCTTTTAACTGCTCAGCTTCAATATTCTTAATAATATCATTCATTCTGTGTGACCTCCTTATTTTTTAGATGTTCTTAATATAATCAATACCAGAGGACCATCCATTTCTTCACAACATGCTATAGTTTATCATACTTAAGATGCAATAGCAAGGATTTTATCGAAAAATATCAGCAAAAATATCAGCGCTTTTTGCTGTTCAGCCAGTGGTTCATACGCTCGCTCAGCTTCGGAATATCCAGCGGCTTTGCAATATGTTCATTCATCCCGGATTCCCTGCTCATTGCAATGTCGTCAGGCGTCACATTGGCAGACAAAGCAATGATCGGTATCACGGCCGCATCAGAACGCGGAAGCTTGCGGATCGCACGGGTAGCTTCAAAGCCGTTCATCACAGGCATCTGGATATCCATAAGAATCATATCATAATACCCTTCCGGCATCTCGGCAAAGCGCTGCAGACCTTTCCGCCCGTCTGACGCGCACTCTACCATAGCTCCGATTTCCCCGATCAGTTCCATAGCGATTTCCTGATTCAGCTCGTTATCCTCCACAAGAAGTACGCGGCAGCCTCTGAAAACGCCGTCCGATATATGATCCGTCTCCAAAGCCGACGCAGCTTCGCAGGACTCCGCCGGATTCTGAAGACGCAAAATGAGCGTCACCGTAAACTTCGTCCCCTCTCCCGGCACACTTTCTACACTGATGGCCCCGCCCATCATACGCGCAATATTCTGGGCGATGGACATTCCAAGACCGATGCCGTCGATCTGGCTGACCTTCGGATCTTCCGCGCGGCTGAAAGGTTCAAAGATATGGCTTACAAATTCCTCCTCCATGCCGATTCCATTGTCACTGAAAACAAAATCATAGGAGCGGCATCCCCGTTCTCTCGATTCCCGTTCCGCAACGGATATTTCCAGTGTACCGCCGGAGGGCGTATATTTCACAGAATTCCCCAATATATTCAAAAACATCTGTTCAAGCCTCTGCCAGTCTCCGCAGACGTCCCCATGCTCCACCTGCATCGGACGCACATTGAGATTCAAGTTCTTTTCCCGGATACTTGGAAGGATGGAAGAAACCATATCCCGCATAAGCTCGTTCAGGTTAAACGCAGATATATCTAAATGAAATCCTCCGGACTTAATCTGGCTGATATCCAACACTTCATTCAGCGTCGAGAGAAGCTGAAGACTTGACAGGGAAGCTTTGTCCAGACAGTTTTTCACTTTCTCCTGATCGTCCACATTGTCCGCCGCAATCTTGATCATGCCCATGATTCCGTTCATAGGCGTACGTATATTATGACTCATACAGGACAAAAAATCCTGTTTGGATGCATTGGCGTAATCCGCCGCTTCACAGGCTGCCTGAAGCGCCTGCTGCTCCCTCATCTCCCTGCGCTTGCTCTCCGTTACATCCTGCGCCGCATAAACGATGGAACGTACTTTTCCGCTGGCATCCGTCTGAGACATAACGGCGGTGCTGCGTATCCACCCGTATTCTTCCGGACCCGCGTCAGGATTCTCCGGCATCTTGCGGTAAGCATACGTCACGTACGGATTCTTTCTGCTGAGCGTCTTTCTCAGGTTTTTTATGCTCAGAACCCTGAGATATTCTTCCCTATCGTCCGGGTGGATAAACTTTTCTGCATAAGTCTGAAGCCCTGTGGCGTAATCCACTTTGCCTTTCAGAGCCTCCTCCACTTCCTGAAGCTGCGTGACGCTCTGGAAGGTATCCTGCTCAAGATCCGCGTAATAGGTGGCAAAAAACATACCTCCTAACGTTCTGATGATATCCGCCCTCTCCTGCTCCTCCTTATGTCTTAGCTGCTCGTCAATCTTTTCCTGCGTGATGTCCCGTCCCAGAATATTCACGGATATCCTGCTTCCCTGCCTAGAATAGATCACATGCTGCTCCAGCCACCGAAGAGAAGTCCCGGTCATGCGGTACTGGCAGATTTCCTCAGAATATTCCCTTGTAGCGGCGGCTTTCTGATACAAATGCTCCGGGCTCATAACCCGTCTGAAAGTCTCCGCGTCGTCCGGATGGACCGTGCTTTCAAGCGCCTGATGGAAATACTGGTTATAATTTCCAGAAAGAATGCCGTTTAACCGGCTATTCTTACTCATCTGGCTGCTCTCATTGATCCAGATGCGCTCACATTGGCCATTTTCCAGATAAACCGTAGTCATAACACTGTACCGGGATTTTAAGATCGCCGCAAGCTGCATATCCCGAAGCGTCAGCGCATGCTCCTGGCGCACACGCTTGTCCACATTCTGCAGAGCGAGGATCGTGTAATTCTTTGCACTGTATTTCTGTCCGTAATAGGCGATTACTGCCATATAGCGGTATTCGTGATCCTCCTCCCCGCGCCACTGGCAGAGCATATCCGCTTTGTGCACGTCTGTATCCTTCATCCGGCGCAGCCCTTCCAATGAAAATCTTTCATAGAAGCTGTCCCGGTCCACGGGATGAATCTGGTTCATAAGGCGGGAATTCAAAATCTCATCCCACTGGAGCGTCCATGATTTCCACCCGGTATGTGTATGCCCGTTCTCCCGGACAAGATTCGCCTCTCCGGTATTAAGATCCACGCCATACACCCCAAAGTTCTGCTCTCCCAGCGTACGGATAACCTCCTGTACTCGAACACTGGCTTCATCCAGTTCCAGACTCTCCCGAAAGATGTCATCGATATCCTTCACATATATATAAATGTACGGACTTTCTCTGTCCGAATCCGGCACCACTTCCATCAGGTTCCAGCGGAAATCATCTCCCGAACGTCTCCGATAAGTGCAGCTCGGCACTTTCCCTCTGGACTTCAGCATCTTCTTCATATGCTCCGGACGGGTAAAGGATATAAAGCTATTCATATCATCGGGATGAATACCGCCGTCGTAAATAAACTGGCCGAGCCAGCTTGAAAAGCTGTCCGTGCCGTATCCGAAAGCCCGGTCTTTTGGGTTCGTCTTCACCACCTCATAATGGTCTTTGGCAAGATCGACACGCAGTATCTTGTGGTATGTACTGCTGATTGCCTGCATATGACCGGTAATCGGTACTGTATTCAAAATATTCTCATGCTCTTTACGGTCCACCTTCTCACCTTCATTCTTCTATATTTTCTTCTTTGACACTCTCCGCCAGCAGAATTTCCGCCTCCGTAAGCAATGCTTTTTCTAAAAGATCGGGACGGTTCTTTGCTGTCCTGATGACAGACTGCTCCCGCCGCCATTTCTCCACATTCGCATGATGCCCGGAAAGAAGTACTTCCGGCACTCTTTTTTCGTGCCACACCTCCGGCCTTGAATACTGCGGATACTCTAAAAGGTTCTCCTGAAAGCTTTCAAACTCCGCCGACACATCATTATGGAGCACCCCCGGCACCAGCCTGGCGATCGCATCCACCATGACCATTGCCGGAAGCTCCCCGCCCGTCAGCACATAATCGCCGATCGACACATAATCCGTCACAATCTCTTCCAGCACGCGCTCGTCAATTCCTTCATAATGCCCGCAGAGCAGGATCAATTCTTCTTCCTTTGCAAACTCCTCTGCCATAGACTGGTGAAACGTCTGTCCCTGCGGCGAGAGATAAACTACCCTCGGCTTTTTCTGACCGCCGGGGTTTCCGGCTCCATCCGGCGCCACCTTATGTCTCTTTGACCGGATCCGCTCCTTTACAGCCTGATAACACTGGTACACCGGCTCTGCCTGCATAAGCATACCGGCTCCGCCGCCATAAGGATAATCATCCACGCTGTTATGTTTGTTGAATGCATAATCCCGTATATTAACCGCTTCCACAGACAAAAGCCCTTTGCTTACGGCTCTGCCTGTAATACTGGTATTCAATCCTTCCATTACCATATCCGGAAATAATGTCATGATATAAAAATCCATGCGCCGCGCCCTCTCTTATTCCTTAATGTTATGATATTGGGGTCAAAAGGTATTTTGCCCCCATGATGCCATGGATTGTTCCGCACTTCGCGTCTACGCTCCGCTTCGGTCGTTGCCAAACAAGCGTCACTGGCATCATGTTATACCAGTCCGTCCATCAGATGTATCTTCATCCTGCCCGCTTCCATATCCACTTCAAGGATACATTCTTTGATCGCCGGGATGAGTACCTCGCCGTACTTCTCACTGGCGACCGCATAGACGTCATTGGCCCCCGTCTCTATGACGTCTTTCAAAATGCCGAACGGCTCCCCATCCTCCGTCACAACCGAAAGCCCTATCATGTCGGCGACGAAATATTCGTCCTCCCCGAGAGGCACTGCATCCTCGCGGCTTACAAGCAGCGGACATTTTTTATATTTTTCAATATCATTTATATGATTAATCCCTTCAAATTTCAAAATGACAAACTGTTTAAAAAACTTGACATTCGAAACTTTGAGGGGCAGTCTTTCTTTTCCCGTATCAAGAACTAACTTCTGCGCCTTTTTAAAGCGGGCCGGATCATCTGTCGTAGGAAACACCTTCACCTCTCCCCGTATGCCATGGGCGGCGGTGATCACTCCCACCTGAAGCATATCTTCCATATATACCGATACTCCTTATATCAACTTTATGATTTATATCTCTTCTGCCATGATGTGCAAGAGACAGGCCATTCCCTTTTGACCTGTCTCCAATTACAATCATCCTATTAATCCATAATGTCTACAACCACTTTTTTATCTTCCTTGGCAGCAGCCGCTTTCACGACCGAACGGATTGCTTTCGCAATGCGCCCCTGCTTTCCGATGACTTTTCCCATATCGTTTTCAGCCACCCGGACTTCAATGACAGTAGTTTTCTTATCCTCTCGTTCTGTCACGACCACTTCCTCAGGAGAATCAACCAAAGCCTTTGTAATCACTTCTACTAATTCTTTCATAATTATATACCTCCTGGGCATAGTGTGATCTATTTTTCGATGCCGGCCGCTTTAAAGATCTTGCTTACAGTCTCTGTCGGCTGCGCACCTGTGCCAAGCCACTTCTTAGCCGCTTCTTCATTGACTGAAATCGCGCTCGGCTCACAGTTCGGATCATAGGTTCCGATCTCATCGATGAATTTACCGTCTCTTGGCGATCTGGAATCTGCCACGATGATTCTATAGAAAGGAGCCTTTTTCTGTCCCATTCTTCTTAATCTGATTTTTACTGCCATTTT
>CAMNTQ010000027.1 GCA_946558695.1 uncultured Lachnospiraceae bacterium
GCTACGGGCCGGGAATCGGCGAAGGCTATGAGCAGTTAGTGATGATCGTGTCAAGAGCCAGCGGCGCTCCGGTTATCGCTAACGCAATCCGCTATGCGGCGCAGCTTGTAAGAGGAAAAGTTTTCGAGGTTGCCAAAGAAGAATTCGCGGCAGTCAAGAAAGCCGGATTCAAAGAGCTCCTTGATGGGCTTAAGGCGTCTCAGAAGCCGGCGGGAGCGGCAGAGGAAGTGAAAGAGCCGCCGAAGGAGATTGTGACGGCGCAGATTCCGGGCATCGAGGTCATGGATCTTGAGGATGCGGTGAAGGCGCTGTGGAAGATTAATATCTATGCCGAGAGCGGCATGGGCTGTACCGGGCCGATTATCAGAGTATCGGAAGCAAATCTTGCGAAAGCGGAGGAAGAGCTTAAAAAGGCAGGATATGTAGGTTAACGGAAATTGAATTTATGATAGGAAAAAGAAACGTTTCAAGGCATAGGAAGATGGATGCTTTGAAACGTTTTCTTTGCCGTCTATTGTTTTTTGCGAAGTATATATGCTGTTTTTAGAATGTCTTGATAAGCTGCGGAGTTAAAAAATACAATAAGCACAAAAATGAGTTAAATCGGAACATTTGGAACACGTTGCGGAACGCATCTTTTAGTTAAAATCTATGTACTTTATAATTGATATGTAATACTGGAAAAATATGGAAGAGAGGTACAAAGGTTATGGAATTGATTTTAGACATCTTTTGGGAAAAGCGCAGAGTTTACATCGAGTGGAACCAGATTATATGTGCTGTATTGCTAGCATTTCTGATTGCCGGATTGTACAATTATATCGACGCACTGCCAGATGATACGGAAGAATTTATGAGGGAGCAGGCTGCGCCGGCAGAGGCTCTTCCAGCGATCAGAACTTTTGCGGAACTATCACTTCTGCCCAAGGAAAGCGTAGCGGAAGAAAATGCCGGGCACGAAAGCAAGAGTGATCCGGAGGCTTCTGCAAAAGAACAGAATTTTGCCGTAAGTTACGGGTATTCAGAACCGGATGAAAAGAAACGGATAAAGAGTGTGAAGAAAGCGGCGAAGACAGGAGCGAAAGCAATCCATTCAAGTGTGGAACAGGAAACGGATGATTATAGAAAACATGCGGCAGGAACGCTGCCGGATATTCCGGTTATGGACGTCGTGACGGGAAATCCGGATATTATGACAGAAAATCCAGATATTGCAACAGGCAATCATGATGGCAGCATAGCAAATGAGGAGTCCGGGGCAAGTGCTGCAGAGACAGGAAGGACAGATGCGGATAAAACGGATGCGAATACAGATCAGGATGACAGAAAGCCTGTCATTTTGTTGGAACGTTTTCCGGGATTTCTAACAAATGAGAAAGGTCATATTGCAGGGTACACAGATGCATCAAAGTTTCTGAAGGATCATCTTGTTGTATTACCCCGCAATGCGGCATGTACCGGAATTGAGAAGGGCGCGCTGAAAGGACTGGAGACAGATATTCATGAAATCTATATTCCGGCCAATATCACCTACATTGCTGAGGGTGCATTGGATGAACTGGCGAAACTGTATTATATTGAGGCGGCGCCTGATAATCCCGTGTTTTACAGCGAAAACGGTGTTTTGTATTACAGGAACGGCAAGGTGGTTGTATATCCGAACCGGCTTAAGAGATAAGAAACAATAACATAGTAGATGAAAAATCAAGAAAAAAGGGTGTAAATTTCTGAATCAGAGTGCTATAATGAAACGATATTGTGAGGTGTCAGGAGTTATAGCATGGATATTGGGAAAGAAAAAGACGCAAAACAGAACGAGACGGAAAGTTTTACACCGTCTGAGAGCAATGTAAAACAGGTGGTTGATTTTGCACTGGAGGCGGGAAGGATTCTTCTGAAGAACGGCGGGGAGATTTTTCGTGTAGAAGAAACGATTACAAGGATATGCCAGCATTTTGGCGTGGAGCATGTCGATATCTTTACTTTAAGTCATGGTATTTTTGTCAGTGCTGAAAATGAGGAAGGGGATGTGTATACGCGGGTAAAACACATTCCTCTTTCCGGAGCGCATTTGGGTATTGTAGCAGAGGTGAACGAGCTGTCAAGGCAGATTTCCGAAAACAAAGTAACGATTTCTGAAGCGAAGGAGCAGTTGAAAAAGATTGACCAGACGCCTCCGAGCAGGGCGAGAACACAAGTTTTGGGAGCGGGCATGGGAGCGGCATGTTTTGGATTTCTTATGGGAGCTACTTTAACAGAGAGTATTGTAACATTTTTTATAGGATGTTTTGTGTATTTGTGGGTGATTCTTGCAAAACATTGTCATTTATCGAAGATTATCATTAATATTATAGGAGGAATCCTTATTACTTTGTGCGCCATTTTTGCTAATCATTTTAGCACGGCAGATGCTGTACTCCGTCTGGACGGAATGATTATAGGCGGGATTATGCCGCTTGTCCCGGGAATGGCATTTACCAATGCGATTCGGGACGTCGCTGACAGTGATTTCCTTTCGGGTACGGTGCGGATGATGGATGCGCTCATGGTATTTGTATACATAGCGGTGGGTGTGGGAATTGTTCTCATAACCTATAGTAACATGACGGGAGGTTTCATCTTATGACAACGCAACAAATTCTGAGCAATGTCTTCTGTTCTTTTGTGGGAACGGTGGGCTTTGCCATTATGTATAATGTTCCGAAAAAATATTATATAGGCTGCGGTTTGACGGGGATGGCAGGATGGCTGATGTATCTTATTGTCGATGCGCAGAACTATATGACATCTTCCGTTGCTTCTTTTTTCGGCGCATTTGTTGTAGTTTTAATGTCCAGAATTTTGTCCGTACGGATGAAATGCCCTATTACTATATTTCTGATTTCGGGGATTTTTCCGCTTGTCCCGGGGTTGGGCATCTACAATACGGTTTATTATATCGTAACGAACCAACTGACACAGGCAGCTTTAAAAGGAATCGAATCTTTGAAGATAGCCTTTGCTATTGTAATGGGAATTGTAATCGTTGTATCGATACCGAGAGATGTATTTCATAAGATATATTACTGGTATGTTGAAGGAAAAGATTGAAGCGCCTGAACCAATTATGGTACAATGTATTTATCATTAACAAAAGAAGGAGGGATTTTTGTGATAGGTAAAACATTGCTCCAGATTTTAAGAGAAAGTACATATACCACCGTGCTCAGTGGATATGCTATGCTTGAGGAAAGCGGTTATCCGGCGATTCGGGACGGTGAAGCATCTTATGATATTGAACAGAAATATGGTTATTCGGCGGATGAGATGTTTTCTAGTTCTTTTTTCAATGCCCGGACGGAACAGTTTTTTTCTTTTTACCGCAACGAGATATTAAGTGCGCTTGATAAGCCGCCGGGGAAGGGCTTTTATGAGATAGCAGAGCTGGAAAGAAGAGGTTTTTTTCAGTCGATTATAACGAGACGTGTCTTCGGGCTGCCGCAGAAGGCAGGGTGTAAGAATGTCATTAATCTTCACGGAAGCGTTTATGACAACTACTGTCCTCATTGCAAAAAGACATATCCGGTAGAATATATCAGAAATTCTAAGAGAGTACCTCTGTGCGTTAACTGTAGTTCTGTTGTGCGGCCAAGAGTATGTCTGTTTGGTGAGATGGTGGATAACCAGATCATGACCAGAGCTGCCGGAGAGGTACAGAAGGCGGATGTGCTGCTTATCCTTGGAACGAATCTTAAGACACAGCTTTGTGCGCAGCTTGTGCAGTATTATGAAGGGGAAAAGCTGATATTAGTGAAGGAGGCGCCGCATTTTTCGGATAAATATGCGGATCTGGTTGTAAATGAGAGAGTGGATGATACTCTGGAAAAAATTATTAAGGAATTAGGAGATGAAACATGGGTAAAGTAAGAACAAGGTTTGCACCCAGCCCTACCGGCAGGATGCATGTGGGTAATTTGAGAACGGCTCTTTACGCTTATCTGATCGCAAAGCATGAGGACGGAGATTTTATGCTCCGTATTGAAGACACGGATCAGGTGCGGTTTGTGGAGGGCGCCTTGGAGATTATTTATCATACATTGGAGGAGACAGGGCTTGTACATGACGAAGGACCGGATAAGGACGGCGGAGTAGGACCTTATGTTCAGAGCGAGAGAAATGCTTCAGGGATATATCTGGAATACGCTAAGAAACTGATCGAGCAGGGGGATGCGTATTACTGCTTCTGTGATAAGGAACGCCTGGAATCCTTAAAAAGCAAGGTGTCAGAGGACGGCGGTACGGAGATCGTCGTATATGACAAGCACTGTCTGTCGCTTGGCAAAGAGGAAGTGGAGGCGAACCTTGCGGCAGGAAAGCCTTATGTGATACGTTTTAATATGCCAACAGAAGGGACGACTACTTTCAGCGACGATATTTACGGGGATATCACCGTTCCCAATGAGGAGATGGAGGATTTGATCCTGATCAAGTCGGACGGATATCCAACCTATAATTTTGCCAATGTTATTGATGACCATCTGATGGGTATTACTCATGTAGTGCGCGGAAATGAATATCTTTCTTCCGCGCCCAAATACAATCGGATATATGAAGCATTTGGATGGGAGATTCCGACCTATGTGCATTGTCCGTTGATTACGGATGAGAACCACAAGAAGCTTAGTAAGAGATGCGGACATTCTTCCTATGAGGATTTGATCGAGCAGGGATTTGTGACAGAGGCAGTAGTCAATTATGTGGCGCTGCTCGGATGGTGTCCTTCTGACAATCAGGAGATTTTTTCACTGCAGGAGCTGGTGAAAGCATTCGATTACCGCCATATGAGTAAATCGCCGGCGGTGTTTGACATTGTGAAGCTTAAATGGATGAACGGTGAGTATTTGAAGGCGATGGATCCTGAAAGGTTCTATGAGATGGCAGAGCCGTATTTGAGAGAAGTTATCACAAAGGACTATGACCTTAAGAAGATTGCGGAGCTTGTGAAAACCAGAATAGAAGTATTTACAGATATCAAGGAACAGATTGATTTCTTCGAGACATTGCCGGAGTATGATACGGCAATGTACTGTCACAAGAAGATGAAGACGAACGAAGAAAAATCTTTGAAGGTTCTAAAGGAGGTACTTCTGCTTTTGGAGGAACAGGAGGATTTCAGCAACGACGCCCTGTTTGAAGTGCTGAAGAAATATGTTGAGGAGCAGGGAGTCAAAGTCGGATTCGTTATGTGGCCCCTTCGGACGGCGGTGTCAGGAAAGCAGAGCACACCGGGCGGAGCGACGGAGCTTATGGAGATTCTTGGTAAAGAGGAGTCTCTTGCGAGGATACGCAGAGGAATTGAATTATTAAGTTAGGAGTGTCTATGGGTCTGAATAAAGCTCAGAAAGCAGCGGCTAATCATTTCAAAGGGCCATGTCTGGTCCTGGCAGGCCCCGGATCGGGGAAAACTCTTACGATTGCAAAGCGAATTGAATATCTGATCAAAGTATACAAGGTAAGGCCAGAAGAAATTCTGGTCATTACCTTTACAAGATATGCGGCGGGGGAGATGAAAAAGCGGTTTTGCCGGATTATGGGTTCTGAAAGCTTTCCGGTTAATTTCGGTACTTTTCATTCGGTATATTACTGGATTTTAAAATGGGCATATGGTCTTACGAACACAAGCCTTCTCTCAGATGGGGAGAAGTGTGCCGTATTGCGTCAGATTATGGGAGAGCGAAAAGATGCGTCCACAGAAGAGCAGGAAGAGGAGTATCTTCGGGGATTAGCAGAGGAGATCGGCAATGTCAAAAATAACCGGGAGGATATCGAAAGCTACAGTTCTCTTCATTATGAGAAGGAGTTGTTTAAAAAGGTATATCTTGCTTATGAAGAGAAGAAAAAGACACTGAAAAAGATAGATTTTGAAGATATGCTTGTGATGTGCTGCCGTCTTTTTGAGGAGAGAAAGGACATCTTAAGAAAATGGCAGCAGAAGTTCCGATATATATTGATTGACGAATTTCAGGACATCAATCAGGCTCAGTATGATGTGATCCGTATGTTGACGTCGGATTCCGGGAATCTGTTTGCCGTCGGGGATGACGATCAGTCGATTTATGGGTTCCGAGGTGCGAAGCCGGGGATTATGATGGAATTTAAAAAGGATTACCCGAAAGCGAAGCAGTTTCTTTTGGATGTAAATTACCGCTCAGATGGGCATATCGTAGACGGAGCGCTCAAAGTTATCTCCAATAATAAAGAAAGGTACGAAAAAAAGATTCAAAGTTTCAGGGACAGGGAAAAAAGAATAAAGGTGTATGAACTGAAGGATTCGATGGAGGAGAGTCTGTATATATTAAAAACAATTGAGAAGTTTTTGCAGAAAGGGGAGGCGATGGAGGAGATAGCCGTTCTGTTTCGGACGGCGGCGGATGCGCAGGTGCTGTTGGAAGTGCTTTCGCAGCATGAGATTCCATTTTTTATGAGAGACCGGCTGCGCAACATTTATGAACATTTTACGGCTCAGGATATCATCAGTTACTTCCGATTGTCTCAGGGCGTTGGCGAAAGAAGGGATTTTCTGCGTATTGTAAATCGTCCGAACCGATATATCGGGAGGGACAGCATGAGCGAGGGGATTGTGTCCTATGAGAGCCTGCGGAACTTTTATTGTGATAAGCGGTGGATGCTTGACTGCATCGACCAGCTTCAGTCGGATGTGGAGATGATAAGCGGAAAGTCGCCCTATGCGGCGATTCAGTATATCAGAAAGAGTATTGGGTATGATGATTTTTTGAGGGAGTATGCAAAGTATAAAAGGATCGATCATCAAAAGATTCAGGAGACGTTGGATCAGATTCAGGAATCTTCCAAAGCGTATGCCACTATGGAAGAATGGCTGTCTCATGTGGAGGACTATGGAAATATGCTGTTAAAGAGGCAGGAAATTCAAAAGAAACGTCAGGAAGAAAAGGGCATTGCCCTTCACACAATACATGGAGCGAAAGGTTTGGAATTTAACACAGTTTTTATCATAGGAGCGAACGAGGGGACGCTGCCCTACAGAAAAGCAAAGCTTGCAGGCGAGCTGGAGGAAGAGCGGAGACTGTTTTATGTTGCTATGACAAGGGCTAAAGAGCAGCTTATCATTACCTGCGTTAAGGAAAAAAATGGAAAAAACATATCATCTTCCCGGTTTCTGTACGAATTGGCAGGTAGTCAAAACGGAGAAAATGATGTAGAATAGAAATGTGCATGTAATATTTTGTCGCAGGAGGAAGCTATGGTAATGAAAAAGAGGGTATTGGCGGTGATGGCAGTTGTGCTTGTCTGCGCCATAGGGATAAGCGCTTGTAAGAAGAATGTCGGGACGCCGGAGGATAATGCGGCCTCTGAGGAGAAGACGGAAGAAGGAGACGCAGGCGGGCAGGAAAAAAAGCTTGTAGGTTTTAGCGTGATTGACATGAAGAATCCGTATTTTATTACGCTTGAGGATGCCATGAGGGAGGTATTCGAGAAGAAGGGATACGAGCTTATCATGGAAGACCCCGGTACGGATTCAGAGAAGCAGGCAGTGCAGATTCAGGAGATGATAGATCAGGGTATTTCTGCGATCATCTTAAGTCCGGTTGATTGGGAAAAGATAACTCCGTCGCTCAAAGCGCTTAAAGAGGCGGGCGTCAGAATCATTAATGTAGATACGCAGGTGAAAGAGATGGACTATGTGGATGCCTATATTGGATCTGACAATTATAATGCCGGATATATCTGCGGTGCGGATTTGATTGAAAAGTGCCCGGAAGGCGGAAAAATAGCGATTTTAGAGTGTCCGACACAGAATTCTATTAATGACCGCATTACGGGTTTTGAGGAGGCTATTTCTAAAGCGGAAAAAGGCTTTGAGGTAGTGGCCAGAGCAGATACTACAGGAGAATTTGAGCGTGCTCTGGAAGAGTCAGAGAAGATGCTGGAAGAATATCCCGACATTGTGGCGATTATGTGCGGGAATGATCAGATCGCCGTAGGAGCTACTACATCGGTAAATGTTGCAGGAGCAGAGAAAGTGCTGATCTATGGGGTGGATGGTTCGCCGGACATTAAGAAGGAGCTGCAGAAGACGGACACTCAGATAGCCGGTACGGCAGCGCAGTCTCCGATCCATATCGGACAGGAGGCGGCGAATATTACGGACTGTATATTGACCGGACAGAAATATGAAAAGGAAACCTATGAGGAAGTGTTTATGATTAACAAGGATAATGTCAGCATGTATGGAGTGGACGGCTGGCAGTAGTATCCAGAGAGGAGTCAGATGAAACAGACGCAGGGAAGACCATGGCCGTTAGGTGTTACAGTCACGAAGAATGAGGTGAATTTTTCCGTGCCTGTTCCGGATGGGAAGGAATGCAGTCTTTTGCTGTATCATCCGGGAAAGACAATACCATTTGCAGAATATCCCATGACGGAAAGTGTGGGAGAAGTGTGCTATATGGCGTTAAAAGACATGGGAAAGAGAACCTATGAATATAATTATAAGATCGGAGGAGAAGTAACTCCGGATCCTTATGCCAAAGCGCTGGCAGGCAGGGCAAGATGGGGGAAGGAGACAGATGTAAAGGAGCATGAGGTAAGGGGAGTAATCTGCCGGGAAGACTACGACTGGGAAGGGGACAAAAAGCCTGAGATCCCATATCACAAGGTAGTTGCCTATAGTCTGCATGTCAGAGGCTTCACGAAAGATCCTTCTTCAAAAGTAAAAAAGAAAGGATACTTTGAAGGCGTTGTGGAAAAAATCCCTTATCTTAAGGAACTGGGAGTTAACCAGATTCATTGTATGCCTGTTTATGAGTTTGAGGAATGCGGTCTTCGCCGTAATTACTGGGGATATGGCCGTGCATATTGTTTCGCGCCGAAAAGTGCTTATTCGGCGGACGGTGAGGCGGTGCGCTCTTTAAAAGATATGGTGAAGGCATGCCATAAGGAAGGAATAGAGATTGTCCTTGAGATGCCTTTTGACAATAGTATGCCAAAGCAGGATATGGAGGTTTGTCTTCGGTATTATATGATGGAGTACCATATTGACGGTTTTATACTGAATCCATCAGTAGCGCCTATGGAGGGAATCTGTCAGGATCCGTTTTTAAAGCGGACGAAGATCCTGCATCATCAGACGGACTTTCAGAATGTTATGCGCCGTTTCCTGAAAGGGGATGAAGGGACAATTACGGATGTCATTTATTGGCTCAGGCACAACTCCAAAGCAGACGGTACATTTAACTATATTACGGGACAGACAGGATTTACTCTGAGTGATCTTGTCTCTTATGATAGTAAACACAATGAAAGCAACGGTGAGAATAACCAAGACGGACCGGATTATAATTTCAGCTGGAATTGCGGGGCAGAGGGACCGAGCCGGAAAAAAGAGATCGTATCTTTGAGAAACCGGCAGATGCGCAATGCGTTTCTCTTGACGCTTCTGGCGCAGGGCACTCCGTGTATTCTGGCAGGAGATGAGTTTTACAATTCTCAGAAGGGGAATAATAATGTCTATTGTCAGGATAATCCGGTGGGATGGGTGAACTGGGGGAGACTTGTAAAGAATTCCGAGCTTTATGATTTTGTAAAAAAGATTATCGCAATCCGTAAGGAGTACGAAGTATTCTGTCCAAAGGATGAGATGCAAGGCATGGATACGGTAGGCTGCGGCGTCCCGGATGTATCCTATCATGGCGAGAGTGCGTGGAGAGCGCCCTCGGAGGTATCGAGCAGACAGCTGGGAGTCTATTACAGCGGAGAAGCTGCCGGCGCGGAGGATTGTTATGTGGTTTATAACATGCATTGGCTCAGCCATATATTTGCGCTGCCGGCTTTATCAAAAGGGAAAAAATGGTATATCCTTGCGGGCACAGACGGAGTTGCGGAGAATGAAGAGCCTGAAAAAAATCAAAAACGGATAGAGGTGAAAGCCAGAACCATCCTGATTCTGGTGGGCAGATAGCATGGGTATTAATTCTTTTCAGCTGAAGTGGATTGCAGTAATAACAATGATCATTGACCATACAGGAGCCGTATTATTCCCGGATAGTATGGTGTTTCGGTATATTGGAAGAATTGCCTTTCCCATCTTTTGTTTTCTTTTGGTGGAGGGGTTCTTCCATACAAGAGATGTCAGGAAATATATGTTCCGTCTGGGATTATTTGCATTGATATCGGAGATACCGTACGATCTTGCGTTTCGGGATACCGTACTTGAATTTGAACATCAAAATGTGTTTTTTACATTGTTTATAGGGGTTGTCATGCTGTACGCGCTTGAAAAAAACAGAGAATGGCCGATCAAGGCGGCAGAAGTGCTTCTGGCGATGTGGGCTGCTGATTTTCTGTGTGCGGATTACAGATTTAAGGGAATTATTCTCATTGGGATATACTATTTTCTGAGAAAGTCCAGTTGGGAAAAGCATGCGGCCGGGGCGGCATGGAACCTGCTTTGGAACGGAAGCGTACAGATGTACGGTGCGGCTGCAACGGTTTTTCTTATCTTCTATAACGGGGAAAAGGGTGCGTCCATGAAATATTTTTTCTATCTGTTCTATCCGCTGCACTTGCTGGCATTGTATGGGATTCACCATTTGGCGCTGTAAGAGAGAATTAAGATCAGGGGCGGAGACATTCGGGTATAAAACCAACAGGAGAGTATGCTATGAAGATGCTAAGACATTTACATACGATTAATCATCATAAGCTTTTAGTTATGAAGCACTGTTTTCGAGTGGGGCTTTATAAGCAGGGATTGCTTCACGACCTTTCCAAATACTCGCCGACGGAATTTTTGGTTGGCTGCAAGTATTATCAGGGGACGAGAAGTCCGAATAATGCGGAGCGTGAGGCGACGGGCTATTCAAAGGCATGGCTGCATCACAAGGGACGCAATAAGCACCATTATGAATATTGGATCGATTATAGCGTAGATAAGGAAAAGGGAATTGTAGGCCAGAAGATGCCTGTGAAATATGTGGTCGAGATGTTTATGGACCGTGTGGCGGCCTCTAAGACTTATCAGGGGGATAACTATACAGATGTGCATCCTCTGGAATATTATGAAGACGGGGCGGGAAAGCTTGGGAATATGATTCATCCCGCGACAGCGGCAATGCTGCATTTCCTATTAAAGATGCTTGCAGAGGACGGGGAGGAGAAGACTTTCCGGTATATAAAAAGGCATGTGTTGGGCAGGGGAAGGCAGGCCGGAAGACGGTTTGGAAAGCGTGAAAAAATTAATTGAAAAAATTATATTTTTTTGTTGACATTTTCTGGTCGGTATAGTAATATATTCTTCGGACAGTTTAAGATGTCTATGCGGAAGTGTCGGAACTGGCAGACGAGCAAGACTAAGGATCTTGTAGCTTTCGAGCTGTGTGGGTTCAAGTCCCATCTTCCGCATTAAGAAGAAGTCTTGATTTATCAAGGCTTCTTTTGTTATAAAGATTGCCGGGCGGATAGAGGTGAAGGGCGGGGGCGGCACCATGCTTTTCTGATCCCGGTTTACAAATCTTGCAGGATCATTCGAATTTTTTCGTTGCCTTTTCAGGGATCCGTTTGCAACCATTTTTTCCGCCCGGCTAATCTGCTCCGCACGGATTGCTTTCTGATAAGCCTATTTCAAGGATTTGAAGTATTTTTTTGAATTTCAATGTGTCAAACTCCCGGATATTTACGGAAAGTATGGTATTCTGAAGTCCTTGTACATTCAACATATTTGGCTTGATTTTGTCTCGCTGCTGTTTTAAAATATAATTTACGGGGATTAAAAATCCCTAGGAGCGAATAGGAGGCAGCTGTATGCAGAAACGTATTTTGGTAGTGGATGACGACACAATGAATTTGATGAGGACAAAGATGATTCTGGAGAAGCAGTATGAAGTGGTTCTTGCGGAATCCGGGGAAAGGGCTCTCTATTTACTCAGGAATGAAAAGATAGATCTGGTCCTTCTTGATATCGCGATGCCGGAGATGAATGGTATCGAAACTTTTGAGCGGATGAAAGATTATCCGATGGATGTTCCTGTAATCTTTTTGACAGCATCAGGGCATGAGGATGACGTGATGAATGCGATCAGATTGGGAGCAGTCAATTACTTAAAGAAGCCGTTCCAGCCGAAGGAGCTTTTGAAACGGGTTGCAAAGGAGTTTGAGGAGTAATGAGAGAAGAGAGGCAGACAGGTAAATATCTGCTTTTAGCCAGCATTGCCAGTGTATATAGTGCAATGCTGGCTTTGATTACATTAATCATGTCATGGGAGACGTGGATGATTCCGCTGATTGTGTTCGGTGTGTTTGGAGTCTGGAGCCTTCACATTGGAAGAATCGGCTCAGAGATACTTTATGAAAACATATGTGCCGGAGTGATGCTGATTGGTTTTTTCTTTTTCGGGGTACATGCGGGCAGTCTTTTTGATATGCCTGCCGTGGCTTGTATCATGATTCTTGTTTTTTCCATGCTGGATAGAAAGAGCCTGATATATATCACGGTATCCTTGTATGCAGTGCAGCTATTGTATCATTTCCTGTGTTTACATACGCTTTCTTATAGATTGGGAATTCAGGACGCGATACGTTTGCTGCTTGGCGTCATGGTGACGGCAGGAGCAGCAGCGCTCGCACGATATCGGATCAACCGGAGAATGGCGGCCAGAATGAAATATGAAAATGTGGCAGTGCAGCTGGAGACATTAAGCCGGCAGAATGCTGATTTTCTTTCGAGTGTATCCCATGAACTGAGAACACCCATCAATATGGTGATCGGAATCAGCGATGTGGCGCTGGAGAAAGCTGCTTCCGATGAAGTGCGGTCAGATATTCAGTCTATACAGCTGGCCGGAAAGAGGCTGTCCGGCCAGATCAACAATATTCTTGATTATACAGAAATCGTAGAAGGGACATTAGCTCCGGCAAAAGAAGAATATATGATTATTTCAGTACTCAATGATGTGATCACTATGACGGCGATGCAGGGCGGCAGGCAGCGGCTTGAGATGGTGTTTGATATGGATTTGAAGATGCCGGCAGTCCTGATCGGAGATGCGGAAAAGATTTCTCATGTGCTTAAGATATTGCTTGAGAATTCCATGAAGTTTACCGAGGAGGGAGGCATTTATGTCTGCCTTGAGTTCAGGGAGGAGAGCTACGGAATTAATCTGCTTATTGATATCCACGATACGGGTATCGGTATGTCAGAAGATCAGCTTGCGAAGATTTATGATGATTTTTATCAGGCGGATACCGGGAGCAATCGGTTTTCCAGCGGTCTGGGGCTGGGGATACCTATTGCCAGGGGACTTCTCCATTCAATGGATGGATTTGTACATTTTGAAAGCAAAGGGCATCAGGGACTGCAGGTTCATATCACGATTCCGCAGGAAGTAGCGGATGACACTCCGTGTATGACGCTCAATAATCCTAAGGAGATTTGCATTGCATGTTATTTCAGACCAGATAAATACAGCTGTGATGATGTCAGAACATATTATGACAGGATGATACAGCATTTGATGGAGGGACTTGACGTGGAAGGATATCAGGCCCACAATTTTGAGGGCTTGCTCAAACTGCAGCGTACCCATAAACTGACCCATGTATTTATCACACAGTCTGAGTATGAGGAAAACCGTGCGTATTACGAGGAGCTGGCCGAGACGCTTCAGGTAGTAGTGATTGCGGAGAGAGAGTATGCCCTGAGAAGGGACAGCAGGCTTTTACTGATCCGCAAGCCGTTCTTTGCACTTTCTGTTGTGAACCTTTTGAACGGCGAGGTGAAGGAGAATGGATTCGAGGAGGCTCAGAATGCAGGGCGCAAGCCGTTTTCTTGTGTGGGAGTGCGTGCTCTGGCTGTTGATGACGAGGAGATGAACCTCGTGGTGGCAAAAGGAGTCTTGGAAAGCTACGGAGTACAGGTGGATACTTGTCTCAGCGGAAGAGAAGCTGTAGAAATGTGCAGAACAACTTCCTATGATATTATCTTTCTGGATCACATGATGCCGGGGGTTGACGGAGTAGAGACGTTAAGGCGTATCCGGGAGATCAATTACGGGGAGTATCAAGATCTGCCGGTGATTGCGCTGACTGCAAATACGGTCAGCGGAGCAAGGGAGATGTTTCGGAACGAGGGATTTACGGAGTTTGTACCAAAGCCGATAGAGCGCGCTGTTTTAGAGCGGGTGCTTCGCAGGGTACTACCTAAGAGCTATATACAGTATGGTGCGGAGCCTGTGGCTGAAGACAGCCAACCTGTGGAGGAAGAAGTGCCATTCAATCCTTTTGATGTTCTGGCGGAGGTTGGTATTAACGCGCAGCTCGGTCTTGATTACTGTTGCGGAGATGAGAACTTTTATCTGGAGATGCTGCGTATGTTCCATGGGCAGAGCGATGCAAAAAAGAAAGAGATCAGCTCACTTTATGAGGCGGAAAACTGGCCGGATTATGCGGTTAAGGTCCATGCTTTAAAGAGTAATTCGCTGACCATTGGAGCAGAAGCTCTTTCAGAATTTGCGAAAGCGCTCGAGAGGGCAGGCAAAAAGGAAGACATTGCGTATATCCGTGAGAATCATACGAGACTTTTGGAGATGTATGATGATGTCTGCAGGAGTATTGCAGGATTTTAGAGTTTGCTGCGGCTTGAGAGGAGGAGACATTGCGTGTTAAAAAAATGGTATGAATTCATCTTTGACCATAGAATCAGTCTGCGGGAGCGTATGTTCCGTATAACGACAGGCGGCTGTATGATTGCGGCAACATTTGCGCTCTCCATGGGAAATAACGTGGTTAACTGGCTTATTCTGGCAGCGGGCCTTGTTATTATGGCGGCGGTCGTAAAGGTCAGTATAGAAAAGGAATGTATTAATACGGGAGCGACGATCATTGCGCTGCTGATCCTTGTACTTTTCCCGGTAAGCTTTTTTTCGGCAGGCGGGTTTTACAGCGGAGTGCCGGAATGGCTGGTAATCTATTTTATTTATATCAGTGTAACTTTGATAGGAAGGCGCAAATTTGTATTTTATTTGTTTTGCATTGTGGAGACGGAACTATGTTATTATCTGGCTTTCCGTTTTCCAGAGTTTGTAGCGAATAATACACAGGAGCGTTCCTTTTTCGACTCGGCGTATTCCGTTGTTTTGGTGGGGCTTTTAACCAGTGTGCTGCTTATGTTTTTGAACAGGCTTTACGTGGAGGAGAGTGAGCTTTCCAAACGGCAGAAAAAGGAGATTGAGGAATTAAACAGGGCGGAGAATCACTTTTTTTCCAGCATGAGCCATGAGATCCGCACACCGATCAATACTATTATCGGGTTGAATGAGATCATTCTGCGCGGAGATATTACGGAGGAAGTGGCAGAGAACGCCAGAAATATCCAAGGAGCCAGCAAACTGCTCTTGACGCTGATCAATGATATTCTGGATTTGTCCAAGATTAAGTCCGGGAAGATGGAGATTGTGAATGTATCTTATGAGACAGGGGCGCTTTTTTCTGAAATTGTCAATATGGTCTGGGTTAAGGCGCGTGAGAAAGGACTGGAGTTTAAATTGTATGTAGACCCTTCGATTCCGAGTATGCTCTGCGGTGACGAGGTGCGCATAAAACAGGTTCTGATCAATTTGCTGAACAATGCTATAAAATACACGAGTGAGGGTTCGGTCATGTTATCTGTCCGGTGTGAGTGCGTGACTCTGAACAGGGTGCGTGTCTGGTATACAGTAGAGGACACTGGACGGGGAGTGAAAAAGGAAAACATTCCTTATATTTTTAATGCATTTAAGAGGGTGGATGAAGAAAAAAACCGTCATATTGAAGGTACCGGACTGGGGCTGAGTATTGTTCAGCAGCTTGTGAAGCTGATGGGCGGTGAGATCAGCGTTAACAGTGTCTATACTAAGGGATCGAAATTCATCGTTACGCTGGAGCAGGACATTATTGATGATGCCGAACTGGGCACATTTACGCTGACATCCCGCAGGAAATTACGTGAGGGAGAGCAGTATAAGCAGAGTTTTGAAGCGCCGGATGCACATATACTCGTGGTAGATGATAATGAAATGAATCTGGTGGTGGTAAAAAAACTTCTGTCAGAGACAAAGATTCAGGTTGATACGGCGCTGAGCGCCACTGAGTGCCTGAAGCTGACACAGATTCAGCATTATGACAGCATCTTGATGGACCACCTTATGCCGGAAATGGACGGAGTCCAGTGTTTTCATGAGATTCAGACTCAGGCCGGAGGGATGTGCCGGGATGTGCCGGTTATCGCGTTGACAGCCAATGCAGGGAGTGATAACCAATTACTCTACCAGAAGGAGGGATTTGCAGGATATCTGGCAAAGCCAGTCAGCGGCATGCTGCTTGAGGCAGCGGTGCTGAGTATTCTTCCGAAAGAGCTTGTGAATCTGAATGAGGGGGCAGAACAGTCTGAGGTTGGGAAAGACATCCTGATCTTTGAGCGAGTGAAAAGAAGGTCTATTCTTGTTACGACAGACAGTGTCTGTGATCTTCCGGAATCCCTCAAGAAGGAGTTTCGTATTTCAGTATGCCCTTACTATGTCTGCACAAACAAGGGACGGTTTCTGGATGATGTAGAGATAAAGGCGGATGAGTTGCTGTACCATATGAAAAATGGGAACAACGGTGTCTCCCGTCCCCCAGAAGTGGAGGACTATGAACGGTTTTTTGCAGATAAGCTGACGGAGGCTCAGAATGTGCTTCATATTACGATGGCAAAGCATGTCAGCGAGGGATACTATCATGCTCTTGAGGCGGCGCAGTCCTTTGAAAATGTTGCGGTGATCAATTCCGGCCATCTTTCCAGCAGTATGGGGATGATGGTGCTGTATGCGTCTTATATGGCGGAGCATCATGCTTCGAAGGAGGAGATTGTCGATGCCATGAAAAAGTTAAGGAATTATATATCTTCAGACTTTATCATTGACAGTACCCATATGATGTGTCAGGCGGGCAGGATATCAAAGCGGATACAGGTGATGTGCGATTCTCTGCTTTTGCATCCGGTCATTGTACTGCGGAAAAGCAAGATGGCAGTCGGAAGTATGGAGGTGGGCGATTTCGCGCATGCAGCGAAAGGATATATTCGGAAGGTGCTTAGGGATGAGAGGAGTATCGACCGGCGGATACTGTTTATAACCTATGCTGGAATGGATGAGAAAAAGCTTGATTATATTCAGTATCTGGTGCGGCAGTATTGTCCTTTTGAGCGGGTATATCTGCAGAAGGCATCCTCTGCCATCGCAAGCAACTGCGGGCCGGGCGCTTTTGGCCTGTTGTTCATGAGAAAGAACGAGGTGGCCATTTCCTTTTCACAAGCCTCGAAACCAGATACAATGTAGCAGGTGCCGGCCGCATAGCGATGGAGAACGGAAAGAAGCGGCTGATAGGATGCTGTGGCTGTACAGGGAGAATAGGGAGAAGATATGGAAAGAATGAAGAAGACACGGACTGGGCAGATGGATATGTTAAACGGCCCTCTGGTAAGTAAGATCATATTGTTTGCTCTGCCGCTGGCAGCCAGCAGTATCCTGCAGCAATTATTCAATGCCGCCGATGTGGCAGTGGTAGGAAGATTCGCGGGGAATCAGGCATTGGCGGCGGTGGGCGGCAACAGTTCAGTCATAAATCTGCTGGTAAATCTGTTCGTCGGCTTTTCAGTGGGCGCGAATGTGATGATCGCGCGGTATATCGGGGAAGGCAAGACAGAGAAGATTCAGCAGACGGTACATACAGTCATTACGATGGCATTGATCTGCGGTGTGATTCTGGCAGTTTTGGGAAATGGTGTGGCGCGGCCGCTTTTGCAGCTTATGAATACTCCGGATGAGGTTCTGCCGTTGGCGGCGGTGTATCTTAAGATCTATTTTGGCGGCATGCCCTTTTTCATGCTGTATAACTTTGGCTCTGCAATCTTAAGAAGTATCGGGGATACGAAGAAGCCTCTGTATTGCCTGATTGTCTCGGGCATTATCAATGTAGGGTTAAATCTGCTTCTTGTTATTGTCTTTCGGCTTGGCGTTGTAGGAGTGGCAGTTGCCACGGTAACAGCCAATGGAGTCAGCGCGGGGATGATACTCTTCTTTTTGGGGAGGAGTAAGGAAGCAATCCGTCTGGATATGAGAAAATTGTCTCTTAGCAGAGAAGAGATGATTAAGATTGTAAAGATCGGCGCGCCGGCGGGGCTGCAGGGAATGGTGTTTTCATTTTCCAATGTGTGCATACAGTCTGCCATCAATGGATTTGGGACGGATGCAATCGCCGGCTCGGCAGCGGCGCTGAACTATGAATTTTTAACTTATTTTGTCACCAGTGCATTTACGCAGGCGGCAGTTACGTTTACCAGTCAGAATTACGGGGCAAGGCAGTATGAGAGATGTAAAAACGTGTGGCGCATCAGTACCGTATTGGGAATGTGCGGCACAGGGATATTTAGCGCGGTTTTTGTGCTGGGACGCGGCTTCTTCCTGAGTATCTTTGCGGCAGACGCGGCAGCCATAGGGTTTGGGGCAGCCCGTATGCTCCATATTCAGATCTTTAGCTTCCTGCCGCCGCTTTATGAAGTGACGGGCGGAAGTTTAAGGGGTATGGGATATTCTATGACTCCGGCCGTACTGACAATGTTTGGCTCCTGTGCGGTGAGGATTATATGGATTTATACGGCGTTTGCATGGAAACCGACGCTGGCGGTGCTGTTCTGGGTATATCCTTTTTCGTGGCTGGTAACAATATTTATGGTAGTAGGAGCTTACTTTGTGATCGGCAGGAAAGTATTGTCATAGGAATATGTATTCGGGAGTTTAAGCATGGTACGAAATGATCGTAGATATATAGCCATTGATCTAAAATCTTTTTATGCATCTGTAGAGTGCGTGGAGAGAGGGCTTGATCCGATGACTACGAATTTGGTTGTCGCTGACCTAAGCCGTACGGAAAAGACGATATGTCTGGCGGTGTCGCCGTCCCTGAAGGCATATGGGATATCGGGGAGGGCGAGACTCTTTGAGGTGGTACAGAAGATAAAAGAAGTAAATGCTAATCGGCAGAGGCTGGCGCCGGGGCGGGAACTGATTGGTTCTTCCTGGAATGACACAGAGCTTAAAGCGTCGCCTGAGAAAGCGGTTGACTATATCGTTGCGCCTCCGAGAATGGCTTACTATATAGAATACAGTACAAGAATTTATGAGATATATCTGAAATATGTCGCGCCTGAAGACTGCCATGTGTATTCGATCGATGAGATCATGATGGACGTTACGGACTATCTTAATACCTATCAATTATCGCCCCGCGAGCTGGCGGGAAAGATCATGCGGGATATCTATTTTACTACGGGGATCACGGCTACGGCGGGTATCGGTACGAATCTTTATCTGTGCAAGGTTGCCATGGATATTGTGGCTAAGCATATACCGCCGGATAAGAATGGAGTGCGGATCGCGTCATTGAATGAAAAAAGCTACCGCCGCATATTATGGGCGCATCGTCCGATCACGGACTTCTGGCGTGTGGGAAGAGGATATGCAAGGAAGCTTGAGGAGCACGGCATGTATACGATGGGCGATGTGGCAAGATGTTCTCTGGGAAAGCCGGGAGATTATTATAATGAGGATCTGCTCTACCGCCTGTTCGGAGTCAATGCAGAACTTTTGATTGATCATGCGTGGGGATGGGAGCCATGTACAATGCCGGATATCAAAGCGTACAAGCCAAGCAATAACAGTGTTGTGTCCGGTCAAGTGCTTCATTGCCCTTATATGCCTGATAAGGCAAGAATTGTAGTCAGAGAGATGGCAGAGATGGCGGCATTGGATCTGGTGGAAAAAAGGCTGGTCACAGACCAGATTGTTCTGACGGTAGGATATGATATGGAGAATTTGTCCAACCCTGAAATGAAGGATTATAAGGGGGAGATTACGACGGACCGCTATGGACGCAAGATACCGAAACATGCCCATGGGACGGCGAACATTGGGGAGCAGACGTCTTCTTGCAAATTAATTACAGATACAGTTTTGGGGCTGTACGACAGAATCATCAATAAGAACTTTCTGGTCAGAAGAATTTCGCTTTGTGCCAATCATGTAGTGGATGAAAGTCTGATTGAGAAAGAGCCGGCGTATGAACAGCTTGACTTGTTTACCGATTACGCTGCGTTAAGGAAAGAAAAGGAAGAAAAAGATGCGAAGCTTAGGCAGGAGAGGAGACTTCAGGAAGCGCTGCTGGATATAAAAAAGCGGTATGGGAAAAATGCTGTCCTGAAAGGAACCAATCTGATGGAGGGCGCTACGGCGATGGAGCGGAACAGTCAGATCGGCGGTCATAAAGCATAGAATCACAGGAGAGGGGCGGGGGGAATGTTAAAGTTTCATCACGACGACAGGCACAGGTATGACGATATTATTGATCTGCCTCACCATGTCTCTAAGACCCATCCTCTGATGCCGGCGGCCGACAGGGCGGCGCAATTCGCGCCTTTTGCAGCTTTGACCGGACACGGCGCGGCGGTGGAGGAAACAGCAAGACTTACGGAAGAACGGATGGAATTGGACGAAACCTGTAAGGCGGTTATTAACAGGCAATTAATGTTCCTAAAAAAACAGTCAGATAAGAAACCGGATGTATCCATTACTTATTTTGCGGAAGATATGAGAAAATCGGGCGGAGTGTACGTGACGGTAAACGGGTGTGTAAAGAGGATAGATGAACATAAGAGACTGGTGATACTGACGGACGGAACAAAGATTCCGATCGATGACATTATAGAGATAGAAAGCCGAAATACCGTAATATGAACTTAATATATCGAAAAGCAATCCACTTAGAATTGATTATAATGCAATCCGTTCTAAGTGGATTGTGTATTATGTTCTTCCCCATTTTGCGTTCAGCTTCTTCTTCCTGTAAAAATAGTATGGGACCAGAAGCAGCGCCGTGGCAGCCCATGCGATCGGATAACTTACAAGGATCGTGAACAGTTCTCTGCGGATAGGCGTCACAAATATGATCCATGGGAGCCGGACCAGACAGACGCCCCCCAAGGTGATAAACGTAGGAATCATTACATCACCGATTCCTCTGAGCGCCCCTGTAAAAATTTCCACAAAAATAAAAATGGCATAGCTTGGTACAATATTTATCATCATATAAGTGCCGATACCGATCACCGTCTCGTCGGATGTAAATAAGGATAGCAGCGGGTGGGCAAGCGCTAAAAGAGATATCAGGATGGCGCCGCAAACTGCTAAAGACATGCCGAGGGAAATCCGTACGCTTTTATAGACTCTGTCAAGCTTTCCTGCACCGTAGTTCTGTCCTGCAAATGTAGTGACAGAGATGCCGAAAGCCCCGCTCACTGCCCAGAATATGGAATCTACTTTTCCGAAAGCCGCCCATGCAGCGGCGGTATCTGTCCCAAACTGATTGATCGAAGTCTGTATGATGATATTGGTGAGACCGTACATGCATGTCTGTATTCCGCCCGGAAGACCGATGCGCAGTTCCGAGATTAAGAGAGGGGCATCAATTCGGATATCCTTTGGAACCAGACGGATCATATCATAGGAGGACATAAGCGCCCGGATCACTAAGACAGCGCTTACAGCCTGCGAGAGGATCGTTGCGATGGCAGCGCCTTTAATTCCCATCTTGAAAAATACGACAAGAATCATGTCCAGTATAATATTCAGAATACAGCATACGATCAGGTAGTAGAGAGGCCGTTTAGAGTCTCCCGCCGCCCGCATGATGCCGGAGCCCATATTGTAAATAAGCATGGCTATGATGCCAAGAAAATAAATCCGGAGATACCCGATGGAATCGTCCATAATATCTGCCGGAGTCTTCATGACGGCCAAAAGCGCCGGAGTAGCGGCATATCCGACGATAGAAATCAGGATACTCGCGATGATGGAAAATGCGGCCGCTGTATGAAGAGCCGCATGGAGCTTCCGCTCATTTTTTGCGCCGTAAAACTGGGAAATGATAACCGCGGCGCCGTTTGAGAGACTTGTAAAGAACATCACGACCTGATAAGTCAGCACTGCGGCAGAGCCGCCTACGCTTGCTAAAGCGGCTTTTCCCACAAAACGTCCTACGATGACGGCATCTACAGTATTATAGAGCTGCTGAAACAAAGTTCCCACAACGATCGGGAGGAAGAAAATAAGCAGTTGCTTCCAGATGATACCTTCTGTGATCTCATTTTTGACAGTAGTCTCCGATGACATATCTGAAACCCCCTTGCATGTAAATAGCTCAATCTTATCATAACTTGACAAAAAAGTCAGTACGTTTTTAAAAAATTATGTATTTACAGGCAATATGGTGTATAATAAATGCATAATCAGACAATAAGCGGACTGGGAGGGAAAAGAATGTTAGAGAAACTGGATTTAACAAAGACGTTGGAAAAAGAGGCATATAAAGAGAAAATGCAAAAGCTCATGCCGAGGATCGGAAAGCTTCAGAGAGAGTGCAAGGATCTGGGCATCCCGATCATGATCGCATTTGAAGGTTATGATGCGGCGGGAAAAGGCGTGCAGATCAGCGAGCTTATTAAGGCGCTTGATCCAAGGGGATTTGAAGTGCATGCGGTGAAGACGGAGACGAAGGAAGAGCGGATGCATCCGTTTTTGTGGAGATTCTGGACGAAGATGCCTTCAAAGGGACGTATCGCCATCTATGACAGCAGCTGGTACCGGAAGGTGCTTATCGATCGTTTTGATAAGAGAACGAAGAAAAGTGAGCTTGCAGAAGCCTACGAGTCCATCTGTGCATTTGAGGAGCAGTTGACGGCGGATGGTATGGTGCTCATAAAGATATTCTTGGCGATAGATAAGAAGGAGCAGAAGAAACGTTTTAAAAAGCTTTTGGAATCGAAAGAAACTGCATGGCGGGTAGGTCCGGACGATAAAAAGAGAAATGAGCAGTTTGAGAAGTATCAGGCCATAAATGAAGAGATGCTTCTTCGCACCGATACGGAATATGCGCCGTGGAATATCGTGGAGGCTGTAGATAAGAGATTTGCGACTGTCAAGATCTATGCTGCCGTGGAAAAGATTCTCACGGAAAAGGTAAGGGATGTCCGCGCCCAGAGAGAAGAGGCGAAAGAGACGGCGGCAAGGAAGGCTAAGGAACCGGAAATTCCGGAAAAGGACAGCAGTGATAAGCGGATGGGCGAGTCCATACTTTCAAGGGCCGACCTTAACCTTTCTTATACAAAGGAAGAGTACAAGGAGCGTCTCGGCGAACTTCAGAAGAAGATCGAGAAACTTCATGGAGAGCTTTACCGCAGGAGGATTCCGGTAGTGCTTGGATTCGAAGGCTGGGATGCGGGAGGAAAGGGAGGCGCGATCAAGCGGCTGACGGAAAAGATGGATCCGAGAGGATACGTAGTTCATCCGACAGCGTCGCCGAACGATATTGAGAGACAGCACCATTATCTGTGGAGATTTTGGATGGATATGCCGAAGGCCGGGCATGTGACGATCTTTGACCGGACATGGTACGGCCGCGTCATGGTGGAGCGGATCGAGGGGTTTTGTACAAGACAGGAATGGCAGAGGGCTTATAAGGAGATCAACAGCATGGAACGAGACTTGGCGGATGCAGGCGCAATCGTGCTGAAATTCTGGATGCAGATTGACAAAGATGAGCAGGAAAGAAGATTTAAGGCGAGGCAGGAGAACCCGGAAAAGCAGTGGAAGATTACCGACGAGGACTGGCGCAACCGGGAGAAATGGGATCAGTACGAGGAAGCGGTGAACGAGATGCTGATCCGTACCTCTACACCTTATGCACCGTGGATAGTGGTAGAAGGGAATGATAAATATTATGCACGGATCAAAGTGCTTGAAACGGTTGTGAATGCGGTTGAAGAACGTTTAAAAGACTGATAAAGGATGGATGGCGATGACGATCAGGGAGCAGCTTGAACAGCGGGAAGTAGAATATTTAAGCCCTTATGCGGCGCTCAGCAGGGATTCAAAGGGAAGGAAGTCGAAGGAAGAGCAGTGTGATATCCGTCCGGTTTTCCAAAGAGACAGAGACAGGATTCTGCACTGCAAGGCATTCCGGCGCCTGAAGCAGAAGACGCAGGTATTCCTTCTGCCCAACGGGGATCATTACCGCACAAGGCTTACCCATACGCTGGAGGTATCCCAGAATGCAAGAACGATCGCGAAAGCGCTCCGTCTCAATGAGGATTTGACAGAGGCAATCGCCCTCGGGCATGATCTGGGACACACGCCCTTCGGGCATGCAGGGGAGCGTGCCCTTGACGAAGTAAATCCTTTTGGCTTCCGTCACAATATACAGAGCGTGCGTATCGTGGAACGGCTGGAAAAGAACGGGGAGGGGTTGAATCTCACATGGGAAGTGGTAGACGGGATATTAAACCACAAATCCAGCGGACACCCCCATACGCTGGAAGGTAAAATCGTGCGGCTCTCTGACAAGATTGCCTATTTAAACCATGATATTGATGATGCGATCCGGGGCGGGATTCTTGACGAAGCAGAGATTCCGGAAGAATTCCACCGGATCTTGGGGGATACGACAAGAAAGCGCCTGAACACTCTGATCCATGATGTGGTTACAAACAGCAGGGATCAGGCGGATATTTCCATGTCGGAGAAAGTGGAAAGAGCGATGAAAGATCTGAGAACATTTATGTTTGAGCGTGTCTACCTGAATCCTGTCGCGAAGCAGGAAGAAAAAAAGGCGATACATATGATACAGAATCTATATTGGTTTTATATGGAGAATCTGGATGAGATTCCGCGGGAATATCAGTCTATGCGGGGGGAATCAGGGGTGAATAAAGAGCAGATGGTGTGCGATTATATTGCCGGAATGACGGATACCTATGCAGTAAAAAAATTTGAAGATTATTTTGTTCCAAAATCTTGGAAGATTTAAAAGGAAATCAAACACTTTTGTCGAATATTATATATGAGGGCAATTTTGAGGCAAATCATAAGGGTGTTCATATATGTATTATTCAGATGAGATTATTGAAGAAGTTAGAATAAAAAATGATATTGTCGATGTAGTTTCTGGTTATGTCAGGCTTCAAAAAAAGGGGAACTCGTATTTTGGTCTGTGTCCCTTCCACAATGAAAAATCGCCGTCCTTTTCGGTGAGCAGACAAAAACAGATGTATTATTGTTTTGGCTGCGGAGCAGGAGGAAATGTATTCACATTTCTGATGGAGTATGAAAATTTTACTTTTCAGGAAGCGTTAAAGACGCTTGCCGACAGGGCAGGAGTGACGCTTCCTGAGGCAGAATATTCGAAGGAGGCGAGGGAGCGGGCGGACATGAAAGCGACCCTTCTTCACATCAATAAGCTGGCGGCGAAGTATTATTATGCACAGTTACGCCAGCCGCAGGGAGCCGCGGGTCTTAAGTATCTAAAGGACAGGCAGCTTGGCGACGATATGCTCAGAGCCTTCGGTCTTGGATATTCCAATAAATACAGTGATGATCTATACAGATATTTAAAAGGAAAAGGTTATAAGGATGATATGCTTGCAAAAGCGGGGCTTATCAGTTATGATGAGCGTCAGGGCGTCTATGACAAGTTCTGGAACCGGGTGATGTTCCCGATCATGGATGTGAATAACCGGGTCGTTGGATTCGGAGGACGGGTGATGGGGGATGCGAAGCCCAAATATCTGAATTCCCCGGAGACGCCGATTTTTGACAAGAGCCGGAATTTATACGGACTCAACCGGGCGAGAAGATCAAAGAAAACATATTTTTTGCTGTGCGAAGGATATATGGATGTGATTGCTCTTCATCAGGCGGGATTTGACAACGCGGTTGCTTCGCTTGGCACGGCGCTCACTCCCGGACATGCGTCTTTGATCAAGCGGTATGTGAACGAGGTGTACCTTACATATGACAGTGACGACGCTGGGACGAGAGCGGCTTTAAGGGCCTTGCCTATCTTGAAAGACGCAGGAATTACGGCAAAGATTATCCGGATGGAGCCGTTTAAGGATCCAGATGAGTTTATTAAAAATCTGGGTGCAGAGGCCTTTGAGGAGAGGATTTTAAAAGCGCGCAACGGATTCCTCTATAGTCTGGAAGTGCTGCGAAGAAACTACGATATGAATTCGCCTGAGGGCAAGACTGATTTTATGAAGGAAGCGGCAACAAGGCTTGCCGGATTCACAGAGGAGATTGAGCGCAATAATTATATCGAGGCGGTAGCGAAAGAGTACCGCGTAGGTTACGAGGAGTTAAAGAAGCTGGTTGTAAGGATGGCGGTGCAGACAGGGATGGCGGCGCCGGCGAGGAGGCCGAAATCTGGAAAGAGCAAGGAGAAGGGGAAAGAAGACGGAATCCTGAAGTCACAAAAAATATTGCTCACATGGCTGATTGAGGATGAGGGAATCTTTAACCAGATCAGCAAGTATATCGTTCCGGAGGATTTTTCGGACGGGATTTTTCGGACGGTTGCGGCGCTTCTCTATGAGCAGTATGAAGCGGGCGAAGTAAATCCCGCCAAGATCATGAATCATTTTACTGATGAGGAGGAGCACCGGGAGGTTGCCGGGTTGTTTCATACAAAGATCAGGGAACTCTCAACGCCTGCGGAGCGTGAAAAAGCGCTTAAGGAGACAGTCGTCCGGGTGAAGAACAACAGTATTGAAGAGGCAGGAAGGAACTGGAATGCGGCAGATCTCGAAGGGATGCAAAGGCTTATGAAAGCGAAAAGTGATTTGCAGAACCTGCGGAAACTGCATATTTCCGTTAATTAAGGATAAAATATAATCAAGCTATGAGAGGATGGGTACTACATGGAAGAGAATGTGGCAAAATTTGAGGAAAAATTGAAAGAACTGGTCGCACTTGGCAAAAAGAAGAAAAGTATTCTGGAGCTTCAGGAAATCAATGATTTTTTCTCGGATATGGAGCTGAATTTGGAACATATGGAAAAAGTGTATGAATATCTGGAAGCGCAGAATATCGATGTGCTCCGCATCGGTTCGGACAGTGATGATCTGGACGATCTGGATGATGCGGATATCGTTATCAGTGACGAGAATGATGTTGATCTTGAAAAGATCGATCTTTCCGTGCCGGACGGCGTCAGCATTGATGATCCGGTTAAGATGTATCTGAAGGAGATCGGAAAGGTTCCGCTTTTGACGGCAGAGGAAGAGGTTGATCTGGCAAAGCGTATGGCGGACGGCGACGAGAGTGCGAAAAAGCGTCTTGCCGAGGCGAACCTGCGTCTTGTTGTCAGTATTGCGAAGCGCTATGTGGGGCGGGGGATGCTTTTTCTCGATCTGATCCAGGAGGGGAATTTAGGACTCATTAAAGCGGTTGAAAAGTTTGATTATCACAAAGGATTCAAATTCAGTACCTATGCTACATGGTGGATCCGTCAGGCGATCACGAGGGCAATCGCGGATCAGGCGAGAACGATCCGTATTCCTGTGCATATGGTGGAAACGATCAATAAATTAATTCGTGTGTCAAGGCAGCTCCTTCAGGAACTCGGGCGTGAACCTACGCCGGAGGAGATTGCAGAGGAATTGGACATGCCTGTGGACAGAGTGCGTGAGATATTAAAGATTTCTCAGGAGCCGGTTTCTCTGGAGACGCCGATCGGAGAAGAGGAAGACAGCCATCTTGGAGATTTTATACAGGATGACAATGTACCTGTGCCCGCGGAGGCGGCTGCGCAGACACTTCTGAAGGAACAGCTGGATGATGTGCTCGATACTCTGACAGAGAGAGAGCAGAAGGTGTTAAGGCTCCGGTTCGGCATGAATGACGGGCGCGCCCGCACGCTGGAGGAAGTGGGGAAGGAATTTGATGTTACCCGCGAACGAATCCGTCAGATAGAAGCGAAGGCGTTGAGAAAGCTCCGTCATCCGAGCCGGAGCAGGAAGCTTAGGGATTATCTGGATTAAGAAAGAGTTCTGTATGGAGTTATCAAAGAGATTGACTGCGGTTGCACGCCTTGTGCCAGAGTGCGATTCTGCGGCGGATATCGGGACGGACCACGGGTATGTGCCTATTTTTCTTGTAGAACAAAAAATAACGGGCAGGGTTATTGCGATGGATGTGAATTGCGGACCGCTCGCACGTGCCAGAGAGCATATTGCGCAGTGCGGGCTGTCGGACAGAATCGAGACAAGGCTTTCTGACGGACTTTCGGCATTGAAGGCGGGTGAGGCAGATATCATGATTGCCGCTGGAATGGGCGGCGGTCTTATCATCCGAATCATGGAGGAGGGAGGAGCTGCCGTGAATTCTTTAAAAGCCTGCGTCCTGCAGCCTCAGTCGGAGATCGGGAAGGTGAGAAAATATCTGGCGGCGCATGGGCTGGTCATAGAAAAAGAAGACATGGTGGAAGAGGATGGAAAATTTTATCCCATGATGAGGGCGGTGCACGGGGAACCGGAGTGTTATGAAGAATATGAATATATTTATGGAAAGAAACTTCTTGGGATGCGTCACCCTGTTTTAAGGAAATTCCTTTTGAGAGAGCAGTCAATTAAGGAATCTATCATCGTCAGGCTTCATGAGCAGGAGCAGAGCGACGGGGTAAGGCTGCGGCTTCATGAGTTAAGCAGGGAGACGGATTACATTAAGCAGGCGCTTAAGTGCTGCGGGTAGATAATCAGGGGAGGAAGTAAAGATGGTATGCAGGGAAGTAATGGATGTGATAGAGCGGGCTTATCCGAAAGAATATGCCCTTGAATGGGACAATGTAGGTCTTCTTGCAGGACGGGATGATAAAGAGGTACAGAGTATATACATAGCATTGGATGCGACAGATGAAGTGATCGAAGCGGCAGTCTTAGAAGGAGCGGATATGCTTGTGACGCACCATCCGCTGATCTTTAGCGGCCTTAAGAAGATTCATAATCAGGATTTTATCGGAAACCGTATTCTGCGTCTGATTCAGAATGATATATCGTACTATGCGATGCATACGAATTATGATGTGTGCAGGATGGGGAGACTGTCCGGTGAAAAGATGGGATTTGTAAGGCCCCAGATTCTTGAAGTCACCTGTGAAGCCGATATGCCGAGGGGAATCGGTGAGATTGCAGAGCTTACGAAGAAAATAACATTGCGGGAGTGCGCCGAGATGGTGAAAACTGCTTTTGGCCTTGCGAATGTGAAGATATATGGAGATATGAAAAAGGAGATAGAACGAGCTGCCATTTGCCCAGGTTCCGGGAAGAGTGTGATCGCGGAAGCGGTAAAAAAGGGCGCGGATGTCCTGATCACAGGAGATATCGGGCATCATGACGGAATCGATGCCGTAGCGCAGGGGCTTGCAATGATTGATGCAGGGCACTATGGCGTGGAGCATATTTTTGTAGAGGATATGGCGCAGTATCTGAATGAGAATCTATGCGGCATTAAGATTACGGAGGCGCCGGTCATACATCCGTTTCAGGTAGTATAGAAAATCAGATCGAGAGGTGGATATAATGAAAGAAGAAAAGATATGCCAAGTGCGTATAGGCGATGAAGTGAGAGAGTACATAGCAGGAACGACGTATCAGCAGATTGCCGGTGATTTCCGGGACAAATATGAGGAAGATATTGTTCTTACTTATGTGGACGGCAAGCTTCAGGAGCTTCGCAAGAAACTGAAGCGCGACTGTACGCTGGCATTTGAGACAACAAGAGGAGCCATCGGACATGAGACTTATAAAAGGAGCATGAAGCTTTTGCTTGTAAAATCTGTCTATGATGTGGCAGCCAGAGAGGATATCCGCAAGGTTCGGGTTCATTTTTCCATAGGTAAAGGTTATTACTGTACGATTGAGGGAAATATTTCTCTGGATCAGGAGTTTCTGGATCGGGTGGAGAGCCGGATGAGAGAGCTTGCGGATCAGGATGTACCGATCGGGAAACGCACCATCAGCACGGATGATGCAGTCGCTTTGTTCCGAAAACATGGTATGTATGATAAGGAAAAATTATTCGAGTACCGCAGGGTGTCCAGAGTCAATATTTATAATATGAATGAATTTGAAGATTATTTTTATGGATATATGGTTCCGAGCGCGGGATACCTGAAATATTTTAAGCTTTATCTCTATGATGAGGGCTTTGTGCTTCAGATGCCTGATAGAAATACGCCCGGCAGACTGCCGGAGTTCAAGCCTCGGAACAAGCTGTTTCAGGTTCAGAAAGAATCTGTCAAATGGAGTGATATGCAGGGCATCGAGACGGTCGGCGCGCTGAACGACAAGGTGACCAAGGGCGATGTGCAGGAGCTTGTACTTGTGCAGGAGGCATTGCAGGAGAAGAAGATTGCGGAAATCGCGTCTCAGATCGCAGAGCGGAGAAACGAGATCAAATTTGTCCTGATCGCAGGTCCTTCTTCGTCAGGGAAGACTACCTTCTCGCACCGTCTGTCTATCCAGCTTCGGGCCAATGGTCTGGTTCCCCATCCGCTGGCGGTGGATAATTACTTTGTGGAGCGGGAGGACAATCCGAAGGATGAGAACGGAAATTATGATTTTGAATGTCTGGAGGCGGTGGATGTCGAACTGTTTAATAGCCAGATGAAGCAGCTTTTAGAGGGAAAAGAGGTTGCCATTCCGCGTTTTAATTTTGTCAACGGGCATAAGGAGTATGACGGGACTACGATGAAGCTTGGGGAAAACGATGTGCTTGTGATAGAGGGGATTCACTGTTTGAATCCGAAGCTTACCAGACAGCTTGCGGACGAGAACAAATTTAAAATCTATATCAGCGCGCTGACTCAGCTGAATATCGACGAGCATAACCGGATTCCGTCTACCGACGGCAGATTCTTAAGGAGGATTGTCAGGGATGCGCGCACCCGCGGGTCAAGCGCTCAGAGGACGATCGGTATGTGGGAATCTGTAAGAAGGGGAGAAGAGAAGAATATCTTTCCTTATCAGGAAGAGGCGGACGTGATGTTTAACTCTGCCCTCGTCTATGAGCTGGCAGTGTTAAAGCCTTATGTAGAGCGGCTTTTATTTGCGATTGACAAAAGCTGTCCGGAGTATCTGGAAGCAAAAAGGCTTCTTAAGTTTTTGGATTATTTTGTGGGGATCGGAAGTGAAAATATACCTATGAATTCACTGCTTCGGGAATTCGTAGGGGGAGGATGTTTTCATGTATAAGTACAAAACGGCAGGAACCGCTGCTGAATTTTTGGGGTTGAGATATTAAGAGTCACGGAGGATTTTATGGTAAGAAAAAAGACAATGAGATTTTTACGTAACAGTGCGATTTTTATATTAATCTTGTGTGTCGCGATTTTTAGTTTTCTGGCATTTTATATGAATGGGAAGAGTTCGGAGACGATGACGGGGATGGGAACTATCTATATGTCTGGGATGAGTGAGCAGATTTCCATACATTTCGAGAAGACTATGGGACTTCGGCTGGCACAGGTTGAGGAATTGGAGAAGGAGGTGCCTCCGCAGGAAGTGGATCAGGAGCTTTTAAAATATCTTACCTACAGCGGACAGGCGCGGGGGTTTGATTATCTTGCATTTTACAATACGGATGGAAGCTTTGATATGATATACGGGGAAAATGTCAAGGTGACGGATCCAGAACCATTCTTTCTGTCTCTGAACAGTGATGAAAAGAAGATTGCGGTAGGAACCGATTCGGCGGATGAGGATATCGTTCTTATGGGGATTCCGGCAGAATACAGGCTGGATAACGGTGAGACGAGTATCGCCTTGGTGGCGGGGATTCCAGTCAGCTATGTGAAAGAGGTATTATCATTGGATGAGAATGATTCTATGGTATATTCCCATATTATCCGACGGGACGGAAGTTTTGTCATTCAGAGCAGCGATGCTTACAGAGAGAATTATTTTGAGCGGATCAAAGCTCTGTTTGAGGAGATAGACGGCGAGGACGCAGAGCAGTATGTGCAGGAACTGGAAGCCTCCATGAGCACGAAAGCCAATTATTCTAAAGTAATTAAGGTAGATAATGAAAGACGGCATATGTTCTGTACGTCCCTTCCGTATTCTGAGTGGTATCTGGTAACGGTTATGCCCTATGGGGAACTAAGTAAAATCGTGGGAAACCTGAATGAATTGTGGGCGCTTATGGCAATTGCAAGCTGTGTGATCGTTCTGTGCGCGCTCTTTATTGTCTTCTTTAAGTATATGAGACTGACCAGAGAACAGTTTGCAGAGCTTGAGAAGGCGCGTGAGGAGGCAGTTTCAGCTAATAAAGCGAAGAGTGAATTCCTTTCCAATATGAGCCATGATATCCGTACGCCTATGAATGCGATCGTGGGGATGTCGGCGATTGCCACGGCGAATATAGATAATGTACAGCAGGTACAGAACTGCCTGAGAAAGATTACCCTTTCCAGTAAGCATCTGTTGGGACTTATTAATGATGTGCTGGATATGTCCAAGATTGAGAGCGGGAAGATGACGCTGAATATGGATCAGGTGTCTCTGCGCGAAGTAATGGAGGGGATTGTCAATATCGTACAGCCTCAGATCAAAGAAAAGAACCAGCAGTTTGAAGTGGTCATCAATGATATCATGACAGAGAATGTGTGCTGTGACAGTGTCCGCCTGAATCAGATTCTTTTGAACTTTTTGTCTAATGCGATCAAGTTTACGCCGGAGGGAGGAAAGATACAGCTGTCGATGGAAGAGGAAGAATCTTCCCGCGGGAAAGACTGGGTGAGAATTCATCTTATGGTTAAGGATAACGGAATCGGTATGTCTGAAGAATTCAGCCGTAAGATATTTGATTCCTTTACCAGAGAGGACAGCGCCCGTGTGCAGAAGATACAGGGGACCGGGCTTGGAATGGCTATTACGAAATATATTGTGGATGCCATGGACGGAACGATCGACGTGAAAAGCGAGCAGGGGAAAGGAACGGAATTCCATGTGGAACTGGAGCTGGAGCGCGCTGTTGTGCAGGAGGAAGATATGGTTCTGCCGGAGTGGAATATGCTTGTGGTAGATGATGATGAGCAGCTCTGCCGCACCACAGCTGAGTCTTTGAAGACGATCGGCGTACATGCGGACTGGACTCTTGACGGGGAGACTGCCGTGTTGATGACGGAAAAGAGACACAGACAGCATAATGATTACCATATCATTCTTTTGGACTGGAAACTTCCGGGCATGAACGGCATTAAGACAGCGAATGTGATACGTAAGAAGATGGGCGATGATATTCCGATTCTTCTCATATCTGCCTATGATTGGAGCGATATAGAGGAAGAAGCGCGCGGAGTGGGAATCAACGGCTTTATCAGCAAACCGTTGTTTAAGTCCACGCTGTATTACGGATTGAGAAAATATGCAGGGATTTCTGAAGGAGGAGAGCAGAAGCCGGAGGAAGAATCAAAGGATTTCGAGGGAAGAAGGATACTTTTGGCGGAGGATAACGACCTGAACTGGGAGATCGCGGAGGAACTTTTCGGGGAACTGAATCTGACCATTGACCGGGCGGAGAACGGACAAGTCTGCGTAGAGATATTTGAACAGTCCGATCCGGGATACTATGATGCGATTCTGATGGATATCCGGATGCCGATCATGAACGGCTATGAAGCGACAGAAAAGATCCGTTCTCTTGGAAGGATGGATTCCGATATTCCGATCATCGCCATGACTGCGGATGCATTTTCAGAGGACATCAAGCATTGTCTTGCATGCGGCATGAATGCCCATATCGCGAAGCCGATTGATGTTCAGGAGGCTGTCCGCCAGCTAGAAAAGTATATGAAGTAAAATCGTAAAATTGAGACAGGAAAAAAGGGACTGTCCGGCAAAGGCCGGGAGTCCCTTTCTCTTCCTTGAGGTTCAGTGATTACATAGTCCGAATGTCTCTGGTTTTTAGAATTCTGACAGCGATCAGATAGAACAACAGGAAATACAGTACGGCGGATAGCACAAACAGCAGACTGTTTCCAGATAAGACGTCGGCTGATTTGTTAGAATTCATGCCCATGAGCACAAGACTGTAAGGCCAGTACATGCCAAACCCTTCATTATATATGAGCATTCCCATGACGCCTCCTGCAAGGGCGATGCCGATTGGGATGGAGAAGCTTCGGATGAGCATGGACAATAGAAGCTGGAGTGCTCCGACCGCAATAGCGGCGAGCGTCCCTCTCAACAGCCAGAAGAGAACTTTCGCCGGACACAATCCGGGAAGTCCTGCCAGATTTCCGGCAATGAGATAGAGGATTCCTACCCAGCCTTGTGTGATCAGCGCAACGAAAAAAATAACGGTAAGCTTTCCAAAGTACAGGCAGGAGATGGGAACAGGGGCTGTCATAAAAACGTTCCAGTTGTTGCTGCGGTGCTCTAACCGCCACATATAAGAGCAGTAAAGGGCGATCAGGGGCGCATAGAAGAATGTTGAGTAGAATAGAGTGTGCTGTGTCCAAAGTGAGTACCACTGATCCTTTAAGATTCCGATGTTCTGCAGGTAATTAAAAGTTCCCATGACGGTAGGAATGACCGGAATGATTATACAGGCGGGAAATAGAATGGAAGCTTTCAGTTTCCTCATTTCCGCGCGGATACATCTGAGTAACATGTCTATACCTCCTTTTTTACGGCGATGGTTCTGCATATGATGAAAATCAGTATACCTGTTACGGTGAATATGAAAAATCCTGACAGGGGAAATGGAACTTCGTAAAATTCCGTGATTTTTGTCGTGCGGTCCCAGTTCATTTTCACACAGGGGAATGCGGCGAAGTATCCCCAGATGATAAGCCTTGCCGCAGGAGCCGGGAAAAATAAGGAAAACAGTCCCAAAAAAGAACCGGCAAGTCCTGTGGCGAGAGGCATGATCTGGCTGTTCGACATCAGGGATAATGTCTGCTGTATGGCAGACAGAATCATACCGGTACAAAGCATGACGGCCAGATATGCGGCAAGCATAGAGACTTTCAGCGGACTTCCAAAATGGAAGATCTGTCCGGCGGCCGGAATCAGAATACCGTGCCCAATGGTAAAGCAGAGTAGATATTTTATGCCTGTAATAAATTTGCAATCAAAGAATGAAGAAGGACGCTGCAAAGTATAAAGAAGTTTCAAAGTGTCTCCTTTGATCTCCATATCGCAGAGCCGGCTGGCAATGACGGAGATCATAGCGGGCAGGAGGATGGTATTCATGATCGGAAGCTGGTAAAAAAGCATAAGATATCCTGTGATACGCTCTTCTTCTTTGATAGATGACAACTGCCACAGCATCCAGATAACTTCAAAGAAGAGGAATCCCAGAGGGACAAGCCAAACTTTTCTGTGACGTGCTTTTTTCCGCTCCGCCTTCAGCCCGCGCATTGTGGATGAATTCATAGGCTCACCTGCTTTCCGGTCAGATGGAGGAAGATATCCTCAAGACTCATCTGCTGTTCATAAACTCTAAGTATCCCGATGCCGCCACGAACAAGAGATGCGATCGTCTTTGCGACGAGAGCATCCTGCTGTACTTTAAGCAGGAGAGAACCATCTTTTCGTATGGCAGGGATGTTTAACTGCTTCAGTATTTTTAAGGCTTCGGAGTCATTGTCCGTGTGCAGGATGATTCTGCTTTTGCTATGTTCATGGAGAGAACTCAGACTGTCCTGAAAGATAAGCTGTCCATGGTCGATGATGCCGGCATGAGTAGCCATCTGGTCTATCTCGCTTAATAGATGGCTGGATACAACGACGGACATACCATATTGTTCTGGAAGAGAACAGATCAGTTCTCTCATCTCCTGAATGCCGGCAGGATCAAGACCGTTGGTAGGCTCATCCAGAAGTAAAAGCTTGGGAGCTCCAAGTAAAGCGGCGGCAAGACCTAAACGCTGCTTCATGCCGAGAGAGTATTTGGAGACTTTCTTATTCTGCTGCTTGGTCATACGGACGATCTCTAAAACTTTGTCAATTTCTTTAAAGGGAACATCTTTTAGAGTACAGATGATACGGAGATTTTCTTTTCCGCTCAGATGTCCGTAATAGGCAGGAGATTCGATGAGGGAACCGGTCTGTGAGAGGATTGCAAGACGGTTTTCCGTGTTCACCTCCCGTCCTAAGAGTTTCATGTGACCTTCCGTGGGTTTGATCAGTCCTAAAAGAAGCTTTAGGGTAGTAGATTTTCCGGCGCCGTTCGGTCCTAAGAAGCCATAGATGCTTCCGGACGGGACTTTCAGGTCAAGTTTATTGACAACTGCCTTCTCGCCGTATTGTTTTGTAAGGGAATCTGTCATAATTACAGAAGACATAAAAATTACCTCCTTTTTTGCTGCAGCCGGAACTTGTACCCGGCTTATGTTCTTACAGCGCTATTGTAGGAGGTAAGCCTTATATAAGACTTAACGGCACCTTATGTTTACCTTATGTTATCAGATGCCATCGCTTTTATGAGGAGCTTTGTCTGTTCGATACTTAAGGAGGGGAGACGTTCTGTCTGTTCCTTTGTCAGAAAATAGAATTCATTCCTGTCCGCGAATTTTATAAGCGTTCCTTCTCTATCGCCTTTATTGTACCGCATAAAATGGATGTTGTTGGCGTGAAGCCAGTCGTCCCATATGTACTTTGGATTCTTGCTGCTGCGGCTTTTGGAATCAGGAGTGTCGGTGCGGGGAGAAAGGCGGTACTCCGGCCCGCATCCTTCTACCAGCGTATGGACGGGTATGTCAAGTCCTTTTGCTATTTTGTGGAGCGTCTGTATTTTGGGATGGGATTTTCCAAGTTCGTACCGACGGATGGCAGAATCGGCCATCCCGCATAAGTGTCCGAGCTGCTTTTGGGTCAGTTTTTTTTCTTTTCTGAGACGTTTTAGATTTTCTCCGATTGTCATATTCATCACCTCATAGAATAATATATCATATTTTGGACTAAAAGAAAAGTATGAAAATGTTCTGATGATTAAAATATAGAATATATTTGTTCTGTGTTATGATAGAATTAATATGTTCTGAATAAAATGGATATAAGTATAAAAATGTTCTGCCAATAGGTAAAAAAGCCGGATGGAGCGGAAAATTCATAGTTTTGTTTAAGATTACCTTAATTTTGAGAAGGAGGATTGGAAAATGGGGCGAGACGCAATTATAATTAAAGTGACAGAAAGCTTGACAGGAGGAAGCACAGGATGGAGAATTATAAATATAAGATTCTTATAGTGGATGATAACGCGGAACTTGTAAACCTGATTGCTGCTATACTAAAAGAGGATGGATATCGAAAGGTGCTTACTGCCGGGTCGATGAAGGAGGGGATGGAAATTTTTCGGGAGAGTAGGCCGGATATGGCAGTGTTAGATATTATGCTGCCGGATGGAGACGGGTTTTCCATGTTTGCGAAGATGAGAGAGGAGTCGGAAATTCCGATTCTATTCCTGTCAGCCAAGGATGAAGATGAAGACCGATTGTTTGGTCTTGGACTTGGGGCGGATGATTATATAACGAAGCCCTTTCTTCCAAAAGAGCTTTTGCTGAGAGTGCGGGCAGTCCTGAAAAGAACCTACCATATCAAAGATGAGAAGAAAGAGACGGTCATCAGGCTGGGAGGGCATGAGGTGCTGCCTGAGAGGGCAGCCGTCCGGTTTGAAGGGGAGGAGACGCCGCTGACGGCCAAAGAACTTGCCCTGCTCATGAAGCTTTCTCAGAACCGGGGAAGGATCGTCACTTTTGACGCGCTCTGCAATGCGGTGTGGGGAGATTTTTATTACGGATATGAGAATACGCTGATGGTGCATATCCGGCATCTGAGAGAAAAGCTTGAGGATGATCCGTCTCATCCAAAGTGGATCTTAACAGCCAGAGGCTTAGGATACCGTTTGGAAAAGGAGCAGCCATGAAAAGCCTGCTGAAAATCATCCGGCGTTACTCCCTGACGGTGGGATTGATCATCTTTGTTATTCTATTCTGCAATGTGGGCATATTCATTGGTATTACTTATATAGCAGAGCGCGGTGTGAAAGAGCAGGTTTACGGACGAGACAGTATGGAACGGGCGGGGAAGGAACTTTGCCTCACCGATGCAGGCGTCACGATCTCGGAAAAAGGGCTTGAGATTCTTGAGAATACGGATTTTGTATGGGCGATGGCTCTTGACGCGAATGGCCGCGCCGTGTGGGAGTGGAGGCTTCCGAATGAAATACCGCGAAGTTATACATTACAGGATGTTTCTGTATTTTCCAGATGGTATCTGAAGGATTATCCGGTGAGAACATGGAAGAGCGGACAATGGCTTCTTGTGTTCGGATGTGACAAAGGAAAGATTGCAAGATACGATATGATCATGTCGGCAGAGGGGTTTAAACTGTTTCCTGTATATGCAAAAGCAGCGGTGTTTGTCAATCTTGCAATCATCGTAGTGTTCATCATTAGTTTTGGTTTCCGGTTCTACTTGTCCTTGAAGCCGGTGGCCGAGGGAATCGACAGGCTGTCCGTTGGAGAGGCGACGGATATCCCGGAAAGCGGCGCTATGGAGGAACTGGCGAAGAAACTGAATCTTGTATCAGGAAAGCTTAAGGAGCAGCAAAAAGCGCTTGCGAAGAGGGATGAGGCAAGGACAGAATGGATCGCAGGGGTTTCCCATGACATCAGGACGCCGCTGTCGCTGATCGTGGGATATTCGGATAAGCTTGCGGAGGATGAAAACCTCAGCGCCGAAAACCGGAAGACGGCAGAGAATATGAAAAGGCAAAGTCTTGTCATCCGTCAGCTGATCGCAGATTTGAATCTTACTTCCAAGCTGGCATATCAGGCGCAGCCTTTAAAAAAGAGAATATGTTCTCCGGCGGCGATCTTAAGAGACTGCGTTGCAGAAGTTTATAACGGACAGTTGGAAAGGGCAGGCGGCGCAAAGAATAAGACGCTGGACATGCTTCCTGATCATACAGTAGAGATTGCCGTAAAAGCGGAAGCGGAGAGCGTGAGGATGACGGCGGACGAGGGACTTGTCAGGAGGGCGCTAAAAAACCTGATCGGCAACAGCATCCGTCACAACAAGGAAGGATGCCATGTAACCATTACGCTGCTGGTCAAAGAAACCCAAATCTGCTGGCGCGTAGAAGATACGGGCCGCGGAATTCCGGAAACAGTCGTTCAGAATATGGACCGTCAGGACAGTGCGGTACACATCATGGGTCTTCGGCTCGCATCCCAGATCGCAAGGGCGCATGGCGGGGAACTTACCTTTATCAGACGAAGCAGCGGAAGCTATGATGTGGAATTTTCGGCGGAAAGAGAAGTATAATTTTTCCAGAACGGCGCATACTATCTACAGGCAATTTATTAGCGAAAGGAGTATGTGCTGTGAACGAAATAAAAACAGATCTTTTTCCAGAGAACCTTCGGTCCGCAAAGAACGATACGGGCAGGCAGGAGATGGGAGCGAGGCAGGAAAACGGGACGGAATCAATGAAAACAGAAAGTGAATGCTCGGAGACTATGACGCCCGAGGAGCCGCTTCCGGAGACAGAGCGTCCCAGAAAAGACGGACCGGGCGGAGCATAGGGTAAACAATACGTAAGGAGAAAATGGAATGGAAAATAACAGACTGAAACAGCAATTTGATTTTATCAGAGAGATTGACAAGGAGAAATTTATCGGCCGTCAGACGTATCTGTCTGACGGCGCAAGAAAAGAAAATGATGCAGAACACGCATGGCATATGGCGCTTATGACAATTCTTTTAAACGAGTATGCCAACGAAGAGATCGATGTATTAAAGACAGTGACTATGCTGCTTATCCATGATCTCGTGGAGATTGATGCAGGAGATACATATGCGTATGATGCAGAAGGAAATAAGACGAAAAAGCACCGGGAGGAAAAAGCGGCGGACAGGATATACGGACTGCTGCCAAAGGATCAGCAGGAAAAGCTCCGTGCGCTGTGGGATGAATTTGAGAAGTGGGAAAGCCCGGAAGCACGGTTCGCCCATGCGATGGACTGCGTACAGCCTCTTATGCTGAATGCGGCGACGGACGGAAAAAGCTGGGAGGAGCATGGAGTGCGGCTTGATCAGGTGCTTGCAAGAAATAAGCATACTGCCAAGGGCTCCGAAGAGCTCTGGAAGTATGCTTATGAGAATTTCATCGCTCCGAATGTAGAAAAAGGACGCCTGAAGGAGTAATTCGTGTCATTTTATCTGGATTTTACTTCTCTCCAAAGTTTATTGTAGACGGCATCGTTCTCATCTCCGAGGAATTTGAACGTCTCGCAGCGCTCGAGCTCTTTTGCATCCGGAAAGGCGATTTTGCTGTTGCGCAGTTCGGGTTCCTCGATGAGCGCCCTGCCTCCTTCGTTGGGGATAGAGTAGGTGATAAAATCAAAGTTCATCTTTGCAATCTCAGGTCTGCAGACAAAGTTGATAAAAGCTTCCGCATTTTCCTTGTGTTTTGCATTTTTCGGTATTACAAGGGAGTCGATCCATATATTGGAACCTTCCTTTGGAATTACGTATTCGAGATCCGGGTTTTCCAATTGGGTATAGATTGCCTCGCCGGAGTAGATTACCCCGATGGCGGCTTCATTTCCGATCATCTTATCGCGGACCTGATCTACAACGTAAGCCTGAACGAGAGGTTTCTGTTCGATCAGGAGCTTCTGCGCGGCAGTCAGCTCGTCGAGGTCTGTGGAGTTTAAAGAGTAGCCGAGGTATTTCAGCGCTACTCCAAAGGCATCCCGCACACTGTCCTGCATCAGGATACTGTCTTTGTACTTTTCATCCCACAGGACGGACCAGCTGTCGATCGGCTCGTCTACCATCGTTTTGTTGTACAGGATTCCCACAGTCCCCCAGAGATAGGGAACAGAATATTTATTGTTCGGATCAAACTGCCTGGATTGTTCCATATAAACATCCCCGATATTTTTAATGTTGGGGACGTTGTCAAAATTAATTTCCGCAAGCAGGTCGTTTTCAATCATACGTTCAATCATATAATCAGACGGACATACGACGTCATAGGCAATGGCGCCGGACTGGATCTTTGGGTACATGATCTCATTCGTCTCATATTCTTCATATACGACGTCGATTCCGGTTTCCTCCTCGAACAATTCGATGGCGGCGGGATCAAGATATTCTCCCCAATTATAGACGATGACCTGATTAGCGCCTCCGAGTCTGTCCGCCTTTGTGCTGTAGAAGATTCCGCCGATCGTAATGATCACCACCATCGCCGCCGGTACTACTTTGCGCAGCAGAAAACGGCTGATTTTATGCCGTTTTACTGTGGCGGCGGAGAGAATCCTTTTCCGGTCTTCCTTCTCGTCGGGCGCGATATTTACCAGAATAAGCAGAAGGAGGACGGACAGGAACATAATCGTGGACAATGCATATATTTCCGGCCGAATCCCTTTCCTCACTTCGCTGTATATCTTTGTGGATAATGTATCTACGCCGGGACCTTTTGTAAAGTGAGTGATCACAAAGTCGTCCAGCGACATTGTAAACGCCAGAAGGAATCCGGAGGATACGCCCGGAAGGATATCGGGGAATACGACTTTAAAAAATGCGTAGAGCGGCGAGGCGCCCAGATCCAAAGCAGCCTCATAGGTGCTGATATTTGTCTGTTTCAGGCGGGGCATAACGCTTAGGATCACATATGGAAGATTAAATGTGATATGCGCGATGAGAATCGTGGAAAATCCAAGGGAAAAACGGAATGCTATAAACAGAAGCATCAGCGAGATTCCCGTTACGATATCTGCATTGAGCATGGGGATATTTGTCACTCCCATCATAAAGGTGCGGTATTTGCGGCGCAGGGCATGGATGCCGATCGCTCCGGCGGTTCCTAAGACTGTGGCGATCAGAGCGGATAAAAGTGCAATCTCCAATGTTGTGTAAAGAGCAGTCATGATCTGATCGTCCTGAAAAAGCCGGACATACCATTTTGCCGTAAAGCCGCCCCATCTGGCGCGGCTTTTAGAGGAATTAAAAGAGAGCGCCATCAGCGTTATGATAGGGGCGTATAACAGTATGATAATGAATAGGAGATAGAATCTCTGTATATATTTTTTGATCAAAATGCCGTTCCCTCCCCGTCTTTGTCATATTTGGCGATCAGCGCCATGCTCAGGATAATGAAAATCATGAGAACAAGGGACATGCCGCTTCCGACATGCCAGTTGCTGCCCTGCTTAAATTCCTGTTCGATCACATTTCCGATTAAAAGAATCTTGCTTCCGCCCAGCAGATCGGAAATGACAAATGTAGTGAGGGCAGGAACAAACACCATCGTGACGCCGCTGATGATACCAGGAACGGATAAAGGCAGGATGATGCGAAGAAAGGTCTGTATGCTGTTTGCGCCGAGATCTCTTGCGGCAGCGATCACATCGCTGTCGATTTTCGACAATACATTGTAGATCGGCAGCACCATAAAGGGCAGGAAATCATATACCATGCCAAGTATAATGGCATAAGGCGTATTGATGATTTCCAGCGCTGGAAGATGGAAAAAGCCGAGTATGATATTGATGATTCCGTTTCTTTCCAACAGATTCTGCCATGCAAGCGTCCGCAGCAGAAAATTCATCCACATGGGGAGGATGAAGATCAGTACGATAAAGCTTGACTGGTTTACCCCCAGATTGGTAAGTACCATACAGAGCGGGTAGGCCAGCACTAGGCAGACGGCGGTGCTGATCAGCGAAAGGAGCAGCGCCAGACCCAGAGCTTTTAGGTTCTCGGGTGTTGTGATCTGTGCAATATTATGAAATGTAAAATGCCCGCTCTTGTCAGACAGTCCGTAATAAAAGATCATGAGAAGGGGGATAACGATGAATCCCGCTGCCCAGATGATATAGGGCCCGGCAAGCAGGCGCTTGATTTTTTTATCTCTATTCTTCAATTGATACAGCCTCCGCGTCTTCCGATTCCGGTTTCTTCATAATCTGGATGTCGAAAGGATCAACCCTGATACCGACTTCCGTTCCTACAGGAAACATATCTGTACTGTGGACCAGCCATTCATAGCCGTTTGCCATAACATCCATCTCATAATGGACGCCCTTGAAGATGAGAGAGGTAACGATTCCCTGCATAAGTCCCTTCTTAGGCTTTACAAGATCAACGTCTTCCGGGCGGATAACGGCGTCTACCGGCTTGTTTTTGCCAAATCCGGTATCGACGCAGGGGAATTTTACACCCTGGATCTTCACCAGTTTATCCTCCACCATGATTGCCGAAAAGATATTGCTCTCTCCGATAAAGTCTGCCACGAACGCGTTCTGGGGTTCGTTGTAAATGTCCTCGGGCGTGCCGATCTGCTGGATGTTGCCCTGATTCATGACAACGATAGTATCCGACATCGTAAGCGCTTCTTCCTGATCATGGGTGACGTAGACAAACGTGATGCCAAGCTCGTTTTTCAGACGGATGAGTTCATACTGCATATCCTGCCTGAGTTTTAAGTCAAGAGCGCCGAGAGGTTCATCCAAAAGAAGGACTTTCGGCTCATTGACGATGGCGCGGGCGATGGCGATGCGCTGCTGCTGGCCGCCGCTTAGGGAATCCGGCATACGCTCGTTGAACCCGTCAAGATTGACAAGCTTTAAGGCATAGTGAATCTTATCTTCAATATAGGTGTTTGATTTTCCCTTGATCTTGAGCCCGAAAGCAATATTTTCCGCGATAGTCATATTGGGGAAAAGAGCGTATTTCTGGAATACGGTATTGAGCTGACGCTTGTTGGGCGCGAGATCCGTGATATCTTTCCCGTCAAAAATAACCTTTCCTTCATTCGGCGATTCAAATCCGCCGAGAATACGAAGAAGGGTAGTTTTGCCGCAGCCGCTGGGACCGAGGAGCGTTAAGAATTCATTCTCACGGATATAAAGGTTTAAGTCGTTCAGCACAAGGTTTTCTCCGAATGATTTCGAGACATTTACAATATCAATTAATTTATTAGACATTATCATCCTCCTCAAATGTATTTAAAAACTTGGCGGAGTGCTGATCCATATTAGGACCGCGCCGTTTGCCCCCGCTTCAATATAATGCTCCGAATGCGGGGTAAAATAAAAGGATTCCCCCTTCTTGGCAGAGTAAACGTTCTTTCCGATGTGAATTCGGATACTTCCTTTGACGATATAGCCGAATTCTTCTCCCTCATGCGGAACATCACGGTAAGTAAAGCCGCCGGATTCTAAGGTAAGGCGGATCGGTTCCATAAGATTCTTCTGCGCGTTGGGTATGATCCACTCTGTCTTGTTTTTTAATTCCGCATCTATTTTTTCAAAATAGTCATCGAAGCGGAAAACGACCTGCTCTTCCGGCTTCTCGCTGAAGAACTCATTGATCGTGGTTCCGAGACATTGGAGAATATCCATAAGTGTTGCGATGGAGGGAGAAGTAAGATCCCGTTCCAGCTGTGAGATAAAGCCTTTGGACAGTTCTGAGCGTCCGGCAAGCTCTTCCTGTGTGAGACCTTTTTCCATGCGGAGCTGCTTTAATTTCTTTCCGATTTCCATC
>CAMNTQ010000028.1 GCA_946558695.1 uncultured Lachnospiraceae bacterium
CTTGATGATGATAGGATTCGTCACTTCATCCGGCCAAAACCCTGTAATCTGATCAAGACTTTCCCGCATTTCAATCGTTACAGAGTCCATATTCGACGTCTGTTCAAATTCCATTACAACAGTAGAAGCGTTCTCACTGGATACGGACATAATATCCTTAATGTTACTGACCGTAGCCATCGTCTGCTCCACAGGTTTTGTCACGATCTCCTCTACCTCCTCCGGGCTTGCTCCCGGATAAGTTGTCATCACAATCGCATAGGGAAGATTCATACTGGGAAGCAGGTCTACCGTCATTTTTGTAAATGAAACAACACCCAGAATAATAATCAGGACGACGCCTACCACAACTGTATATGGTTTTTTTACACTGAATTTTGAAAGCATTGAATAAACTCCTTTTATGAGAAAGTTGGCAGAAACTAATATGTAAATAATAGCACTTGAAGCTTTAAATGGCAATGATTGTAGTGTATAATAATTGTCTGGGAAATCTAATTTAATTGCGTATTTAGACAAATTTTATACTTTGTTTATATAGACGGAGGTTTTGATGAAAAAGTATGTTTTAATTACGGGTTCTTCCAGAGGAATCGGGATGAGTACGGCTCTTCTTTTTGCCAAAAATAATTATCACGTTTTCCTCAATTGCCGAAGTTCAATAGGTGAACTTAAAAAGATAAAAAGCATTATAGATTCTATGAAAGACGGTTCCTGCGAGATTGTTATCGGAGATGTTGGAAATCCAAAGGATGTGCAAAGGATGTTCAAAGAAATCGAAAAAGGCTGCCGGCATCTTGATGTGCTGGTGAATAATGCAGGAATCTCCCATATCGGGCTATTGAGCGATATGAGCGACGAACAGTGGGATGCCGTGTTAAAGACAAATCTGTCTTCCGTGTTCTACTGCTGCCGCGCCGCGATTCCTGCTATGGTGTCTGTGAAACATGGCCGGATCATCAATGTCTCCTCTATGTGGGGTATCTCCGGCGCCTCCTGCGAGACAGCTTACTCCGCCTCTAAGTCTGGCGTGAACGGACTTACCCGTGCGCTGGCGAAAGAACTCGCACCCAGCAATATACAAGTGAACGCAGTTGCCTGCGGAGTGATCGATACTGTTATGAACAGCCAGTTGGATGACGAAGAGCGGCAAAGCCTGGAATATGAAATTCCTATGGGACGTTTCGGTTCGCCGGATGAAATTGCAAAAGTGATATGGGATCTGGCAAATGCACCGGAATACATGACAGGGCAGGTAATCGGCGTAGACGGCGGATATCTATAGAAAAAGCAAGGGCTATCCCTCTTTGCCCCGGGATATCCCTTGCCATTTTATTACTTACTTTTAATCATTTCTTTTAATCGTTCTTATTCAGCCATTCTTTCATCAGCTCTACATACCTGTCATTATCCTCTACAAAACACATATGACGGCAGGTACGGAAAAGCTCCCACTCAGAATTTGGAATCCTGTCATACATATACTTGGCAATATATGGCGTACACAGATCGTTTCCGCCATTGATGACGAGAGCCGGCTCCTTGATATCTTTAAGCTGTTCTGTCACATCGTAGTCTTTCAATGTACCCATCGGAGTATACTCATTCGGTCCCCATCCTACAACGTATGCTTCGCCGCCCTTCTTAACCGGACGTCTTAAGCACTCCGGAGACTCCTCTGTCACAGCCCCCGCGGCATGGCGAAGCATGTACTCTGCCTCTGCCGCCTGATACACCGGATCACTGTAATCATTGGTTGAAGTTGCCTTCTCAATCGCGTCCTGCATCTCCTGCGGAAGCTCCTTGATCATACGGTGCTGCTCGATTCCCCACATCCAGGATGCCGGAAGCGTACTGGAAAGAATCAGGCTCTTAAGTCCTTCTGGTTTGTGATTGCACACATAGTCAAGAAGAAGCATCCCGCCCCACGACTGTCCCAGAAGATGCATCTCATCTAGCCCGAGATGCTCTCTTAAAGCGATCAGCTCATTGATCCATGTTGTGGCATTCCAGAGATCCGGACGGTTCTCTACATAGGATTCCCCGCATCCAATCTGATCGTACATTACGATCTCGCGTCCGTCTTCCTCCGCCAGCCTGTCCAGCGTCTCAAAATAATTGTGCGTTGAACCCGGTCCTCCGTGTAAGAGAACCAAAGGTTTTTTATTACCGGTCTTTTTCCCCACAATACGATAATATGTTTTGTACTCTAAGTACGGCATAAAGCCTTCTCTGATTTCCATTGGTGAAAACCTCCCTTATATATAATATTATTATTACTGTTTTTATTATATATAAAATTTTCCGAAATGTACAGACGGAGAAATGATTATTTCTGTCCATTTACAATGTCCTGCACAAGTCTCAGTCCTTCAATTCCTCTTCCTCCGTTTTCAGCCATTGTCTCAGTTTTTCAGCCCCCGCCTCTGTACGGAAGTCGCTTACTGTCATTGACGCCGTTTTGGTTCCAAACTCTATATTCAGCGCCTCATCTCCCTGAAGTTCAATTAGATCAGCATATGAATTCTCATATATGACAGTCCCGTCATCTCTGAATATATATCTCAGGTAAAATCCTCTTTGCTCCTTCGGGATTGTCCGCGGACTGATATGACAGTTAATTGGAATAATCTGCTCATCGAATCCTTCTTCATGGTAATCTGAGCTCACATGAGATCCTCCCTGAATATACACATTGTTCTTTTTAGGTATAAGCCCGATCATTACTACTCCGTCTACATTCTTATAACTAACTTCCACCTCGCCGGGCAGCGTACTGACCCCGCCGGTGAAATAGCCGATATATGCGTCACATAGCACGGCGACCACAACCGCCGTAATGATAACCGCATAAATCATCCTTCTTCTTATCTTCTTAAAAACACTGATCTCTGTCTCTGCCTGAGCTTTATTCAGCTCGACATATTTAACCGATGCAAGATCTGCTTTCATACCTTCCAGAAACTCCCTGCATTCTGTACACTCCCTCAAATGCTCTTCAATAATATGATTACTCTCCTCACTTGTCAGTCCGTCTATATAACTCGGGAACAAATCTCTTATAATACTACATTCCATCCTATTCATCATCCTTTCACAATTTTCTGTTTTGCCCGGTAAAATGTTACTCTTGCCCAGTTTTCATTCTTTCCGAACAATTCTGCGATCTCCCGGAAGGAAAATGCGCCTGTCAGCCGCAAAAGTACAACCTCCTTCGCCGTCTCATCCAAAACATGTACCTTTTTAAACAGTTCCATCTTCTCCTCCCGGATACACAACTCCTCATCCAGCGGTTTTTTATCGGACACCATGTTCTCATCTAGTGCTGCCGTTCCCTTCTTTTTCTTTCGCTCCAGTTCCTTGTACCAGAGATGCTTTGCAATCTGGCACAGCCATGTTGACACCTTGCAGGTCCCGTCATACCTGTTCGCGCAGCGTACCGCCTGATAGAAGGTTTCCTGCGTAAGCTCTCTGGCCATCTCATCTTCATAGCAAAGAGACATCAAAAAACGATATACTGTCTGTGCATGTTCCTTATACACCGCCTCCAAATCCAACATTTCCTCACCTCACTTTGCCTGTAGTATATTTTTGTTTACGATGTGAACTGTATATTCATATATCCTAAAAATATTATTTTCGTTACAGAAGTTGTGAAAAATAATACATATATAAATCAAGGGATATTCCAAATTAGGAATATCCCTCTTCTTCTATAGCCTCTTCTCAAAATTCCCATCCACCGAACAGCCTTCTGTAAATATCATAAACGCGTCCGGATCCAGTTTTCTCACAATCTTTTTCAACTGCGCCACTTCATACTTCGATATCATGACAAACAGAATATACGACGTCCGATGGGTATACGCGCCTTCTCCGTCCCAGTTCGTCACGCCGCGCCCGGTCTGTTCCATGATTGCCTTGGAGATTCCGATCTTCTTTGTAAATATCATAACACTGGTATTGATGTTCTGGATATGTACATGATCAACCGCCACAGAAAGAACGGTTGCATAGATCAGCGAATAGATGACAATCTCTATATCAAAAAGGAACATACAAAGTCCGTACACAAAAATGTTTATAATGATCGTCACTTTCCCTACACTGAAATCCGGTAATTTTTTCGCACAGCACAACCCGATAATATCCTGACCGCCTGCCGACGACCTGCCTCTTAGAACCATTCCGCTCCCAAGACCGCATATAATTCCGCCGATAATACTTGCCGTCAGGTAATCCTCCACATACGGCGCCTTCGGGATCGGAATCACAACAAGAAACGCACTCATCATGGCAGTCATGATAAGCGTCTTGACAGCGAACTCTTTTCCCAGAACCTTGTACCCCAGATACATAAGCGGCACGTTAATTGCAAAGTAAATAATACCGGTTATATTAGCCTCCGGGGGAATCGGCAGATGCAGACCCTGTGTAAGAAACAGCCCCGCAAGCTGCGACATACCCATGAAACCGCCGCTGTAAAATCCCATCGGCACAATCAATAAATTAAAGCCGATACAGTATATTAGGTTGCCTCCTACAGAATACACAAACTGCGTTATCCATTCCTTTCCCTTTGCACTCTTCAAAAAATCCATTGCATGCTTCCTTCCTTCTGTTAATAGTTTCCGCCTAAAACATTGCTATTCTATCACCAGATTTTCGGATATACAACTATTTATTATATCTATTTTCTAATCCTATCATTACAATTTGTAATGGTTTTCCATTTTCGCCAGATATACAGATGGCTTCCATATGATAATCCCGATTCTTTAAAACTGCTTGGCATGCATATACAGATTTTTAATATTCTCTTTTGACAATGATATAAAATATTCTTCGGAAGGAGTCAGCACGGCATTTTTAGGATATGCAACAACCCTCGTCCTCGTATACGGCGGATTCCCAAGCTGATAACAACAGTAATCGGATACAAGCATATTCGGCATCTTCAAAAGCACTCTCAAATCGGAGACCAATGTAAGCCCTAAACCTGATACGGAAAGGCTGTACGCTGTCGCCGTGTCCTTCACTTCCATAATAACATTCGGCGTTACGTGGTATTTTTGAAAAAAATGATCGCTTACAACCCGCATCCCCTCGCCCGGAGACAGTAAAATAAACGGCTCATTATTCAGTTTATGCATGTCGTCTATGCCTAAAACTGCATAATTTGTCTGATACATATCATAATATAACGGATGGTTTCTAGGAACGATCAAAAGAATTCGCTGCGTTTCCAGATATTCACAGACTAATTCCGGTGAAAATGTATTGTCTGCGATAATCGCCAAATCAAGTAAATGGTTCAGAAGATTCTCTTCCAGCATACCCGAAGGCATTTCTTTAATAATAACCTTCGTATTAGGAAACTTTTTATAAAAGTCCGGCAGTACATAAGGAAGGAAATCGCAGGCATATGTATGAGGGAAACCTACGACAATCTGCCCCTTTTTCGCCGGATTCAGCTCTTCAAACTCTCTAAACATCTTTTTTTCCAGTACTCTCATCTCTCCCATATAGTATAGGTAACGCTCTCCTGCTTCAGTGATTGCCAGAGGGGAACTGGTTCTGTCAAAAAACTCAATTCCCATATCATCTTCAATGCGGCTGATGACTCTGCTGAGCGTAGACTGAGATATAAACAGTTCTTTCGCCGCCCTAGAAATATTTTTATGTTTTGACACCGCTAAGACATATTCATAATCGCTCAATTGCAAAAAAATTCCTCCTTTTTCCGCATAGTTGTCTTGCATATTCATCATTAGACACTATAATCACAAACCATTTATAATATACATTAACATAAATAAGGTTGCAACCCCATTATAAAATATGTAAACGCTACGAAAGGAGAAAAATTATGAACCTGGCAGATAAATTGGCACTGCTGAGACTTCAGATGGAGATTCACAATATTGATATCGTATACACCGGCTCGTCTGATCCGCATCAGAGTGAATCCGTTTCTTCGCACTGGAAAGCTGTACAATGGCTGACAGGCTATACCGGAAGTGTGGGGATCTGTGTTGTCACTATGAAAGAAGCCGCATTCTGGACGGATGGGCGCTATACGACTCAGGCAAAACGTGAGGTAGATGAAAACTATATTACGGTCTACACAATGGCAACTATAGGTGTGCCGGAATGGGACGAATGGCTGTTGTTTCACTCCGACGCTAACGCGGTCCTTTCCATAGACGGCTCCGTTATATCTACGGCAGATTATCGGGAATTTCAAGAAAAACTGGCGCAAAAGCACATTCAAATATCTCTTAACTATGACTTGATCGGTGAAATCTGGGAAGACAGGCCGGACATACCTTCTGATCCGCTTTTTGAACTCCCGCTTTCATATGCAGGACTTAGCCGACCGAATAAACTTAAAAAATTAAGGGATTATATGGCCAAAAACTTTCCGGAAGCAGATTATTATCTGGCCGCATGTCTGGATGATATTGCATGGCTTACAAATATGAGAGGACACGACAATCCATTATATCCATTCTTTCACGCATACATCCTGATTTCAAAGACTAAAGCCTTGCTGTGTACAAGTCTGAAAAAAATTCCGGATAGCTTACAGCGATCTTTGCAAGAAGACGGCTACGAATTAGCTGAATACGATGAAATAGTCCAACTTCTTTCCGGTTTGAAAGAAAACACTGCAATTTATCTAGATCCGTTTAAAATACCATATTTATTGTATCGGTCTCTGCCATGCAGCGTCACCATAAAAGAAGGCATAGACTGTATCAATTACTTAAAATCCCGAAAGAGCAGCGCAGAACAGCAAAACATCAGGACGGCAAACATACATGAATGCGTTGCCGTTGCAAGGCTTATGAAATACATTGACGACAATGCCGGAAAAGTTCCCATGAATGAATATCAGATTGGCCGGAAATTGGAGGAATTCCGAAAGATTAGCGGCCTTTATCTGCAGCCTGCCAATATCCCAATCGTAGGATTCGGTGAAAATGCCGCTCTTCCGCATTATCGTCCTGCAAAAGATACTTCCCGTCCAATACGCGCAGAAGGATTTTTGCTGTTTGATGTGTGCGCTCAGTATCTATGCGGAACTACGGATCTCACCAGAACAGTTGCCGTCGGACATCTGACGCAGGAAATGAAAGAAGACTACACGCTTACCCTGAAGTCACACGTTGCACTGGCAAGGCAGAAATTTCCATATGGAACAACTGGTAATATTCTGGATGGCATCATAAAAGGAATACATTGGAACAGCCTGATAAAATACAACACCGGCACGGGACATGGAATCGGATATGTGTCAAATGTACACGAAGGTCCTTGCAAGATCATGATGGATTACACCTCCATGTTCCCCTATGCATTAGATGTTCCTTTAGATACAGGCATGCTTTTTTCCGATGAACCGGGCGTATATAAACCAGGACGTTATGGCATACGCATTGAAAATTCAATTCTCGTTCAAGAAGAAACAGTCAATGAATTCGGGCGGTTTTTGGGATTTGAGACAGTAACTTTCCTGCCTTACGAAAAGAAGGCGATTCTTGTATCCCGCTTAACAAATGAGGAAATAGAATGGATCGACAGCTATCACGAAGCTGTTCTTAAAAAGCTTTCTCCCTTCCTTGCCCCAAAGGAAATCGAATGGCTGTCAGACAAAACATTGCCATTGTCCGAAACAAAATAACCCAAAAAATACAGAGCCAAAGTTAAAGGAGGCCAAACATAATGACGAATAAAACTCAGATACAAAAGAAAAAATGGGAAATCCCTCACACCTTTCTGCTAATTTTTATTATTATTGCACTTTGCGCAGTATTAACTTATATTATTCCGGCCGGACAATATGACATGGTTGAAACTGAATCCGGCTCCAATGTTGTTGATCCTAACTCATTTCACTATGTAGATTCTAATCCAACAGGATTATATGATTTTTTTAACGCCGTACCTACAGGTCTGATCAATATGGCAGCCTTGATCTTTTTTGTATTTATCTGCGGCGGCTCCTTCGGAATCATCAACGAGACAAAAACGTTGGAAATCGGAATCAATAAACTGGCACGTGTTTTGAACGGGAAAGAAAATATTATGATCTTTTCAGTCATGGCTATTTTTTCTATTCTCAGTGCATTGATGGGCTTCAACACAGAATGTCTCATATTTATCCCCTTGGGAGTTGCCCTCGCCAGAAGATGCGGATACGACAGCATGACAGGAACCGCCATGGTTCTCTGCGGAACTATGGTTGGATTCTCCTGCGGTGTTTTTAATCCATACACAACCGCAGTGGCACAAAGCATCGTAGGACTTCCGACATTTTCCGGTATGGGTCTCCGAATTGCAATGCATATCGTCATGCTGATCTTATCCGCATGGTATGTTCTCCGTTATGCAAACAGAGTAAAAAACGATCCTTCTAAAAGCTACTGCCATGAATTAGAAAAACAATTGGCAGAAAACGGCGATGTTTTAGAGTTCTCAGAAGAAACAAGATTTTCCGCAAAAAATATCCTTGTTCTGCTAGTAATGGCCGTTTCTTTTACAATCGTTATCTATAATGCTATTGTTAATAAGTGGAGCACAACAGAGATGATGCCTATCTTTTTTGCTATGGGTATATTCTCAGGTATCTTAGGCGGAATGTCCGGCAATGATATCTGCCGGGCATGGCTTGCAGGCGCAAGAACAATGGTTTTCGGCGCTCTTGTCATTGGTATGGGACGTGGTGTACTGATTGTTATGGAAAACGGTGCGATCTTTCACACCATCGTCAGAGGACTGGCATCCTTTATGTCAGTTCTTCCTCCCACATTAGTTGCAGTAACTATGTTTATCAGCAACGCTATTATCAACTTTTTCGTTCCGTCCGGAAGCGGACAGGCTACCCTGGTCATGCCTATTATGGGACCGTTGGCACAACTTACCGGCGTATCACAGCAGACGGCAGTGCTTGCCTTCCAGCTGGGCGACGGACTTACCAACACTATCATTCCTACAAGCTCAACGACCAATGCCGCCATCGGCATTGCAAGAATAGATTTCCTTCAATGGATCAAATTTTCCATTAAACTGGCAGGAATACAGTATGCTGTTGCAATCGTATTTATTTTCGCTGCTTCTCTGATGGGTTTATAAAGAAGAAACTGCATATCCGACTGTTACCGCAGAACGGCTATCTGAATTGAAAAAACTGCCGCGCAGCAGACCCTCCGCTGTGTGGCAGTTTCTTTTCTTTTTTACAATATCTTCGACAAAAACTCTCTCAGTCTTTCATCTTTGGGATTCCCGAAAAATTCCTCCGGACTCCCCTGTTCTTTGATCTGGCCTTCATCCATAAAGATGACTCTTGTCGCTACCTCTTTGGCAAATCCCATCTCATGAGTGACAACCACCATAGTCATCCCGCCACGGGCAAGCTTTTTCATAAGCTCCAGCACTTCTCCTACCATCTCCGGATCAAGCGCAGATGTAGGCTCGTCAAAAAGCATAACATCCGGATCCATAGCAAGCGAGCGCACAATTGCGATCCGCTGCTTCTGCCCGCCTGAAAGCTGGGACGGGTAAGCATCCGCCTTCTCCTCAAGCCCCACCAGACAGAGAAGCTCCATCGCCCGCTTCTTTGCCTCGTCCTTACTCTTATTCAAAAGCTTTACAGGCGCAAGCGTAATATTCTGCAGAATCGTCTTATGCGGAAACAGATTAAAATGCTGGAATACCATCCCCATCTTCTGCCGATGTTTATTGATATCCACATTTTTATCCGTAATATCCTCACCCTCAAAATATACCCGTCCCTCCGAAGGTTCTTCCAAGAGATTAAGGGAACGTAAAAATGTCGATTTACCGGAGCCTGACGGTCCTACGATCACCACGACCTCCCCCTTATGGATTTCCTCGGAAATCCCGTTAAGGGCATGCAGATCTCCAAATATCTTATGCAGATCCTGAACCTTGATCAAAGTATCTCCATAACTAGTGGTCACTGCTTCTCAGCCTCCTTTCCAGTATCTCCACAAACTTTGTAAATATAATTACCATTGTAAGATAGATAATCGCAACTGCAAGCAAAGGCATCAGCGCATCATAGGTACGGCTTCTTATAATATCTCCGCCCTTCGTAAGATCCTGCAGTGCTATGTAACCAGACACAGAAGTCTCCTTTAACAGCACAATAAATTCATTGCAGAGCGCCGGCAGCACATTTTTAAATGCCTGCGGCATAATGATATACCGCATTGTCTGGACATAATTGAATCCGAGACTCCTGCCCGCCTCAAACTGTCCGCTGTCAACGGACATGATCCCCGAGCGGAAGATCTCCGCCACATATGCGCCGGAATTAAATCCGAATGCCATTACTGCAACCACTATCTTGCTCACATCCCTCACATCTCCGAATATTACAAAATAGATGATCAGAAGCTGTACTACTACAGGCGTCCCGCGGATAACAGTAAGATATAGTTTGCACAGGGCATTCAAAATCTTAAGCTTTCCTGTCTTATCATAAGTAGAACGGACAACGGCCACAAGGAATCCGATAATGATTCCGATAATAACGGCAAAAAACGTTACCTTTAGAGTTGTGATCAATCCGTCAGCGATATACTGCCAGCGGTCAGATGTAATAAAATTATTTACAAATTTTCTCTGGAATTCCTCAAACATACCTTATCCCCATCCGCTTATTACTCAGCGTCCGACTTAATGTACTTTGCAACGATCTCGTCCAGCTTTCCGGACTCTTTCAGGCTCTTAAGCGCGCCGTTTATCTGCTCTAATAATTCTTCATTATCCTTTGCAATCGCAATGGCATACTCTTCTTCTGTAAATGCCTCGTCAAGAATCTTAAGCCCTTTTGCATCTTTTACAAATTCCTTCGCCGGTTCCCCGTCAATCACTACCGCGTCAATCTTTTCCTGTGTCAAAGCCTGTACCGCTTCAAAGCCCTTATTATACTGCTCAACCTCAGCATCTTTGATGTCGCTCGCATAGATATCGCCTGTCGTACCAAGCTGAACGCCGACTTTCTTTCCTGTCAGATCATCGGGACCAGCAATATCACTGCCCTCTTTCACAATAACGACCTGTGTTGCCTTTGCATATGTATCAGAAAAGTTCACGTTCTGAAGACGATCCTCTGTCACAGTCATTCCCGCCACGCCGATATCAGCTTTTCCGCTGTCAACCGCCGGGATGATGGAATCGAATGCCATATCCTCAATTTTAAAATCCATTCCAAGCTCTCCGGCAACCGCTGCCGCCATCTCGGCATCAATGCCTACAATATCATCGCCTTCGTGGTATTCATACGGCGGAAACTCCGCATTGGTAGCCATGATAAGAGTCTTCTTTTCCTCTCCGCCCTTCTCTTCCTCAGAATCTGCACTTTCCTTACTTCCGCAGGCTGCCATAGAACATACACACGCTGCGATCATTAACATACTGATAAACTTTTTCATCTTCATTTCTTTTCCTCCGCTTTCAATTAATTCATCTTTATTCATAAATTATGCATAAAAATGCATCTAGCTTATTTTATCATATTTCTGTCAAAAAACAAGTGGGTTTTTATACATTTTTTTATAAAAAACCCACTTGTTTCTATGCATATTTACACAAAAATCGTCTGGACCAATGTCATGATCACAATCAGCCCTCCCAGAACGATACGGTAATATCCGAACACTTTGAAATCATTCTTCTTAATATAGCTCATCAGGAATTTGATCGCTAAGATGGATACCCCGAAGGAAACTACACATCCGAACAACAAAAGTCCCAGCTCCTGACCCGTGAACGTAAAACCGAATTTCAACAGCTTTATAAGGCTTGCGCCGAACATAGCCGGAATCGCAAGAAAAAATGTGAACTCTGCGGCTACTTCCCTTGAAATGCCTATCATCAGCGCCCCCACAATCGTAGCTCCCGAGCGCGAAGTTCCCGGAATCAGCGCCAGCATCTGGAAAACTCCGATCCACACCAGCATTCCGACCGACAAGTCGGAAATCCTCCTGACGGAAGGCTTTTTCCCGGCATTGCGTATCTCTATTATAATAAAGAGCGCGCCATATACAATCAGCATGATGGCAACCGGAAGCGGTTTGTAGAAAATCTCATCCAGAATATCATTAAACGGCAGCCCGATCAATGCCGCCGGAACTGACGCTATGGCTACTTTTATCCACATCTGCCATGTGAGCATCTTCTGCTTTTTCGTTTTAGCAGGCGAAAATGGATTAAGTTTGTGGAAATACAGCACAACCACCGCCATAATCGCACCAAGCTGTATCACCACATTAAACATCTCCATAAATGCGTCGCTTAAGCCCGGCTTCAATAAATCTCCGACTAAGATCAGATGTCCCGTACTGCTTACAGGCAGCCACTCTGTAATCCCTTCTACAACTCCAAGAATAAACACTTTTAATACGTCCAGCATACCAGTCTCCTTTTCTTCGCCAAATATTCTTCAATAAATATACTCTCTCTAAAACCCGTTCAGTACATACCTTTCCATAACTTTTGCAACTCCTTCCTCATCATTTGAGGAAGTCACCATATCAGCCGCTTCTAATACAGCCGGTATCGAGTTTGCCATGGCAACGCCGACTCCTGCCTCTTTCAGCATCCTGACATCATTCAGACCGTCGCCGAATGCCATCACTTCTTCCCTGCTGATTCCAAGCCTTTTTGCCAGCCACAAAAGCGCAGCTCCTTTATGGACGCCGCCTGCGTTCACTTCAATATTCTTATCAAGCGCACCCGTTACCTCTACGTCCCCCAATACCTCCACGCGCCTCCACGCTTCCTCCTGCTCTTCCTTCTTGCAAAAAAGAGCCTGTATCTTATCAAGACTTCTATTCTCCTCTTCAAACTTCGCACGGATATCTTCAATCGGCGCTCTCGTTGATTTCATATACTGTACCATAGCAGGTGACGGCACATAGTCGCCGATACGTTCTATAAACCTCTTCGGCATATACCCCTGCCCGTCATAATATATATCTTGTAGTGTATCATATTCCTCGAAAATATCCAAGATTTTCTGTGCTTTTTCGACAGAAAGCAGATTTTCATGAATCGTTTTTCCATTTTCTACAACCCGCGCACCATTAGAGGTAATCATATATCTTATCCCCTCGAATCCAGAAATCTCTTTGGGTACGCCGCTCAATGGCCTTCCTGTAACCGGAAGCACAATAATACCTTTACCGATCGCTTTTTTTAATATCTCATTTGTATATTCCGTCAATCTTTTATCTGTTGTCAGCAATGTCCCGTCTAAATCAAAGCCGACCATCCGAATCTTACGCTCCATATACGGCCAATTCCTTTCTTTCCTGCGAAAATAAAAATGTCATGTCCGTAATACGGTCTGTTGCCGTATCGTACGCTTTCTGTCCATGATCAAGCATTCCTTCTACCACTTTTCTCTGGCCTGCTGGAGCAAACAGCACAGTATCCTTACACGGCACCATAATCACAAGATCATCCTTAAGCTTATCCGCGCAAACCTGCCAGATATGCTTAAAACATACGGCGCTCGCCTCATGAATCCCGTCCGCAATAATACTGTAGGCGCCGTCCCACGTATTCCCGATCACAAACTCAACATCCCGTACAAGATTTTCGCAGGCTGTATGGTACAATGCTTCCATATCCGTATCCGGAGCAAGCATATTGTCCATAATGATCTCATAACAGTCTCCATCTCTTTTCACAGCAAAGACAATTTTCAAATCCCCCACAAATGCAATTGCCGCCGCATTTTTTAATATCCGTTTTCCATTCAGGGCGTGACTGTCTTTCATCTCTTTCTTAACCCATGGATATATCCTGTCCTTGATATTTTCATATCGATAGTGTTCATCCTCATATTTCTTCATATTGTATATTCCTTTCAAACGTAAATTATTATCTATTTCTTAAATATTTTATCAAAATTTGCTTTATAGTGCAATGTACTGTATAATAAAGACTGAATTGCGCAAATATCTTAAATTGCATTTATTATGGAGATAGTCAGAAAGGAAACTTGTATGTTAAAAAAGAGATATCATCGTGTACTTAAAGATTCCATTGCACTTTTATGTGTCAGTGCGCTTATGATCTCAGGCAATCTTGTATACGCTGCACCTTCATCCTCAGAACTGGAAGAAAAGACTTCTGAGCTTAAAGATGACATTGATACCATGAATGACAAACTTGACACTTTAGGCAGACAACTCGAAGATACTTCTTCAGAGATGAAAAAAAAGGCAAAAGCAATCGAGACGGCGCAGCTTGATCTTGCCGCTGCAAAGCTGAATGAAGAGAATCACTATGAAGCAATGAAGGAGCGGATCAAATTCATGTATGAGGGCGGAAGTATCTCACTGCTCCAGGTTTTGCTGTCTTCCGAGAGCATGGCAGATTTTTTAAATAATGCCGAATACGTAACCTTGATCAGTGATTACGACCGCGACATGCTCAATGAACTTCAGAATGCCCGTGAAAACGTTGAGAAAAAACAGGACAGGCTGAAAAAAGAACAGGAAGAATTGAAAAAACTTGAAAAGGATCTGGACAAGCAGCAGGAGGATTTGACTTCCCGTCTTACTGAAGTTTCCGGACAATATGAAGATTATGCCTCCCAACTGGAAGAAGCCAAGGCTGCGGAGGCTGCCGTCAAAGAGGCTAAGAATGCGGATGCAGACACGGTCGCTTTACTTGCCGCTATTCTTGAATGTGAGGCAGGTATAAGCTATGAAGGTATGATTGCTGTCGGAACAGTTATCATGAACCGGGTCGGCAGTTCAAAATTTCCGAATACCATCCGGGATGTGGTCTATCAATCCGGTCAGTTTTCCCCTGTCAGCTCTGGAAAACTCGATGAAGTGCTGCAGAGAGGCCCCATGGATTCCGCCTACAAAGCTGCTAAAGCCGTGCTTGGCGGGCAGCGCAACAGTCAGGTCAGAAAGTGCCTTTTCTTCTGGGCTTCCTATACCGGACATAAGGGAATCGTTGTCGGCGATAACGTATTCTGGTAATTTTCTTTCTATAATAAAGTGATATATGAAAAGGGAATTATGCTTTATCCGAAGTCATAATTCCCTTTGTCATTTACTAGCCGATATTGTGCCAGATACTTTCCTTCTCATGTCAGAAACATCCCCTTGATCTTCTTTAATTTGGATTTCGTTTGCAGCTAATGTTTATTGTATTTTTTTCTTATATCACGTATAATGAAAATAATAGCTATTTATCTGGCTCTGCCTGTAAAATACAGGTAAACTTTTATAAAATATAAAGGAGATCGAAACATGAGGGAAACAAAATTGGCAAAAGCCAAAACAGGAAGGGGAAAACGGGGAATCACACGAAAGCTGACAAGCGCCATTGTCGTGACGATCGCCATCATGGTAATTGTTCTGCTGCTGATCGTATACAACCGTGTTTCTGAAGCCCTGCTGGAAAAAAGCGAGAAGCTGCTTACAGAAACGACTGACAAAGCACTTCAGGAGACAAGCGCATGGATCAATAAGACAGTAACTATGCTGGATATGCAGAAAGACACCATCGAATATGAGGACATGGACGTTCCGGAGCTGAAAGATTATATCAAACATACTGTGGATCAGAATGCCGCTTATCCGGCGGGACTGTACGTGGCACTGACCGACGGCTCTTTGTACCATGCATCATTCGTTCCGGGACCGGATTTTAATGCTCTGGAAAAATCTTGGTACATAAATGGCATAGAATCCGAAAACATTATCTTAGGAGACGTATATTTTGACGAAGACAGCCAGTCCTATGTCGTAGGGGCATCCGGCGCACTGACCGATTCCGACGGAGAAATCCGGGGAGTTGCGGCAGCTGACGTATATCTCGACTCCATCTCAGACATTGTTGAAAATATCCGGCTTGAAAAGACCGGCGGAATCTTTCTTGTAGATACCCGGACAGATACTATCATCGGGCATAAGGACAAGGATATCACCGGAAAAACCTTAAGTGAGTTCAAGGGAGACATGTACGCGTATGCCGCGGAGCAGATTCATAACAAAGCAGCCGGATTATCTCTTTATAACGACGATATGTATGTACAGGTGGCGGAAGTACCGAACAGCGACTGGGCGGCCGTAGCTTACGTGTCTAAGAGTGAAGTTCTAAGCGACTTAAAAGCTCTGACCGGCATTATGATCGGCGTATCGGTAATTGCTGTTATCATTGCAGTCTTCCTGATTATCATCCTTGTAAGAAGAATCATCGGAAGACCTGTGGCTGAACTGAACGGCATTGCTGCCCGGATCGCAGAGGGCGAATTAAACCAGACGATCCGCCATTATTCCAACGATGAACTGGGCGAACTGGCAGACAATTTCGGACGTACCGTCGTCCGGCTGCGCGATTATGTGGATTACATCGATGAGATTTCCGAAAAACTGCAGGAAATTGCACAGGGGAATCTTGCCTTTACGCTTTCCCACGACTATGTCGGCGAATTTGCAAAGATCCGTGAATCATTGGAAAAGATTTCCCTGTCCCTGAACGGAACTCTGGGACAGATCAACAGAGCTGCCGGGGAAGTTGCGGAAGGCTCCGGCTATGTCTCTGACGGAGCGCAGACACTTTCGCACGGTTCCTCACAACAGACAGATGCCGTAGAACTTCTTGCTTCCCATATCAGCGAGGTATCCGACGGTATCCAGAAAACTGCCGCAGGCGCAAAAAAAGCCAATGAGATCGCTCAGCAGGCAGGCAGCAAGCTTTTAGAAAGCAATGACAAGATGCAGCATATGAACACGGCGATTCAAAAGATCAGCGGTAAGTCTTCGGAAATCCACAATATCATCAAAACCATAGAAGATATCGCTTTCCAGACCAACATCCTCGCCCTGAATGCAGCAGTGGAAGCCGCTCGGGCAGGTTCTGCCGGAAAGGGCTTTGCCGTAGTAGCAGACGAGGTCCGCAATCTTGCCGGGAAATCCTCTGAGGCTGCAAAAAACACAACGGTGCTGATTGATCAGACCGTCGAAGCCGTAGAAGAAGGAATCAACATCGCCAATGATACTGCCTCTTCCCTGATGGATGTTGTGGCTCTTGCAGAACAAGTCACCAAACTGATTGACGGGATTGCACAGTACTCTGCACAACAGGCATCAGCCACAGACGCTGTCATCAGCGGAATCGACCAGATTTCCACAGTGGTACAGTCTAATATGGCGACAGCGGAAAAGAGCGCTGCAGCCAGCGAAGAATTGTCCGGTCAGGCCAACATGCTGAAAGATCTGGTAGCAAAATTCCGATTAAGAGATCGCTAAACCGTAAAAACACCCTGCTGAGTCAAAAGCTCAGAAGGGTGTTTTTTACACAACAAGCATGGCAGCTTGAGACAAATTTTTATCTGTATCAGATTCCGGCAAACCAAAAGCTAAATTCTATCTTTTTACTCACGTCCAGCAGATATTCCGGGTGAGTGTAAGAGCCCCAGCTATCATCTCCCGCAACGCCCATCTGTCCCTTCGCCGCACGGACAACTGTATAATGTATCTCTGGAAGTTCAAATGGATGCGCTGCGTTTTCTATCTCATGAGGCGTGTAGGGCAATGCAGAAAAATTCATCGGTCCGTTTTCCGCACTCATAACAAATCTCATTCCTCTGCCTTTCCTGTCTGTGACTTCCGCATATCTGACTTCTTCTTTGTTACCGCACTCCTGTGGAACAAGATAATCCGCCATATTGTCCTTCACAAGATTCTGATATATGCCAAGCTTTGCTCCTTTTTTCCGGTCAGCATACGTCTCCTTTGGTCCAAGGCCGTACCAGCGCACATGATCATAATCAGCATCTAATTTGAACAGCATACCAAATTCCGGCATATCCCCAAGCTCTTTGACCGGATCATAGGAAAGGGTTGTCTTTACACATCCGCTGCCAAACACTTCATAAGTCACCCTGCATTCCGCTTTCGGCGAAGTCGGAAGATAATAGTCAAAACCAATGGAAATACTGTCTTCTGTCTCTTTAATCTCTGGATTGCACAGAGCAAACAGATCGCTGCCCTCTGTTCTGTGGGACAGATACATGCTCGCCGCCTTCCACTGAATATACCGCACCGGCATCTGGTTTCCCAGATCATTATCTATAGGCGCGCGCCAGAAATTCGGCTTCGGAATTGTCTCAAGCATCTCTTTTCCGGCATATTTATAAGATACTAATCCGCCGTACATCATAGAGAAAAGCACTTCAAAGTGATCGCCTCTGACTCCGATATTATGGTTACTCCTTATGATGATAGGTTTTTTCCTGCATACTGCGCCTTTATCCGCAAGCATAGCCTGTCCGGCGGATTTATTCTGCCCGATGCAGTACACGTACTGTCCAAATGCAATCTCATGTCCCCTTTTCGCCCATACTTTATCTTCTTTTAAATGGAAGGAAACCGTTACAGTATACTCTCCCGCCAGTGTTTCTTCTTTCAGCGGCAGCGCATATATCTTTTCCGAAAGCGGGCTTACATCTGTCTCAAGAACTGCCTGTCTTATAACATGCCCGTCTCTTGCCGCCGTCACCCGGCATTCAAAAGCGCCCGTATTCACAAACAGGTTTTTATTGATGATCTTAACCTCTGTCCGTCCAACTTCTGCCGTAATATTCTGATAATTAAACTTTACCTCCTGCATCTTTGGAGACGGTTCTCTGTCTTTGCCGTACACGATGCCGTTGCCGCTGAAACTGTAATCTGTCGGACGCTCTTTAAAATCACCGCCGTAGGCTTGGAATTCCCTTCCATACCTATCCTTTTTATAGATGGACTGGTCAATGTAGTCCCAGATAAATCCTCCCTGATACAGTTCATCCGTATCTGTCAGATCCGTATATTTATGCAAAGCTCCACAGGAATTCCCCATGGCATGCGCATACTCGCAGCAGATAAACGGTTTGCTCCTGTCTTTCGCAAGAAACTCTTTGATCATTTCCACTGAAGGGTACATCTGGCTCTCCATATCGCTGGTATCGTTATATCTGCGGTCATGGAAAACTCCTTCATAATGAACCAGACGGTTCGGATCCAGCTTTCTGAACCGCTGCGACATCTCATAGATCACCTTTCCGCCATAGGATTCATTTCCGCAGGACCAAATGAGAATCGCCGGATGATTCTTATCTCTCTGATAGATCGATTCCACCCTGTCTAACATAGGCGCAAGCCATTCTTCCCTGTCATTCGGAACGATCTCGTCCGTGTTCCCATTCATTGCCGCCAGATCCCATGAACCGTGGGATTCCAGATTCGTCTCATCAACCATATAGATACCATACTCATCACAAAGTCTGTAGATCAAAGAAGCATCCGGATAATGACAGGTTCTTATAGCATTGATATTGTTCTGCTTCATGACCTCGAGATCTTTCCGAAGCTCTTCTTCTGTCACTGCACGTCCGCTCACCGAACTGAATTCATGACGGTTCACGCCCTTAAATACGATCCGCTTTCCATTTAACGTCATCACATGATTCTTCATCTCAAAGCGGCGGAATCCCACTTTCTCAGGTATCAGCTCTAAAATCCTTCCTTCTGCATCCCAAACTTCTATCATCAGGTCGTAAAGATTCGGCTCTTCCGCACTCCAAAGCAAAGGTCTTTCTACCGTCCGGCTGCATACAACCTCTGTTCCCAGAGTTCCCAGAGCCTTTTCCTCTTCAAATACAATCTCTCCCTCTCTGGACAGACAAAATCGTACTGTTCCATCCATTTTATCCTGCTTTGTCATCATCTCAAGACGGATATCCAGCGAAGCGCTTTGAAGCTCTGCATCCGGGAGCGCGCCAATCTTCATATCACGGACGTGAATATCCGGAATTGTATACAAATAAACATCCCTGTAAATACCAGAAAAACGGTAAAAATCCTGATCCTCGCACCAGCTTGCGCTCGTCCACTTAAACACCTGCGCCGCCAGCTTATTCTCTCCCTCCGCAATATACTCGGTCAGTTCGAACTCCGACGGAGTAAAGGAATCCTCACTGTATCCCACAAATTCCCCATTAAGCCACAAAGCCAGTCCGCTCTCCGCTCCCTGAAAAGAGATAAAGATGCGCTTCCCTTCCATACGCTCCGGCACACAGAAATACTTCACATAACTGGCCACCGGATTAAAATACTCCGGGATCTCTCCCGGGCGGATATCATCATGCCCCTCCCATGGATACTGCACATTGGCATACTGCGGAGCATCGTACCCTTCCATCTGGATATGCGCCGGCACGCGAATGTCATCCCATGCCCGGCAATCGAAATCCCGGCTCTCGAATCCCGGAATTCTTCCATTCAGATTTCTTGCATAATGAAACTTCCAAATCCCATTCAGGCTCTCCTTAAACTCTTCTGTTCCAAGTTCCAGCTCCTCTTTAGAGGCATAAAATCTATGGTCCGAATGAGCATTCAGTCTCTCATCCCTAAAATACCCCGGATCTTTCAATTTCTCATAATCAAACACTCGCACTGTATTCGCCCTCCTACTCCTGTTTTTATGTATTATAATATATATGGACAGAAAAATGTACAATATGTTAAACTAAAAAATATAATTTTTTGAAACAGGTGATACTTATGTCTATCCATTTTAGAAATACCCCCGCAAACGAACCTTTTCTCTTCGACTCCATCGGCAATCACTGGAACCAGTCCCGTGTTTTACGTCCAAAGGGCTACCCTCTTTTTCACTATCTCCAGACTGAGAGCGGTTGTGGGATTGTAAAAGTGCGCAGCACGGAATATACCTTGAACGAGGGCGAAGGACTCCTGATCGCACCTTTTATCCCCCACTCCTATGCGAAAGAAAGCCACGAGTGGACAACTCTTTTTGCCACGTTCACGGGACGTATCGAAAACAGCATTTTTTCTGTCACAAGATATCGGCCATCCTTATTCATTGATAAAGAACGAGGAGTCCATATCAAAAACCTGATTGATGAAATTATGGGAAAATGGGACTCCCTTTCCACGGATACCTATAACCAATCTGTCTACTGTTACCGGATGCTTATGAGCCTTACTGACAGTGCGCACACGCAGTCCCTTTCTGATGAGCCGCTTTATCTGCGTTACGTAGCGCCTATAATAAAAGAAATCGAATCACATTACAATACAGAGCTTACTGCACAGCAGCTAAGCCAGATGGTATACGTCACCCCTCAATATCTGTCCCGCCTGTTCAAGCGCTTTTTAGGCTGCTCGGTCTACGAATACCTAACCTCTTGCCGGATCAATAAGGCAAGAGAACTTCTGCTGACACATTCAAACTTGAAATTGCAGCAAATCGCCCATCAGGTAGGGTATAACGATGCCAGCCACTTTACTGCAATGTTTAAAAAAACGACCGGAATGACTCCGTTAGAATTCCGCAAGGCAAATTAATATACGAATTATTGCGTTTAAGAAAACAAACTGGTACGACGAAATAGAGATTGAAAAATCGCTGTATCTTAGTAATACTAAATGATACAGCGATTTTTAAATTCAAAACTATCAGCAGTCTGCTAAGCTTTATCTTCCATTCGCCAAATCGTTAAGATGGTCGCTATGCAGCAGCATATGCGCCTTATGTCCGTTCGGCTCGCCGAAGAACTCTTGATAGAGCAGGTTAATATCGGGATTCTCATGAGAATACCTTAAGTTTGCATGCTCATCCAGATCGTAAAGATTCTTTCCTCTCTCGAAGGCAAGTTCCTCACCGTCGTGGATCGGCTGTCCGCCGCCGCCTACGCAGCCTCCCGGACAGGCCATGACTTCCACAAAGTCATACTGCACTTCACCCTTTTCTATCTTGTTAAGCAGCGCCCTTGTGTTGCCGAGTCCGCTGACAACTGCAGTTCTTACTGTTATGTCGTCTATCTGGAAATCAGCCTCCTGAACGCCGTTGTTCTCATTAAAGCCCTGCGCTCGGACTGCTTTGAACGCATCCGCCGGAGGATTCTCACCTTTGATCAGGAAGTATGCACTTCTAAGCGCCGCCTCCATAACGCCGCCGGTCGCGCCAAAAATAACGCCCGCTCCTGTTCCTTCCTGCATTGGACGGTCGCTCTCAATGTCTTTAAGCGTATCCGGCCTGATATGAGCCGACCGAATCATTCTTACAAGCTCCCTCGTAGTCACAACCACATCGACATCATGTCCTGCGTACTCCTCGTAGAAAAGCTCCATCTCGCACTCCGCTTTTTTTGCCACGCACGGCATAACGGAAACCGTAAAGATCTTCTCCGGACTTACACCCAGTGTCTGTGCAAAATACGTCTTCATCACCGCTCCAAACATCTGCTGAGGTGACTTTGCCGATGACAGATATCTTACCAAATGCGGGAACTGAGACTTGATAAATCTCACCCATCCCGGACAGCAGGAGGTGAACATCGGCCGTTCCTTCAGTTCGCCGGAAGTAAATCTCTTGACAAACTCTGTTCCTTCCTCCATGATCGTCAGATCCGCCGAGAAACAAGTGTCAAATACATAATCCACACCCATCCGCTTCAAGGAATCCAGAATCTTCCCGATCGTCGCTTCCTCCGGCTCAAGTCCAAGATACTCTCCCCATGCCGCGCGTACTGCCGGGGCAACCTGAGCAACAACAATCTTGTCCGAATCTGCAATCGCCTTCCATACCTTTCCTGTATCGCTCCTCTCATGAAGGGCTCCAACCGGGCAGTGAGTGATGCACTGACCGCACAAAGAGCAGGCTGATTCGTCGATTGTCTTATGTCCTGCTACATTGACCGTTGTGCGCGAACCTGTTCCTTCCAGATCCCATATATTAAGCCCCTGTACTTTATCACAGACCTGAATACAACGCATACACTTAATACATTTTGTCGATTCGCGTATCAGCGGAAACTTCCGGTTCCATGCCTGATGTTCCAATTCCTGCCTGAAAGGGATTTCCAAAATATCCAGATCGTTGGCAATCTTCTGAAGACTACAGTTTCCGCTTCTTGTACAAGTAACGCAGAGACAATCATGCTGTGACAGAATAAGTTCAACCGTATTCCTTCTGTGTCTTCTTACCTTCGGACTGTTCGTGAAGATTACCATCCCCTCCTCAGCCACATTGTTACAGGATGTAATTAATTTTTCCTTTCCTTCTAATTCAACCACGCACACACGACAGGCCGCAATTTCATTGATTCCTTTCAGATAGCAGAGTTTCGGAATCGGAATCCCATTCTGTGCGGCAGCTTCCATGATTGTGGTGTTTTCTTGTACAGATATCTGTTTTCCATCAATTGTAAGATTTACCATAACTTTTCTCTGCCTCCTTTAAAGATTCCATATCCAAAGTGATCGCATCTTAAGCATCGGCTTGCCTCCTGTTTTGCCTCTCTTTCCGTCATACAGTTCTCACAGCCGTCCCAATCCTTCACTCTCTCACAAGCCTCCCGCTCAGTCAGGTTCACTCTGCCGCATGGTGTGCGGTCGTCAAGACGCGCCTCCGGAATCTCAACATCACAGGAAATCTCATGATGGTATCCCAGATATTCGTCAATATTGGCTGCTGCAACTTTCGCTGCCGCAATCGCCTTAATAACAGATGCCGGCCCGCTCGCACAGTCTCCCCCCGCAAAGACGCCCGGGAGATTCTCAATAGCTCCGTTGCTTTTTGTAACGATCTTGCCTCTTGATACCGGTATTCCTGCATCTTCAAAATGCCTTGTTTCTATATTCTGCCCAATGGCAACTACTAAAATATCACACGGAATATACAGATCTTCTTCGCCTGTCGGTCTGATGCTGGCACGTCCGTCTTTAATCGAACTGATCATCTGCGGAGATACATAGATTCCTTTTACATGATGATTCTCATCAATAGCCAGTGAAGACGGCGCTTTCAGTGTCTGCACTTCAATCCCCTCTGCAATCGCTCCCTCAATCTCTGACGGCAGCGCAGTCATATCTGCAATTCTTCTTCTGTATACTACACTTACTTTCTTAGCCCCAAGACGTTTTGCCGTACGGACAGCATCCATTGTTACATTGCCTCCGCCGATAACAGCCACTTCCTTGCCCGTAAGATCCATGATAATGTTCTTTCCTACATTCCTAAGGAACTGCACTGCCGAAAAGATACCTTCTGCATTCTCCCCGTCAAGGCCAAGCTTTTTGTCTGTGCTGGCTCCGATCGTAATAAGTACCGCGTCATATTCCTTCTGCAGCTGCTGGATCGTAATATCCGGACCGATCTTTAAGCCATGCTTTACCTCAACGCCTGTCTTTAAGATAGCATTCACATCATCCTCAAGACGGTCTTTCGGCAGACGGTAATTGGGGATACCATACCGAAGCATTCCTCCAAGCTTCGGAAGCATCTCATAAACTGTTGTCTGATGCCCCATAAGCTGCAGGTAATACGCAGCGCTAAGTCCTCCCGGACCTCCGCCAAGCACCGCAACTCTCTTGCCAGTAGAAGGCGCACATGCCGGAGGATCAACCTCGCCTGCAAAATCGGCGGCAACTCTCTTAAGACCGCGGATATTTACCGCATCATCCATCATGTTCCTGCGGCATCTTGCCTCACACGGATGTTCACAGATAAAACCGCAGGTAGTCGGGAACGGATTGTCCTTGCGGATCAGTCTGACCGCATCTGCATAGCGCCCTTCCCCTACCAGTGCAACGTATCCCGGAATATCCACATGTGCGGGACATAACGACACACACGGAACCGGCTGGCTGTATGTACAAGTGCAGCGTCCGTGCTCAATATGCTCAATATAGTCATCCCGATATCCGATCAATCCCTTATAGACCATATTAGCTGCTTCATAACCAATAGCACAATCTGCTGACTCCATAATGGAAAGAGCTGTCTGCTCCATCACTTCTAACGTCTCCATCGTTGCCTTTCCATCAAGCACGTCCTTGATGAAATGATTCAATTGTCCGAGTCCGATACGGCACGGCACACATTTGCCGCAAGTCTGTGCATGGCACAGCTCTAAAAAAGCGCGCGACATATCAACTGGACATAATCCCGGAGGACTTGATTCGATTCTTCGCTCTAAATCCTTGTAGAGTTCTTCCATGACAATACGGGCTTTTTTAGGCGAATCAAGCTCTAGTCTGCTCATTCTTATCATACCTTCTTTCGTCAAATTTCCCCAATACAAATCTTCATTCATACTCAAGTGATACCATTATAGCATTAACGATACAATTTGTAAGCTTTTCGACAAAAGTAGTTTTTTTAACGGCTGTGTCATGCATTTAACAGAAAAAAGCGGTCCTGTTACTCCGCAAATAAAATATCGTAATTAATCTGCCGGTAAAACATTTCCCTGAATTCTTCCTTCGACAGCTCCTCTAATCCCATCAGCCACATAAGTTTCGTAATCACCGCTTCCGTTGTCATATCATATGCCTCCATCAGATTAAATTCTGTCTTTATGGTCTTCCCAACTGCATAAACCATCATATCGCTGCCCTCATTGACTACTTGCGTCGTCACAACTACATGCTTGCCTTCCTGCTCCCACTTTTTCATCTCCGCACGGAATACATCCGTTAAGGACTTCGGCATTCCTCCGACGCCAAAGCTCTCTATCACGATACAGTCATAATTTTCAAACAGATAGTACAAAATATCCGGCTTCAGCCCCGGTATCAGCTTCAAAACATAGACGCTGTCCTTCATATTATAATAAAACTGCACTCTGTCCTTGTACGGCATCTCCGGGATGTAGCGGATCAGCCGTCTGTCCCTGATAACTGCATGATAGGGAAAATTGATACTTGAAAATGCGTTATAACTTTTTGACATCTCTTTTTTCGCACGCGTTCCGGCTATAACTTTTCCGTCGAACACGATATTCACGCCTTGAGAATGCTTATCTGACGCATAGATAAAGCTGTCTAAAAGATTAGTCCTTGCGTCCGTCACATCGTCACTGATCGGCTTTTGCGCTCCGGTAATAACAATCGGCTTATTGGAATTCTGTATCATATAAGACAGCGCGCAGGCAGTATATGCCAGCGTATCCGTACCATGACAGATCACAAACCCGTCGTAACTGTAATAATTTTTCTCTATCGTCCCAACAATCAGCTGCCAGTGCTCCGGTTTCACATTCGTACTGTCCTCGTTGCACACCTGGATAGTCTCCACATCACAGATCTTTTTGACTTTGGGAATATAATAAAGAATATCCTCCGGCGTAAGCCCTGGAGTCAATCCCTCCTCCGTCTCTTTCGAAGCAATTGTGCCGCCCGTTCCGATCATTAGTATCTTTTTCATCTCTACATTATCCCTCTCTTTATTCTTCTATCTGGAATTTTCCATCCCCCAATACATGAATATGGCTGCTGTAGAACTGCTCTGCAGCCTTTATCAAATATCCTGTATCCTTTACTCCGGAAGTTTCATAAGCAGAATGCATAGCCAACTGAGGCAGTCCGATATCAACTGCATTCATGGACACTTGAGACATCGCGATATTCCCAAGGGTACTGCCGCCTGCCGCATCAGAACGGTTCGCAAAAAACTGTACCGGCACGCCTACCTTCTCGCAGATTGCCCTAAATACGGCAATGCTCAGCGCATCGCTTGTATATTTTTGGCCGGCATGGGACTTTACTGCAATCCCCTCATTCATATAGACACAGTTTGTAGCATCGGTCTTGTTCTGATAATTCGGGTGCACCGCATGCGCATTATCACAGCTTATCAGAAAACTTCCTGACACCGCGCGGTAAAACTCCTCTTCATCCTTTAAAAGCGCCATATTGATCCTCCGGAACACATCAAAAAGGAAGGTAGATCCGGCGCCCTGTTTCGTACCTGAACCAACCTCCTCATTGTCAAAACAGGCAAATACATTCACATTCTTCCTGTGACTGCCGGATAGAAATCCCATTAGAGAAGCATAGGCGCACTGCAGATCATCTAACTGAGGACTGGAGAAAAACTCGTTCTCACTTCCCCAAACTGTCGGATTCATCCTGTTATAGAGGAACAGATCCATTCCATATATGCTTTCCTCTGACACCTCAAGCTCCTTTGCCACCAGCCTTTTTATCTCTCCCTGCTCTTCTGCTTTTCCCGACAGCACCGGCAGCATATCCACTTGCTTATTATACGCATGTCCTTCATTAACGGTTCGGTCCATATGAACCGCAAGACTTGGAATCATCAAAAGGTCTCTGTCAAAATTGACAAGCCTTGTGTGAAATCCCGCATCTGTCTTTACTATCACTCTTCCCGCAACAGAAAGGGGACGGTCAAACCATGATGAACAAATCATACCACCATATCCTTCTGTATTCAACACCGTATACTTTTTCCTTATCTCAAGCTCCGCATTCTCCTTAAGCTTAAATGTCGGCGAATCACTGTGGGACGCCGTTACATGGAAACTATAGTCTGACAAATCCTGCCCTAGCCTAAAAGCAATGATGCTGGAGTGGTTTCTTGTAATATAATAACACTTCCCCGGCTCAAGCATCCATCTCTTTCTCTCCTCCAGCTCCTCAAAGCCTTCCCCTCTCAGTATGCCGCTTATCTTCTCCACCGCGTGGAATGCCGTGGGCGCTCCTTTAATAAAAGAGGCAAGCTCTGATATTACCTTCTTATCCATAGCGAACTCCTCCTGATAATCTATTTTGATCTCTTTACACTCTGCATACCTATCATACAACATACTGCAAGCACAGAAAAGCATTTACTGCTAAAAATATTGGTTAACTATCATTCCCAATAACACGGATCATTCTGACTGGTACAGCCCCCACCAGTACAATACCGGCAGGATAAAATCCACTGCCACAAATGCAGTAAATGTCCCGTCAAGCGCCATTTGAACAACTGACACAAGAAGAAGCGCCAGATAGATTCCCGCACAGACAACGGCGCCCCTTTTCGACCGGCCGCTGAATCCGAAGATTCCCGCTATAACGGAACAGATACAGCTGATCACTGACATAATAAGATTGAAAGGCGTCAATGCCGCCTCGATCGTACTCATATCTATCCCCGGTATTTCTCTCATCTTTGGCAGCATAATATAGCTGACCGCCGTACCAAACATTCCCAATATTCCTGTGATAATAAAAAGAACTGCTACGATTTTTAATAGTTTTGTCGGTTTAAACATCTCTCATTTCCTCCTTTTTTGTTCCTTTATGCTTTTTACATTATATTTCTGCACACGCTTTCCATAGTCCGCCTACCATTGCTTCAATGCCTCGATCGGACTCATCTTTGCTGCTTTTCTGGCCGGATAGATGCCAAATACGATCCCCACGCCGCAGGAAAAGCAGGTAGTGATAATCACTGCGCCAAGGGACAGTCTTGCAGACAGTCCTCCGATCTGAAGCACGGACACCGTCCCTGAAATCGCCGCACCGATCAGTATCCCTATGATTCCGCCAATCCCTGAGATAATCGCAGATTCACACAAAAACTGAAAGATGATCGAGGAAGTCTTTGCGCCGAGTGCTTTTCGGATACCAATCTCCCTAGTCCGTTCCGTGACAGATACCAGCATGATATTCATAACGCCAATGCCGCCGACTAACAAAGATATCCCCGCTACAAACACAATAAACGCTGTCACCGTATCGAGAATCCCTCCCATGGCATCCGACATATCCATGGACTGCTGTTTCATAAACAGATTTTCTCCTTCGCTTTTGTGTCTGGAATTTAACACCTGAACTGCTGCCTTTGCCACTGCGTTTTCATTCTCATTCTCTCCAAGGTAGATGCTTAATGACGAAAAATCTTCTACCTTTTCACCCCAGCTTTCCACTGCTGTATAAGGCATCTCAATATAGACCGGCATAGTCATTCCGAACATCTTCATGACCTCTTCATTGGCCGCCATAACCTCCGGATCACCGTCACGTACGCCTTTGATCGTTAATACTATGATTGCATCCTCTATCAACAAGTCAAAATCCATCCCTACCACATCTGCTGTCCCAAAAAGATATAAAGCGCTGGCTTTATCAAGCACGCATGCTGTCTCGCCATTCATCACATCATCCTCTGAAAAATAATCTCCGTACAGCATCTCCATCTGCGTCGGATCTGCCTCTGTATCGGGAGTTGTCAGCATCACATATGCATCAAAGCTTCCTTTTCTCGTCTCCACATTTCCCTGTTTCATGCTGCTGGAAGCCACGCCTTTTGCCCGTTCGCCAAGAGAGGCTTTTACCGCCATAAGATCTTCCCATGTGATCATGCGGCTTTGATTGGTCTCCTCCGGATTAGGTATGACTGTCGCGCTTTTTACCTCCGTACTGGACATTACATCCGCTTTCAATCCGTTTCCAATTGATACAATGGTAACAACAGAGGAAATACCGATGATAATGCCAAGCATAGTAAGAAAAGAACGTCCCTTGTTCTCTTTAATATTATAAAGAGCCATCTTTACGTATTCTCCGAACAATCCCATGATCTACTCCTCACCTGTGTCTTCGCTGTCCGAAGACTTCCCGCCTACTGTCTCCGATTCTTCATCTTCTATCCCGGTTGCCTTCATACCTTCCTTTATGTCGTCCGACATCTCAGAAATCACTTCATCTCCTTCGCTGATTCCAAATACGATCTCTGACATGCCAGAGGATGCGACTCCCACTTCTACCTTGCGCTTTCTCACTGTTCCGTCTTTAATGATATATACAAAGTCTCCGTCTGACGCCGTATTGATCACCTCATTGGGAAGGCACAATACGTCATCCTTCTCTGCTACCGTTAGATTCACCTTGGCACTGACACCGATATAGATATCCTCATCTGGATCATCAATCTGAAGCTTAGCCCCGATAACCGGATTCCCTTTCTCATTGGCAATGGCAATCTTATTCACTGATTTAAGAGTTCCATGATAAATGCGCCGTCCGATTGTTATTACCGCTTTATTTCCGGTTATAAGATTATCAAAATCTCCGGCAGACACCTCCAGTTCTACGCATACATCCTGATTGCTTACCAGTGTAAACAGTTCTCCGCCCTGAACCGCATCACTTCCCTCCGCCGTCTTCACATCAGAAATAATACCATCAAATTCTGCCTTAATTCCCTCCTCGCCTTTTTGCAGAAGTTCTTTTGCCGTAAGCTCTGCAAGCTGTGCAAGGTCTTCAGAAACCTTCATATTCTTGAGCTGCGCATCTGTAGGAGTAGTCTCAGCGCTTGTCTGGCTGCTGCTTTTTGCCTGTGTGAGACTGGATTTCAATGATTCCAGCTCCTGTTTCGCCTGCGCCAGCGACTGCGCTGCAGTGCTGCTGTCCGCTCCGGCGCCGCCTCCAAGCTGCTCTGATTCTTGTTCCAGTGTCCGGTATTCTCTCTCAAGTCTGCTGATCTCATTGGTGGCATCTTCTGCCTCCTTTACATATTGCACTTTTAAATCTCCGCTCTCCTCTGATGAATCATCCATATTCTCAAGCTGACGCTCCGCATTTTCCTTTTTTGCTTTGCAAATACTTTGATTATCTAAATTTTCTTTCATCTTCTTCTGGATATCCTGATTTCTGCCCGCAATCTCAGAACTCTTTTTTGTCGTATCTCTGACTTGCTTTTCAAGCTTTTTAATCTCTGACTGTTTCTTTTCAATCTGACTATTTAACTCTGAAATCATGGTTTTTTCCTGCTTTTTTGCTTTTTCCGCACTTTTCTTCGCGCGTCCGCTCTGCTCTTTCACATCTTGATTTGTATACTGGGCTGATAATGTGTTAAGTCTTGAAGTCTGATTATCCCTGTTTAGGTTCGTTGTGTCAAATGTAATCAATGTATCTCCTTTTTTTACTGCTTCTCCAACTTTCGCTTTATTCTTTTTGACCGGAGCATTTACAGGAGAATAGAACGTTTTGCTCTTCTCACTTACCACCGTCCCAGAGGTATTATAGATCTCTTTTACACTTTCCTTTCGCGCCTTTACTACCCTTAACTGTGTGCTCTTCGTATCTTCGCCAAAAACCTTTGAGGCTCCGAAACAGATAAGCGTCACTCCTGCTAGAATCGGGAGGATCGCCCAGCCCGGCAGCTTTTTCTTCCTGCGATGCCTCAATTCGCGGTTCTCAGAATGTGTCTCATATAAAGTCTCCTGCCTGTTTCTTCTCCTCCTGTGCTTTCTTCTGTCCGCTTTAAACACTTTCCCTCTCCTCCTGTCCGTCATTTTTCCCTGTTCTCTCATGATTCAGGTAATCCTCCGTTATCTTCCCGTCTTTGATCTGAATCACCCGTTCTGCCTGCTTTGCAATCTCAGAATCATGTGTAATAACGATAACGGTTCTTCCCGACTTATGAAGTTTTTTTAAGACATCCATAATCTCCCATGTCGAGCGCGAGTCAAGATTACCAGTAGGTTCGTCCGCCAATATAACCGGCGGGCGAGCCGCTATAGCCCTTGCAACCGCAACCCTCTGCTGCTGTCCTCCGGACATCTGAGACGGTTTATGATGCAGTCTTTCTCCAAGCCCTACCATCTCCAAAGATGAAACGGCAATCTCACGTCTTATCCGCTTTTCAATCCCTCTGTATATAAGCGGAAGTTCCACATTGGCAAGCGCATCCAGATTCGCAATCAGGTTAAACCCTTGAAAGATAAAGCCAATCTCCTGATTCCGAATATCCGAAAGCTCATTGTCCGTCATCCGGGACACATCCCTGCCATTCAGGAGGTAAGTCCCTTCCGTGGGCGTATCCAGACAGCCGATCATATTCATAAGTGTAGACTTGCCCGAACCGGAATGGCCGATTACAACAACAAACTCCCCTTCCTCTACAGCAAAAGTTACTCCGTTCAAAGCGTAGATTTCATTCTCTCCGGGATGGTATATTTTGTACATATCTTTGATTTCAATTAGCGCATTCATATTTAATCCCTTTTTGTATCATTATATTATTGTATTACTTGGTTAGTATAATTGTACAATAGATCTATTATAATTGCAATAAGAAATTGACTAAAACATTAATAATAAAAAAGCGGAAAACCCCTGATAAAAGTTTACGCAAATATTAAACATTTTCAAAAAAAATACACCCTGAATCTCTCAGAGTGTATTTATCATATCTTTATTCAGATTATACAAGTTCAATCTGAACCATCATGGCAGCATCACCTTTACGCTGTCCGATTTTGATGATTCTTGTATAACCACCGTGGCGGTTCTCGTATTTTGGTGCAATCTCATCAAACAATTTAGCAACGAGATCTACCTGTTTTGTGTTTTTCTTTCTTCCCGCCTGTGCTGCCGGAACTTCCTTTACAGGATACAGAACCTTAAGCATCTGACGGCGTGCATGAAGTCTGCTAGGCTTATCTTTCTTGATTGTCTTGTCAACCTCATCATATACGGTAACTTTCTTGCCGTCTTTCACTTCTTTTACTCTCTTGCCATCTTTGTCCTTGCGGGCAACTTTAGCTTTTACTGTAACTTCTTCGAAGTTATCTCTCTCTTTTACCGCCATTGCAATAAGAGGCTCTGCAATCTTGCGGATCTCTTTTGCCTTCTGCTCCGTCGTAACAATCTTCCCATTGTTGATCAATGCCGTTACCTGATTTCTTAATAAAGCTTTTCTCTGGCTTGATGTTCTGCCGAGTTTTCTATACTTTGCCATCTTTCTAATCCTCCATTATTAACATCCGAATCCGTTGCAAGGAACCAATTCATTTCGGATGCTCCGCCATGCTCTTCGGACTTATTGACAGAAATTATTATTATTTTACAGTCTAAGCCAAGAATCTGCCTATTGACTTATTCCTCACCTTTGCTAAGGCTTAAGCCCAGCTCATCTAATTTCGCCAGTACTTCCTCCAAAGATTTACGTCCAAGATTCCGTACCTTCATCATGTCTTCCGGTGTTCTGTTCGTAAGTTCTTCCACAGTATTGATGCCTGCTCTCTTAAGACAGTTATATGAACGGACAGATAACTCCAATTCATCAATACTCATCTCAAGAACTTTTTCTTTCTCATCATCTTCCTTTTCAATCATAACCTCTGCAGCCTGTGCCACCTCAGAAAGATCTATGAAAAGCTTCAGATGCTCGCTAAGTACCTTTGCCGCCAAACTAATCGCTTCGTCCGGAAGCAATGTTCCATTCGTATATACATCCAATGTCAATTTATCAAAATCTGTAATCTGCCCTACACGAGTATTCTCTACAGTCAGATTCACACGTTCAATCGGTGTATAGATAGAATCAATCGGAATGACCGCAATCGGTAAATCATCATTCTTATTCTTATCAGCGCTCACATATCCTCTGCCATTTGTAATGGTAATTTCCATGTACAGCTTACTGTCTGCCCCGCCGTTCAATGTCGCAATGACTGTCTCCGGATTCATTATCTCTATATCCGGATCCACCTGAATATCAGCAGCCGTTACTACACCTTCACCCTCAAACTCAATATAAGCCGTCTTCGGCTCATCTGTCTCAGATGTATTCTTAATAGCCAATGATTTTAAATTCATGACAATCTCAGTAACATCTTCTTTCACCCCGGGAATGGAACTGAACTCATGCAGAACGCCATCAATCTTTACCTGGCTGATCGCTGTGCCAGGCAGAGACGAAAGCATGATTCTTCTAAGGGAGTTACCTAATGTTGTACCGTAGCCTCTCTCAAGCGGCTCTACAACAAATCTTCCATATTTCTTATCTTCTGAAATCTCTGTAATTTCAATATTTGGTTTATTAAAATCAAACACTAAGTCCACCTCCTGTGGTGTTACGGGTTATTATTTGGAATATAACTCGACAATCAGCATCTCATCAACCGGAACATCAATCGCATCACGATTTGGAAGCTCTTTTACAGTTCCTTTTAAATTCTCTGCATCAACCTCAAGCCAGTCCGGAACCATACGTCCGCCTGTAACCTCTACAATTTCTTTGTACCTTGGTGAGCTTTTGTGTTTTTCTTTAATTTCAATTACATCTCCTGCTTTGATCAGATAAGATGGAATGTTAACCTGCTTTCCATTCACAAGAACATGCTTGTGGTCAACAATCTGTCTTGCTTCACGTCTGGTTCTTGCAAGTCCCATCCGAAATACTACGTTATCCAGCCTGCTCTCAAGAAGTACCATCAGATTTTCACCTGTCATACCGCTCATCTGTTTTGCTTTCTTATAATAATTCCTGAAAGGCTTTTCTAATACGCCATAGATAAATTTAGCTTTCTGCTTTTCACGCAGCTGAAGGCCATACTCGCTCATCTTTCTGCTGGATCTTTTCAACTGTCTGTTAGACTTTTTATCAATTCCCAAATAAACCGGATCCATACCAAGTGATCTGCATCTTTTAAGAACTGGAACTCTATTCACTGCCATGTCTTATCTCCCTCCTATCCTCATTAGACTCTTCTGCGCTTCGGCGGACGGCAGCCATTGTGCGGTACCGGTGTTACGTCTCTGATACTTGTCACATCAATTCCGCATGCCTGAAGGGCACGGATTGCTGCTTCTCTTCCCGAACCGGGTCCTTTAACAAATACGTCAACGGTTTTCAATCCATGCACCAATGCTGCCTTAGCTGCTGTTTCGGCCGCCATCTGAGCTGCATAGGGGGTAGATTTCCTTGAACCTCTAAAACCAAGACCGCCTGCACTTGCCCATGAAAGAGCATTGCCCTGTGCATCTGTTAATGTAACGATTGTGTTATTAAAAGATGACTGGATGTGTGCTTGTCCGTGTTCAACGTTTTTCTTGACACGCTTTTTTGTCACTTTCTTTGTAACTTTCTTTGCCATAATAAAACTAACCTACGCTTTCCTATTTTTAATCTGTTTATTGAAATATCGTCCCCTCCGCTTTGTATGTGCAAAAGGACTTGTTGTAGTTCTTCTCGCTTGTTTTTGCGGAAGGACTTATGGTAGTTCTTCTCGCTTTGCTCGAAGAACAAAGAAATACCTAAGCTCAAGCTGCGCTTTCAGCTTGCTTTCGCTAAGTTATTTCTTTTTATTAGCTACTGTTCTCTTTGGTCCTTTTCTGGTTCTTGCGTTTGTCTTTGTCTTCTGACCGCGAACCGGAAGACCTTTTCTGTGACGGATACCTCTGTAGCATCCAATTTCCTGTAATCTCTTAATGTTCAGAGCGATTTCTCTGCGGAGATCACCTTCTACCATCTGTGTCTCATCAATTACTGTACTGATCTTCTTTACATCTTCATCCGTGAGATCCCTGCAACGGATGTCAGGATCAACTCCTGCCTCTGCCAAAATACGGTTTGAACTTGTTCTGCCGATTCCGTAGATATAAGTCAATCCGATTTCAACACGTTTGTCTCTTGGTAAGTCTACACCTGCAATACGAGCCATGTAAATTTCCTCCGTCTTCTTTGTTTTGATTCATACTGTCTTTAATAGGGACGAATAAAACGTCCAGATACGGTTCGGTATACCCGTATCCTTTCCGGCCACCGCATGTATGTGACATGACGGTAATGACGGGCCGGCATTAGAAGCAATATACGAGGAGTCCACCGGCTTAAGGTGCGTCCTTGTATATTTTAAATAGTCTACACGCTCCCTGACGTGTCCGACTATCAGCCGCCTAAATTGTTGCATAAACTCCTTGGATAACCACCACGTGTTCCGTGCGCCTAAGCTCTGTCCGCGCCTTACGGCTTGCCAGACGCTGACGCTTGGGAACAGCTTTCTCACCAAGTGCTCAATGCCAGTGTGCAATGCCTATCCCTGACGCTGTTTATGCTTTGGGTTTTCGCAGATAATGCGAACGCTTCCTTTTCTTTTAATCACTTTGCACTTTTCGCAAATTGGTTTTACTGATGATCTAACCTTCACGTCAAATCCTCCTTTCATCCATTGCTCTGCCAACGGTTTACGAGCGCATTTTCCATGCAAATACTGTAACTTAACGGCATTTGCGCATAAAAATACTCAGAAACGCGCTTATATAGTATAACACTCACAAATCTCTTAGTCAACCTTTTTTTTAACTATCTCCATCCCATATGCTTCTCATAATCCACAATTGTTTCCAGATTTGCCTTTTCGACAGAGTTCATCCTAGATTTCGCTACCTCCTGTGTACAGGAATTATCTCTGTAGTACCATGACTTGCTTCCAAAATAATTTCTCCATCGTTTCTTTTCAAAAGCATATCCATGTCTGGCATATATCTCATTTCTGACCGCCTCTACAGTATCCTGATCCATGCCCTCCAAATCGCCATATGTGAGATAATACTCATCTGTTGGCCAAAGGTAACCATCCACCTGCACATTATCATAATAATCGTGCTCCCCATAATGGCTTCCCTGATAATAATAATAGTTATTATTTACTGTACTGACAGGTTTCTCCTGAGCAGTTTCTTTGGCGCTCTCTTGTGCCTGTGCTGCTTCTTCCTGCGCCGCCTGCTTTTCTTCCTCTGTCTGTATTCTGGCGGCTTCCGCTTCTTTCGCCTGTTCCTCTGCCCGCTCCTTTTCCTCCTGGACGGCTCTCATCTCCGCTTCGCGTCCTTTTTTGGAAATATAAGCAAAGCAGGCAATCACCACTATAATCAATACACCCGCAAGAATAAAGAGTCCCGTTTTCATCATCCGCATCTGTGAATTACTATGATCCGGCTCAAATTGAATTCCTTTTTCATACACATCCTTTTTCTGCTCTATATCCCCATCTGCAACCTGTTCGCCGCACTCTGGACAAAACCGGGCATCATCCGGTAATTCTTTTCCGCAATTCTTACAGTACATGCCTTTTCCCTCTTTTCTTTCGTAATCTTGCATCTATACCCTCAGTGTACAGAGAAAGGTACACACGGTCCTTTGTACACTGAGAGCAGCGATTACACAGCCAAACTAATGCACTCATACATGTTAAAAAGATGTCCTCATACAAGCGATTCGCACACGGACACCTTTTTTACTGCTACTTGTCTCTCCAGATAATTCTTCCTTTGGAAAGATCATAAGGAGATAACTCCAACGTTACTTTATCCCCCGGAAGGATTTTTATAAAGTTCATACGAAGTTTTCCGCTGATGTGTGCAAGCACCTGATGCCCGTTTTCCAATTCCACCTGAAACATGGCGTTCGGCAGCTTCTCTACTACTGTTCCTTCAATCTCGATTACGTCAGCCTTTGACATATATTAATCCTCCTGTTTTACCTCTTCCTTTTTCCAGTCTTTCAGTATCCGTTTGATTCTTACGTCATCAATGTCATGGATATCATACTTATCTTTAATAATCTGAATATGTTTCTTTTTTTTCTTCTTCGGTTTATCCAATGTCCGTACTTTTCCGTCCACTAAATATACATATGCAGCGTCCTCAGCGATTATCACATACATTTTTCCTTCGTCGTGACCTGCAGCTGATCTGGCAAGCATCCCAATACAATTTTCCCTCATATCTTATGCCCGCTCCTCACTTTCAGTCAATGTTAATAACTTTGGCTCGCCGTCAGTGATCAGCACCGTGTTCTCATAATGCGCTGAAACAGACCTGTCCCGGCTCACAACTGTCCATTCGTCATCCATCCAGTCAACTTCCCATGTACCCATATTGATCATAGGTTCGATCGCCAGTGTCATACCTGCTTTCAGCTTAACGCCTCTCCGATTCATCACATAATTCGGTATCTGCGGAGATTCGTGAAGTTTTGTACCCACCCCGTGACCGCATAGATCACGGACTACCCCATATCCAAAACTTTCCGCGTATGTTCCTATGGCATTGGAAATATCAAATAGATGATTGCCTTCTTTGGCATACTTTATACCTTCAAAAAAGCTTTGTCTTGTGACTTCTATAAGTTTTTCTGCCTCTCTGCTTATCTCTCCAATGCCATGAGTCCTCGCGGCATCGGAATGATAACCTTTATATATTACACCTGCGTCCAGACTGACAACATCCCCATCCTTTAAGATACGTTTACTGCTCGGAATACCATGAACGACTTCCTCATTCACCGACACGCAGATCGATGCAGGATACCCGTTATAATTTAAAAAAGAAGGAATACAATTATAACTCCTTATGATTTCCTCACCCAGCCGGTCTATATCCAACGTACTTATACCCGGACGAAGTGCTTTTTCAAGTTCCTTATGCACAATTTCTAAGATTCTTCCAGACTCGGTCATCAGCTCGATTTCCCTGGTCGACTTAATTTCGATTGGCATGTCATTACTCTCCTAAAATATCAACAATTGCCTGAAATACATCATTCATGTCAACTGTACCGTCAACAGTCTTTAAAATACCAGCCTTTGAATAGTACTCAATCAGCGGCTGTGTCTGCTCATGATAAACATTCAGACGCTTCTGCACCGTCTCCGGCTTGTCATCATCTCTAAGAATGAGTTCTTTTCCGCATGTATCACAGATTCCCTCTTCTTTTGTAGGCGCAAATACGAGATGATATGTAGCGCCGCAGCCTACGCATGCACGTCTTCCGCCCATACGGTTTACTATATTTTCATCCGGAACATCTACATCAATCGCGTAATCCATCTTCTGTCCCAGATCTGCAAGTGCCTTATCGAGTGCTTCCGCCTGAGGGATTGTTCTCGGGAAACCATCTAATACGTAGCCGTTAGAACAGTCCTCCTGATTCACTCGGTCTACAACCAGATCCACAACTAATTCATCCGGCACGAGAAGTCCCTGATCCATGTATGTTTTTGCTTTTTTCCCTAATTCCGTACCGTTTTTTATATTTGCACGAAAGATATCGCCTGTTGAAATATGAGGAATATCATACTTAGCTGCAATTTTTTTTGCCTGAGTCCCTTTTCCTGCGCCTGGAGCGCCTAACATAATGATTTTCATAAATTCATTCCTCCTTATAACATTTTAACCCGCGAAATTATAAATTCCGCGAGTTGAAAATGACTCTTAGTTATTTAAAAATCCCTTGTAATTGCGTACAAGCATTTGCGATTCAACCTGTTTGATCGTCTCAAGTATAACGCTGACAATAATGATAAGAGACGTTCCGCCGAAAGAAACCTGCGCTCCAAGCCAGCCGTTGAAGAAGATCGGAATCACCTGAACAATCACAAGCCCACAAGCTCCAATAAAGATAATATAATTCAATATCTTTGTCAAATATTCAACCGTCGGCTTTCCTGGCCGTATTCCCGGAATAAAACCGCCGCTCTTTTTCATGTTATTTGCAATCTCTAATGGATTAAATGTAATGGACGTGTAAAAATATGCAAAAAATACTGTAAGCACTATATATACAATTAGTCCCCACGAATATTTCAACTGTTCCGGATTACACCAGTTCCCCTGATTCATTCCTCTGAGTATCTCACCGCCGATTCCCTTTGTATTGTCTTTTCCAAGAAAGGAAGCAATAACGATCGGAAACTGCATTAATGAGGAAGAAAAGATGATCGGTATAACGCCCGCTGTGTTAATCTTAAGCGGAATGTGTGTTGACTGACCACCGAACGTCCGTCTGCCTGTTGTTTTCTGAGAATACTGAACGGCAATTCTTCTCTCGCCGTCCTGCAGGACAACAACAAATACTACCAGTGCAACAATAATCGCAATAATGATAATAACAGCCAGTCCGCCTTTAGCAACGCTCTTATCCTTAACAAACTGCTCAAACAGAGTTGCCATATCATTTGGAATACGCGAAATAATATTGATCACCAACACCATTGAAATACCATTTCCAATACCTTTTTCAGTAATCCTCTCGCCGATCCACATCAGAAACGCAGAACCTGCTGTCAGCGTCAGTACAACACTTGCGGCATTTACAAAATTGTAATCTGTCAAAAGTCCCTGACGCCCAAACCCAACTGCCATCGCCGTAGATTCAAGAAGTGCAAGCGCTACTGTAAGATAACGCGTCATTGCCACGATCTTCTTTCTGCCGTCTTCACCATCCTTCTGCATCTCTTCAAGCGCGGGAATCGCAATTGTAAGAAGCTGCATAATGATCGAAGAAGTAATATACGGAGTGATACTGAGTGCAAATACTGACATTCTCTCAAAGGAACCACCTGTGAAAGCGTTAAACAAATTAAACGCTTCCCCAGTGTTCTGTTCAAAGAATCTTTGAATATATGTTGGATTTACTCCAGGTGTCGGAAGTCCCGATCCAATCCTTATTACGATTAACATCAAAAACGTATATCCGATTTTTCTGCGAATGTCTTTGATTCCCCATGCCCTTCGGAAAGTTTCTAACATTAGATCACCTCTGCTTTTCCACCTACAGCCTCAATTTTAGCTATCGCACCTGCGCTGAACGCATTCGCTTTTACGGTCAGCTTCTTCGTAAGCTCACCATTGCCAAGAATCTTAACGCCATCTCTTGCATTTTTTACGATTCCCTGCTCCAATAATGTCTCAACAGAAACTACTGCTTCATTATCAAAAACCTCAAGAGCACTTACATTGATACCAACGATTTCTTTTGAATTTCTATTCGTGAAACCTCTTTTTGGTATTCTTCTATATAATGGCATCTGTCCGCCTTCAAAACCCGGTCTTGTACCTCCGGAACGGGCTCTCTGACCTTTATGGCCCTTACCGGCAGTTTTACCATTTCCAGAACCGTGTCCACGTCCTCTTCTGAAATTATCACTGTGCTTTGCTCCATCAGCAGGTCTTAAATTTGATAAATCCATTGTGACACCTCCTTATCTGAATATTTTCTACGCTTCTTCCACCTTCACCAGATGTTCAACCTGTTTAACCATACCTCTTGTTGCTGCGTTATCCGGCAGTTCAACTGTCTTATAAAGTTTCTTAAGCCCTAAAGCTTCTACAGTCTTCTTATGCTTCGGCACAGCTCCAATTGTAGATTTTACCAATGTAACTTTTAAATTTGCCATCTTAATCTACCTCCTTAGCCTAAGATTTCTTCTACCGACTTACCGCGGAGTTTAGCCACCTCTTCCGGTGTCTTAACCTGACTTAACCCGCTGATAGTAGCAAGGACTACATTCTGCTTATTGTTCGAGCCAAGAGATTTTGTACGGATATTCTTGATTCCTGCCATCTCGATAACGGCACGCGCCGGGCCTCCGGCAATCACTCCTGTACCTTCCGGCGCCTTCTTGAGCAATACGGAAGCTCCTCCGAATTTACCGATAAAATCATGGGTAATACTCTCATGGTCATCTAATGCTACTGTAATCAAATGCTTTGCTGCATCCTCTTTTCCTTTACGAATCGCTTCCGGAATTTCAGTAGCTTTTCCTAAGCCTGCACCAACATGGCCATTTCCATCGCCAACAACTACTAAAGCTGTGAATCTCATATTACGGCCACCCTTAACAACTTTGGTTACACGCTTGATTGATACCACTTTTTCTGTTAATTCCAATGAACTAGCATCAATACGTTCCTGTTTCATGTGTGCTCCTCCTTCTAGAAATTCAATCCAGCTTCTCTAGCTGCATCGGCTAATGCCTGAATCTTACCGTGATATATGAAGCCGCCTCTGTCAAAGACAACATCTTTAATACCTTTTTCAATTGCTTTCTCAGCGATTACTTTACCTAAATATGCCGCAGCCTCAATGTTATTTGTTTTTTCTAAATTTGCTTTCACATCTTTCTGAAGAGTGGAAGCGGAAACCAGTGTATGATGAGCTGTGTCATCAATAATCTGCGCATACATATGATTATTGCTTCTGAACACTGCCAAACGCGGGCACTGTGCCGTACCGCTCAAACGGTTACGTAATTTTTTGTGCTTATTGGCACGAACAACACTTCTTGATTTTTTGCTGACCATTTTCACACTCTCCTTTCTTATTTCTTACCTGTCTTGCCGACTTTACGTCTGATCACTTCATCAGCATATTTGATACCCTTGCCTTTGTATGGCTCCGGTCTTCTCTTGTCTCTGATCTCAGCCGCATACTGTCCGACTTTTTCTTTGCTGATACCCTTAACGATGATTTTATTCTGTCCTTCTAAAACAGTCTCAACGCCTTCCGGATCAATCATCTCTACCGGATGGGAATATCCTAAACTCAAGGTTAATTTGTTACCAGACTTTGCCGCTCTGTATCCAACACCATTTACTTCCAGAACCTTCTGATAACCTTCCGTAACACCAACAACCATATTATTGATCAGTGTTCTTGTAAGGCCATGAAGAGACTTCATTTTTTTCAGATCGTTCGGCCTTGTAACAATTACTTCTTCGCCTTCCTTTTTAATTTCCATCTCTGCAGGAAGCTCTCTCTCAAGAGTTCCCTTCGGACCTTTTACAGTCACTTTATTATTCTCTGCAATTTCAACAGTTACACCTGCTGGAATTTTAACTGGCAGTCTGCCTATACGTGACATTGCCTTTTCCTCCTTAACTTAAATTTTCGGAACAAATCAAAAACGTTTGCTCTGTTTTCAGTTGCATTGAGCACTTGGTGAGGTATTCCCCGAACCTAGTGCGAAAGCACACTCGGCTCACTTGGCGAAGTATTTTCAAGCCTAGTGACCGTAGTGTTTCCATTAGAGTGACGACGGCGTTTCCTCCGTCAAGTGGTTAATATTAAGGAAGTTCTTTTCGCTAAGCTCGTGAAAGACCTCGCTAAGCTCATAGAACAACCTCGCACTAAGTTCATCCCGCGCGCAGGCGCTTGGATTCACTAAGTTGCTTTCGGTTTAAGGAAGTTCTTTTCGCTAAGCTCGTGAAAGACCTCGCTAAGCTCATAGAACAACCTCGCACTAAGTTCATCCCGCGCGCAGGCGCTTGGATTCACTAAGTTGCTTTCGGTTTAAGGAAATTCTTTTCGCTAAGCTCATAGAACAACCTTCTCACTAGGCTCACCCGGCGCTGACGCTTGGCTTTGCCAAGTGTTCAGTGTCTACCAAATAAAACACAAAACCTCGCCGCCGATACCAAGCTTTCTTGCCTGCTTATCTGTAATCACGCCTTCATTCGTAGAAATAATAGCCGTTCCAAGCCCTCCGAATACCTTCGGCACTTTGTCGCTGCTTGCATATACACGAAGACCTGGTTTTGAAATTCTCTTAAGGCCTGTAATTACTTTTTCGTTCTTATCCGCGCCATATTTTAATGTGATGCGGATTGTCTTGAATACTCCATCTTCAACCATGTCGTATTTCTCTATATATCCTTCATCCAGTAAAATGTTTGCGATAGCAAGTTTCATTTTGGATGACGGTACATCTACTGTATCATGTTTTGCAGTATTAGCATTACGGATTCTTGTAAGCATATCTGCAATTGGATCGCTCATAGTCATGAATGTTATTCCTCTCTTTCTTCCAATTTTGTTCCCAATACCGGAACAGGTTCCGTGCGCCTAAGCTCTGTCTTCGCCTTGCGGCCCGCCAATCGCTAACGCTTGGGAACGGCCTTCTCACTAGGCATTGCGACATCCCGTCATTACATTCCGGGATGAGCCTTCTCACTAAGCTCAAGCTTCACCTTGCGGTTCGCTTTCATTAAGTGTTCAATGCCCGTGTTCAGTGCCTACCAACTTGCTTTCTTTACACCTGGAATCTGTCCTTTGTATGCCAGTTCGCGGAAGCAAACACGGCAGATACCATATTTTCTCAAATATGCATGCGGACGTCCACAAATTCTGCAGCGGCTGTATT
>CAMNTQ010000029.1 GCA_946558695.1 uncultured Lachnospiraceae bacterium
GCGGTACAATTACGGTAAACGGGAAAATGGGTATTCAGCTGCAATCATCATCTTTGCCCGCCCATATCAAACCGATGGAGGCTGTAAGGTTATTTTCAAAATGGAATAAGGCAAAGATTGATTTCACGATGCTTAACGCTCTTGGCATGAAAGAAATCACGAAGAAACAATACATCCAATTATCCACAGGACAAAAAAGGCGGCTGCATCTTGCCCTTGCCCTCGTCGGCAATCCGGATATTATTTTTCTCGATGAGCCGACTGCGGGGCTTGATGCCCCGGGCAGGGTTTCGCTTCACGAGCAAATTCGCAAACTCAAGTCACAAGGAAAAACGATCGTTTTGGCAAGTCACGATATGGCGGAAGTGGAAAACCTATGTGACCGCCTTGCAATTTTGAATCATGGGAATATTGTCTTTTGCGGCACAGCGGCAGAATTGACAGAAAGAAATGGGGAAACGTATTTTATCCATATCAAAACGAGGCAGGGGAACAGTACGTTTGAGACGGATACTGTCGAAGATACTTTGATTTCCTTGCTTAATGATTTGAAGCAAAAAGAAATTCATCTATTGGATATGAAAGTTGACCGCGGCACACTGGAACAGCATTTTATGGAAATGGCAAGGAGGGAAACAGAATGAACGGTTTTTTATATGGCGCGGCGTTACAGTGGAAATTGGATATACGCAGTAAATCCCTGTTAGTTACCTGCTATATGCTTCCGCTTCTTTTCTTTCTTCTTATGGGCGGTATTTTTACTTCCGTTATGCCCGAAATGGGAAGTACGCTAATACAATCTATGATTGTAATGAGTGTTTCAATGGGGGCATTTATCGGATTACCGCCGTCGTTGATTGAAACTTACGGAAGTGACATAAAAAAAGTTTATAAAGCAAACGGAGTGCCTATCTGCTTAGGACTTGTTACAATGTTCCTTTCGGCATTTGTTCATTTGATGACTGCCTGTGTCGTGATAGTGCTGCTTGCCCCTATTCTGTTTGAAGCAGCTCTGCCGGCACAGCTTCCGTTTTTCTTTCTTGCGCTTGCTATATACATTGCCTCGTCGTTAAGTATTGGAAGTGTGTTAGGATTGACGGTAAAAGATCAAGCGAAACTGACGATGATAGCGCAATTCGTGTTTTTGCCCTCCATCATGCTTTCGGGAATTATGTTTCCTATGGAGTTTCTGCCCGATTTTTTGGAAACGGCAGGACTGATTTTCCCGGCCTCTTGGGGATATCGGTTGATGTTGGATAATGGATTTTGCTTTGAAAATCTATGGTATCTGATTTTTCTCTTTCTTTCGGCGGTAATTGTATGCGGAATAGTTTTGAAAAAACAAAAAGCAAAATAGTTTGGAGGAAAAAGTGCTGTTTCGGATAGCTGTAAAATATGAAATTCTTAAGATTATATGACGTATTGTTAAAAATTAGAAGATGTTATGCTGCAAAGGCTGATTTCTGTTATAATGGTTATATCAATAAAGGGGAAATCTGCAAATGAAAAATATTTTCCGGGTTGTCCGTAAACTGTCAGCCGCGCTGTTGCTCATCAGTTTTCTGTTTGTTTTGCTGGCCGGTGTTTTTTACGGCGTTAAGGGATACAATATGTACAAAAAAGCAATAGATGAAAAGCCGCTTGCTCAGAGAGTGGAAGAAATCCGCAGTATGGAGGATTTTACCTGCTATTCTGAGCTGTCTCCGTTCTATATACAGGCCATCATATCTGTGGAGGACAAAAGGTTCAGAAGTCATAAGGGGATTGACCTGATCGCTGTCGGGCGCGCGGCGTGGAGGGATCTGAAGGCGGGGAGCTTCGAGGAAGGCGGGAGTACCATAACCCAGCAGTTGGCGAAGAATATGCTGTTTACGAAGGACAAGAAGCTGGAGCGCAAGGCCGCGGAGGTATTTGCGGTATCGGCGATCGAGTCGGAATATACGAAGGAAGAGATTTTTGAGCTGTATGTAAACGCCGCTGATTTTGGCGGCGGATATTATGGTATCTATCAGGCGGCAAAAGGATACTTCGGAAAGGAACCGTCAAAGCTTTCGGATTATGAATCTGTTCTGCTTGCGGGAGTGCCGAACGCTCCTTCCGCCTATTCGCCCGATAAAAATATGGAGCTGGCTGCGAAGCGCGCAGAGCAGGTGCTTGACAGTATGGTGAGAAATAAGATTATAACGCGGAAAGAAGCCGGTAAGATAGAAAAGCAGATGCCGTGAAATTTTATTGACAATTGTCCCTCTTCTCTTTATAATGTACGGGAAATGTCATGGCTAATGTCTGGGAAAAGCAATGGAAGGGGTTTTTCTATGCGTGTGATTGCGGGAAGCGCAAGAAGATTACAATTGAAAACGTTGGACGGTCTGGACACAAGACCTACTACGGACCGTATCAAGGAGACTCTGTTCAATATGATCGCGGACGGGCTTTATGGCTGTACATTTTTGGACTTATTCGCAGGCAGCGGCAGCATCGGGATCGAGGCGTTAAGCCGCGGGGCGAAAAAGGCAGTGTTCGTGGAGAAGAATCCGAAGGCTATGGCATATGTGAAGGAGAATCTTGCGCACACGAAGCTTTCTGATCAGGCAGAGACGATGCAGACGGATGCATTCGGCGCGCTTGCCCGCCTTAGGGGGCGCCGCCAATTTGACTATATTTATATGGACCCGCCTTATGGAAAGGAATTGGAGAGAAAGGCGCTTGCATATCTGACGGAATGCGCTCTTTTGGAGGAAGACGGGGTTATCATTATTGAAGCGGCTCTTGACACTCCGTTTGATTATGCAGAGGAACTTGGATATACGATTGTAAAAGTGAAGACTTACAAGACGAACAAGCATGTTTTTCTTGAAAAAAGCAGGATATAGACATTGTATTATTTGGGAGTGGAATTATGATAAGGGCGATCTATCCGGGCAGTTTTGATCCGGTCACGTACGGACATCTGGATATTATGACAAGAGCGGCGGCTCTCGTGGATGAATTAATTGTCGGAGTATTGAATAATAACGCAAAAACACCGTTGTTTTCCGCAGAAGAACGTGTTAAAATGTTAAAGGACGCTGCGAAAGACTTATCCAATGTGAAAGTCATCCCTTTTGAGGGACTTTTAGTAGATTTCGCAGAAAAGATGGATGCCTGCATGGTCATCAGGGGCTTAAGGGCAATCACTGATTTTGAAAATGAGCTTAAGATGGCACAGACGAATCATAAGCTGTCGCCGAAGGTGGAGACGGTTTTTCTTACAACCAGTTTAGAGCATGCATACTTAAGTTCCACGGTTGTTAAGGAAGTGGCGTATTTTGGCGGGAATATTTCTCAGTTTGTGCCGGAGAGCGTTGAGAAAAAGATACAAGAGAAAATGATGGAAAAGGAGAGTGTACACCAATGAGCAGCCGGATTGAACAGATTATAGAAGAGATTGAGGAATACATTGACAGTTGTAAATTCCAGCCTTTGTCTACCTCTAAGATTATTGTAAACAAGGATCAGATCGACGAACTTTTGCGGGAATTACGCATGAAGACTCCTGATGAGATCAAGAGATACCAGAAGATCATTGCCAATAAGGACGCCATCTTAGCGGATGCGCAGGCGAAGGCGGACGGCATGATCGAGGAAGCGCAGATTCATACCAACGAGCTGGTGAGCGAGCATGAGATCATGCAGCAGGCTTACGCGCAGGCGAACGAGATCGTGACGGCGGCTACGGAGCAGGCACAGCAGATTCTTGATAACGCTGCGAACGATGCCAATGACATCCGTATCGGAGCCATCCAGTATACGGACGATCTTCTAGCCAATGCGGAGAGCATCATCGGACATACCCTTGACAGCTACACTGCCAAGTATGACGGTCTGGTGAATTCCCTTCAGGAATGTTATGATATGGTTCACAATAACCGTACAGAATTAGAGGTTCCGGAGCAGTCTCCGAGAAGCCTTGAGACAGAGTATGCCGATGAAGGACCAGATATACCGGAACCTGTATTTGATTTTGGCGACGATCCGATGATCTAGATGTGAAGATTTTAAAAAAGATACAGATATAAACTTGCAAGTAAGCTGGTTACCAGAGCGGTAGCCAGTTTTTTTAACAGATAGGAATACATGGGGATCCCGGTTCCTTTTATCATGGAAGCAGTCTGTGCCGCAGCGCACAGCCCTCCGAAGGAGGCGGCGGACAGGCACAGGATATAGACGGCCTTTGAGCACAGATCTGACTGGCACAGCATGGTAATCCCATTCGTAACTTCAAGGTTTGCTATAAGGGTCAGATGCAAAGGAGAACTGCCCATGGAAAGAGGTTCCAGAAGTTCTGTAAAAATCGCAAAGATCATAATATAGACGCCCACTTTTGTGATGGATTCCAGAGCATTTCCGATGGAAAAGTCCAGCGCGTCGGACAGAGAGGAACGTAAGGGAGCGTCTGATATCTGCAAAGAAGCAGAAGTTTCAAAGCTTTTCCTGCTGTACGGGCGGCAGAAAAAGCTTATGATGACCGGAGACAGTAATAAAATCGCGAGGGTAGGCAGTTTCAGGTCGTCTCTGCGCAGATTTTGCATAACAAGGAAGCTTAAGATGAACATAGGGCTTGTGTTATTGCAGAAAGAGAGAAGGTAGGAAGCCTCCTCTTTTGAAATACTGCCTTGACGGTATAGGTCTGCAGTTACTTTGGCGCCCATCGGGTATCCGCATAAGAATCCTGACAGCACGGCGAAGGAGCCGTAGGACGATACCCCGAAAAATCTGCAGAATACAGGTTTTGTAACATAGAGAAGTACATCAATTGCCTTTGTCTGAACCATCAGATTGCAGATCAGGATAAAAGGAAACAGTGTGGGAAGGACCGTGTTGAACCACAAAAGCAGACCTTCGCTGGCGCCTCTAAATACCGGGGAGGGGAACAGAAGCATGATGATAAATAAAGCGATTAAAAACAACGGCAGGGAAATCCTCCTGAAAATATGAATAGGAAATGTCATGGCGGCTCTTTCAGTCAAAGTCTTTAAAATAATTTATGGAATGTACGTCCCGTTTATGAAATATATTAGGATTGTGGGAACACAAAGAAATGCTTTTCATAATTTGACAAAAAATATACAATTTCAGCAAAATAGCACTTGTGTATTTTAAAAGATTGTGATAATATTAACAAAGATAAAGTCTTATAAAAGATTTTGTTTTTTGACAATGAGTTGTTAAAAAAATAACGAAAAGGAGAAGAAACCATGAGCAGCAAAATTACAATCATTGGAGCAGGAAGCGTAGGAGCTACAATTGCCTACACATTGTCCGGACAGGATATCGCATCAGAGCTTGTGCTCATCGATATCAACAAGGCAAAGGTAGAAGGAGAGGTAATGGATATCGAGCAGGGAACCTGCTTTAGAGATCCGATTTCTATCAAGGCAGGAGAATATGAAGACGCAAAAGACTCTGACATCGTAATTATTACATCCGGTATCGCACGTAAGCCGGGACAGACAAGAATCGAGCTTACGCAGACGAATGTAAATATCTTAAAGGAAATCACCCCAGAGATTGTAAAGGCAGCTCCGAATGCCCTTTACATCATCGTAAGCAATCCAGTTGACATCATGACATATGTATTTACAAAGATTTCGGGACTTCCGGAGAATCAGATCATCGGTTCCGGTACGATTCTTGATTCTGCGCGTCTGCGCTGCGGATTGTCTGACCACTTTAAGGTTGCGCAGAGGAATATCCATGCATATGTATACGGCGAGCACGGGGACACGTCGTTTATCCCATGGTCAGCGGCGCGTATCGCGGGCGTTAATGTAGACGATTACTATGAGATGGCAGAGCACTTCGGAAAGCATTTTGAGAAGCTTGACAAGGATGAGATGCTTACCTATGTTCAGAAGTCGGGCGGACAGATCATTTCCAATAAGGGCGCTACCTTCTATGCGGTGACAAGAGGCGTGTGCAAGTTATGCGGCTTCCTCTTATCGGCATCTGAGTCAGTTACGACCGTATCTTCTATGATGCACGGCGAGTACGGCATTGAGGACGTCTGCTTAAGCACCTTGACTTTGGTAGGTCCGAACGGAATTCAGGGCAAGCTTTCCATGAAGCTTACGGATGAAGAAGTCGCCCTTCTGAAGAAGAGCGCTGACGCTCTGAAAGATGTGATTGCGCAGATCGAACTGTAATCAGTAAGACAATTTTAAAAATATAGGAAAGGAAAACGTGAAACTATGAAGTACAGCTATTATCCGGGATGCACTTTGCGGACGAAGGCGAAAGATTTGGACGACTATGCCAGAGCCAGTGCGAGAGTCTTAGGGTTCGAACTGGAAGAAGTCGAAGACTGGCAGTGCTGCGGCGGCGTATATCCGCTCGGTACTGATGAGATCGCGACAAAGCTTTCATCTGTACGCGCGCTGAATGCGGCGAAGGAAAAGAATCAGGAGCTGGTAACGATCTGTTCTGCCTGTCATCATGTCATCAAGCGCGTGAACGACGATATGAAAAATGTGGAAGATATCTGCACCAGAGCGAACAATTATATGGAGCTTGATACGCCTTACAAGGGCGAGACAAAGGTTCTTCACTACTTGGAAGTGCTTCGCGACAGAGTAGGATTTGACGAACTGAAAAAGAAAGTGGTAAATCCGCTTAAGGGTAAGAAGATCGGCGCATATTACGGATGCCTCCTTCTTCGTCCGGGAAAACTCCTTGAGTTTGACAATCCGGAGAATCCGAAGATCATGGAAGACTTTATCCGTGCCATCGGCGCAGAGCCGGTGATTTATCCGTACCGCAACGAATGCTGCGGCGGATACATATCTTTGAAGGAAAAGGACATGGCAAAATCCATGTGCGACAAGATCACAGAGAGCGCAGAAGGCTTCGGGGCAGACATGCTCATCACGGCCTGTCCTCTGTGTATGTATAATCTGAACAAGAGCAGTGCAAAGAAGATCCCGGTATATTACTTTACGGAGCTTCTTGCTGAAGCTTTGGGAGTTAAGGAGGTGCAGGCATCATGAGTTCCAATAAGAAGAAACAGGCGGAACTGATCGAAGAGATCAGCGGCGTGAATCCGTTAAAATGCATGAAGTGCGGAAAATGTTCTGCCACATGCCCTTCCTATAACGAGATGGACATCAAGCCTCACCAGTTTGTATCCTATGTGATCAATGAAGATGTGGAGAGCCTTGTAAACTCAAAGTCTCTCTGGAAATGTCTTTCCTGCTTCGCCTGCGTGGAGAGATGCCCGAGAGACGTGAAACCAGGAAAACTTATCGACGCTGCAAGGCAGATGGTCGTGCGCCAGCGGAACAATACCTATCTGTCGCCGGATGAGATCCCGGAATTACTGGATCCGGAATTGCCGCAGCAGCTTTTAGTCAGTGCATTCAGAAGATACAGGAGGTGATAGAGCGTGCAGAGGATTGGAGTATTTGTCTGCCATTGCGGAAGTAATATCGCGGCGACGGTAGACGTATCAAAAGTGGCAGAGATGGCGCTGATGGAGCCGGGAGTAGTCCATGCGGAAGATTACCAGTATATGTGTTCGGAAGCAGGACAGGCAAAGATCGCTGACGCCATTCATGAAAAAAAATTAACAGGCATTGTCGTATGTTCCTGCTCTCCGCGTATGCATGAGGCTACATTCAGGAAAGCGGCAGAGCGCGCGGGCCTGAATCCATATATGGTAGAGATCGCCAATATACGTGAGCATTGTTCATGGATCCACAAGGATATGGAAGAGGCGACGAAGAAGGCCGTGATCCTGATGAGAGCGGCAGTTGCCAAAGTAAACTTAAACACGCCCCTTCAGCCCGGTGAGAGCCGCGTAACAAAAAGGGCGCTCATTATCGGAGGCGGTATCGCAGGTATCCAGACAGCCCTTGATATCGCAGATGCAGGCTATGAGGTGGATATCGTGGAGAAGACGCCGAGTATCGGCGGAAGGATGTCACAGCTTGACAAGACTTTCCCGACTCTGGACTGTTCCGCATGTATCCTGACGCCGAAGATGGTGGAGGCTTCCGCTCATGAGAAGATCAAGATCTATACATACAGTGAAGTAGAGAATGTAAGCGGATTTGTAGGCGACTTTACGGTGGATATCCGTAAGAAAGCAAGAAGCGTTGACATGGACAAATGTACAGGCTGCGGCGTCTGCCAGGAGAAATGTCCTTCCAAAAAAGCGCCGAGCGAGTTTAACAGAGGATTAAATAACCGGAGCGCCATCTATACCCCGTTTGCACAGGCAATCCCGAATGTTCCGGTGATTGACAGAGAGGCTTGTATCAAGTTCAAGACCGGGAAATGCGGAATCTGCTCGAAGGTATGCCAGGCGGGAGCCATCGACTATGAGCAGAAGGACGAGATCATTACAGAGAAGTACGGCGCGATCGTCGTTGCCACAGGTTTTGATACCATTAACCTTGACAAGTATGACGAGTATGCATACAGCCAGAGCAAGGATGTCATCACATCCTTGGAGCTTGAGCGTGTGATGAACGCGGCCGGACCGACTCATGGACATTTAGAACGTCTTTCCGACGGCAAGGCCCCGAAGGAGATGGTATTCATCCAGTGCGTAGGAAGCCGATGCTCGGACGATCGAGGGAAGCCTTACTGTTCCAAGATCTGCTGCATGTATACAGCAAAGCATGCCATGCTCATCCGCGATAAATATCCGGATGTGAACGTAACCGTATTTTACATCGACGTCCGTACGCCGGGCAAGAATTTTGACGAGTTCTACCGAAGAGCCGTAGAGCAGTACGGAGTGAACTATATCAAAGGCCAGGTTGGGAAAGTCATCCCGCAGCCAAACGGAAAGCTGTTAGTACAGGGTTCCGACCTTCTTGACAACCGTCAGATTTTAAAAGAGGCGGATATGGTCGTTCTTGCTACAGCAATCGAGCCGAATCCAGACGTAAGAAAGATCGCGACGATGCTGACGGCAAGTATTGATACCAACAATTTCTTGACGGAAGCTCACGCAAAGCTTCGTCCGGTAGAGTCGCCGACAGCCGGGATCTTCCTTTCCGGCGTATGCCAGGGACCGAAAGATATTCCTGAGACTGTTGCACAGGCAGGCGCGGCGGCTGTAAAGGCAATCGGCCTCCTTGCAAAAGATAAGCTTATGACGAATCCGTGTACCGCTCATTCCGATGAGCTTCTCTGTAATGGATGTTCAACCTGTGAGAATGTATGTCCTTACGGAGCGATTACATACGAAGACAAAGAGGTGAATGACCACGGTATCCGTGAGGTTCGCCGTCTGGCAGTCGTCAACAGTGCGCTCTGTCAGGGCTGCGGCGCCTGTACAGTAGCGTGTCCGTCAGGAGCTATGGACCTTCAAGGGTTCTCGAACAGACAGATCATAGCGGAGGTGGATGCAATATGTCGATAGAAAATAAAAGTTTCAGACCGAAAATTGTGGCGTTCTGCTGTAACTGGTGCAGCTATGCAGGAGCTGACCTTGCAGGCAGCAGCCGTCTTTCATATCCGGCAGATGTAAAGATCATCCGTGTTCCCTGTTCCTGCCGGGTAAACCCGATGTTTATCTTAAGGGCGTTTGAAAAGGGCGCAGACGGAGTGATCATGTGCGGCTGCCATCCGGGAGACTGCCATTACAGCACAGGTAACTTCTATGCAAGAAGACGTATGACGCTTCTGTTCTCCATGTTAGATTACATCGGCGTGGAAAACGGACGTACACGGGTAGAGTGGGTATCTGCCGCAGAGGGCGTAAAATTCTCTGACACCATGAACAGCTTCGTGGAAAAGATTTATTCACTCGGCGAAAACGTAAGATTGGGGGATTTAAGATGCAGGAATTAATTAATCGTGCTAAGGAAATGCTGGATGACGGAACTGTGGCGCGAGTTCTTGGCTGGAAGGCCGGAGACCTGCCTTACAATCCGGAACCGGCTTACTTTGAGGATGCAGAATCTTTAAAAGATTTTGTCTACAACGGATTCTGCGGGGCGAATTTGAGCAAATACATGATCGAGGCGTCCAAATTAGAAGGTAAGACTTTAGTATTTTTAAAGCCATGCGATACATACAGCTTTAACCAGCTCATCAAAGAGCACCGGGTAGACCGGGAGAAAGCGTACATCATCGGCGTAGGATGCAAGGGAAAGCTTGATATTGAAAAGATCAGAGCACAGGGAATCAAAGGTATTGAAAGCATTGAAGGCGCAGAGATCACGGATGACGCGGATACCCTTAAAGTTCAGACTATTTATGGAGAGAAGTCCTGCGCTTATGCTGACGCTATGCTGGAGAGATGCCATGTGTGCAAGGGCAAAGAGCATAAGATTTATGATGAGCAGATCGGCGAGTCCAAAGAGACAAAGGACGGCGAGCGTTTTGACGAGGTTGCGAGAATCGAGGCGATGGCGCCGGCGGAGAAGTTCGCGTTCTTTCAGAAGGAACTGAGCAAATGTATCCGCTGCAATGCCTGCAGAAATGTCTGCCCTGCATGCAGCTGCCGCAAATGTGTCTTTGACAGCAACAAGTTTGACAGCGCCCAGAAGGCGAATGTGGATTCTTTTGAGGAGAAGATGTTCCATATTATCCGTGCGTTCCATGTAGCAGGAAGATGTACGGACTGCGGCGAGTGCAGCCGCGTGTGCCCGCAGGGAATCCCGCTTCATCTGTTTAATCGGAAGTTTATCAAGGATATTGATGAACTGTACGGCGAGTATCAGGCGGGAGACGACACCGAATCAAAAGCACCGCTCACAAACTATACGTTTGAGGATGCGGAACCAAGTATAGTAGGAAAGAGGGGATAATGTATGTATAAGATCGCAAAAGAAAATCTTTCCGCATTATTCCGGTTAATCGCGGATAGTCAGGAATTGTACCTCCCGGTAAAGACAGCCGGACAGGTAAACTTTGCCGCATGGAGCGAGGAGGCGGAAGTCGCCCTTGATACGCTCAAATCCGTAAAATCTCCGAAGGATGCGTTCTTTCCGCAGAGCGAGGGTCTGTATACGGTAAGGCGGGAAGGCAAAAAGATGAAAGTAGAGCCGGAGGAGCTTAAGAGTCAGGATTTTGTAGTGTTTGGTATGAAAGCCTGTGATGTAAAAGGCTTAGAGGTACTGGACAATGTATTCTTAGCGGATCCGATCGATACGTTCTATGCGGCGAGAAGAGAGCATGGAACGATCGTTGCCCTTGCCTGCCATGAGCCGGAGGAATCCTGTTTCTGTAAGGTATTCGGCGTAGACGCGGCGGATCCGGCGGCGGATGTTGCAGCATGGATGATCGGGGAAGACCTTTACTGGAAAGCCCTGACGGAAAAAGGTGAGGCGCTGACCAAGAAGGTGAAAGAGCTTCTCTCAGACGCAGACGAGACAGCTGTAGAAGCGGAAAAAGAGGCGATTCGGGGTATCGCAGAGAAGCTTCCCTATATGAATCTTTCCTTAGACGGATGGAATGGGGATGCCCTTTCGGAAAAATTTGACGACAAGCTCTGGGAAGAGTTATATAAGCCATGTCTGGCCTGCGGTACGTGTACCTTCGTGTGCCCGACCTGCCAGTGCTATGACATCAAAGATTACAATACAGGAAACAGCGTGTCCCGTTACCGCTGCTGGGATTCCTGTATGTACTCAGACTTTACGATGATGGCCCACGGCAATAACCGTACAAGCCAGATGCAGAGGTTCCGCCAGAGATTTATGCACAAGCTCGTATATTATCCGGCAAACAATGACGGTATGTACTCCTGCGTAGGGTGCGGCCGATGCGTGGAAAAATGCCCGGCATCCTTAAATATCGTGAAAGTAATAAAGGCATTTCAGAAACAGGGAGGTGAAAGATAATGAGCGAATGTACCTGTCATAAAAATTATACATTAGATACTCTGATTCCGCAGGTCGGCGTGATCACAGATATCCGCCAGGAGACGCCGGACGTTAAAACCTTCCGCGTCAATGCGCCGGAGGGAGGAAAGCTTTTTGAGCATATGCCCGGACAGTGCGCGATGGTATGTGCGCCGGGCATCAGCGAAGGTATGTTTTCCATTACTTCTTCTCCGACAAATAAAGAGTATCAGGAATTCAGCATTAAAAAGTGCGGAGTGCTTACCGACTATCTCCACAGCCTTGAGGTGGGCGATGAGATCACGGTGCGGGGGCCTTACGGCAATTCCTTCCCGGTAGAGACAGAGCTTAAAGGAAAGAACCTTTTGTTTATCGCCGGAGGTATCGGTCTGGCGCCGCTTCGTTCAGTAATAAACTACGTGATCGACAACCGGGACAATTACGGGACCGTCGATATCGTCTATGGTTCCCGTTCGGCGGATGATCTGGTTCAGCTGAAAGAGATTCAGGAAGTATGGATGAAGACCGAAGGGATCAATGTCTATCTGACGATTGACAGAGAGCAGGAAGGCTGGGACGGACATGTAGGATTTGTTCCCAATTACGTAAAGGAGCTTGGCTTTACCACAGATAAAACAGCTCTTGTATGCGGTCCCCCGATCATGATCAAGTTCGTGCTTTCCGGACTTAAGGAACTTGGCTTTACCACAGAGCAGGTGTACACGACATTAGAGCTTCGTATGAAGTGTGGTATCGGAAAATGCGGACGCTGCAATATCGGTTCCAAGTACGTGTGCAAAGATGGGCCGGTGTTCCGCTTTGATGAGATCGATGAGCTTCCGAATGAGTATTAGTCAAAAATAACGAAAGGATACAAAATAGCATGGAAAATATGGTAAATGTATATTTTAGCGGTAAGAGATACAGCGTTCCGGCAGACCTTACGATCATGACCGCCATGGAGTACGCTGGCTATACATGGAAAAGAGGCTGCGGCTGCCGTCATGGTTTCTGCGGAGCCTGCGCAACCGTATACAGAATTAAAGGGAAGAACGAGTTAAAAACCTGCCTTGCATGCCAGACACAGGTAGAAGAGGGAATGTATGTGGCAAGCATTCCATTTTTCCCGACAGACAAGAGAACTTACGATATCAAAGATATCAAGCCGACCCAGCAGATCATGATGGAGCTTTACCCGGAGATCTACAGCTGTATCGGATGCAACGCCTGTACAAAGGCCTGTACCCAGGATCTGAATGTTATGCAGTATATCGCTTACGCCCAGAGAGGCGAGTTTGAGAAATGCGCGGAGGAGTCCTTCGACTGCATCGGCTGCGGCTGCTGTACGGTGAGATGTCCGGCCGGTATTTCCCATCCGCACGTAGGCGTTCTGGCAAGAAGACTGACCGGAAAGTATATCGCGCCGGAGACAGAGCATCTTGCGAACCGTGTAGACGAGATCAATAAGGGCGAGTATGACGGATTGATCGAGCAGATTATGCAAAAACCGATCACCGAGATGCAGGAACTTTACAATACAAGAGAGATTGAGAAATAAGGGAGGGCGTAATTATGTATACACCATATCCAGAGAATATGATGGAATCCATCAAAAAGGTAGAGGCTACAAGAGCAGAGCGTATGGCTACGGAACCAAGACGTCTGACTGCTGATGAAAAAGAGGCTCTCCTGAAGGAATTCCATCCAGATTATAATCCGGATGCGTTTGCAGAGATCAAGGTAGGTCCGAATAAGGGGCAGAAGGCGCCCCTTGAGCTGGCAGAGATGCTTCACTCAACAAGCCGGATTCTGAATGAGGATATTGATATTACAAAGATTGACTATGACGTAGACGTACTGGTAATCGGAGGCGGCGGCGCCGGTTCTTCCTGCGCCATCGAAGCCCATAATGCAGGCGCTGACGTTATGATCGTAACGAAGCTTCGTATCGGTGATGCCAATACGATGATGGCTGAGGGCGGTATCCAGGCGGCAGACAAAGAAAATGACTCACCGGTACAGCACTACTTAGATTGTTTCGGCGGCGGACATTTTGCGGCAAGGCCGGAACTTGTGAAACGGCTTGTAATGGAAGCTCCGGATGCGATCAAATGGCTGAATGAGCTTGGCGTTATGTTCGATAAGGATACGGACGGACGCATGGTAACGACTCACGGCGGCGGTACATCCAGAAAGAGAATGCATGCTTGTAAGGATTACTCCGGCGCGGAGATCATGCGTACAGTAAGAGACGAGGTATTAAACCTTGGCATTCCGGTCGTAGAGTTCACATCGGCAGTAGAACTCCTTAAGGATGATAAAGGACAGGCGGCAGGCGCAATCCTCCTTAACATGGAAACAGGAGATTATTCGGTCGCAAGGGCGAAGACAGTCGTGATCGCTACAGGCGGCGCGGGAAGAATGCACTATCAGGGATTCCCGACATCCAACCACTACGGGGCAACGGCAGACGGGCTTGTATTGGGATATAGAGCGGGAGTGCCGCTTCTTTATCAGGATTCCATCCAGTATCATCCGACAGGCGTAGCCCATCCGGTACAGATTCAGGGCGCTCTTGTTACAGAGAAGGTTCGTTCTGTGGGCGCGCAGCTTGTCAACGCCGAAGGCGAGGCTTACATTCATCCGTTGGAAACCCGTGATGTGAATGCCTCCGGCGTGATCCGCGAGTGTGAGGAAGGACGCGGCGTAGAGGCTCCGAGCGGACAGAAAGGTGTATGGCTTGACACGCCGATGATCGAGATCCTTGGCGGAGAGGGAACCATCGAGAAGAGGATTCCGGCTATGTTCCGCATGTACATGAAGTATGGCATCGACATGAGAAAAGTGCCGATTCTGATTTATCCGACGCTGCATTACCAGAACGGCGGTCTTGAGATCGACGGAGAAGGATTTACGAAGGCAATCCCGAATCTTCTGGCAGCAGGGGAAGTCGCAGGAGGAATCCACGGAAGAAACAGACTGATGGGCAATTCCCTTCTTGACGTGATCGTGTTTGGCCGGAATGCCGGTAAGAAAGCCGCTGCAAAAGCGAAAGAAGTAGAACTTGGAACGATGAACCTTGACCATGTGGCAGGTTATGAGAAGGAGTTAAAGGATGCTTCTATGGCTACAGGAGAAGTATCGCCGAAGCTTCTTCCGAAATATGCCCGTCATGAGAGATAGAGTATCGGCGGATATATGGTTAAGAAGAGGAATAGAGAATAGAATCAAGTTGAATTTATAGGAGATTATGATTATGCGTGAAATCGAAGTCAGTAAACTTACGGATGTAATTGAAAAGCTTTGTATCGCAGCAAATGAGCATCTTCCAGAGGATGTAAAGTGCGCAATCAAGAACTGCCGCGCATGTGAGGACGGAGAGATTGCGAAAGGAGTTCTCGATAATATTATCGAGAACTTCGAGATTGCTGATAATGAGTGCGTGCCGATCTGTCAGGATACCGGCATGGCATGTGTGTTTTTAGAGATCGGACAGGATGTCCATCTTACAGGCGGTGATCTTGCCGAAGCAGTAGATGAAGGCGTACGCCGCGGATACGATAAAGGATATCTGCGTAAATCAGTTGTAAAAGATCCGGTGCGCCGCGGGAATACAGGAGATAATACACCGGCGATGCTCTATACAGAGATTGTTCCGGGGGACAAGATCAAGGTTACGGTAGGGCCGAAAGGTTTCGGAAGCGAGAATATGAGCCAGATCCGGATGTTTAAGCCATCTCACGGCCTTCAGGGAATCAAAGACTTCATCCTTGAAGTGGTAGAGACGGCAGGTCCGAATCCGTGTCCGCCTATGGTTGTAGGCGTAGGAATCGGCGGAACCTTTGACAAAGCGGCGCTTCTTGCAAAGAAAGCGCTGATGAGGCCGGTTGATTCTGAGAATCCGGATCCGTTCTATGCAGATCTTGAGGTGGAGATGCTTGAAAAGATCAATGAGCTTGGAATCGGACCGCAGGGCTTTGGCGGGAAGACGACGGCGATCGGACTTAATATTGAGACATTACCGACTCATATCGCAGGTATGCCATGCGCGGTTAATATCAACTGCCATGTGACACGCCACAAAACGGAGGTGATTTAGATGGCAGCAAGAAAGATTACATTACCGCTTACCGAAGAGCTTGCTAAGACACTTCATGCAGGAGACAGCGTGCTCGTGACCGGAACAATCTATACATCCCGTGACGCCGGACATAAGCGTATGTGCGAGTCACTGGAAAAGGGTGAGGAGATACCATTTGACCCGAAGGATGCAACCATCTATTATGTTGGTCCGACCCCTGCAAAGCCGGGTAAGGTGATCGGCTCCGCAGGTCCGACAACAAGCGGGCGTATGGATGCCTACGCGCCGACCATGATGTCTGTGGGAGCAAGAGGTATGATCGGAAAAGGCGCGCGCCTTCCGGAAGTCGTTGAGGCTATGAAAAAATATTCTGGTGTGTACTTTGGAGCGATCGGAGGGGCTGGAGCGCTCCTTGCGAAATGTATTAAAAAGGCAGAGCTGATTGCTTTTGAGGATCTTGGAGCAGAGGCGCTCCGTAAGCTTTATGTGGAGGATATGCCGTTAGTCGTCATCATCGACAGCGAAGGAAATAATCTGTATGAGAGCGGAAGAGCGGCTTATTTAGAGCAGAAGAAAGAAAAATAAAAACAGGATATACGGATTATCGGGCACGGGAGCAGGATTTAGGTATACGCCTTCGTTCTGGCGGCGTGCCCGGGATATATATTTAGAAGGGAGAACGTAAGACATGGAACTATTTGGAGGAATATTGGCAGTTAAATCTGTAGTGTTTCTTACTTTCTCAGTGTTTGCGATCGCGGCCATCGGCTATGCGGTCGGAAAAATAACGATTAAAGGAATTAATTTAGGAACGGCGGGCGTCTTTATCATTGCCCTGCTTTACGGCTGTCTTCTCTACAGTAAGCTGTCGGGAAATCTCACGGTGGGAGAACAGTCTTTTTCCACAGAGGCATTAAAGATCGTCGAGAACATGGGGCTTATCTTCTTCGTGACCTCGGTAGGGTTTATCGCAGGGCCTAACTTTTTCGGCAACCTGAAGCGCAATTTCAAGTCCTACGTTATGCTGGGGCTTGTCATCATCGCGGCGGCGGCGGTAACCTGTATCGCCTGTATCCTGATCGGAGCGAACTTTACCGGTCTTAGCCATGAGGAATTCCGGGCGATCTTAGTCGGGATTCTGGCTGGAGCGCTTACCAGCACGCCGGCATTTTCCGCGTCAAAAGCAGCGGTGGGTGCGGATCTTGAAGCGCTGGTATCCGTAGGATACGGCATCTCCTACTTGTTCGGCGTTGTGGGCGTGGTACTGTTTGTGCAGATCATCCCGAAGGTTCTGAAAGCCAATATGAACGAAGAGGTGGATAAGATCACGGCAAAAGAAGGAGAAGGCAGGAAGAAAAAGAACCTGATTCTCATAGAGATAGACGAGTTCGGATTTATGGCGTTTTCACTGGCGGCAATTGTGGGTATTCTGATCGGAAGTATCAGCTATATGAACTTCTCATTGACAACGACAGGCGGCTGTCTCCTGACCGCGCTTGTATTCGGTCATTACGGCCATATCGGGAAAGTATCCATTGTGCCGAAGAATTCTACTTTGAAGATGCTTAGAGAGCTTGGACTTATGCTGTTCCTCATCGGAGCAGGCGTATCCGGCGGAGCGAAGTTTGTAGAATACTTTGAGCCGGTATACTTCCTGTACGGGGCGATCATGACCATCCTGCCGATGATCATCGGATTTATGGTGGCAAAGAACGTATTGAAACTGCCGCTTCTTAACAATCTCGGTTCTATCACCGGCGGTATGACCAGTACGCCGGCGCTTGGGACGCTGATTAATATGGCAGGGACAGAGGATATCGCGTCGGCTTACGCGGCCACCTATCCGATCGCTCTGATCGCGGTCGTGCTGGCATCGCAGTTGATTATTATCTTCTGCTAGGATAACGGATCATTAATCTTTGATACATCGGCGGTTTTGTTTGTTTAAAGCTGATGCAGCAGATGAAAGAAACATCGGAAGCAGGCGGGTCTGTTTCCGGTGTTTCTTTTTGCGGTTCTTTAAGAATTCGTTTGATAGTCTGTTCGCTGAGGGAACATATAACGATAGTAATACAGGCGGATGATAGCTGAAAAGTAGAAATATGTATATTTGCGTAATCTTTGACTTACTAGAAAGAAATATGTAAAAAATAATTTAAAACGAAGATTTCATTGTAAGATTTTCAGAAATCTGTTGTCTTATCTTGTTTGTTATGCTATGATTGATATCAGGGGAGCAAAGGAGGAGAAATATGAAAGAGACTTATAAAAAGGTTTTAAAGAAAATACAGAACGTGTCCGAGGTATCAGTGACGATGGATGAAACTGATTTTTATGAGAATATTGTTAAAAATATTTTTATTAAAGAAATGAAATATAAAACGGAGAATTCATATTCAATTGAATTTGGGCAGACATTTCAGACGAAGGATATGGTGATCAGGAGTTTTGTTTATGGAATATATGAAAAGGAACTCTTCTTGCTTTCTAAATTCATTAAAGAGAAGAATTGTACATGGGGGATTTTAATACATCCTGCCGGGATGTGTTTGATGAATTCAAAAATCGGGAAAAACTCAAATGATGATTTTAAAAATTCAAATATTGTTTTGGAGATTCTCTATGGATTAAATACAGATCAAAAGTATTTTGAATATTTTTCGGCCGATAATACGATAGGAGAGCGAAAGAATGCATGTTTCTTTAAAGATATCATTGATTATAAGAACAATGTATATAAAGGAACGGAAAAAAGCTGGTATGCCTATCATTCTGGTTTGAAACGTTTTCTGGCTTACTTTGCGGAACATAAGGGAGATTATGGATATGAGGATAATATCTATGACAGTATAGAATATGTATTCTTTGTTGAATTTGTAAAGAAGGGAACAAGCTGTAAGTCTTTAACGAGCGCAAGAAATCTGTTTTTTTATATTAAAGATTTTATGCAGGCAAAATCAGAAAAGAATGAATTTGACGATCCGGACCGGGTCAAGGTAAGTTTCCCGGAATTCATGCCAAAAGATAGGAAGCAGGATGTTTTTTTAATTGATAAACTGAAAGCCGCTTTAGGGTTTCTGAAATGGGAAAGGAGCAGAAATGGAATAAGAAACAAGACGCTTCTGTTGTTTTTGCTGGCATATGGGATGGAGCGCAGAAAGTTGTGTGCGCTGAAATGGGAAAATATTAATTTCAGAAATAAGCAGCTCGTTATTGAAAAAAAGAAATATCCTATGCCGACCTATCTTCTGGAAATGTTAAAAGAATTGGAAGACCAAGGGATGTCAAAGAAGTTTGTATTTTGCAATAACAGCGGCGAGGCGTTGAGTGACGGAGCCGTGAATACGATTCTTTCCGGCATTGTAAAAGTTGATGTGCAGGATGAATTTTACAGACAGCTCACTCCGGCGAATATCCGGCGGTATCTCGCAAAATATCTGTTTGATCATGCATACCCGCTGGAGAAAATACTATATATCATGGATATAGAAGGATATAAACTTGAAAGCTATATTTCTAAAAAAGATATAGAAAAGGCATTTTGGAGAAGGTGCGAAGACCCGATTATCTGTTCGGAGGGGCAGCATCCGATGGAGGATTTTCTGGAGAAATTGAGATAGGAGGGAGCAAGATGGATTTAAAGAGAGATATTTATGACAGTCTGGTTCAGTGGAAACATCGGAATTCAGGAAAAGTGCTGGAGGTAAGCGGCGCACGGCAGGTTGGAAAAACATATATACTGACAAAATTTGCAAAAGAGAATTATCATAATTTTTTCTATATAAATATGATGCAGACTTCCGGACAGGACTTTATCGCCTGCATTGAAGAGGCGGCAAGGTGGAATCCCGGAGAAGAACGGATAGAGAAACCGATTCATAAGGCACTGAAATTGTTTGATAAAAATTTTGCGGATGGAGAAGATACCGTGGTGGTAATTGATGAAATACAAGAATCCTCAAAAGTGTTTTCTCTTATCCGGCAGTTTGCAAGAGAATTCAAAGCGCATTTTATTGTCACAGGAAGTTATCTTGGTAAAACGGTTGAAAAGGAATATTTTCTTCCGGCAGGAGATATAGATACGATGGAACTTAGTACATTGTCTTACGAAGAGTTTTTACAGGCGGCAGGAAAAAGGAAGCTGTATGAGCAGATAGATTTGTATGGGGGAGGCGGCCATGAAGATTATGATTTGCTGAAAATTTTATATGACAGTTATTGCAAAGTCGGAGGATATCCTGCGGTTGTACGGAAATATTTTGAGACAGGCGATATCGTAGAATGCAGGAGAGAAATCGCACATATTATACAGATATTTGTGGAAGAGTCAGAGCGATATTTTGATAACATTCTTGAAATGGGTCTTTTAGAGCAGATGCTGCCATTGATTGCCCAGACAATGGCAAAAGAGAAGAAAGGGGTGCCTGATCTGGTGAAAGAGTTGTCTTCGGTTCTTTTTCGTGATGACAGTAACCGTGTTACAAAAAGGAGTGTCAATCAGGCGATTGCATGGCTGTGCCGTTCGGATGTTATCGGGTATTGCGGACGGGTGAACGAGGGGAACATGCTGGATGTTACGCCGAACTGCAGGTTCTATTTCAGGGATCTGGGGGTGGCAAGGCATTTTCTCGAAATGGCAGGTGTGCAGCCGGATGCAATCGCCGGCCTGATTAATGAGAACTTTGTTTACCTGTATCTAAAGAAAAAAGCAGCCGCTCTGGAAATCGCAGGAATGATGCCTCTTTATGCGCTGTATAAGGATGGTGAACTGGATTTCTTTGTAAACAGCAGGCGGGACTACAAAAATTATGGCATTGAAGTGAAGGCAGGACGTACTGTAGGCAGAACTTCCCGTTTGATGTTAGAGGATGGAAAGATTCAGTGCCTGTTTCTTTTGAAAGGAAATACTTATGGAGGCGTTGAAGGAAAGATGAAAACCGTTCCGGTTTATCTTGCGGGGAGAATCGAGTTTTAGAGCCGTCGGTGTCTTTGGCAATGAGAGAACAAAAGAAACACCGGGCACGGCAGAAGCGCCGGTGTTTCTTTTGCTGTACATTAAGCAGTGTTTAGCTTTGAAAGCTTAAATCCTGAAATTAAAATCTGCATAAGCGGACGAACCGTGTTCGTGTACGTCAAGTCCGTCGATTTCTTCTTCCCTTGAGACGCGGAGTCCGATGGTCTTATTGATGACCGTAAATACAAGGAACGCCATGACGAATACATAGAGAGCCGTGACGGCTACGCCTAAGAGCTGCGTCGTAAAACTGCAGCCTTCCCCAAAGATTCCTGTAAGGATCGTGCCTGCCATGCCGCAGACTCCGTGTACGCTGACGGCGCCGACGGGATCGTCGATTTTTGCCTTCTGATCGAAAAATTCTACGGCAAATACCACCAGAACACCGGCAACGGAGCCGATAAGGATCGCTTCCCATTCATTTACCACGTCGCATCCGGCAGTGATTGCTACCAGGCCGGCGAGGGAGCCGTTGAAGGTCATGGAGACGTCCGGCTTTCCGTAACGCACCCATGTGACGATCATGGCCAGCAAGGTGGCTGCGGCTGCGGCGAGGTTTGTCGTCATGGCGATGTGTCCGAGGCTTGTGGTAGCGGCGGTGGTGGAGCCGCAGTTGAATCCGAACCAGCAGAACCACAGGATAAATACGCCGAGGGCCGCTATGGGAAGATTATGCCCCGGGATGGCTCTTGCCCGGCCGTCTTTTCCGTATTTCCCGATACGGGGTCCTAAGATCTTTGCGCCTACCAGCGCGCAGATCCCCCCTACCATATGTACGGCGGCAGAACCGGCAAAATCATGGAAGCCAAGCTGGGATAAGAATCCGCCGCCCCAGATCCAGTGCCCGGATACAGGGTAGATGAAGATACTGATCGCCGCGCTGTAGGCCAGATAGGCGGAGAATTTTGTCCGCTCCGCCATAGAGCCGGACACGATGGTCGCGGCAGTCGCGCAGAATACGGTATGAAAGATCATGAAGACGCCGATCGGGAGCCCGTTGAATAATCCGTCGGCATCCGCCAGAGCGGAAGGCGTCAGAAATCCTTTTATACCGATGATCCCGTTCCAGTCTGTTCCGTGCATGACGGCAAATCCGAACAGGAAAAAGAACAGGCTTCCCAGAACGAAATCCATCATATTTTTCATCAGAATATTCCCGGTGTTTTTGGCTCTTGTAAATCCGGCCTCGCACATGGCGAAGCCCGCCTGCATAAAGTACACAAGAAATGCTCCGATCATCGTCCACATAATATTGATCAGCAGTCCGGCGGCGTCAACGCTGCCCATGCCGGATGCAGTTAAACTTGTTAAATCCATAATCATTCCCCCCTAGTTATTAAAGTGCTTCGGTTCCGCGCTCTCCGGTACGGATACGTACAGCGTCTTCCACTTCATATACGAATATTTTCCCGTCGCCGTATTTTCCGGTGCGTATTTCCGATACGATTTTTTCAATCAGGACTTCGGCGGCGTCTGGTTCAATGACTGTCTCAACCTTGACCTTCGGCAGAAGATTTACGCTGTATTCCGCGCCTCTGTATACCTTTTTGTGTCCTTTTTGATTACCGTATCCCATTACGTTGCTGATCATCAGCCCGCTTGCATTGCTCTCATCGAGAATCGATTTGAGATCTTCAAGCTTTTCCGGCTGGATGATGATTTCCAGTTTTTTCATAAGTATCTCCTCCTTCACATGCAGCTTATGAAACAAAAAGAAGGCGCCTTCCCCAAGAGGAAAACGCCTTTGTTTTTGATGTGTTCCATTATACACAGGAGAGAAAATTTGTAAAGAAGAAATTGGAAAAAAAATAACATTTTATCATATGTGTACATAATTTTTGAAATAAGAAAGAAAATTTCGTAAAAAAATTTGTTGTAACATTTCCCAGGTTTATGACGTTAATATATGGAGGGAGGTGAGCACGTGGAGGATTTTGAGGCGATCTACAGACGGTATCTGATGGAAGTATACCGGTATCTTTTGAAGCTTTCAGGAAGTTCCGATGTGGCGGAGGAGCTGACGCAGGAGACCTTTGCCGTTGTTTTTGAAAAGATCGGCCGCTATGAGGACAGAGGGAAGACTCTGATCTGGCTGTGTCAGATCGCGAAATTTGAGTATTATTCCTGGCGCCGGAAGAACAAAGTGAGAACAGAGCAGTTAGATGAGAATACCCCTGCGCCGGAGGAAGTGCCGTTAGATCAGATGATAAGAAAAGAAGACGGCGAAAACGCGAAACGGATTCTTCACGGCTTGCCGGAACCTTACCGGGAAGTGTTCCTCCTTCGGGTAACGGGGGAGATGTCTTTTAAAAATATCGGAAAAATATTCGGAAAGAGCGAATCATGGAGCCGGGTAACATTTTTTCGGGCCAGGAAAATGATAGCAGAACGTATGGGAGGTGATGGCCATGAATCATTGTGAGATTGTAAAAGACCTGCTGCCCTTATATATTGACGAGGCGTGCAGCGAAGACAGCCGCAGGATGGTTGAAGAGCATCTGAAAAACTGCAGGGCCTGCAGGGAGGAGTACCGGATGATGAAATATCCCGCGCCCGCGGAGAAGAGAATGAAAGATTTTAAAGTCATCGAGGAGCAGATCTTAAAAGAAGGGAAGGAGCAGATAGAGACAGGGGTCATGCATAAGATTGCGGGCAGGATGTTATGGATCGATCTGTTTTTGAATCTGTTGTTTCTGCTGCTTGGGAGCGGGATCAGGAATCTTTTCCTGAACGCTACAAAGCTTCCGTGGTACGGGAAGTTCGTAAGCTACGAGGAACTGAGCCAGACAGAGCATTATGCCGTATTTACGCAGTTTACAGGTATTCTTCTTGCCAGCTTCCTGTTTTTGCTCTGTGATGTGATGATTCTTTTTTTTCATACAGAAAAACTTCGGATTACAAGAACGGGGCTATCCGTAAAATCACGTCCGGCGCGAAAAAGAAGGAGGTACGGCGCGGTTTCAGGGTATCTTCTGCTTTCTTCGTTCACGATCAAAATTTTATATGCGGTGATCATGACGGCTGTCGGATTTTTATATCTTTACGTAGAGCTGCTTGGCCTGTGCGGATGATAAGACAGGGGCGGCGAATTGGAACGAGGATTGGGATCAGGAGGAAGGAGGGGCTATGTTAAGGAAAGTCATTCTGAAGAATTTCAGGAGCAATATTAAGACATATCTTTTGTTTTTTATCAGCAATATGCTTGCTGTGGGGGAGCTTTTTGTTTTCTTAGGGCTTAACGATATGGTGAAACGTTCTGTCACGGATCAAGTGACGGCTCTTGCGCTGAAAATAGATTTTGGAGTCGCGGCGGGAGTGATTACTTTTATTACGGTCTGTCTGATGGCATTTTCCATGAAATGTTATATACAGCTTCGGATCAAGGACTATACGGCTTTTATCATTTTGGGGATGAAGAAAAAAAAGACGTATCTGCTTCTTCTTGCAGAATACAGTATCGGGTGTATGGCCGCCCTGATCTTAGGGATGGCGGCCGGAAGCATTGGACTCCATGTGACAAATAGATCGCTTTTTAGGTTATATCCGGACTTTTTCAGGATAAGGAAGGCAGGACTTCTTGTCTACCGGGATACGGCGGGAGTGAGCCTTTTGATGATGGCGGCGGTTTTTATCGTTCTTCTTGTGTGGATGGACGGGAGAGATATAAGCGTGCTGATGAATCAGGATGTAAGAAATGAAAAGCGCCCCGAAAGCTTAAAATGGATTGGCATGGTGGCTGCCGGGGCGGCAGTCTTAAGTTTGGGGGAGGCGCTCTATCAGGGGTCGGATTTTTCTTATATCTGCTCCCATCTTGTGTGGGCATTCGGGCTTTTTCTTATTGTAGCGTTCGGCACATCTCTGGTTTTAAATTGCCTGCGGAAAAAAGAGAGGTTCTACTTTAAGCATGTAATCTCCCTGAATCAGCTGTACAGCCGTTATCAGAACAACCTGTTTATTTTGGCGGTCCTTCTTGTGATTCATTTTTTCGCCCTGACTTATCTGGCGGTGCAGATCGCCGCGCTCCTTCCCCTTGACCAATACCGGGAGAATTATCCTTACGATATGATCTGGATTGCCAGAGAGGCGGACGGCCAGTACATAAGAGAACTTGAAGAAACATATAACGGGGAACGAAACAGTCTTCCCATGGTGCGCGTAACAACCGCCGCCGGCGCGCAGCATATCGGGGTATCGGCATCTTCCTACGAGAAGCTTACCGGAAAGAAATGCCGTCTTAAGGGACGGGAAATCGCGGTAGAGATCGAAAATTCCGACTGTGAGAAAGAGACAGTGATTGACGGCAGAGACTTCTGGGAGGCATACCGTGTTTTGTTCGCGGGTACGGAATTTATGGACGAGGAGGTCTATCCGCCCCTTAGACATAAGTGGAAAGAGGCAGAGTTTTCGATTAAAGAGTTGTATTCATGGAACAGTATGGGTCAGTATTCTGTAGATACATGGCACGAAAATATCATTGTATTTTCTGATGCGTATTTTCAGGAACAGTGGGAAAAGGCACGTGTGAGTCCGAAAGAGGCCTCTGTGCTGAACCTGCTTCGCTTTCCGAAGAAAACGCGGAATCAGGCATTTAAGGAGCTGTCTTCCTACAATGAAAAGCACGGCGTCCCGAATAAGAACGCCACACAGAATGAAAGCAGTCTTTACGGAACAGAGGAATTTTTAATCGGACAGAAGATGCGGGCAGTCTTTAGTTTGTGCAGCAAACTCATCCTTACAGGGGCGCTGCTTTTCAGCGCTTTTTTCGCGGCGGGACTTAAGATCCTTACGGAGCTTCCCGCATTAAAAAAACGGTATGAATTTCTAAGATGCATGGGGATGAAAAAGAGACAGAAGGAAAAAAGCATCGCATTTGAGGTGCGGCTCTTGTACCGGATCTCCACAGGAGCGGCGCTTTTTATGGCAGGGATATACATGCTGTCTTTTGTGTATAAGGAGAGTATCTATCATGTAGAAGAGGCGGAGAGAGGAAACATGGCGGCGAGAATATTTTACACGGTTTCTTCGGGGATGGACGGTAGATTTTTGCAAAACTGGGCATTGCTGATTATTGTATATGTACTGGTAAACAGTGTGATACAGGGGATATTCGCAAGATATGTAATAAGAAAAGTAAAGCTTTTCTGCGAGTGATTCAGATGAGAGGAGAAGAAAGATGAGAGTATTAGAGGTGAGAAGACTTGTGCGTAATTACCGGAAATCGGCGATGAAGAATTCAAAGGATGAAATTAAGGTGCTAAAGGGCATAAGCTTTAAGGTGGACCGGGGGGAATTTGTAGGGATCATGGGGAAATCCGGCTGCGGGAAGACGACGCTTCTTAAAGTGCTTGGGATGATCGACAAGCAGACGGACGGCACGGTAAAGTTTATGGGGAAGGATACGAAGGGACTCTACGGCGACCAGCTTGCGGACATTCGGAGAAAGCAGATCGGGTTTATCTTTCAGGATTTTTATCTGATGGACAGCCTGTCTGTAGAGGAAAACATTATGCTTCCGATGATCCTTGGAAAAGAAAAGCCAAATATCATGAAAAAACGGGCGAGGAACTTCGCGGTAAGATTCGGGATTGAAAAGCTTTTAAATAAGAATCCTTACGAGCTGTCCGGCGGGGAAAAGCAGCGCGTGGCAATCTGCCGCGCCCTGATCAATAATCCGGATCTGATCCTTGCGGACGAACCTACGGGAAATCTTGACTCCAAATCCGGACAGACCGTGATCCAATCGCTTGATAGGATCAATCAGAAATATAAGAAGACGATCGTGATGGTTACGCACGATCCTCAGATGGCAAGTCATTGTACGCGGATTATCCTGCTGAAAGACGGCAGGGTGCTGGACGTGCTGAAAAGAGAAGGAGAGAAGGAAGCGTTTTATCAGGAGATACTCAGCCGTATGGCGGATTTGTGATGATGAGGCGGATGCCGGGGGCGGATGATGAGGATAAAGATAGTATGCAAGGATTTTAAAAGTAATTTTAAACATAATTTCTTATATTTTATGGCGAACAGCGTCGGCGCGGCTGAATTTTTTGTGTTTTGGGGGATGTATTCTGTGATTACGAAAGTCATGAAAGGCGGTTCCACAGGGGAGAGCTTTGCGTATGATATTGTCATGTGCGCAAGCGCGATCGTCATTTTTTCCGCAGCGCTCATGGCGTATTCTATGACAAAGTATATCCGGATGCGGATACGAAGCTACAGTCTGTTCGTGATTACGGGTATGAGAAAACGCGTGATGTATGGGATGATGGGGTTTGAATATATGGCAGGCTGGCTGCTTTCCATGATTTTCGGGCTTCTTTTGGGAACCGGATTGTTTTATCTGATTCTGCGGCTGTGGCACGCGGCTTTTCCGGAGTATGTGGGTGAGGCGAAGATCACAATACAGGTTTACCACAGGACATGGGCGGTAAGTTTTGCGGTTATGGCAGCAGTGCTTTTTGCCCTTCTTATGTGGTCGGAAAACAAAGATTTAAGCAGCTTGGCGGCAGGGGAAGATGCGGCGGAGAGAAGACCGAAGAGAGCTTATTGGCTTGGTATGGTACTGGCAGGGGTTGGGTTGTTCGTCGTTGGCTTTTTTCAGTATTTCGGTTCGGAAGTAATCGGATGGCCCTATGTGTACGCGCATCTGTGCTGGATTGCAGGCGGTTTTCTGACAGCCGCCTTTGGGGGCGGGTTTCTTTTGGAAAAGCTTCGGGGGCGGGAAAGCTTCTACTTGAGAAATTTGCTGAAATTAAACAGTCTGTACAGCAGGTTCCAGAGCAGCCTTTTGGTTTTACTTATGCTTCTGGCAGTCCATTTTCTGGCCCTCAGTTATTGCGCAGCCGGGATTGCCGAAATGCTCCCGATGGAGGATTACGAAAGATACTATCCTTATGACGCCCTGTGGATGGCACAGGAAAAAGAGGAAGATCATGCATTTGGAAAGGCGCTGGCAGAAAAGTATAATGGGACGGTAAAGAGTATCCCGATGATCCGGGCGACAAATTATTTTGAATGTGAACAGATCGGAATCTCTGCTTCCAGTTATGAAAAGCTCACCGGCTTTGTCTTTGATCTTAAAGGGCGCGAGATCATCTGTGCCGTCAGCGAACAAAAAGGCGCGGCGCAAAAGGATGTCAGCTCGGATGTGTATGAGGAGCTGAACCAGTGGCTGGTTACAGGAAAGCTGACAGAAGAGTGGCATGAGTATGTGAATGACCCGGACGGAAAGCAGCCCCAGCATGATACAAAGTATCACTATCAGATTAAAAAAGTCCACACGCAGAATTGGTTCGGAGAATATGGAATCGCATCAAACTGCGAGGATGTCATCGTGTTTTCGGATGAGTATTTTGAAAAAGAGAGAGAAGCGCTGCTTTGTGATCCGGAGGAATCTACGGTGCTCAAGTTATTTTCCTTCCCCGGGAAACATCGGAAAAAGGCGTGCGGGGAGCTTAAAAGCTATGTCAGGGATCGTGGCGTGAAGGATTCGGAATGGACGATTGCGAAACAGAGCAGCCTTTATCTCACCGGCGAGACGGTAAAGGAACTTCGGAAGGCGGATATCTTCAAAATTTCATGTAAATTATTTATTATGGCGATATTGTTCTTTAGCGGCCTGTTCGCGCTGATGATCAGAACTTTAGCGGAAATTCCGGCTTACAGGAGAAAATATGATTTTTTAGATTGTATGGGAATCAGAAACCGCATGGAGAGACAGGCAATCAGCGCAGAGATACAGAGTATGTCGTCTGTCGCGGTGCTTGCGGCGGTCGCCTTTTCTGTTCCCTATTTAAAGCTTCATATCGTGCGTGAAACTGCAAAAGGGACCCTGCCGGGGAGGGAGATCTGGTTTTACTGGGCGGTAATCGCGGCGGTATATCTGGCGGCGCAATTTCTGGCGCAGAAGGCGTTTGTCTTGTATGTCAGGAAAAAGGTTGTGAAAGCGTCTTTTTTATGATACTGTAATTCATGTAAGTGAAAATATGCATGAACCCGGGATGTCATGCAGTGATGTAAGGAGAGGACATATGCTTTCAGATAAAAGATATTTTTTGTTTGATATAGACGGGACGCTTGCGGTGGATGATACCTTGTATGAGGGAAGTAAAGAGTTGACCGATTATATAGAATCCATCGGCGGAAGGGCGTTCTACATTACCAATAATTCTGTAAAGAGCCGGAAGGATTATGTGGAGAAGTTCAGAAGATGGGGGATTCAGACAGATGAGAGCCAGTTTATGACTGCATCCTATGCGACCTGCCGTTATCTAAAAGAGCATTATAAGGATAAGAAGATTTTTGTAATGGGAACTCCTTCTTTTACAGAGGAGGTCCGAAGTTATGGACTTGCGGTAACGGAGCAGCCGGAAAAAGATGTGGACTGCGTGGTAGTAGGGTTTGACCGAACGCTTTCTTATGAGAAGGTAGAGACGGCCTGTGAGTTATTGTTTTGTCCTGCGGTGGATTTTATCGGAACGAACCCGGATCTAAAGTGTCCTACGGCTTTCGGTTTTGTGCCTGACTGCGGGGGAATCTGCGCCATGCTTACGGCGGCAGTTGGCCGGACGCCTCTCTATATAGGAAAGCCCTCGGCAAAGATCGTAACCCTGTGTACAAAGCAGGTGAATGCAAAGCCGGAAGAAGTGCTGGTTGTGGGAGACCGCCTGTATACAGACATTGCCTGCGGAATCAACGCGGGGGTGGAGACGGCGCTGGTCTGCACCGGCGAAGCGAAAGAAGAGGATTTGGCAGATACTGCGTTCATGCCGGATTACACATTTGAAAACATCGAAAAGCTTTATCAGGAATTTCGTAAAAGCAGAGAGGAAGCTTACTATGCACTTTAAAATGCTACTGACAGCGGCCGCTCTTTCGGCGGCTGCCTTATGCGGAGAGATCTGGCGGGAGGTCCATTATTTCCGTTCGGTGACATATCGGATCCGGTCGAAGAAGCTTGAGGGGATCGAGAAGGACAGGAAGATTATCTTTTTGAGCGACCTTCATAACCAGACTTACGGAAAGGGGAACAAACGGCTCCTTGAAAAGATCAGGAAGATAAACCCTGCGCTTGTTCTGATCGGAGGGGATATGCTGGTAGGGAGAAAAGGCGCGTCCTATCAGGCGGCCCTTGAGTTTGTGACAGAACTTGCAGGGCTTTTTCCGGTCTACTATGCCAACGGGAACCATGAGCAGAGGATGAAGGAATTCCCGGAGGAGTACGGGGAAGCTTATGCAAAATATAAAGAGGCGCTTTGCCGGGCAGGCGTACATTTCCTTGAAAATGATTCTAAGGAGCTGCTTTGCGGCAGATGCAGGCTCAAGATAACCGGGCTTGAGATCCCGCTGGAGTGCTACAGGCATTTCAAAATGGTTCCCATGCCGGAAGGGACGATGGAAGAACGGATCGGAAAAACAAAGAAAGAAGATTATGAGATTCTTATGGCTCATAATCCGGTATATATGAAAGAATATCTTGCGTGGGGAGCGGATCTTGTGCTGTCAGGGCATCTTCATGGAGGGATCGTGCGCTTTCCCGGAGGGGTGGGGGCGATCTCTCCGGCGCTTTCGCTGTTTCCCAAGTATTCCGGCGGCCATTACCGGGAAGGGAGTAAGGATATTGTAGTCAGCAAAGGGTTGGGAGTGCATACCATATGTGTCCGTCTGTTTAATCCGGCGGAGGTGGTGGTGCTGGAGCTTGAAGGAAGCAGGGGCAAATTTTAGGTGTTGAGAAAATCTAAGAAATCCTGTATAATAGACAGGCTATAACTTTATACTCCGCGGCGGCGCGAGAGGCGCGTTCCCTAGGCGGGGCTGACAGTGAGGAAGATAGATGGGAATTCCTGTGAAATTACCGGTATTTGAAGGGCCGCTGGACCTTCTTTTACATCTGATCGATAAGAATAAAATAGATATTTACGATATCCCTATCGTGGAGATTACGAATCAGTATATGGAATATATTGAAGCGATGGAAAAAGCGGATCTGAATATTATGAGCGAGTTTCTTGTAATGGCCGCGACGCTTCTTGACATTAAGTGCAGGATGCTTCTGCCGAAGGAAGAAGGCGGCGAAGGAGAAGAGGAAGATCCGAGACAGGAGCTTGTGGAGCAGCTTTTGGAATACAAGATGTACAAATATATGTCCTATGAGCTTAAGGACCGCCAGATTGACGGAGAACAGACCTTCTGCAAGAGTCCTACGATTCCGGAGGAGGTGCTTGACTACGTGGAGCCGGTGGATCTGGACAAGCTTTTAGGAGATCTGACGCTGGCGAGGTTAGGGCATGTGTTCCGGGACGTTATGAAGCGTCAGGCGGATAAGATCGATCCGGTCAGAAGTAAGTTCGGCAGGCTCGAAAAGGAAGAGGTTACGCTTCCGGATAAGCTTGATTATGTGTCGGAATATGCCAGAGAGCATAAGAAGTTCAGCTTCAGAGAGCTTCTTACAAGGCAGAGTTCCAGAACACAGATCGTAGTGACATTTTTAGCTGTTCTGCAGCTTATGAAAGAGGGCGCGATATACATAGAACAAACGCAGCCCTTTGACGATATCATGATTGGCTCTAATGTATGACAGGCGGACATCCGGCGCAGCATTGCTTTACAGCCGAGAGAAAGAAGGGTATGGATACAGTGGAGATTAATAAATTGGAAGGCGTGATAGAGGCGATTTTGTTTGCCGTAGGTGATTCGGTGGAGCTTGGCAAGATCGCGGCGGCTATTGAACATGACGAGGATACGACGAGAAAGATCATTCACCGGATGATGGATAAATATGCGCTCGAGGAGCGCGGCGTGCGGATCATGGAACTCGAGAATTCCTTCCAGATGTGTACAAAGAAGGAAATGTATGAATATCTGATACGGATCGCGAAGCAGCCGAAAAAATATGTCCTTACGGACGTTCTTTTAGAGACGCTGTCAATCATCGCTTACAAGCAGCCGGTTACAAAGCTTGAAGTTGAGAAGATCCGCGGAGTAAAGTCGGATCATGCGGTAAATAAGCTGGTGGAATATGATCTGGTCTGCGAGGTGGGACGGATGGACGCTCCGGGGCGGCCTCTTTTATTCGGAACGACGGAGGAATTTTTAAGGAGATTCGGTATTCAGTCTGTGGATGAGCTTCCCATCATGAATCCGGAACAAGTAGAGTCTTTGAAGACGGAAGCAGAGGAAGAAGTACAGCTTAAGCTGGATATTTAGCGGATACATACATAGCCGTATCTTTTCCTGCATATATTGCAGTGATGGAAAATTTGCGGTGCGGTACATGAAAAGAAACAGACGGTTGCAGTTACATATAATTTTGGCGGTTTTGCTGGCAGTTCAGATACTTGCCATGGTGTCAGGCGGTTTAAGATTTTCAGGAAAGAAGGACAAAGAGTCTCTGGAGCCTGCAAAGGAAGTATCGCAGGAAATAGGCAATGAGCCGAAAGAACTTTACGCCCAGTCGGCGGTGCTTATCGATGCTGACAGCGGGCGTATTTTGTTTGGGAAGGATGAGCGCAAGGTGCGTCCTATGGCGAGCACCACGAAGATCATGACCTGTATCCTTGCATTAGAGAATATGACAGAGGGACAGAAAGCGAAGGTTTCTGCTAAAGCGGCCGGACAGCCCAAGGTGCGGCTGGGCGTAAGGAGCGGGGAAGAATACTATCTGAAAGATCTCCTTCATTCACTTATGCTTGAGTCACACAATGACAGTGCGGTTGTGATCGCAGAGACGATAGGGGGTTCTGTAGAGGGCTTTGCAGCGATGATGAATGAGAGGGCAAGGGAGCTTGGATGTACAGATACCCATTTTGTGACGCCCAATGGTCTCGACAGAGAGGACGAAGGGGGCGCTCACTCGACGACGGCGGCAGACCTTGCGCGCATTATGAAATACTGCATCACACAGTCGCCGAAAAAAGAGGAGTTTCTTTCGGTTACGAGGGCGAAGAGCTATGAGTTCGCTTCGATAGACGGAAAGCGGCGGTTCTCCTGCAACAATCATAATTTGTTTCTGACTATGATGGAAGGGGCTCTCTCGGGGAAGACCGGATTCACGGCGAAGGCGGGATACTGCTATGTGGGCGCGTTAAAACGGGATGAGCGTACGTTTATCGTGGCTCTTTTAGCCTGCGGCTGGCCGAACAATAAAGGGTATAAGTGGAAGGATACGAAAAAGCTTATGGAGTACGCCCTTGAAAATTATGAATACCGGGATGTGCGGCAGGAGGTTCCCAAGGAAGAGATTCCGGTGAACGGGGGCGTAAACCCGGAGGATGATTTTGACTTTAACTGCAAGGTGCATGCCGGAATAAAGGCGGAAGATCAAGAGGATGAGATCCGTGTCCTTCTTCGGAAGGATGAAGAGGTGACAACAGAAAAGAAAGTGGAAAAATCGGTTGCCGCTCCGGTGAAAAAGGGAGAGCATGTGGGGGAATTTACTTATATGCTGGAAGGGAAGGAGATCAAAACTCTGGATATCGTTACACTGGATTCCATAGAAAAAAGAGATAAGGCATGGTGCTTTGACAAAATTGCGGAGCTGATCTGCCTGTAAATGATATGGCGATAGTTTAAAAGGTGCATGAGACATAAAAGTCCATGTACTTTTTATTATGATTTTATTAATACTATTGACAGTTGTGTCTATCCTATATATAATAAGTGTACTAAGATACTTAATACACTTAGTTCACTAATGTTTTGAAAGGGGGACGCTATGATTATTATTGATTACAATGATAAACGTCCAATTTATGAGCAGATTATCGAACGTTTCCAGACGCTCATTATAAACGGCGTGATGGAAGCGGATGAGAAGCTTCCGTCGGTCCGTACCCTTGCGGTGGAACTGTCGATCAATCCGAATACGATTCAGCGGGCTTATACGGAACTGGAAAAGGACGGATTCATCTACACGGTGAAGGGAAGGGGGAATTTCGTGAAAAAGGATGAGGAATTCATACGTAAGCACAGGGAAAAGCTTCTTGCGGGACTGGAGGAACAGGCCCGTACCTGCATGAAGCAGGGAATCGGCAAGCAAGAACTTATTTGCTGCATAGAGAAAGTGACGGAGGAGGTTTTGGCATGATAGAGATAAAACAGGTTAGTAAATCCTTTGAAAAAATTGAAGCCGTGAAAGACATTGACCTTACGATCCGTTCACAGAATATTTTCGGGATGCTTGGAACGAACGGCGCAGGGAAGAGCACCCTTCTTCGTATGATGGCGGGGATTCTGAAACCGCAGCAGGGAGAGATTGTGATCGACGGGCAGAATGTGTGGGATAATACGGATGTGAAAAAGCGGTGTTTCTATATTTCGGACGACCAGTTTTTCTTTCCCAATGCGACGGCGAAGGATATGGCGACATTTTACGGTAGATATTACTCGAAGTTCGATTATACGAGATTTGATGAGATGATGAATAAGTTTGGACTGGACGGCACAAGAAAGATACAGACTTATTCAAAAGGTATGAAAAAGCAGCTTTCGATACTGATCGGTCTTTGCGCGAATGTATCTTACCTGTTCTGCGACGAGACCTTTGACGGGCTGGATCCGGTGATGCGTCAGGGCATTAAGAGTATTTTCGCAAAAGAGATTGACGAGCGTGAGCTGACGCCCATCATCGCATCCCATAACTTGCGTGAGCTGGAGGATATCTGCGACCATATCGGACTTTTGCACAAAGGCGGCGTGCTGCTGTCGAAGGAGCTTGCGGATCTGAAGTGCAATATGCACAAGGTACAGTGCGTATTCCCGGAAGATGCAAAGGTTTCGCTGTACAAGCTGTTCCACATCCTGCAGCTGAATCAGAAAGGGCGGCTTGTCACTATGACGGTGAGGGAGAATGAAGAGGACATTGCCGGAAAGATGGAAGGACTAAATCCGGTCTACCATGAAGTCCTGCCATTGTCTTTGGAGGAAATCTTTATCAGTGAAACGGAGGTGGTCGGATATGACATTAAAAATCTCATTTACTAATTTAAGGCGGGAAAATATCAAGCATAGAATCGGCATGATACTGGTGACATATTTCTTTTTCTTCCTGTATATCCTTGCATTTCTGATGAATGTACAGAATATATGCAGCGGAGAGGAGAATGCTTCTGCAAAGCTGAAAATGATCACAAAACTTTCCGAACCGGAATTCGGAATGGGCATAGTGGCCGCGGGGGCGGCAATCTTGCTTGCGATCAGCAGCTTTAAGTATCTTCACTCGAAGACGGAGATTGATTTTTATCATTCTCTGCCGATAAAAAGGCGGGAGATGCTGTATCTGATGCTGACGAATGATTTGGTGCTTTTTGCAACGCCTCTTGTTTTTGTATCGGCGTTCAAATGCATCGTTGCGGCGGCAGCAGGGTATGCCAGCGGGGCGTTTCTTACCAATACTGCATGGTCGATCGTCTGCTGTATTGCGGTATTTGCAGTGATATACCTTACCATGTCGTTAGCGATGGTTATGACAGGGAATACTTTTATCGGAATACTGGGCTTCGGCGTGTTTGCCGGATATTTCCCGGTCATGCTTTACTACCTGTATCCGTCTCTGGCGGCGACATTTTTTACAACTTACTGTGACGGAATGGAAGGAGCAGAGTATTTAAATTATTTTTCACCGGCGTCTCTTACCAATATGCTGCTGACATCGTATAGAACATGGGAATGGAAGGATCACATGATCCATCTGGCGGTTATCGCCGTATGGGCGGCCGTGCTTCTGGTTATCAATGATCTGCTGTTTGAGCGGCGTCCTTCCGAGATGGCAGGAAAGGCGATGGCGTTCCCGGCAGCAAATCCGGTGATCCGATTCCTCTTAGTCGTTCCGGCAGCGATCTACGTAGGTCTGGCACTGTATGCCGTATCCTTTACATCTTTTAAGCCGTGGATCGTCGCAGGCGTAATCATAGGAGCATTTTTCTCCCACGGCGTGATAGAGTGTATCTATCGGTTTGACGTCCGGGGACTGTGGTCGAATAAGCGCCAGATGCTGGCGGCTATGGCAGTATCTTTTGCGATCGTCGGATTCTTCTGGGCGGATGTAAGCGGCTATGACAGATATCTTCCGGGTGTAGAAGACCTTGAGTCAATCGGACTTGAAAAGTCTTCCGACACATCCTTCTGGGGCAAGGAGAAAAATGGCGTGAGCGGCGAGACAATGGAAGGAGAACTTGCGATTCTTGACCGGGTTGTCAGGGAGAATGATAAGAACACAGACATTTATAATAACGGAAGCGTCGATGAATACAGAGGTTTCGGGCATTATAATGTCAGATACAGGCTGAAGAGCGGGGAGGAAGTAAGACGCCAGTATGTGGTTTCGGCCGAGCTTAAAGATGAGCTGATGAGACAGGTATTTAACACGATGGAATATAAAAAGGACACGTATTCTCTGTATACGGCGGACTGGTCTCTGGTGACGGACATAAAGGTAAGCTATCCGACACATACGGAGACGCTGGATCTGACGAAGGAACAGAGAGCAGAATTGTTCCGGTGCTATCTGGAAGATCACTCTACTTTGGACTATGATACGGTTAAGGATACCCTTCCTTTCGGGCAGATTTTGATTATGCATGGTTATGATCCAAAAGCATTGACAGAGGATAATCCATATCAGAATTTTGCCATGGAAGACTCGGAAGCTTATTACCTTTATCCTTCTTTCAAAAAGACGATCAAATATCTGCGGGATGAGCTGAAGGTAGATGTAAGAACCTCCATGAAGGAACTTTCGATCACGCAGCTGGAGGCTTCCAGATACCGGGAGGATTCGGATGTTGTGGAAAGTCTTACGATCTATGACGAGGAATTTATCAATTCCGTCAAAGACAGATTATGCTACGGGGATGAACTGTGGCTTGAAGGAATCGAGTCAATCGATGCAAGCATGGAACTGACGGCGACAATACTGACAGATGCCCAAGAAGAGTCTTATGTAGTATATACGGACTCCGAGACACTGGAAAAAATAAAGAAGCAGGGGACTTTTGAGTAATATCTGAATAATCGTATAAATTACTATATGTTTTTGATACGGGATATGTTATGATGGAATCAGCCGTAAAAGGCTGATTTCAATCTGTGTGTGCAGCATTGGAGACGTTTCTCATTATTTTGCAAATATACGAAAGGGAAAAAAGATGGAAAAGGAATTGGAATTAGAGGTTGATGTCGTTACCCTGATGACAGATGACGGGGAGGTTGACTGCGGTATTATCACAGTGTTTGAGATGAACGGCAGGGAGTATATCGCCATTTCTCCGCTGGATGAGCAGGATGAGCTGTCGGAAGAGGTCTGGTTTTATCAGTTTGAGCGCGATGTTTCCGGAGGGGACGAGCACGATCTTATCTTTATCGAGGATGAGGATGAGTACGAGCAGGTGGCTGACCAGTTTGACGAGTGGCTGGATACGCTGGAGTTTGAGGAAGAAGGGTAATCCTATACCCCTCTTCCTAATGTAAGCCTAACGGTAAAGATTTTTGATGTGTGCGATACAAAAATCTCTCCGTCCAGAAGACGTATCATCTTACGGACGCTTTTCAATCCGATATTATTATTGTCTTCGGGAGAATGTTCCTGTTTGACAGCATTTTCTATCGTAATGGTGAACGTATCCTTTTTTATGCAGAAGGATATGAGAACCGTTTCTTTTTTGTCCCCGTATTTGAAGATATTTGAAAAAAGGTTGCTGAGTATTCTCTTTATCATAGTCTTATCGCTTTTTAAACCGGCGGGCAAACGGTCAAGGGAAAGCTCTGTCTGAAAACCGGCGAGTCTGATAAAATCTGCATTCTCCTGAAGGCATTGCCTGATAAAATCTGCGGATATATATGTGATCTCTGGCGTCTCATTTTCTTCTGAGACGAGAGCATATTCAAACATTCGGTCGGTCAGTTCTTTGATGTCTTTTGTCTTTTTGAGGCATCTGTCCACATATTCCTCAAAAAGTTTTGGATTTTTCTTAAGTTTGATAACTTCGAGATAGCCGTTTAGTATGGTGAGCGGGGTGCGCAGGTCGTGAGAGAGGGCGGTAATCAGATCCTGATTGGCCTGACGGCTCTCCTGTTCCCGCTCAATGTTATCATTCAGAGTCATCCGCATGTTGTTAAGCTCCTTTGCCAGAATGCCGATCTCGTCGCCTCCCAGGTCCGGGACAGGACGGCTTAAGTCGCCGGAGGACATGACGAGAACCTCTCGCTCAAGAGCAAGGATCGATCTGATCTTCCGGTTGATAAAAAACAGGACGATAAAGAAGAAAAAGAGGACCGAGACAATCAGGCATATAAGCGCTAACGGGTAGACGACGATCGAGCGCCGGTAGGTGAGGACGAAAGCATTCCCCCTTCCGTTGGAAAATTCCAGGGGGAAATAACGGAAGTCCTCCCCCTCGCCGTCGGTCAGGCGGTACCCCAGATAGAAGAGGGCAGAAAAGATTCCGCTTTCCTCCATGATTCTTGCCGGCCGGCTTGCCCGGTATAATCCGTCATCAGCGCCGTAAAATGATATCGTCGTATAATCGTCCGCCAGGTCGAACAGAGGATCAAGGGCCTGAATCCGCTCTTTGTCATCTTCGGATTCGGGAAGTTCATAATTCTTTGCCTGTTCATAGAGAGCATCCGTAAGCATGATATCTACTCCGTTATGAAAATAAAAATCTGCAAGTCCGAGGTAATCTAAAACTCTCCATTTATTCATCCAGAGCATAAAGAAGAGCCAAAAGGAAAGCAGCATGGCGCACAGAATCAATACCGCGAATTGTGTGCGGACCTTCCATTTTGATATCTGGCCGAATATTTTTTTAATCACACCGATACCCCCTTCCCCATATGGTTTTAATCAGAACAGGATTCTTTGTATCTTTTTCGATCTTGCGCCTTAAGTTCCGGATATGCACCATGACCGTGTTATTGGCGCCATAGTAATATGGTTCGTCCCAGACTGCTTCATAGAGACGCTGCACAGAAAAGATCTGTTTTCGGTTTTTGATGAGCAAAAGCAGCATGGCGTATTCCGTGGCGGTCAGGGTAAGCAGCTTTCCTTCTGAAAAAACCTGTTCTTTCTCCTCGTTGATCTCCAGATGATGATAGGAGATTATTTCGGGAGTGTCCGCATCTGCGTTCTTACCTTTCCCTGTCTGAGCCGTCTGCGTATCATTTTTTCCCCTGTAGATCTGGTATCTTCGGATCAGCGCCTTGCTTCGGCTGATCAGCTCATTGTAGGAAAACGGCTTTGCCAGATAATCATCGCCGCCGCTTGAAAAACCGAGCGTCTTATCGCTGTCTTTTGTGCGCGCGCTTAAGAACAAGATCGGAGCATTGCTGTTTTTTCGGATTTCGATGCAGGTCTGGTAACCGTTCTTTCCCGGCATCATAATATCAAGGATAATCAAGTCAAAATCTATACGGCATGCAAGATCAAGCGCTGTTTTGCCGTCGCCTGCTTCTTCAATTTCAAACCCCTCGCCTTCAAGCAGCACCTGTATGATCTCCCGTATCTCGGGGTTGTCATCTACAATTAAAATGTGTGATTTTTCCGTCATCTTTTGTCACCTCTTTAAGGAATATTCTAGATGTTGGGGTCAAAAGGTATTTTGCCCCCATGATGCCGCGGATTGTTTTGCACTTCGTGCTTTCACAATCCTAAAAACATTCAAAATCCGCCCTAATCGGGCTGCTTTTTCATGTTTTTACGGATCACAAAGTCATGTTTATCCCTGCAAGCATGAATCACATGACTTTTTGACCCTGGCATCATATTCTATCAAATATTGGGCAAATATTCGTTTGTTCTTAAGAATTTTTAAGAATTAATTTTGGCGTTTCTTAAGAAGTGGAGATTAGAATATGCCAATATCGGGAAAATTCATAAGCAGGAGGTACGTAAGATTGAGTAGAATGAGTATAACGGTTCCTTATTATCATAGAGAAAGAAATAATCACAGAGAAAAAAGTGCCGGCAGAATGACAGCGCCTGACAAAGCTTATGCTGTGCGCCGCGGTATCGAAGCAAAGCTTATGCTATGCGCATGTGCTTTGTTGATCTGTTGGGTGTTCTGTCTGCGGCACGGGATGTTTGGCTCGAAGGTGGACTGGATCAGCCAGCACAGCGTACTGCCGGACTATTTCAGAAGACAGTTCTATGAGACGGGGAATCTGTTCCCAGAATTCGCCGCCAATATCGGAGGCGGGCAGAATATCTACAACTTTTCTTATTATGGGCTTTACAGCCCGGTTATATTGCTGTCTTACTTCTTTCCGTTTGTGAAAATGGCAGATTACTTGATGGCGGCTCAGATCGTGTGCCTTGCGGCGGCGGGAGTGTTATTATACCAGTGGTTTTCGGGGAGAGGATTTGAGCGGAGAATCAGTTTCCTTACGTCGATTCTGTTTTTGCTGGCCGGTCCGATGGTATACCAGTCCTACAATCAGATTATGTTTGTGGATTATATGCCCTTTTTGTGCATGGGGTTTCTGGGAGTTGACCGGCATTTTGAAAAGAGGAAGAGCGGACTGCTTACAGCCGGCGTATTTCTTATGATCATGACAAGTTTTTATTTCAGTATCGGCGGAATGCTGGCGCTTGGCCTGTATGGATTGCATCGATATATCGGAGAGTGCGGGACAGAGCATGGCGGGCTTTCGGGCAGAAAGGAAAAGAAAGCGGCCGTTGCTGCATTTTTTCGGGAAGGGATTCGGTTCCTTATGCCTTTTTTCATTGCAGTATGCATGAGCGGCGTGCTGCTGATCCCAACGGCTGCGGCTTTGATGGGAAGGAAGGGAGGCAGTAAAGGAACCGGCGTCAGTGCGGCGTCGCTCTTTTTGCCGGAGTTTTCCGCCGGAAGATTTTTCTATTCCCCCTATGGGATAGGACTTACGACTTTTGCAGTCACGGCGCTGCTGTCGATGATGTTTTTTAAAAGATGGCGGGAGCGTGTGCTTGCATGGGGATGCGTGATCATCCTTACAGTGCCTTTTTTTGCATGGGCGCTCAACGGCGGACTTTATGTGCGGGATAAGGTGATGATTCCTTTTCTGCCCCTTCTGTGTTATGTGACGGCTTATTATGCAGATCATATGGACGGCATGGGAGAACGGCGGGAGAAAAAAAGAAATGTTTTTATGGGGATGCTTCCCTATGCAGCTGTTTTCTGTATCCTGACGGTTCATTTCATCCGCTCCGGTCTCGGAAGATACGGGAAGTTGCTGCTGGCGGATGCTGTGATAATGCTGCTTAGCTATGCGCTGTATTGTATGAGGAAAAATGTACTTTTCCTGCTGATACCGCCGGTGATACTGCTCGCTTTGTTTGGAAACACGTACAACATTCAGAAAAACAACTATGTAAGCAGGAAATTTTATGAGGAAGTAACAGAAGGAGAGGATGTCTCAGCGATCAGAGAAGCGGTGGAAGGGGAGGAAGGATTTTACCGGACGGAGCAGCTTGGAACAGAGGATGAGAATGCGGCAAACTTGAACAGGATCTGGGATATGGGGCAGTATGTATCCTCGGTATACTCCTCTCTGTATAACTACGATTATCAGCAATTCAGAAAGGCATTCGGCGTGGAACAGCCATACCGCAATTTCCTGATGCAGCCGGCTCTGAAAAACCCGGTCTATCAGAGATTTATGGGCGTAAAATATGTGGTGGAGGATGGGAAACTGCGCGAAAACAGGCTGGCTTCCCCGGTGGCCTATGTGACGGATAAGGTGATGGGAAAGAACGAGTATGAACGGATGCATTTCCCGGAAAATCAACTGGCGCTGCTTGATTATGCAGTCGTAAAAGAGGATGGCGCAGCAAAGAAAAAGAGAGCGGAAAAAAGAGAGGCAGTTCCGGTTCCTGTATCTTTGCCGGCAGAGATTGACTCTGAAAAAAGCCAGACTGTCCGTGTGAATATCCCGGAAAGCTCTGCTGCTGAAAGCGAGAATAATAATGGGGCGGAAAGAGTGTTGTTTTTGAAGTTCTGCGTAGAAAATCTGCGTCCGTCAAGGGATGTTACGGTCTGGTTTGAGGGAGAACGCAGTAAGCTGACTGCCGAAGGACATTTTTATTATAATGAAAATACAGTGTTTACTTATGCAGTGCCGGTCGAAGGGAGTAAACGGCAGGCAGAACTGATTTTTTCAGCCGGCCATTACCGGATTTCGGATGCAGAATGTTTTATGGGAACCCTTCCGGCAGAAAAAGACGCAAAAGAGCTGTACCAGTCGGGACTGATACTTGACAGAGATCGGACGAAAGGAAATGTGATCGCAGGAAGTGCCGCCGCGAAAAGAGCGGGCTATTTGATCACTACCATTCCTTTTGATCAGAACTTTAAAATATTTGTGGATGGAAAAAGCGCAGAGACAGAGAAGGTCAATTCTGCATTTTTGGGGTGCAGGGTGAAAGAAGGGGAGCATGAGATTCAGATCGTCTACCATGCGCCGGGAACGGCGGCGGGAAAGGCGGTCTCGGTCATAGGGGCGCTTTTGTTCTGTGCGAACCTCTTTGCTTTTTGCGGTCCGCAGAACGGATATAAGCAGTGCATACCGTAAGAATATGATTAGGGTTGTTTCATGAAGAAAAATAAATAAACGGAAGAACATAGGATTTATCGA
>CAMNTQ010000030.1 GCA_946558695.1 uncultured Lachnospiraceae bacterium
AGAAAATTTAATCAATATCAGTAAGCTAAAAATGACAGTTATCAAAGAGCCAGACGCAAAGACGCAGAGCCGATGAACTTGTGGGAAATTGTTTTTATTTTTCAACGAACACATCCGCTATGCGCTCACAACAGTTCATGAAAAATCCAAAGGCAAGTATTTATTTTTATAGCAAGGGACGCTTCAAATATGAGGGCATTATGCTGACTGGTACAATGGAAGTCTTGCAGGACGATGAAACAAAGAAAGAAATCTGGCATACTGGAGATACCATGTTTTATAAGAAAGGCGTAACCGATCCAGATTACTATGTATTAAAATTTACTGCAAGAAAGGGAAGATATTATTGTGATTTGAAGACGGAAAGTTTTGATATTGAGGACTTAAAATGAATGAACTAAAGCGGATATGCTGCTCAATCTGCGGCGGCAAGATCTGTGACAAAATCAGGGAGGATACCGTTTTAAAAAATATCCTCCCCGTAAATACTAATTTGCCTGCTATCCTTCAATAAAAGAGTGGCTCATAATGTAAAATTCATCTTGGCTTGGCTGGTATTTCTTTTCCAACTTTTCAAGGGTATTATCATAATTTAGTGCATGCTCTTCACTAACAGCCATAATATCACTTTCCTGATAAATCCATTTATGTCCGTCAAGAACATTGGGGATTAACTCCTTTACCATCATTGGCGACGGGTATTTTCCGTTTTCAATACATACATTATATTTTTTACAGCTTTTGAAACCGCGGCTAACATAGTTAACAGGGCTTCCAAATATAACGACGGTATCGTAACCTAATTTTATGGCTTCTTTAAAAGAATGTTCCATAAGCATTTTCCCATATCCCATTCTCTGACAAGTTGGTACAATACTTACCGGGCCAAATGTTAAAACCTCTTTCAAACGTCCGTTTTCATCTATTAATTTTGCCTTCGTGTACATAATATTTCCAATAATGTCTCCATTTAACTCTAAAACAAAATCTAATTCTGGAATAAAGTCTTTGTGGTTCCGCATGATATGGACTAAATAATGCTCCACGCACCCTGGAATGTAGAGATTATAAAAGGCTTCTCTTGTGATTCTTTCAACGGTCTCATAATCAGACTTTTCTTCATTTCTAATTTTAATTTTCTGCTCCATGATATTCCTCCATCGTATCATTTCTTTACTGGTAATTTTTTGTCAATTTAGAACTCTTTTTTTACGGCTTCCTTTTGCAGCCAAATAACTTTCCCGGTTTGCTGTATAAGCGTTTTTATTTTTTGTAAACGGCCGTCTACCATACAGTATAGTAAACGATTGTTGACTTGCCAAGTATTTTTGCCGGAAAATGCCGGGGCTGTATCTCGTATGAAAGGAGCGCCGGATATTGCGGCTTTTTCCGGTGCATATTCAAGTAAATTAAATGTCGGTCTTTCGCGGATTTTTGACCAGCTATCAATCAAAGCGGGCCAAGCATTGAGAGATGTCGGGGATTATATGCAAAGATATCTTGACTTTTAAATCTTACTGATGTAATATTTATGCAAATGTAACGATGCTAGGGTCAAAAGGTCATGTGATTCATGCCTGCATGAATAAACATGACTTTGGGACCCGTAAAAACATGAAAAAGCAGCACGATTAGGGCGGATTTTGAATATTTTTAGGATTGTGGGCTGCCGGGCGCCAGCGACGCCCGTTTGGCAGCGACTGAAGAGGAGCGTAGACACGAAGTGCGGAACAATCCGTAGCATCATGGGGGCAAAATACCTTTTGACCCCAACATCATGTAATAGATTCCATTGTAATTTTTTTGCCTTGAATTCTTACATGTGTAATAAAAACAGAGGAGGAAGCGGATATGTTATTGAAAAAGACAGCATGGTTTTGGAAGAATGGGTTCATAGCAGTTAGCTTTATATTAATGTTAAATGTTTCGGGGTGCAGTGATACAACCCCGGAGGAAACACAGGCTGGTGAAACCATCATTAAAGATCAGGAGAGAACAGATCATTCTCAGGAGAATGCAGAGGAAATTACAGAAATTTTCGCGGATATTTATGCGGATCTCTATAAACAAACAGCAGAAGTAAATAAGGCGGCTGATTTGGAAATGATTCGAAACATTATTAATCGGCTCGGAGAAAATGGGTATCCGGCTGTTGACAGTAGAAATCAGATTAACATGTCTGAATCGGAGCAGGTAGTGGAATTCTGCAAAAAGGTGGATGCACGAAAGGAAGCAGAAATAACGATTCTTGAAGTTGGTTATTCGGGTGAATTTGTAAAATACGACCTTCACACAAAAGATGGAAATGTAGATGTGCTCAGAAGCTATTACGAGTATGAAAACGGAAATATGAAAAACGAGGTAACAGAAAACTATCAGGCGCAATATTGGAATTATACAAAAGAGGGTTACCTGATATTTTCCGGAGTCTGGTTTTCGGAAGAATTATATGTTCTTACATTAAGCGGGATGGAGGAGCATACCGCATTGCGCGTGCAGCCACTGGATGAGACATATAGGGAGTTTGGCCGGAAATATCTTCTTTCCATCGGTTTTGAACAGAATAACATGTTCATTGTGGACTGGAGCGAGGAAGATTTCGGTGATTTGAATTTCTATGATCTGTATGATATTCTCTATTCAAAAGTGAACGGTCAGAATGTTCCCTATGCCGCAGACGGCAATCTGGCAGACGACGCGGTCTATCAGATTCCAAAGGAGGAGTTTGAAAGCGTTATTATGAAATATTTCAATATTGATAGTCAGACGCTGCAATCCAAAACAGTCTATGATTCTAAGAATTCGGCTTACGAATATAAACCAAGGGGATTTGAGGAAGCGGAGTATCCGGAATACCCATATTCAGAGGTGGTCGGCTTTACAGAAAACAGTGATGGGACAATTACACTTACAGCCAATGTGGTATTCCCTTATGCGGACGATTCCAAAGTATATGCCCACGAGGTTGTGGTTCGTCCTTTAGAGAATGGAAGTGTGCAGTATGTGTCTAACCGGATAATACCGTCTGAGGACAACTGCAGAGAAACATGGCATGTGCCGCGATTGACATTGGGAGGGAGGTGACGCCAATTATGAAGAGATTTTTAAAAGTCATTCTATGTTTTGCAGGTTTATTATGCGCGGTAGTTTTGATTTTGGGAATATCCATTTCCTATGTTACAAATTATAAGAAGGTAACTGTTGACACATCCAATTCACCGGACGGACAATATGAATTGGTACTTCAAGCTGTCGGAGAACCAGACTGGCCTTTTGGCTCGGCAAGCGGACAGTTAGTCCTTAAGAAAGGCAAAAATGAGGTGGCTGAAACAGATTTTGAGCTTCACAATGACGGCGGAAGCATCAATAGCAGCTGTTGGGAAGTTACATGGTATGAGGATTATGTAGAAATCATTCTGTCAGGCGAAGAACAATTTGATGAGCAAGTCATACTGAATTTTGGGGAGATTTTTAAGGATGATTCCATCCAATAGGCAGAGAAATCGCCGCTTATATTCTCGTTTCCATATTCAATTTCTTGAATATAGTTGGAGATGGCGGCGGTTCCAAGCTGTTTATCCATGAATTCAAAATACCAATTCACAGAGGAATGCATTGCCGACGGTAAGGTCTGGTCTGCATTCCATGCTTCAAATGGATAGGTTTCGCCATTCCATGCAATAAAGGAATATTCTGGTGTTATGATGCCTTCCTCCAATCCGAACAGGGCATCGTATATTTTGTGGGTGGAGTTTGGCGCAACTCGCAGAGCGGCATGCTCCCTGTCATGAATGCTCCATACTAGACATTAACTATTTCTGCGGATTTGAATGAAATGCATAACATCGTTATACAGATTCCCTTTATCTTCTAAGCCGATCATTAACCATCTTTGTCCGTTCCCTTCCTGTGTTTGATCATATATATTATGTAATTCAGCGGTACATTCCGGCAATATTGCCTCAACCAGTGGTTTTTCTTTTGCGCCTACAACGATCATGATCTTAAAATAACATTCTTTGGGATATATGGTACACAATGTTTTTCCGGCTTTTTTAAATTTAATATTCCAGCCCTTTTCCCAACTGCATGAACTGTATTCTATTTTTTCATTGCATTTATAGGTATCCTTGATTTCTGAACAAAATTGCATAAAAACGGGATTTCTGACATATTCGCTTATTTCCTCAATGGTAGGACGGTAGTTTTTATCTTGTAAATCAATCATCTTGATAGATTCCTCCTGAAATAAATTTGGTGTTGTCTTTTTGTTATTGTATCAAGTCGCCGACGCGAAAGCTAGCTCTAATTACATGAAACAATCACTTTATTATTTTACGGAAAAATGCTGCTGATCAATCGTTTGAAGGCTTATTGTTTTTCTCTGGAAGAGATCAAATCAATTTTTGCATCAGAAGGACAGATGGATGAGACGCTTTTTGCAGCGCTCTATAAGAAGAAAAAGGAGATTGCAGTAAAGGTACAGAAGTTTGAGGACACATTGCATCAGATAGACAGCGATATGTTAAGTTTAAGGAAAGGAAAATCCATTATGTCCTATTTGGAACCGGACAGCGCGGTGGAAGAATGGCTGGGAAATCTGGGACTTCAGTGTGCAGGCTTTTGCAAAGTTCTGCACACTGATTTGTTTTGGGTATAATTACTTTTTGGCTTTGCATATAAGCTGTGTCATAGTTCCCATAGGGCAGTATACGCACCAAGAACGAGGTTTGAATAAAATCATGGTAAGGAAACCCAATACGGTGGAGGTAAGCATTACGCTGTAGAATCCAAACGCAAACTGGGCGACACCGTCAGAGAACAGGGTTCCGCGGTAAGCCCAATGCCATGGGAGCTTGAATGTCCACAGCAGTGTTACCGCAGCGCCGAGATTTTTTGACCCGGCGAAGACCAGCCAAGTGTTCCAAAGCATTAGGAAGAACATTACAAAGAAGAATATCAAAAATCCATATCGGAAATAGCTTGATCTCATCCAGCCGGGGATATCTTTTTTCCGCGACAGTCCGAATCTGCCGCCGATCAGTGAAAATAGCTGGCCTCTGCCGCAGTATTTGTTGCAGTAAGCCTTATTGCCGTTTACAACCGCTATGGCAAGGGGTATAAAAAAGCAGAAAAGGCCCAGCCACGCAAAGAGGATATTAAAGAATCCAAGAGTCAGATAAGTAAGAGAGACAATCCAAAGATAATCATACCATTTCTTTTTTTCTTTCATGTTCCGTCACCTCCAATGAAATAATGCTTGCAGGGCATTCTTTTAAACATTTTCCGCATCCGACACATAACTCCCTGTCAATGACCGCGTGGATGCCATTGGGAACAGTAATCGCGTTTCGCGGGCAGACTTTTATGCAGCATCCGCAGGCAACGCACTCTTGGATGCTGACAGCCGCTTTCCTTTTTGCCATAGTAAAACTCCTTTTGTTTTTTCTTTATTATACAGGGCAAATATGATTTGTTCTGTGATGAAGTCACACTGCTGTGCGATTCTTTCGCGGTTAATCCGGCGGTATGCGTCATATTGTTTGTTCTGGGGCTTACCACTGTTTTGTATCAGGCCCTCAGGAAAAAGGAATTTCATAGTATCTTGAAATTCGGGACTTTCAATGGTATGATGTTATCGTCATATGTCGGAAATGGAGGTGGGTGTATGGCAAGGCCAGTCCGGTGCAGGAGGATTTGTTTTGAACCCAAATATAACAGTTTCGCCCCCTGCGGTGCAGAGAGCAAGGAGCAGGTTCTTCTGACGGTGGATGAATTCGAGGCGGTCCGGCTGATCGATCATGAAAAGAAGATCCATGAGCAGTGTGCCAGACAGATGGGGATTTCCCGTACTACGGTTACGGAAATGTATGACAGGGCCAGAACAAAGATTGCGGACTGCCTTGTGTGCGGAAAGACGCTGTGTATTTCCGGCGGAAATTATGCGCTCTGTGACGGCTCGGTATGGAAGTGCTGCGGAAAAAAATGTGACAGGGCTGAGTTTGCGGCTGAAACTGCCGGGGAAAGAAAGGAAGATAGGATTATGAAGGTAGCGGTTACTTATGAAAATGGAAATGTATTCCCGCATTTTGGGCATACAGAGCAGTTTAAGGTTTATGAGATTGAAGACGGGAAAGTTGTCAGGGCACAGGTAGCGGATACAAATGGAAGCGGCCATGGCGCCCTTGCGGGTCTGCTGTCTGAGATGAACGTGGATACGCTGGTCTGCGGAGGAATTGGGGCTGGCGCGCAGGCTGCTCTGGCAGAAGAAGGCATCCGCCTTTACGGCGGTGTATCCGGCAGTGCGGATGAAGCTGTAAAGGCGCTGCTTGCAGGGACGCTGGTATATGATCCGGATGTCCATTGCGATCACCATGGCCATCATGGGGAAGGCCACAGCTGCAAAGAAGATAAGCATGGTTGTGGAGGAAGATCTTAGCATTTTAGGAGCTGCGTAATGCAGCTCCGTTTTATTTGTATTATGAAATCAGGATTTTTTGGAGTCAATATTTTGCGCTTTCCCATTCGGAGGAAGAAAATGATACAGGTCTTCGTAAGACTGAAGCTCTGCTTCGGATTCCGGCGCGGATGGAATCAGCCCGGTACAGTCTTGTGAGGAGGCGGCATTGGAGAGATAATCGTAGGAATCAATGATTTCCTGATTTGTTTTTTCACGTTTTTGTGTTCCGTTTTTTTGATTCATAAGAGATACCTCGCTTTCTGTTTGATTTCATAAAGATATCTTTAACGGAATTGAATGAATCTATGCATGGTTTGCTGTCCCGGACTGCATATTCCCTTTTGATTCTTTCAGTTTACCGATTTCTCTATAGAGAAAAATGTCGGATAGTGTTACAATAGGTATGACAGAAAAGAAAGACTTTTTAAGAGAGGGACTTTTTGTGAAACGGATATCTTTAGAACGGCTGCTTCAGTCTAAGTCAGAATTTTCATACAGACAGCAGTATCAGTGTGTTGCGGAACTGATTGAGAGCGGGAAGATCAAACCTTTGAAGGCTTCCGGGACCAATGGAAAGAAGCCGGCTCTGTATCGGGAATACTGGCTGATAGAACCGAAGAAGGACTACAGTGCCTATGAGGAGGAATTAAAGTACCGTCTTCATTCTCTTATTTCCATAGATTATTATCTGGCGCATCTGCAGACATATGAGAGGGAGAGAGAATGGGTTTTGCGGCTCAGCGATTATCTGATACAGGATAGGGAAAAGCTGGAATATGAAGTGTCTGTGAATGAACGGAGCTTTGAAGTCTGGAGCAGGGAGAAGTTTCTTGCAAAGGAACTTGGAAAGAGTGTGCTGAAACACTGCGGGCTTGAGGAAAGTTTTCTTAATGTCTACGGCACGAGCGAGCCTTTGGCATACTATTCCCACACAAGAAAGACGCCCCAGAATATGCTGATCTTAGAGAACAAGGATACCTTTTATAGTATGAGAAGATATCTTTTAGAGGAAAATGATAAGATATTCGGGATGTCCGTAGGGACGCTGATCTATGGCGCGGGAAAGGGAATCCTGAAGCGGTTTCGGGATTTTACCATCTGTGTGGAACCTTATATGACGAGTCAGGAGAATGGAATCTACTATTTCGGGGATCTGGATTATGAAGGGATTGGAATCTATGAACATCTGTCCGGGTTATTTCAGAATGATTGGAGGATATTACCATTTGTAAGCGCGTATGAGAGAATGATAAAAAAAGCGAAAGAAAATGGGGTACATAGACTGCCGGAAACGAAAGAACGGCAGAACCGGAACATCAGCGGAGAATTTTTTCGATATTTTCCTGAAAAGCTCGTGGGAGAGATGACGGCAGTGATAGAGAGCGGGAGATATATTCCGCAGGAGATTTTGAATATTTCGGATTTTACCCATGATTGGTAAAGGATAAAGGGATTAAGATGCAGTATGAATTTTTGAAACATTTTCCCAGGAGAATGAAAAATGTAGGGCTGTATGCGCTGATCATACAGAACAGCGCCCAGAAAACGATATGGAAGCAATACGGCTTCCTTAAGCTGGATGAGCAGCTGAACGTGATTTTCGCAGTGATGCTCTATATTATGGAACAGTCTTTGAAGGAAGAACACTGTGTGATGGACGATATCGGGGCTTATATCGACATGATCAATGTGCAGTATTTCCGAAAGGATATGACGTATGACGACTGTAGGAAACTGGGTGATTTTATTGTCAATGTAGTGTTGTCAAATGAAGGAAAGGTTATGCATTTTGATGGTTTTGACTTTGTTCAGAATGCATATCAGAGTATGCATATCAGTTATGTGGCCAACCGGATCGTCTATATCGACCGGGAGTTCAAGCGGACTTCATACTATCTGACGGATGACGGGTACAATCTGATGCTCTCTACGTTGGAGATTGAGAATAATATGAAGCTGACTATCCATGAGATGATTTTCCAGATGCATCTGGAGAAGCAAAGTTATGATAAAGCGGTGGATGAGATTAAAAATGTATTCAATCTGCTGCGAATCCAGCTTCAAAAGATTCAGGAGGCGATGGGGAAGGTCAGGCGGAATGCATTAAGTTATTCTGTGAAGGATTACGAGGATATTCTCAAAGAGAATCTTCAGACGATTGACGAGACAAAAGAAAAGTTTCAGAATTACAGGGAACGGGTAAAAAGCCGGGTGAAGGAACTGGAACAGGAGAATATTGACGTTAAGCGGTTAAGCGAGAAGGATGAGGAAAAATTAAGTTTTTTGAGAGAGATTGAATTTTATCTGAACCGCACCATTGATGAACATCAGAAGATACTTGGCAGTCATTTTGATCTGAAGGCGCTGTATACAAAGGAATTGGAAGAGTTGATCCAGATGTCTTTTATCAAGCGTTTTTCTCTAAGGACAGAGTTATATGACAAAGTGCTTCAGAATCCAGAGACACTTAAGAGTCTGGATTATTTCCTGAGACCATTATTCAGCCGGGAGGCAGATAAGACTTATAATCTCAACAAAGCTTTCCAGCTTCAGCGGCCTGTGAGGAAGAAGCAGGAGGAGGATTCAGGAGAGACGTTGGATTTTGACGAGGAGGAATGGCAGCTTGAGCAGGAAAAATCAAGAAAAAAGAAGCTTAAGCGGTATGAGAGGAGCCTTGGCTTTCTTCTCCGTGAGACGAAAGGCAGAGGAGAGCTGACTCTTAAGGAGCTTGGGGCGCGCATAGAGCGGGCGGCGGATGAAAAGGAACAATTTATTCCTAACGTGGAGATCTTTAAGGAAATCATGGTGGAACTGATCAAAAACCGGGAGATTGATATCGACGTTTTGAAAAAAGAGCGGAGCGAGTATATTCAGGACAGGCCGGGAGAGTTTCAGTTGAATGAGATGCTTCTCCATCTCGTAGAGGAGTATCCGGAAAACGGAGATATAAAGCGGGTAGAAGTAACCCGCATAGAGGACGGGAGCGCGGTAGTATTTGACGGTATATTGAATGAGGCCGGAGAAAGAAAAAGCATCCGCTGCTCGAATGTATTAATAAGGGTAGAACGAAAGGAATAAAGGGTTATGGCTTATGAATTGGACGATATAAAGACGAGTCAGGAGATTTTTTATTATCTCCTTGAGAACCATGAACTCCGGGAGGAAGAAGAGCTTCTTCTTTACAAAGCGTACACGGAAGAAGAGGAAGTTCAGAATCTGGTAAAATCTCAGGGGGAGATAGCGGGAAGCACGATAGAGAGATATGGAAATGTCATCTATTTGATTCCGAAGGAGGAGAATAATTTCCTTGGGTTTTCAAAGTCGCAGTTAAAATCAGCGCTTTGCAGATCAAATGCCACGGATAAGGATTATTACCTTTCTCAGTTTGTGATACTGACGCTTCTTGTGGAATTTTTTGACGGACAGGGCAGCAGCAGTAAGGCGAGGGAATATATACGGGTAGGGGAACTTCAGAATCTTGTGTCAGGACACCTTAAGGAAGGGGCAGAGAACCTTGACGATGAGCAGGAAGAACAGGCGGGAATCGCATTTTCTAACATGTATGAAGCATATGAAGCGCTTAAGTCAGACGAGAAGGGTTCCCGTGCGAAGACTACAAAGGAAGGATTTCTGCATCATATTCTTGTGTTTTTGCAGAAGCAGGGATTGATTGAATATGTGGAGCAGGATGAGATGATCAAGACGACGAAGAAGTTAGACAGCTTCATGGACTGGAATCTTCTGAATCAGAATAATTATCAGAGGGTGCTGCGTGTATTGGGGGTGGCGGAGAATGAGTAAGATACAGACAGTCAGACTGATCAATATCGGCTACAATAATAATGCGATCCGTATCAGTGATGAATGCTTTCATATGAATGGGGAGAGCACTCTTGTTTCTCTGCGCAACGGAGGCGGTAAATCTGTGCTTGTGCAGATGATGACGGCTCCTTTTGTGCATAAGAGGTATCGGGATGCGAAGGATCGGCCGTTTGAGAGTTATTTTACGACAAATAAACCATCGTTTATTTTGGTGGAGTGGGCTCTTGACCAGAACGCGGGCTATGTGCTCACGGGGATGATGGTCAGGAGAAGTCAGGACACGTCGGAGGGAAATAATGAGAATCTGGAGATGGTGAACATCATCAGTGAATACAGCGGGCCCTGTGAACAGGATATTCATAATCTTCCGGTTGTAAAGAAGAGCAAAAAAGAGATGACTCTTAAAAATTTTGCAGATTGCCGGCAGATGTTTGAAGGATATAAAAAGGAACGTTCCAGAAAATTTTTCTGTTATGACATGACCAATGCCGCCCAGTCCAGACAGTACTTTGATAAACTGATGGAGTATCAGATACATTATAAAGAGTGGGAAACCATTATCAAGAAGGTAAACCTCAAGGAGTCCGGCCTGTCTGAATTGTTTGCTGACTGCAGGGATGAGAAGGGGCTTGTGGAAAAATGGTTCCTTGATGCGGTGGAAAGCAAGCTGAACAAGGAAAAGAACCGCATGAAGGAGTTTCAGGATACACTGGAAAAGTATGTCGGGCAGTATAAAGAGAATAAATCCAGCATTAAACGGTACGACACGATTCAGAAGTTTAAGGAAGAAGCGGTTAAGATACAGGAACAGGCATGGGAGTATCAGCGGGCGGAGGAGGAAAAGAAGGAGCAGGAGAATTTGGTGGCTTGTTTTATCGCGCAGTTAAACCGTCTTCATGAAGAGACACGGGAAGAACTTAAAAAGACAGAGGAAGCAGAGGAAGAGGTTTCAGAGCAGATCGGTCATGTAGAGTATGAGAGATTGTCAAGCGATATACACAGGCTGGATAAAGAATGTCGTTTCCATATCAGTAACCGGGATATGCTGGACAGTGAGAAGGAGAGCTTAGAGCATGAGGCAAAGCGGATATCCAGAGCCATCCGTCTGCTCTTTTGCGCAAAGCAGGAGCAGGCGCTTAAGGAAGAGGAAGAGGAGCTTACATATGTCCGCCAGAGGCTTCAAGTAGTAAGGAAAAAAGAGGAAGATCTAGAGCCTGAGAGAAAGGAGCTTGGCTATATTTTGCGATGCTGGTATGCGATGCTGGCTGAGAAGAATCAGGAGAAGTCGCTGCAGAATGAGAAGGATTGCCGCAGAATCTTAGAGGATATCGTGAAAGAGAGAGTGAAGCTTTCTGATTTGTCGCAGAAGCTCTATGAAAATGCATCCAAAGAGGGCACTCTGAAAAGTAACACGTTGTTCTATGATGAGCGGGAAGACGAGTACAACCAGCGCTATGAAGAGGGACTGGCGAGAAATATACTGGGAGAATACGATCCGGGAATGCTGGATATTAAGAAGGCGGCCTATGAAAAGGAACTGGAAGAGAAGGTAAGGACACGTCTTGCCATGAGAAAGCAGCAGGAGAGTGACAGAGAGAAAAAGAAAAGTATGGAGCGTTCTCTGGAGGATATGCGTACGGGAAAAATCCGCAAGACGGCCGAACTTTCTCAGCAGCAGCAGATCAGGGAGGAATACGAGGGCGAACTTGAAAGCCGCCGGGTGATTCTGCGTTATCTGAATCTGGAGGATGATCTTCTTTTTGAACAGGATGAGATTCTGCGTGTGTCGGAGAGGAAACTGCTGGAAATTGACAGTGTAAGAAGGAATCTTGAGAAAGAAGAAGATACTCTTCTGAAGGATTATCATCGGCTGACCCAAGGGAAAGTTTTGGAACTTTCAGAGGAACTGAAGACGGGGTTTGAAGAACTTGGAATTCATGTGGTATATGGGATGGAATGGCTGAAAAAGAACGGCTATAAAGAAAAGAGAAATCAGGAACTGGTGAAAAATAATCCATTTCTTCCATATGCCTTAATTTTATCGGAGCAGGAACTAGAAAAGCTGGCTGGCAGCAGGAAGGAGATTTATACTTCTTCACCGATTCCGATTGTTTTGCGGGAAAGACTTGAGGAGAACAGAGACGCCGCCGGCGGCGGAGTGCAGATGTTTCCGGGCGTCAGTTTCTATGTATTTTTCAATGAAAATCTGTTGGATGAAGAAAAACTCCGTCTTCTTGTGCAGGAGAAAGAACATCAGATTCAGAAAAAACAGGAGGCGATCCAGATTCGCCGGACAGAATACAAGGAATATTTTGAACGGCAGGAGCAGCTTCGCAATCAGAAAGTAAACAAGAATCTCTGGGAGCAGAGTGAAAAGAAGATAAAGGAGCTGGAGGCGGAGATAGAGGAGTTGGAACGCAGTCTGCGCAGGAATTCCGGAGAGCTTTTGAAGATCAAAGAGGGAATCGAAAAGCGCGAACATAAGATACGCAGCGGGGAGAAAGAGGTGGAACGCCAGAAGCGCCGCCTTGAGGATTTTACAAAACTTTGCAGGGATTATGAAAGCTATGAAAAGAGCAGGAAAGAGCTTGAGAAGTGCCGCCGCGAGAAAGAGAAGCTGGAAGGCAGACAGAAGCTTGCAAGAAATCAGGAGCAGAAGCTTTTAGACGAGCAGAGAACAAAGGAGGCGGAAAAGGACGGTCTTTTCAGAGAACAGGAGGAGCTTCAAAGAAACGTAAGAAAATATGAGCGTTATAAGGAACTTCCGGAAGAGGCGGAGTCCATGGAAAGTGACATAGACAGAATAGAGACTGAGGATATGAAAGAGATGGAGGCCAGGTATGCCGCCATTACAACCAGTATGTCGCAGGAACTCCAAGAATTGGAAGAACAGGAGCAAAGAGCGGCAAAGAGATGCCAGAAACTGTCAGGGGAGCTTATGCAGCATCAAAAGAAGTACGGGCTTGACTCTAAGGAGTGGAAGGGCGTCATCTACAGCCGTAAGGAAGAGCAGCATCAGGAGAGTATGCTTGAGGATAGGCAGAAGAAGATGGAAGAGAAGAGAAGGCTTTGGAATGAGGAGGATAAAAAGATTGCGCTGACGCTCCAGAGAAAGAATGATCGTCAAAAGCAGATGTGGGAAGAATGCGGCGAGGAACAACCTCTGCCGGAAGAGAAGATTCAGAATCTGGATTTTGCGGCAAGGAAGAATAAGTTGATCTATGAGAAGAAAGAGCTTCACAATCAGGGGGAAAAGTTAAAAGAACGTTTGAAAAGCTATGATGAAAATCTGACTGCATTGTCAGAATACAGTAATCTTCCGGTTATTGCAAAAGTAGAGTGGGAACAGGACTTTGCCGGGATGGATCATCGGGGGTTGCGTGATTTTAAAGGAATTCTCATCCGGGACTATAACCAGAAAATCAAAAAGAGGCAGGAGGAAAAGGAACAGCTGACCCATGTGTTGAATAGGATTGTGCGGCTTGAAGATTTTCAGGAGGATTTTTACAGAAAGCCGCTGGAATCAATGCTGGAGCTTACGGACGAGGCTTCGCAGGTGCTTTTACAGTTGTCCACGACGATACAGTCTTATGACAGCTTGATGGAAAAGCTCCGGGTGGATGTGTCGCTGGTAGAGCGGGAAAAGAATAATATCGTAGGTCTGCTGGAAGACTATGTGGAAGAGGTTCACAAGAATTTGGGCAAGATCGACAGCAATTCTACGATCACGATCCGCAGCCGCCCGGTGAAGATGTTAAAGATTCTGCTTCCCGAATGGGAGGAGAATGAGAATCTGTACCGCATACATCTGCAGGATATGATTGACAAAGTGACACAGAAAGGACTGGAGCTGTTTGAGAAAAACGAGAATGCGCAGGAATATTTCGGAATACAGATCACGACGAAGAACTTGTATGACACGGTGATCGGTATCGGAAATGTCCAGATACGGCTCTATAAGATAGAGGAACAGAGAGAATATCCGATCACTTGGGCGGAGGTGGCGCGAAATTCCGGAGGGGAAGGATTTCTGTCGGCATTTGTTATACTGTCAAGTCTCTTATACTATATGAGAAAAGACGATACGGATATTTTCGCAGACCGGAACGAGGGCAAAGTTCTGATTATGGATAATCCCTTTGCACAGACAAACGCGGCTCATCTCTTAAAGCCTCTGATGGACGTGGCGAAAAAAACGAATACGCAGATGATCTGTCTTACCGGGCTCAGCGGAGAATCCATCTACAACCGGTTTGACAATATCTATGTGCTGAATCTGATTGCGGCAAACCTGCGGGGCGGCATGCAGTATCTGCGGGCAGATCACTTGCGGGGAGATGACCCGGAGACGATGGTAGTGTCCCAGATTGAAGTAGTAGAGCAGCAGGAATTAGTATTTTAAATGAATGGATGTTTACAATAATACAAACCCCTGTCAAGTCTTTGAAAAGACCATGTTCAGGGGTTTTCTGTTACAGTATAAAAGAGGGCGGCGGTTTTGGCTGTCCAGTGGGCGGTTAAGTCAGCTCCGCGATTCTTGAGACTCCTACATAGATTTCCGATATTTTATACCATGTGGGATAATCCACGATTCCGGTCTGAGGAAGACCAAAGACAGATTGAAATTTTTTTACGGCCGCCGCTGTGGCAGGTCCATAGATTCCATCGGCAGTAATCTTCGGGATTGCAGGATAAGAGCCTGAAATGACGGCGAGCTGTTCCTGCATCTGCCGCACCTTATCGCCGGTGGAGCCCCGGGTCAGATTATAGCCCGGCCATGAGGCGGGGATACCGGAGATGGCCTCGGCGGTATTGATGTACATGTTATCGCCATAGTAATAGCGGAGTATCTGAATCGGAGTGTAGCCCTGGTCTCCTAAAGATTTGGAGCCCCATTGCGTCATCCAGTTCGGACACTGTACCTGTCTGCCGTCGCAGTACTGCGTAAGAATCGGCTGCCGTACATTGGGGCGTGACAGATAGTTGGCAAAAAGCTCATCTACGATCACAGAGACAGTATTATAGATGTTGCGCTCGGGAATCCATTTGTGGTCGAAGGCTGTGGAGGAAGTGATGGTGAAATCATAACCTTTATTCCGGTACCACTTCGTTATTACTGATTCGGGACTGGGGCAGAAACCCGTCTAAGCTGATTTTAAAACGGACAACCAGCCTTTCTTTGGTGATATCAATACGTTCAATCAGTTTATTTACCAGCACGCGTTTCGTAGCTGTATCTGCATGAAGAAACATTTCCCTCCAGGTCGGTATCTGATGTTGGATATTCTCCCGATGTTTTGCGGCAACAGCAGTGTTCAGCAGTATAGTTTCTTTTTCCTTTATGATTTCCATTTGCTTTTTTTCCTTCTCTTTTTGTGTATCAATGATGCGGACTAAATCCCTTAATGTAAGAGGATATTCTCTGGACATAGCGTCGGGGATATGATCTTCCATGACTCTGATATTATTTTTGATTTTTTCAAGGTGTTTTTTTGCCGCCGCTAAATCCTGTTTCTGCTTCTTTAATTTTGCACTGTTATTTGCGGCAATCTGAAGGGAAATGTTCGCATTTTCCATTAACTTGCTGCCATACTCTTCCAATATCTCATATACGATCGGTTCAATCACATCCGCTCTATATTGCTTTGTCTTATCGTGAGGTATTCCATGGTAAGCATTTTGGCATTTGTATATGGCTGTCTTGCTTGTTCTTTGTTCACCGGTTCCTTTGATCGTCCAGTAATTGTACTTACTGCCGTTTACCATCTTACAGCCACAGTAACCGCAGTGTAAGATATCTACGAGAGATAGCATACCGTCGTTTCGTTTCAGTACGGTTATATCTTGATTTTTCAAAGATTTCGTGTACTTATTGCTTCTTAGCTCACGTTTTTTCTGCACTCTTTTCCATGTATCTTCATCAATGATTATAAGGCTAGGATTGGGTTTATCTGAAAGAATCCATTCACTGCTGTCTAAATTGCGGTGTCTTCCGTTTAAGCTTTCTCTGCGGTTGTAGGCGGTATAGCCTGCATAGATCGGATTGGTGAGGATACTGGTGATGGTTCCGCTTTTCCAAACGTCGTTCGGCGCAAGGTTTTTATATTGTTTGTCTGTATTCAATGTTTTTGCAATTTTAGCCGAGCCATATTCTTTGTTTAATGACAATTCATAGATGTATTTAACAACTTCTGACTGTTCAGGAGATATGACTAAATGCTTCAAAGCCCGTCCATGTTTGCTGATTTCACCGGAGTGCTCCAGCACGTATCCATAGGGAGCTTTGCCGCCCATAAATTTTCCTGACTGAACTAATTTTCTGGCGGTGTCTTTTACTCTCATTCCTGTATCGGCGCTGCTTTTCTGTGCATTTCCATATCGCAAAGCTAACATCATCTGTCCCATAATATCATCATTTCTCGGAGAAATGCAGCCGTCTTTTACTGTATATACATCTACGCCGAGATTTTTTAAAGACATGATATAACCGCCTATTTCCCACATTCTTCGCCCGATTCGGTCATCTTTGTATACAACTAATATATCATATTCGCGGTTTTCGGCATCATGATATGCCTCCTGTAAAATTTCCCTGTCTGCAACCGGATTTTTGTAGCCGCTATTGCTGCCTTCAAAGTATTCCTTGCCATCTAAAATCCATTCTGAATGAGATTTTACATACTCTATAATAAGTTGTCTTTGTACAGTTAAATCTCCGTCAGACTCTAATTGTTGGTCTGAACTTACACGTAACAACATTCTGGCACGTTTTTTATGAATTTCTTCTGGAAGTAAATTTCCGCCTGTATTCATATACTCCTCCTCCTTTTTGCTATTATTTTCAAATTGCTGCTTCAAGCAGGCAGCGGAAATATTTTTAGATGCATGTTTGAAACTAAAAAATTGATGTTAAATTTTCCTGAAGAATGCTGGTAAGAAGATTTTTCACTTCTCTTATTATATTTTCTTCATTTTTCGGTTTTTTGGGAAATTCCAGTATGATTTTCATATCATTCCGCTCCTGCACCAAATGTTTGAAATCCTGCTGTTTCATGGGGTATCCTCTGTTATACAGACTCCATTTATTATTATTTGGAGATTGCTTGTCACATTCATATGTATTTGTGAGAAAGCAGCCAATATTTTATGAACTATCATCTGATTCGGATATTGCCAATGGTTTTTGGCAACTAATAGGGGAATATTAATATATATATTATTAAATAAATAATTGAAATATTATTGATAGTACACAAAAAATATCAATAATATTTGTTTAAAATATCAATAGAAATATTTATACATAAATGATAGAATGTGAATCACAAAGAAACAAAAGGTAAAGAATCATGAAGAAAGGTTGTTGTTTTATATGCTGGAAAGACAGAAAGAAATTATAGTGGAAGTTGGAAAGTATTTATTTGAAAGGGGATTCACACAACTCTCAGGAGGAAATATCAGTTTGAGAGATCCAGAGACAGATCTTGTGGCGATTAAACCAAGCGGAGCAGCTTATGGGCTTATGAAGCCGGAAGATATTATTGTTGTTGATATTGATGGAAATGTTATGGAAGGTACCCTTAAACCGTCTATTGAAACGGGAATGCATACGGGTGTTTATCGAAACAGGCCGGATATCAATGCGGTTATTCATTGTCATACACCCTTTGTAATTGCATGGTCTTTAAAAAATGAACCATATATTCCAACAGTTACAGTTAGTCAGTATGTGACGAATGGGGCGATAAAAGTGGCGCCGCTTGAGGGAGCAGGTTCACAAGGGCTTGCAAAAGCAGCAGTAGATACGCTTGGCGCTGATTATGCAATTGGATTAAAAGGGCACGGGCTGCTTGCTTGCGGTCCTGATATGAAATGGGCATTAGAGGCGGCACTTGTTACAGAAGATGCTGCAATGATTGCCTGTATATGCAAGGCGATGGGCGGCGAAACAGCTTTTTTTGATAAAGAGCTTGGTGAAATGGAGGGCTTCGATGCACTTATAAGAATCGCAGATTTGTAAATGATAGAGAAAGAATAAAGAAAAGCTGGAGGAGAAAGAAAATGATTAAGATAGGATTGGCTTCCACATGCGATATGTATAAATCAGATACGAAAAATGTTTCGGGATTTATAGAGCTGGCTGGAAAGAATGGCTGTGAAGTTGTGGCAAGTGAAGAGGAATTTTTTGAACCTCGCGAGGCGGCAGAAATCGCAAAAGCTTTTAAAGAGTGTGATCTGGTTGTCGTTATGGTAAAAGGATTCACATGGTTTGGAGAATGTATCAACGAGTATACAAAATTAGGTATTCCTGTCTGCTGCTGGGCAGTGCCGGAACCGCAGAAAGAGGGCGTTTTATTATTCAATTCTATGACAGGTCTCAATCTTTTTACAAGTGTAGCAAATGCGGGATATGAAATTCCGGCTGTGAAATGGCTGTACGGAAATGCAGAAGATGAGATGTTCCGGAACAGATTCCTTACAACTTTAGGAGCGATCCGAAGCATTCGGGCAATCAAAGGTAAAAAGATCGCAATTGCCGGAGGCGTTGCAGAGGGGTTTGTTAATCTGCAGTATGATAAAGAAAAGTTGGAAAGCCGATTTGAAGTGGCCATTGAGGAAGTAGATATTGATGAACTTATCGATTCAGTTCTGGATATGGAAGATGAAGAAGTAAAAGAGCTGGAAACAGAAATTAAGAACGATGCGAGCTGCTTTGATGCCGATACAGAACGGTTTACGAAATCATGCAAACTAATAGCTGCTGTGAAAAAACAGTTTGAAAAAAACGATTATGCAGGAATGGCAATTGCATGTTGGACACGCTTTCAGGAAAGATTAGATATTTTCCCGTGTATGGCATATGGTTATTTATGTGATCATGGATACCCGATTGCATGCGAAGGAGATTTGCCGGGACTGATCAGTATCATCATGCTGTCAGCGGCAACCCGGAACAGAGCAGCACTTATGGATATGGTACAGGTGGATTTGGAATTTAACGGAGTTGTCTGGTGGCATTGCGGAATCGGTCTGCCAAGCTATGCGGATGAGAGAGGTATGAAGATTAAAGAATATCCCAGTGCGCCGGGCGGACCAAGTGATCCGGGAATAGTAGGGGATCTTGTATTTAAGTCACAGCCGGCAAGTATTTTCCGTATCGCAGATAATGGAGATAGACTTTTTGCGATGAGTGCGAATATAGGAAGACAGCGGGACAGAGGACATGACGGTGTAAGAGCGTGGTTCACAGACCTGAGTATGGACGGAGAGGCTGTAAATGTTCCTGATTTTCTTGAAACATTTACAAAAAATGCACTTCCGCATCATTATGCAATGGCAGGAGGAAAGGGAGAAGCGATACTGATTGAAGCGGGTAAGATGCTTGGAATGCAGATTATTAAAAAAGAACAATATCACGATTATTTGTAGGAGGAAAGATTTATGAAAGCGATAGTTGCATATGGCGCAGGAGATTATAGATATTGTGAGATAGATACTCCAAAGGCAGGGAAAGGTGAGATTCTCATTAAAATCGAAGCGGCAGGCATTTGCGCTTCTGACAGAGCAGTGTATATGGGCGGGGATCCATGGGGAGGTATTGAATCCCCAAGAACGCCAGGTCATGAATTTGTAGGAATCATTGAAGAAATCGGATCTGGAGCGGAAGAAAGAGGGTTTAGAACAGGGGACAGAGTTACTGCAGAATGTATCATGCCTTGTGGCAAATGTTATTACTGCAAGAAAGGGCTTTATCATTTGTGCGAAGATGAAAATGGCTTTCTTGAAGGGGGATTTGCTGAATATATGATTCTTCCGGAAAAAGCATTGATTCATAAAATTTCAAAAGATATTCCGGCGGCAGAGGCTTCGCTTTGCGAACCGCTTTCCTGTTCGGCTTATGCAGTGAATCAGACAGGAATGGGAATGGAAGATACGGTTGTCATTTCCGGACTTGGAGCAATTGGAATGGGAATGCTTCAGTTTGCGCTATTAAGAAATCCTGCAAAAATTATCGGTGTTGATACAAATGAGGTACTCTGCAAAATTGCAAAAGAACTGGGTGCGGCAGAAGTGCTGAATCCTGCGAAAGACGATGTTCCAGAGAGAATTATGCAATTAACGGGCGGTGTGGGCTGCGATATTTATATGGAAGCAACAGGTAATCCCATTTCTGTAAGAACGGGAATGGAATGTTTGAGAAAACAGGGAATGCTTTTCATCTACAGCGTATTTAAAAATAAAGCGGAGCTTGATTTAAATCAGATCAGTGAGTTTAAAGAACTTAGGGTGATTGGCGGGCATCTTAGCCCAAATGCCTTCCCTTATACGATTGATTGCCTGAAAAAAGGAAAAATCAATGCAAAGGTTATGGCAACAGATATTTTTAGCTTAAGTGAGATTGACGATGCGATGATGACTAAGAATGCGAATGGAGCATCGATTAAAACAATTTTAATACCATAAGAGAGGTGATTTGCAATGAGAATCTGGATTACAGCTCCGTTTCAGCATACTTATCTGGATAAATTGAACAGAGAACATGAAGTATGCTATGAAAATTGGTTTGAGACAGGTATTGCCCGCGAAGGAGATGAATTAGCAAAGCAGTTAAATGAAAAAAAGACAGAAATATTTGTGACAGAAGAAGATATTGTTCAAAAAGAGGTTTTTGAAAACTGTCCGAATTTGAAAATGTTAATTGTATGCAGAGCAAGCACTTCTAATATTGATCTTGATGCCGCAAAAGAAAATAATGTTATCGTTGTAAACACACCCGGAAGAAATGCAGTAGGAGTTGCCGAGATGGTTGTAGGTATGATGATTAGTATTTCCAGAAAATTCTATGAAGGCGAAAAAATGATTCGTGACGGAAGATGGAAGGATGATTATTATTTTCAATCATTTGGAACGGAGCTGGATGGAAAAGTTATTGGGTTTGTCGGTTTTGGAAATGTTGCGAAGGAAACGGCGAAACGTCTTTCGGTGTTCGGCATGAAAATCCTTGCATATGATCCATATGTTTCAGCGGAAGTTATGGGAGAGTATACTGCAGAAAAAGTGGAAGACCTTAAAGAATTGGTGTCGAAAAGCGATTATATTTCGAATCATCTTCCGGTTACGCTGAGCACAAGGGGGATGCTGGATAAAAATATTCTCAGCCATATGAAGAGTACAGCTTATTTTATTAATTCAGCGAGGGCGGCAACGACAAACGAAAAAGATGTGTTGGAGATTCTTCGTGAAAAGAAAATAGCAGGAGCCGCTTTTGATGTGTATGGGGAAGAACCGATCAGAATCGGAAGCCCTTATCTGGAAATTGAGAATATTGAACTTCTCCCTCATATCGGGGGTTCTACATACAATGCGATTGAAAAGCATTCAAAGAAAAGTTTTGAGGCGATACAGGCATTTGTGGAAGAAAAGGAGATTCATAACAGAGTTGTGTAGATTCGGGAGAGAAAAATGGGAAAATATGCAATAGTTTTTGACGCAGGAACAGGGGCGGGGAGATGCAATCTGTTTGATGTAACAGGAAAACTTGTATTTTACGCCTATCAGGAGTGGGGATATTTTAATGACAAAACTGCGGATGAGAAAGAAGCTATGCTGTTTGATGCAGAGCGGTTTAGAAAAATTTTGTTTTCACTCTGTCATAAAGTAATGGAACAAGCGGGGGTATCTGCAGATGATATTGCAGCGGTAAGCGCAACTTCTCAAAGAGAAGGAATGGTTTGGCTGGATAGTTCGGGAAAAGAGATCTATGCTGCACCGAGTGTTGATCTGAGAGGGGTAACTGTTGTAGAGAGTCTTCTGGAGAAAGAAACGCTCATAAAACAAATAACAGGACTTCCTGTCTCGGGAATGTTTGGGGCATCCAGACTTCTTTGGTATAAGCATTTTAATGAGCGCGTATATGAAAAACTGGACACGGTTTTGATGATCAGCGATTGGATATGCTATTTGTTGTGTGGAAACAGGGTGAGTGAACCATCTATTGCATCTTCGTCGCAGATGTTCGATATCAGAGAAAAGAAATGGTCTGACGAGCTTGCAAAAATGCTGGGAATCCGATCAGATATCTTCCCTGAAATATCCGCTTTTGGCAAACAGGCAGGAGTTGTATCAAAAGAAGCGGCAATAGAGACCGGGTTGAGAGAAGGGACACCTGTCATTTGCGGGGCTGCAGATTCTCAGGCAGGTCTGGTTGGAATGAATGTTCTGGAGGACAAGATGATCGCAGCTGTTGCGGGTACGACAACACCGGTAATGCGTGTGCTTGACAGATGTGATATTAACAAAGGCGTATTTACAAACTGTCATGGATTGTCCGGTTTGTGGCTGCATGAAGGCAATGCAGGGATCACAGGGCTGGCACTTCGGTGGGTGAAAGAAAATTTCCATGCGGAATATGAAAAAATGACGGAGGAGGCGCTCACAGTAAGACCTGGATGTGACGGGATGAGATGCTTTTTGGGACATGAGATTGCGGGACGCAGATCAGCGACATCATACTCCGGATTTGTATTTCCGACACCATGGATATTAGATAAATATAAATCAGGTCATTTTTATAGAGCAGTATATGAGGCGAACTGCTATGCTGTCCGAGCAAATCTCGAAGCGGTAAAGGCAGAATGCGGGAGGCCGTTATATGTGTGCGGCGGACAGAGCACTTCGGGTTTCTATAACAGTATACTGGCGGATATCTGTGAGAGACCGGTTATTACACAAAAGGAAAGGGAAATCACAGGACTGGGCATCGCGATGGGAGCGTTTGCCGGCACAGGAATATTCAAAAATATCCGAGAGGCTGCGCAGGTAATGAGTGCGGTTGGAGAGATATATGAACCGGGGCACGACTATCATGAACATTATGAGGAATGGGTAAATCAATATTAAGCAAAGGAGATGAAAATATGATTACATCGTTTACACATTATTTAAAAACAACAATTGAGTTTGGCAATGGAAAACGCCATGAAATAAAGAATTTAATCAGAGACAGGGGTGCAGGGAAAGTATTGGTTGTTTGCGGTCCAACAGTTTATAAACTAGGAATGATCGATGATATTCTGGAAGCGGTTGGAGAAGTCGGGGTAGCAGCGGTTGTATTCACAGAAGTAGAACCGGATCCCAGAGTTGCAACAGTAGATAAATGTGGGGAGCTTTGTAAGAATGAAGCATGTGATCTTGTGATTGCAGTAGGAGGCGGAAGCGCTATGGACGTAGCGAAGGGAGCGGCAATGCTGGCGGCTAATGAGGGAAGTATCCACGATTATCTTGCAGGAAGAGGAGAAGATATCAAGGAACCTGTAAATCCTTCGGTCCCATTGATCGCTGTTCCGACAACTTCGGGATCGGGTTCGGAAGTTTCAGAGTGTATCGTAATCGTTGATACAAACAAAATCAAAGATATTATGTTCAGTCCGATGCTTGCGCCTGCATATGCAGTGATTGATCCGGAGATGACTTACAGCGTTTCAAAAACAACAACAATCCATACAGGACTGGATGTTTTGTCACATGCACTGGAAGCTTATTCGTCAGTCCTTAATGACGCAGTGGCAGAGCTTATGGCATTAGAAGCGTTAAGACTTGTATTTAAGAGTCTGCCCAAATGTGTAAATGAAAGTGATGAAGAAGCCCGGAATGAGATGGCATATGCATCATTGCTTGCAGGGATCGCCCAAAGTAAATGCGGCTGTGTGATTCCTCATGCGGCAAGCTGCCCGCTTACAGTTTATCACAATATAGCGCATGGTTTGGGGTGCGGAATGCTTCAGACAGCGACGGTGGATTACAATCGTGATGTGTGCAGTGAAAAATACAGAAAAGTGTTGGACTATATCGGAGAGACGGTTCCTGAGCATATACAGGCGGCGGATGTCCTGATCAGAAAGATAAAAGGATTATTTGCAGCTATCGGATTAGAAGAGAAGCTTGATCTGGGAAGGCTTACAGAAGAGGAGCTTAAAGGACTTGCATCAGATGCTATGATGGATGACGGAGTCAATGTAAATCCGAGAGAAGTAACAGAAGAAACTTTGGTCAGGATTTATAAGCAGAGCTTAAAATAAACATAATTGCAGCATGCAATGAAATATAAGGAGGAAAAGATATGAATAACTGGACAGGGCCACGCCCATCAATGATTGATCTGGGGAAACGGTCAAAAGTCGCGCTTTTGGCAGGATGCGGCGGAGGAGGAGACATTATGAACACAATACCGGTCATGAATCTTCTTAAAAAACTTGGAGTAGAAAAATTTATTTTGGCGGACATTGGATGCAAATGGTGGGAATTCAACGGCGAGATGGCGCTTGGCGGTGAAGTTATTGATCTTGACTGGCTTCAGCCATCCGAAAGGCTGAGTGAAAATGTTGCGGTCATCAGCAAAGAAACAAAGGTTGTTGGCGGGCATGGAAAGGGAGAATACCTGCATGAATCTTTAATGAAAAATGTTCTTGAAGATACAGTGATTGCAACAATCAGTCTCCGCAAAGGAGTTCCTGGGGTTATGCAGGGATTTAAAGATCTGATAACAGAATATGGAGCGGATTTATTCGTTACAGTGGATATCGGGGCAGATGCATTTTTCACGGGAACAGAAACACAGGTACAGTCTCCGCTGATTGATGCTATCTCTATCCTCTGTGCGTCCGAATTAGACATTCCGGGTGTATACGGTGTAAATGCAATCGGCGGTGATGCTGAGATGCCTATGGAGCACGTTGTAAGAAATATTGGAATCGCAATGCAGAAAGGCGCATTTATCGGCGGGAATGGTCTTACGCAGGAAGATGTCAATACATATGGGGAAATTTTGAAATGGATTCCAGGCGAAGAAGTGGAAAAATGGCCATATGAAGCAGCACAGGGACATTTTGGGACATTTTACTGCAAACGTCTCTGGTCAGTAGAAATGACGCCTGCAGCGGCATTTACGTTTTTCTTCGACCCGGATGTTTTAAGAGAAGTAAATCCAATTATAAATGCTATTAAAGATACACAAACACTAGAGCAGGCAGAAGAAATCATTATGAAAAACTTCAGCCTGTTCCCGGAAACAAGACTTCCGATAATTATTACAGCACCTACAGCACCTCAGATTCCGGATTAATACGCAGATTCATAAAGATATGATTAGTTAGAGGAGATAATAAAATGGGACAGAAAAAGAGAGTATTTACAGGTGTAGTTATTATGCTCGTTATATTATTTGGTTTATTGCGGATTGCTATTTTTACAGGGTATCACATGGTTAGTCCGTTTCTTCCTGAAATCGCAAGAAATCTGGACACAACCATAGTCGTTATCGGGCTTGCGCTTTCTATCAGATCAGCGATGGGCTTTCTGGGCCCTGTCTGGGGAAGCATTATCGATCTTTTCGGCAAGAAAAATGCATTGCTGATTGCGTTATTAGTATTTGCAGCAAGTTATACAGTAATTTATTTATTTCCAGGCCTTTTATGCTTTACCGTAGCATTACCGGTTTCATATGCTGCGACATTAACCTTTGACTCGGCAATGTATTCATACTTGAGTGAGATGATTCCATATGAAGGCCGCGGACGTATGACGGCAGTTCTCGAAGCCGCATATGCTCTTGGATTTATGATTGGATCACCGGTAGCAGGCATACTTATGGAGAATTTCGGATGGGCGGTTCCATTCCTTTTAATGGCAGTTATTGCAGCGGTTTTTGCAGGAATTCTTGGCTTTGTACTTCCAAAAGAGGGCGAAGAGAGATTCGGTATCGATGCGTCCGTTACACAGGCAATGCAGGAGGAACATGCAGAGAGTGGATCCTATTTTTATAGGCTTTCGCTTGTAATCAAGGATAGAAATGCATTGGCGGCGCTTCTTACCGGCTCGCTTCTTATGGGTGGTAATTGGTTCTGTCAGACGATGTACGGCGGCTGGCTTGAAGATAATTTTAGTCAGAGTTTATCAGAAATCGGATTTATTTCAGCAGCATTCGGTTTTGCAGTATTCGCAGGCTCGCTTCTATGTCTGACGCTTACAGACAGGCTGGGAAAAGCGAGGGCTATGAAATGGGGGGCTATCGTTACTATTTGCAGCGGTATCCTGGCAGCATTCACAAATCAGAGCTCACTTATCGTCGGAAGTATCGGTCTTTTCTTTTACTTTGCATTTGTTGAATTTGCAACAGAAGCGTGTATTTCGCTTTGTACAGATGTAAGAGCAGAGATTCGGGGAACTGTAATCGGATCAAGTTTCGGTGCATTGGCAATCGGCAGTACTGTAGGAACAGGAGTATCGCCGATTCTCTACACAATGTATGGATACACGCCATGTATCATCATCGGTACAGTTATTATTGCAGCGGCATTATTTATTATTGTCAGAATTCTTACTCCGGGATTTGCTGATAAAGAGGCTTAAAATATAACTTTGGTATCCTGGGACTACAGGGAATAGTCGTCGGGAGCTATTCCCTATAGATATATAGTGCAATAGTTGACAGTAATAATTCATGGTTGCTATAATGGTGACTATAAATATACTTATTAACAAAATGCACTGAGGAATATAAGGATGAAAAAAGAAATAATAATAACGATTGATGAAGAACTTATTAAAGTTGCAGAAAGATATGAGGCTGAAACGGAAAAAAGTGTTTCGCATTTTTTCGAACATGCAGGTTATTTAATGCTTGCAAGATACAGCGTTGCACCAGAAGGCGGTCTTTCTTTTGTAAAAGGGAAAGCATCTGTGCAGGAAGATGTATGGGCTGCTGAGAGTCAGAAGGTACCGGAAGAACAGGAAGCCTGTATCTTACGCAAGAAACCTATGTCCAGCAAGCAGATTGTACAGGCATTTGCGGAATATCTTCATGAATATCTGGAGGGAGTCACAGATGAATATCAGTGGAAGTATGAAGTGAATCCAGAAAGTTACGTGGATTGGATGAATCCCAAACTATATTCCGGGGAAACAGATGCCGAATGCAACGAATTTCTGGAATGCTGTGGAGCAGCGCTTAACAGGGGTATTGACGAAGGCAACAGTCAGCTGGTCTTTGAGGCAATCAGATTATGTATGGACTGGGTTGGGGCATTTTACGACTTCAGACGCGGTCCGCAAAAAGGAAATGAAACTGTAGTGAAGGAAATTCTGGAAAACGGAACTCTTGTAGAGTTCATACAAAGGAACAGGGAACATATTTTGGCGGGTAATATCGAGTCATTGGATTATTATACTTCGGGATGGGCAATCGTATGGTACATACTGGCGCCTGACCGGATGGTAATCCTTGGATCAAGAGAAGTGTACGGCCTTAATAAGATACTTGTAGAATTTGCAGAAAAATATAATATTGAAAAATTACCAAGAGAAATTAACTTTGGACAGTTGGTTTATCGGGAAAACAGAAGATTTATAGAGGGAATAAAATATGTCTATACTCCTAAAGGAAAGCTTAAGATGTATAAAAAAATACTGAAAGTATTGAATAGCGTAAAGGATATGGGAGGATATACCTGTTGTCATGAGATAGACAGAAAACTGTTTATGATTGGACAATAAATGAACGATTTTATTCCGAACGGGTGAAATGTCACTGGAGGAGGTTACTGTGAAAGAAAAGAAATCCAATTCCATTATAGTAATATCATTGATACCTGTCTGTCTGGCAGTAAATGTTGTTGGCGGGAATCTGGCATCTGCCTTGAAAATCCCACTTTATGCAGATAGTATAGGAACGATTCTTGCAGGAATGTTATGTGGTCCTGCAATCGGACTTTTAACAGGAGCGTTAACAGGTGTCGTGTCTGGAATTTTTTCTCCGATCATGCTTGCCTATATTCCTGTAACCGGAATTTATGGGCTTGCGGCAGGAGTTTTGAGTAAGAAGAAAATGATGGTTAAGATACCAAAGCTTGTGGTCAGCGGAATTATCATAGCCTTATTGGGAGTGGCTTTGGCATCACCGATTATTGCGCTGGTATTCGGCGGGATCACAGAAACAGGTCAGGCGGTGATTATTGCGGTACTCCGTGCAGCAGGATTCGGATTGCTTCCGGCAACACTGATATCATCTTTCTGCACGGAGTTTTTAGATAAGTTGCTTGCATGTTTTATCTGCTATGTCATTGTGAAAGGAATGTCTGACAGATATTTAAGCAAATTTCAGTTAGGGGAATTATATATGAAAAGGAAAAAACTGCAGATAGATTTTGATGACGATGACGAAGAGGAACTGCAGTAAGCGATCTGTATAAATTGGGGAGAAAATAGAATGGATAGACAGAGTGTAGAAGAAAAATTAAAAAGGCAAGGCGGTGTCATAGAAAACTTTTGCCCATTCACAAAATTGATGTTGGTGGTGTGTACTGCTGTTTTGTCGATTTTATTTGGCAGTCTGATATATATTGCGATCATCAGTGCGGTATACATAATATTGTCATTGGCTGCGCATGTTTCTCGTGATTTTTTGAAGTCATATTTCAGACTATTCATATTTTTTGGGTTGATGCTTATTTTAATGAATTCATTTTTTCAAAGCAATGAGTCAGAAGTACTCTTCTCGATGGGAAAGGTATCAATATATGAGGAAGGCTTTTACCGAGGATGCAGGATGTCTTCAATCATTCTCAGTGTTGCGGGAGGTCTGTTGTTTTTTACGGAAACGACGCCGATCCAGGATCTTATGGTCATGTTAGGCAATATTGGATTGTCCTCTGATATAGTTTATGTCGTTGTTGCAACATTTCAGTCCATTACAGAATTATCCGGGAGGATGGAACAGATTCTTGACGCACAGCGTTCGCGGGGAATTGAAACAGATGGAAATTTGATCGTCAGAGCAAAAGCTGTCTTGCCAATGCTGATAACTTTGCTGCTTAGTTCGATGGTAAGTGCGGAAGAAAAAGCAATTGCACTAGAAGCGAGATGCTTCAACTGTCAAGGTACGAGGACAGCGCTGCGTGTATATAAGACGACTGCAGCGGACATTATAGCTATGATAGTTCTGGCACTTATTACAGGTGGTATTGTTGTCGCCGGATTCATATTATAGGGAGGCTTGCATATGGAAGTTATTAGAATGAATAATCTATCATACCGATATCCGACAACAGAGGAATACTGTTTGAAAAATGTATCCTTTTCTATTCAGGAAGGTGAATTGTGTGCAATTGCCGGCTCAAATGGATGTGGAAAGACAACCATCGGTAACATTATACGCGGACTTATCCCGTCGTTCCATGGCGGTGAGATAGAAGGAACACTGGAGATATTTGGGAAAAGCAGTAAGGAAATCAGTGCAGACGAGAAAGCAAAAAGAATAGGATTTGTTTTTCAGAATCCCTTTACACAGAACAGCGGAATAAAAGAAACGGTTTTTGAAGAAATAGCATTTGGATTGGAAAATATAGGCGTTGGACGTGAAGAAATTATTACCAGAGTAATGGATATTATAGAAATGCTTAAAATTGAAAGCTTTATGTACAAGCATCCATTGGAGCTGTCTGGCGGTTATCGGCAGAGAGTCGCTCTGGCATCCATTATTGTACAGAATCCAGAGATCATGGTAATAGATGAACCGACATCCCAGCTTGATCCTAAGGGCACGGAGGAAGTATTTGAAATCATTAAATTGTTGAACCGACAGAAAAAAACGATTGTTTTAGTGGAACACAAGATGGAGTTAGTGGCTGAATATGCAGACCACATCATCTATCTGAATGAAGGGACCGTATTGTTGGATGGAACAGCAGAAGATGTCTTGGCAAACGAAATTCTCTATAAAAAGAATCTTGAGATGCCGCAAGTTGCAAGACTCGGATTTCAGGCTAGAGAAAAGGGGCTGATGATTGAAAAAGTTCCGATAACAATGGACGGAGCGGTGAAAATATTTGCAAAATATGGAAAATGTGTGAAAGACGGAGGTGGCAGTCATGGAGAATCTTGAGATGAGAGATGTAAGTTTTACATATCCCGGCGGTTATCTCGCTGTTGAAAATATAAATTTTTTTGCAGAGGGGGGAGAAAAAATCGCTTTTGTCGGCGAAAACGGAGCAGGCAAGTCAACGACTGCGAAGTTGATAAATGGTCTTCTTAAGCCGACGAAAGGCGAAATATTGATAGATGGAGTTTCTACAAAGGGAAAAACAACCGCAGCAATAGCAAGGAATGTTGCTTATGTGTTTCAGAATCCAGACGACCAGATTTTCCGTCAGGATGTGTTTAGTGAAATTATTTATACGCCAAAGTATTTTAAAGTGAATGAGGATGATATTCGGAAGAGGGTAAAAAAGGCGGTGAAAATGACCGGACTTAAGACATACATCAATGAGAATCCATATAATCTCTCTTATGCACATCGAAAATTAGTTACCATAGCCGCAGCAATAGCCGCAGATCCGGACATATTTATATTGGATGAGCCAACGGCCTGTCAGGACAGACGAGGTATCCAGCTTTTGTCAAAGATTATCGATAGATTGGCATCGGAAGGAAAACTTGTGATTACGATTACGCACGATATGGATTTTGTTGCAGAAAATTTTGACAGAACCGTATGTATGGCAAAAAAACATATTCTTATGGACGACGAGACATCTAAAATAATTACGAATGATGCTGTCATGGAAAAAGCATCATTAAAGAGGACGCAAGTGTCCCTGTTGGCTTCGGAGATGGGATATGATGGAATTATTACAAGTGAAGATTTCCTCGATACAATTATGGGAAGTAGGAAATGTCCCGTATAATGTACGTGCAGAGATGACAAACAATTTATTATGATGTTCCGGCAGTCCTGAATCAGACTATACGAAGTGACCACTCCGTATAAACCCTGTTCAAGGTAAAGGACATGATTGCCAGTACATTTGCACGTATCGTATTGGCGGGCCATGTTGCATAGATTTCACTGGAGGCTACATTTTTAATGTAGTCTTTATATTTTACATAGTAATCTTTGGCAGTGGAATCTCTGGGGCTTCCGTCGTGAACGACGATATATTCCGGCACGACAACCCGGCTCAATACGATTTCACCCGTCTCTGTGACAGGCTTTATCTCGTCTTCTGGTATTTTTGCAGGATATGTTCCGTATAATGTATGTGCAGGGATGACAAATACTTCCTCCGTCGATTCGTCGGTTGTGATCGGGCGCATCTGTATATTTTGAAGAGCCTTGATCGTGGGCAGAATCTCTGCACCGGCAATGCTGACGGGTTCGTAGCCGGGGGCGGTTACGTCTATGGTATATTCTGCATACGGCTGAATTTCGTTTTCAGGGTTCAGGCTGTATTCCAGAGGCGGCGCTTCAAGGTCGATGGTTTCCGTCTGCCCGGAGGAATCTGTCGTAAGCTGTTCGAGCTGGCTGTCAGGTACACCGGTGTAGGAAATGCTGACTGTTGCGTCTTCAATCGGAAGAGAGGAGATTTCAGATGTCAGATTAACTTGAAGCTGCCCCTTATCCGGAGTGTCTGTAGTGGAAGAATTAGGTGTAGGCATAAAACAAACCTCGAAAAAGACTATATCAGTATCAGAATATTCTAAAAGGAAGAAGATGTGCGTAAACATAAGGATAAAGGTTTTTAGGATTGCTATTTCAGCAGTATATCCGTATAATAAAGGGGAATATTTTGTCGAAAGGAAGCGAATATGGGACAGGTAAAGCGAAAAAAGAAAAAGAAGCACGGATGCCTTTGGACGATATTTTGGGTGTTGTTTTTTGTGATCTTAATAGAAGCTCTGGCTGGAGTAGTCATGTACAGAGGGATGATTACGAAAAAAGCAGCCAAATATCTGGCTCCCAAGATTCCCTATCAAGAAGTCAGTATCAAAGAAGAGAATGTTGAACAAAAATATTATTACGATCAGCTTGAGGAAAAGGAAAAAATCGTATATAAAGAAATCCTGCAGGGGATACAGGAGCTTTCTACGGAAATTTACATACATTCTTCGGATGCGAGACGGACGAATGAAATCTTTGAGCGTGTTTTAATGGATAGTCCGGATGTATTCTGGTGCGATGGTACGGCAAAGACGACACATTATGAGGGGCAGGAGGAATATACAGTTTTAGAGCCGGTATATACTTGTACGTCAGAGCAAAAGGAGGAGCGTCAGGCGCAGATTGAACAGGAGGCGTCAAAATGTCTGGCGCAGATAGCGGACGACGCTTCAGACTACGATAAGATTCTCTATGTGTTTGAATACATCGTGAACACAGTTGAATACGATGCTTCGGCAGAGGATAACCAGAATATTTACAGTGTGTTTGCCCACAAACGTTCGGTATGCGCAGGATATTCTAAGGCAACCCAGTATTTGTTGGAACGGCTCGGAGTTTTTTGTACTTATGTGACCGGAGTGGTCAAAAGCGGTGAGAGTCATGCGTGGAATCTGGTCATATGCGAGGGCGATTATTATTATGTTGATACAACATGGGGAGATCCGGTGTTCTTAAGTTCTGCGGAAGCGATAGCGAACGACTATGTAAGCTACGATTATTTGTGCTGCAGCGACAGGGAGCTTCTTCATACCCATAAGCCGGATGCGGATCTTAAGCTTCCGGAGTGCACGAAGATGGACTTCAATTATTATGTTGTGAATGGCTTGTATTATGACAAATACGACAGTAAGAGAGCGTTGGAGGAGATGAATCTTACGATTTCACGGAAACAGAATCCTTCCGTATTTAAATTTGCGGATTCGGAAAACTATGATGAGGCGCATAATGATATTTTTGGGAATTTGATTGATGAGGCGGCACAGAATCTTGCAAAACAATATAATCTGAAACAGATAAAGTATACGTACATGGATGATCCGGAGCTTAATAAAATCGTTATTTACTGGCAGTATGAGTAAATTCATAGTTGAAAAACAAAGGGAGATGTAGTATAATCTTTACAATTTGAAAGGACATGTCTGGCGGAGACAATGGAGTTTACAACAGGGCGGTTGTGCATGCACATACTGCCTTTTTTATGGAAGGAAACAGGTGGATTATGAAAGCATTTCTTATTTTGGAAGACGGAACGGTCTTTGAGGGAATTAATATCGGTTCAAAGAAGGAGGTAATCAGTGAGATTGTCTTTAATACTTCGATGACGGGGTATCTTGAAGTACTTACGGATCCGTCCTATGCAGGACAGGCGGTTGTGATGACCTATCCTCTGATCGGAAATTATGGGATCACGCCTGACATGGAGTCTAAAAGGGCATGGCCGGACGGTTATATCGTGCGGGAGCTCTCAAGGCTTCCCAGTAATTTTCGGTGTGAAGGGACAATTCAGGACTTTTTAAAGGAGCAGGATATTCCGGGGATCGCCGGAATCGATACGAGAGCGCTCACAAAAATCCTGCGCGAAAAAGGAACGATGAACGGCATGATCACGGTCAATGAGAATTATGATCTGAAAGAGATACTTCCTTTGCTTAGAGGATACCGGGTGGGGGATGTGGTTTCAAAAGCGACCTGCAGGGAATCTTATGTATTGAGAGGAGACGGCCCGAAGGTTGCGCTTATGGATTACGGTGCGAAGAATAATATTGCAAAATCTTTAAACAAGAGAGGATGCGAGGTTACGGTGTATCCGGCCTTCACTCCTGCATCGGACGTCATCTCTTCTAAGCCGGACGGAATCATGCTGTCCAATGGGCCTGGGGATCCGAAGACCTGCGGTGCGATCATTGATGAGGTCAGAAAGCTTTATGAGACGGATATTCCGATCTTTGCGATCTGTCTTGGACATCAGCTTATGGCGCTTGCCAATGGCGCAAAGACGTATAAGTTAAAATACGGACACCGGGGCGGGAACCATCCGGTTAAAGATTTAAGTAATAACAGAGTCTATATCTCCTCCCAGAATCATGGATATGCGGTGGATGCATTAACCCTTGACGGTGCGGTGGCGAAAGAGGCATTTGTCAATGTAAATGACGGGACGAACGAGGGATTTTCCTATGTGGGAAAGAATATTTTTACGGTGCAGTTTCATCCGGAGGCATGTCCGGGACCTCAGGATTCCGGCTACCTGTTTGACAGATTTATGGATATGATGAAAGGAGCAAGATAATGCCGAGAAACAGTAAGATTAGAAAAGTGTTAGTGATTGGCTCCGGCCCTATTGTGATCGGACAGGCGGCGGAATTTGATTATGCGGGAACTCAAGCCTGCCGCTCTCTCAAGGAGGAAGGACTTGAGGTAGTCCTTTTAAACTCCAACCCGGCGACGATCATGACAGACAAGGACATTGCGGACCGGGTATATATCGAGCCTTTGACCGTGGAGGTGGTGGAGCAGTTAATTTTAAAAGAGAAACCTGACAGCGTGCTTCCTACGCTTGGCGGACAGGCGGCGCTGAATCTGGCCATGGAGCTTGAGGAGAACGGATTTTTGCGAAGGAATAATGTGCGTCTGATCGGAACGACGTCTGAGACCATTAAGAAGGCGGAGGATCGTCTGGAGTTTAAGACGACGATGGAGAAAATCGGGGAACCTTGCGCTGCCTCTCTTGTGGTAGAGAGCGTAGAGGAAGGCGTAAGGTTTGCGGAAAAGATCGGCTATCCGGTCGTTCTGCGCCCTGCCTATACGCTTGGCGGAAGCGGAGGCGGTATCGCGGACAACCGGGGGCAGCTTGCGGAGATTCTGGAGAATGGTCTCAGGCTTTCCCGCGTGGGGCAGGTGCTTGTAGAGCGCTGCATCGCGGGATGGAAAGAGATTGAGTATGAAGTGATGCGGGATAGCGCCGGCAACTGTATCACGGTATGTAATATGGAGAATATTGATCCGGTAGGCGTTCACACGGGAGACAGTATCGTAGTGGCGCCGTCACAGACGCTCGGAGATAAGGAATACCAGATGCTTCGGACTTCCGCTATTAATATTATCAGCGAGCTCAATATCACCGGAGGATGCAATGTGCAGTATGCCCTGCATCCGAAGACTTTTGAATATTGCGTGATCGAGGTAAACCCCAGAGTCAGCCGTTCTTCCGCGCTGGCTTCGAAAGCGACCGGATATCCGATCGCAAAGGTGGCGGCGAAGATTGCCCTTGGCTATACGCTGGATGAGATTCAGAATGCGGTGACAAAAAAGACGTACGCCAGCTTTGAGCCAATGCTGGATTATTGTGTTGTAAAGATTCCAAGACTTCCGTTTGACAAATTTATCAGTGCGAAGCGTACCCTGACGACGCAGATGAAGGCGACCGGAGAGGTTATGAGTATTTGTGACAATTTTGAGGGTGCGCTTATGAAGGCCATCCGATCGTTGGAGCAGCATGTGGACGGCCTCATGTCTTATGATTATTCTTATTTGTCAGGAGAGGATTTGTTAGAAGAACTGGCGGTTGTGGACGACAGACGGATATGGAAGATCGCGGAGGCGCTTCGTCAGGGCATCAGCTATGATGAGATTTATGACATTTCCGGGATTGACAAATGGTTTATTGATAAAATCGCGGTTCTTGTAGAGATGGAAATGCGGCTTAAGAGTGAACCGCTGACCGCCGGGCTTCTTAGAGAGGCTAAAAGACTGGAGTTCCCGGATAAAGTAATTGCTGATCTTGCCGGAAAAGAGGAATCCGAGATTTGCAGGATGCGCTATGAGAACGGTATTACGGCGGCATATAAGATGGTAGATACTTGTGCGGCGGAATTTGCGGCGGAGACGCCTTACTACTATTCAGTGTATGGCAGTGAGAATGAGGTGGAAAAGACAAACGACAGGAAAAAGGTGCTCGTGCTTGGCTCCGGACCGATCCGCATCGGACAGGGAATAGAGTTTGACTTTTGCAGCGTACATTGTACATGGGCATTTTCAAAGGAAGGGTACGAGACGATCATTGTAAATAACAATCCGGAGACGGTCAGCACGGATTTTGATATTGCGGACAAGCTGTATTTTGAACCGCTGACGCCGGAGGATGTAAGAAGTATCGTAGATCTGGAAAAGCCGGACGGAGCGGTTGTGCAGTTCGGAGGGCAGACGGCGATTAAGCTTACAGAGTCTCTTATGAAGATGGGCGTGCCGATCCTTGGGACTTCCGCGGAAAATGTGGACGCTGCGGAGGATCGGGAACTGTTTGATGGAATTTTGGAAAAATGCGGGATTCCAAGACCAACGGGCGGCACTGTATTTACAGCGGAAGAGGCGAAGAAGGTTGCAAACGAGCTTGGCTATCCGGTGCTTGTACGTCCCTCTTACGTGCTTGGCGGACAGGGAATGCAGATTGCCATCAATGATCATGATGTTGATGAATTTATCGGAATCATCAATCGGGTCGCGCAGGATCACCCGATTTTGGTAGATAAGTATCTTCAGGGCAAGGAGATTGAGGTTGACGCTGTATGCGACGGCGAGGATATCCTGATTCCAGGCATTATGGAGCATATTGAGCGGGCGGGAATCCATTCCGGCGACAGTATCTCCGTGTATCCGGCGCAGAGTATTTCGGAAAAGACGAAGCGCACGATTGAGGAGTATACGAAAAAGTTGGCGCAGTCGCTTCATGTGATCGGTCTCATCAACATCCAGTTTATCGTGTGCGGGGAAGAGGTGTATGTTATCGAAGTAAATCCGCGCTCCAGCCGTACGGTTCCCTATATCAGCAAGGTGACGGGGATACCGATCGTACCTCTTGCGACGAAGGTGATCATCGGCGGAAAGATAAAGGAATTAGGGTATATGCCGGGTCTGCAGCCGGAGGCTGATTATTTTGCGGTCAAGATGCCGGTATTTTCCTTTGAGAAAATCCGCGGCGCGGATATCAGTCTTGGGCCGGAGATGAAATCTACGGGGGAGTGCCTTGGAATTGCGAGAACTTTCGACGAGGCGCTTTATAAGGCGTTTTTAGGGGCGGGAATTAAGCTTCCAAAACATAAGAACATGATCATAACTGTTCGTGAGGAGGACAAGGAGAAGGCTGTGGAGATCGGCAGGAGATTTGAAAAGATCGGCTATCGCATCTTTGCCACAAGGGGAACGGCGGATGCTATGAAAGCCGCAGGCGTGAAGGCGAATGCGGTGAATAAGATCGAGCAGGAGTCTCCGAACCTTATGGATCTGATCCTTGGACATAAGATAGATCTTGTGATTGATACGCCGCCCCATGGCGCGGAGCGATCCAAAGACGGGTTTGTTATCCGAAGGAACGCGATTGAGACGGGGGTGAATGTACTGACAGCGATAGATACGGCCGAGGCGCTGATCACAAGTCTGGAGAATACGAATATCCGGAAGCTGATGTTGATTGATATTGCAAAGATTTAAGAAAGTATTGATTGGTTCAGAGGCTTAAGTTATAATCAGGGACAAAGGTATAAATATAAGGAGGCGTTGGTTATGACGAAAGATGGAGAAAGAGAGATTATCAAAGCAGAACACGCATATGGCGGCGAGGGCTATATTATGAAAGAGATGTTGATATCCGATGAAGCGCGCGGCGAACACTGTAAAATGTATGCAAAGGTTACAGTGCCTGCAGGCTGTGAGATCGGCTATCACATGCATCAGGGAGATGAAGAAGGCTACTATATCCTGAGCGGAACAGGAATTTACAATGACAATGGTACACAGATGCCGGCTGAGCATGGAGATTCCTTCTTCTGTAAAGAAGGCGGCAGCCACGGGATAAAGAATACCGGGGATGAGGACCTTACCTTTATAGCATTGATTTTAAAGAAATAATGGTTATGTTAATCTATGCATGATCTGCGGCAAATAGCGGGATTACTTCGTTCTGTTTGGCGGGCATAACAGCCAATATTTCTGAATATCAATGGTCATTTTCCGGTCCCAACGAGAATTATCTACGGTTATAAAATGTTCCTCATTTTCAAAAGTATTCAGAGAATTATCGGGCAGTTAAAAAAAGAATATAATTGACGGAAACGGGCTGGTGTTATTTCAAAATACATCAGTCCATTTCTTATGTTTATTTATAAAAAGAGTATTAGGTTTGGTTCCGTATCGTATGATGATACAACTTATTTGCAAGAAACTAGGAGGTATTTTTATGAAAAAATGTTGTGACAATCCGTCTTTTAGTTTTTAGATTTATGAATCGGGAGGAATTACGGAGTGAAAAAAATTATATGGGAAGTACAAAGTCTTTCTTATTGCCTGTACGAAAATATTGCAAGAAATGTGGAAGAAAAAATCTGTTTACTTGTTCCGGCAATTCCGGGTAAACTCCCAGCGCAGATATTTGGCTGATTTACAAGTGTTCTGATTGCAATACCACATGGAACGCCGCTGTTTGTTCCCGTATTTCTCCACAGGCATTAAAGCCGGAACTATTAGATGGATTTTATAAAAACGATAACGGGCTTGTAGAAAAATATGCAATGGATAGCCATTTCTCTTTCTGTTAAGGTGTCTTCTATTGTGAGAAATAAATTACTTCTGTCAGAAAAGGAATATCTACAACTGGTTACAAGCGGGAAAATAAAAAGTATTCCCGATCAGGATTTGAAAAAATGTAAATTGAAAGAAGGCCTTACCCTTGATTTTGATAACGAATTGCAAATAAGTAGAATTTGAATTAAGAAAAATCCTCTGCCGAATCATAGCGCCAGAGGAAATTGCAGGTATATGCGGTACGGAAATGGGAGAAAAAGCAGATGTTGCCATCTGCCTATTCCACAAACAAGAATGCGGGGAAACCTATTTTGCTGCAAGGTCGATTGTTGGAATTACTTCTTTACATGGATACACCGCTGAAAAAACATTTTTCATATATCCCAAATCGAAGTCTCCTTGATTTTTAATCCAGTTAATAATCCCATTAAAAACAGCTTTAATAACTTCAGGATTTGAAGATGGTGATGAATCGACTTCTGAGATATCGAATTCATCTTTATCGTAACCCAATGCAAGTGCAAGATCATATTCTCTGTAAAGTTGCCTCAGATATCCCCAATCTCCATCTTCATTCGGCCAAGCAAAGTCTTCAACTGAAATATTATTGGGTTCAAGATATTCAGAAATAACAGTATCTCTGATGCTATCTTTTAAACTCTGAATATCTTCTTCTGTTAAAGTATCTTCGCCTGTTTTCATAACTTTATCAGAAGACTCATCTTCATTATCTGCCGCCTCCGCATCATTTTTATCATCTACCCCTGCCTCATCGGTATCTGATGTCTCTTCCTGCTTCGTTTCTTCTTTTTCCGCCGTTTCTTCTTTTTTGCCGCATGCTGTCGCCGCCATTGCAAATGCCATAACAAAAACGAATATAATACTTAAAATCCGCTTTTTTGATTTCATAATAAATCACTCTCCTTTAAAATGTTTACTGTTAGTTTCATTGTTACTAAAATTAAATCT
>CAMNTQ010000031.1 GCA_946558695.1 uncultured Lachnospiraceae bacterium
AGCACACGGCTGTTAACCGTGGGGTTGTTGGTTCGAGCCCAACTCGGGGAGTTTGGAAAAGCTTGTAAACATCAATGTTTGCAGGCTTTTGTTATACCTAAAATGGGAGAGAGAAATTCTAGAAAGCAATGTACTGTTAACCGAAAAAGATAATACTCAATGGCTCAATGAAAGAGTTACATTTATTGAAACATATCATTAGGCGTTTAGTAGTGGCTTTTTGCGCAATATGGGAAAATTGTAGTTTAGGATTATGCTTGCTTAGGAATGGCAACAATGAAAAATAAAAGAAGGAAAAATTATCTACGGGATATATGGAAGCAAAAGTAAAGGTTCGTCTTTTCATGTAATGAAACCTTGTATTGAGTTTATGCAGGGTTTCTTTTTTTAATCAATTGAAGATAGTCGGAGAATAGATTATAATATATGAATAATCAAATAAGTGAAAGCAATAAAAATTAAGAGGGTGATGAATTGGCTTCGCGAATAGCTGAATACGATGAGAAAAGCGGCTTGCCTTTTGATCGTGGATATTTAGAGTGTGGCTTGCCATGTTTTTTACAGGAATCTATAGAGCAGATGAAAAAGGCATGGAAGAAACTAGACGCAGGGGAAGAGTATCTGCAATGGGACTGTGATTTCTGTAATCTGCAAAGCGATATCAACACAACAGAAGTAAATGGAATGATAAGCAGTGAACAGGCGTGGTATTTGCGGGAAAAATATCTGCGTATAGAAAAACATGAATTTATTGAATGATAATTAAAAGAAAGGAATATGATGTTCGGATATGATAGATTTTACAGAATTACCCAAAAGAAATAAATCATACGCGGGGGCAAATGGAAGCAAAATATCGGTTGTATATAACGGGGAACAGTATATGCTTAAATTTCCGCCGCATCCGGTGAAAAATCAAGATATGAGTTATAGCAACAGTTGCATTTCGGAGTATTTGGGATGTAAGATATTTGAAAAAGCAGGGGTTCCTGTGCAGGAAACGATTCTTGGAACATATAAGACAAAAAAGGGTGTGGAAAAAATTGTTGTTGCATGTAAAGATTTTACTTCTGTTGGGATTGAACTACAGGATTTTGCGTCTTTAAAAAATCAGATTATTGATTCAGAGCGAAATGGATATGGCACAGAGCTTGCGGACATTCTTTCTGTATTTGATGAACAGACGGCAATGGAGCCGGAGAAAATAAGAGAACGATTTTGGGATATGTTTATTGTGGATGCTTTTATTGGTAACTGGGACAGACATAATGGTAATTGGGGTTTTTTGTATCATGTACAATCGGATGAATTAACACTGGCGCCAGTTTTTGATTGTGGGAGTTGTTTGTATCCACAAGCAGATGAAAGAATGATTATGAAGATTCTTGCAGATAAACAGGAAATTAATCATCGCATTTTTAATATCCCGTTATCGGCTATTCAGAACAATGGAAAGAAAATTAATTACTACGAATTTATTTCTGCGTTAGACAATGAGGAGTGTAATAGAGCATTGTTACGGATTTTATCGCGGATAGATATGAAGGAGATTTTTAATGTAATTGAAAAAACACCATTTATCAGTGATTTGCAAAAAGAGTTTTATAGAACAATGTTGATGGCAAGGAAGGAACGTATCTTGGAGTATTCTGTAAAACGAATGTCTAAACAAGTAAGCAAATATGAGATGGAAAGATAGTATTAGTATTAGTTTTTTGGTGTGCGACCGTGTCAATGGTAGAGGACACGGCTGTTAACCGTGGGGTTGTTGGTTCGAGCCCAACTCGGGGAGCTTGAAAAAAACCGTAAACATTAGTGTTTGTGAGTTTTATATATCTAGAGATAAGTGAGAAGAAATTTTGACAGGCAACATACGGTTAAGCGAAAAAGATAAGCCTCAATAGCTCAATGAAATAGTCAGATTTGTTAGAAGTTTAGTAGTTTTTTACTCGAAATGGCGGGTTTTTATTCTAGTCAATATAAAGCAGAAATGGAAACATGAAAGATTTAATTTAAAGATGCAATAAAGGAATTTGGTGATTATGTCATTTTGCTTTCATCAAAAGAATTACGAACTAAAATTATTAACTCAAAAGAAGGGGTTGAAAATAGATTTGGTATGGAAACGGGATTAATTTATTATAGAGATTTATCAGATTTTTGTGAGATGGGTGTTTATCGAAGAACAGGAAGTATATTGGATCCTTATTTTGTGAAGAGTATAGTTCCATATAAACAACAAAATGAATGGAGAATGATACTTACTGGGGATTCCAATATACAGTTAAATCAATTTGATGAATATATTATTAAAACTCCACCATTTGAATTTGCAACAATTTTTGAAACACTTGAGTTTTTAAATGGGTTTTCAGTAAAAGGCATATAATGATGAAAATGGCGATAATTAAATTTTCGGTATGCGACCGCACCCGTTGGCAGAATCCAGGAAGGAAACTGGATTGTTGTGACTTATATAGGGAAAGTGAAAGGAACTGATACAAAGAATGTAACGGTCATTAAAATTACGGACAATGACTCTAATACAGTCAAAAAGGAACAAAAAAAGATGAAGATTAAGGCCGCTGATGAAAAAGTGTATGCAACGGCGGGGTGTCGCGCCTTGGCATTGTCCTTCCCGATGATTGTATTTTCGAACAGGACGGAACGGCATCAGCGCCAGTTAATGGGATTAAGTTTGACATGCTGGAAAAAAGGGTTCTTTTGTTAGCAATATTGAGCCAGATAATGCAAAACCGGATAAGTCTGTTCTCTTCTTAAATATTCCGATTGAGAGAAAAAGCAAAACGGATGGTGGCGTTTGTGGAAACAGATATAGACAGTGTATCTGAGAAGGCATTTGAGGCTAAAGAAAAAATCAAAGAGGCAGGTTATCACGTTTCCATCGGAACAGCGTCAGGGGAAGGAAGTGCGGTCTCCATTGTGAAGGTGGCGGAGATAAGAATGTATGAGGATAAAAAGCGGTATTATATGGAACATGGGGACCGGAGGAAAAATGGGCCGAGGACACCTTAAAGAAGTAAAGGAGGGTGCTGCCGCACCAATAAAAAGTGCGGCAGTGTTTTCGTTTATCTCTGTACGAAAGGCGGCGTAGTTATTCCTTTCATGTTGAAGGCAGTTCCGAAGAGATTCATGATGCGGCAGCTTTCGGTTACAGCGTAATATCTGTTACATTCTGGTGAATCCTGATAAGCATGGAACCAGTTTAAGCCGACAAACATAGTAAAGAGAAAAAATCCGATCAGGGTTATCAGCCACGGCCAACCGAGCGCACCCATTAGCAAAGTCATCACCGCAGTATAAATCACCGCTGCAGCAATAATATGCGAGACTTTCTGAAAAAAGTTTTTTAAGGTATTAGATAAAAGGTATAGGGCTGCTACATATATGATGATCAGGAGCCAGAAAACTGCCAGGTGCAGTCCGCTTAAGACTACATTTGCCGAATACCGAAAAAACATGTAGACGGATGCGATGATCGGACTTAGGTTCAGGGCGGATATATGAAAGACCAGTAAAAGTATTTTCATATTTGCGGTCAGGTACATTATTATATAACAGGCGATAGTTATAATAAATGGAAAGATGAACAAAGTTTCATAAGAGGCTGCAAATGGAAAGCCATGCTCCATCGAGATTGATAATTCGGCTATTTTTTCAGAGACGGAAAAATCTCCGGCATAGGAGAGCATCCAGTTACCAAAGAAAAATGAAACGACTGCGCATAAAAAATATCCCCAGCATAACATGAGTGCCAGATTCCTATTAAACTGCTTGGGTGTCAGGAATTCTTTTGTAATATCTTCTTTTAAGACTTTTGCAAGCAGTTCACTCCATGATCTGTCATCTTCCTTTAAGATGGTTTCCGATACCGCGTCATAAGGGAGATGGCTTTGTTTTAGATTTTCGCATACCCGTCTGACTGCTTCAAGGTTCTTTTCTTCATCTTGAATTGTTTTAAGACGGCGTGTCATAACGGTATCAAGAGTAAGCTTTCCTTTTTGCAATTCCCGAATATCGGATATTGGGATGCCAAGAACACGGAGTACCTTAATACGTTCAAGCTGTTCGACTTCTCTCATAGAATATTCCCGATAGTTATTCTCATCATTCCTCTCGGGGGAAATGAGACCTTCTTTTTCATAAAAACGTATATTTGCTTTTGTAATGCCTACTTTGGTTTCAACATCTTTAATCTTCATAATGGTATGCCTCCTTTGTTTTGTATTGTTTGAAATGTATTGGTTTAGGCAGATTATAATGGTTAAAGCCGCTTTAAGGTCAACTGATTTTTTAAATTTTCCATTATTATATCATAAAAAAGATGTTGCTGTTTCTTAAGGACTGCCGATATTTTTTAAATTTATGAAAAAGATTGATAAATAATAAATTCCGGTGTAAGATAAATATAACGGTAACCGATATATGTTGAGGGAATATATATTTCGGGTATAACATTAAAAATAAAAGCAGTCTGGAAAGGAGAGGTGGGTAATATGGCTGTAAGCAAGAATCAGATTTCCGGGAATACTGCTATGCTGCTTCTGAAACTTTTATCGGAAAAAGACATGTATGGATATGAGATGATTGACACGCTGTCCAAGCGTTCTGAAAATGTATTTGAACTTAAGGTGGGAACTCTTTACCCATTGCTTCACAGTCTGGTACAGGGCGGTTATCTTAACAGTTATGACCAGCAGGCGAACGGGAAACTTCGCAAATACTATCAGATAACGCCAAGCGGGAGGAAGCATCTCAATAAGATGATAGAAGAGTGGAATACTTATGCGAAGGCAGTAGCTGTAATGATAGGCGGCTGATATTAGATGATAGAGGGAGCGGATGGAAATCCGCTTCTTTTTATGTTGAGAAGAAATTTGTATGAGTTTTTAATTAAGTGTTGACGTATATCGATTTTCGATGTAATATAAATATAACGATAGCCGATATATGTTGAAATAAATAATATAATGATAAAATATATATATCGAGATTAATGTAGAAAAAAAGAGAGGTGGACTATATGATAGTAAGCAGGAATCTGGTTTCCGGTAACACATCTATGCTGCTTCTAAAACTTTTATCGGAAAAGGATATGTATGGATATGAGATGATTGACACGTTAGCGAAGCGTTCGAATAATATATTTGAACTTAAGGTAGGAACTCTTTATCCATTGCTTCACAGTTTGATGCAGAGCGGATATCTGAGCGGCTATGACAGGGAGGCGAACGGGAAGCTTCGCAAGTATTATCAGATTACACCCGGCGGGAGGAAATATCTCGAGCGGCTGGTGGAAGAGTGGAATACTTATGTGAATGCAGTTGGTGTGATGATAGGTGGTGTTTGATTTTGAAGGCTGACAGATATTTGAAAGCGTTGACAAAATGTATCGAAAGCTCAAGAATTAGGAAAGAAATCATGAGAGAGTACCGGGATCATATTGAGGATTGTAAGGAAGTGCTGATGGAATCCGGCATGTCAGAAGAAGAGGCCGAGGAAGAGGCAGTAAGGCAGATGGGAGATCCGGCGGAAGCAGGACGGGAGATGAACCGGCTCTACAGAGAGGTTTTAGATCTTGGCATGGTTATTTGGTTTTTGGGTATTACGACCGTGCTGCTGATAATGAGATGGACTTGGGGACTGAACGAGCATGAAACACCTTTATTTATACTTGATCATATAGGAAGAGCATTTGTTGCATATGGCCTGCTTTTAAGTGCATGGGAGAAACACAATGACTTGGAATTAGCTTATGCATATGCAGAAAATTGGAGTGCCGGCGCAGGTGCGGTGAATAACAGCGGATTGATACTGGCGATTGGAGTAGTCTTTATGGCGCATGACATGCAGCGGGGAATGTGGATTACTTTAGTTCTGGCGGCAGTACAGATATTATTAAGAAGCTATATCCAGATGCTGAATCGGAAAAGAGAGACGGAACTTCTGTGGGAGATAGGAGTAGCAGATACAACAGTCACTTATAAAGGGAAGGGGACATTCCGCGGTAAGCAGATAAGGATCAAGACCAGAGAAGATGAAATACAGCCGGGGACACCGATCATGATCATAGCTATGGAAGGGGCAAAGCCCGTTGTGGCAAAGGTATGAGGGAAAGAGTAAGCATAAGTTTTGCTCTGTTAGCTGTGGACATCTGTGGCAGAAAGAATTCTACCGCCGGATATTAGGAAACATGGTGCGGATTTAATGCTGATCATCCTTATATTGTGAGTCAAAGAGAGCTTTCAATTCATAGAAGCTCTCTTTAAATTTGGGCGAAACAGCAGACGGATTCCTGTGGATGATGTTCACTGCTTTCTGATATTCCTTATCTTTTCTCGTTTTCAGTTTTATGTCTATATATTTGAGTTTCTGTTTCAATTCATTGAGATCTGCGACATGAGAAATAAGCCCCGTCCGTTCTGCGGAAGAAACGTCTGATTGAAGAAGGGTTTGCAACTCTGTGATATAGGCGTCGGTCTTGCTTTCAAGTAATATAAGCAGATGTGATTTCCTTGTTTTGTGTTCTTTTAATTTATTCAGCAGGGCAGTTTTATAGGACCGGTTAAGCAGCTCTGTTTTTTGCGCGAGCAGTTCACGGGTTTCTGTAAGCTCTGTTTCTATCTCATGCAGATGTTCATGGAATTTCACCGAATTCAGAGCAATATTTTCCGATACATTTTCGAGTTTATCTTCTAAGGAGGAAAGTACGGCGCTGTGCTCTGAAAGCTCTTTCAAGAGTTCTCTCAGATCCAGAGCGGATTGTACGGACCTTGTAGTATCCACGGCAAATGCAGCGACAAGTACGGTACTTGTAAAATTTGCAATATTTGCGGGGATTTTTAATATGATATTTTCAAAGGGGAGGTGCAGCGCCTTTACCATAAGTACAGAAAATGCTCCCCATCCGAGAGAGCAGAGCAGACAGATATGTCCGTTCAGGTTAAAGCGGTTGCTGCTGTAATCCCAGTATCTGACATGGAATAACCGCTCCATTGCCGCTCCGGTGAAGTACTCTAAGATAGTCGCGCCAATCATGCCAAACAGGAAGATAAGAGCAATGCTGCTTCTTACCGGCAAAGTGATCCAAAGGACTGTGATTGCCCCAAAACCATAGATGGGAATGAGCGGGCCGTACAGGAAGCCCCGGTTTATCCAGCGCCTTTGCAGAGCAGAAACATATAGGCTTTCCCAGATCCATCCAAGAAAACAGTATAAAAAGAAAAATAACAGCCATTGGGCCTGAGAGTACAGCATATGATCATCTCCCCGTCTTATGTCATCTTTTGTCAACAAATCATATTGATGATAGCATAAAACAAATTAAAAGACAAATATATCTGCTGGGGTTTCGCTGTTAAGTACAGCGGAATTTTCCGTTTTATACGTCGGCGTCTTTCTGGTATTCTGGTATTCTGGTATTTTGGTTAATAGTTTCACTTGATCTATTGCCTTGTCTTGACCAATACTATTAAGGCTATCATAGCTTTCCAGAAGGAGCTTCTTTTTTGCGTCCAAGTGCAAATTTGTGGTTGATAATGATAAATGCATTTTTGCAATACGTGTGCCCCTTTGGGAGTAGAACGGGAAAAACTGCAGGCGATTAAAAGAAGCGTCAGGCTGGAACGGGTTACAAGCCTAAGTGAGCCGGCAGCCGGAGAGGATGAAGAAATTACGCTGTATGATATGATTGCATCGGATGAGGATGTGGAAGAGGATGCCATAAAGAAACAGGATACTGCGGACAGGAGACGTGAATTATGGATTGCGGTAGATCAGCTTTTGGAGGCAGTCAGACTTCGTTACAGATGCGGCATGACGCTTAAGGAGGTTGGACAGAGTCTGGGAGTGGGAGTGGAGAGGGCGGGACAGATAGAGGCGAAGGCAATGAGAAAGCTGGGACAAAGAAGCAGGGATAAGAAGTTTCGGGCGTACTATGAACAATATCTGGCAGCAGGCCCTATACATCATATCGGGGCGGAGAGTTTCAGGAGGAATCATACAAGTGAAGTGGAATGGGAAATATTGAAGATATTGGAACAAGAAAAATAATATCTTAATATCATCAGGGACAGCAAAAACCTCACAACCCGAAGGAATGTGAGGTTTTCGTTGTTGTTATAGTTATCTAAAAGGAATGAGAGTAAAGTGCTGCACAATTCTTTGTGCATACTTTTATGAGGGGGAGATAGCGATAAAATTCTTTATCAACTATCTGATATCAAGTATAAGAGATAAATGTGTCTAAAATATGTTGATTCTATAAAAGAAAACAAAAAAACCTTAAGAACAGCTTAAGAAGATGGGAAGAAAACCTAAATTGCAGGAGTAGTGTCGGATGTATGCTGAATGTATGCAACTAGAATATCTAAAAATTCGCCCGCTGTCGGTTTGTTATACAGCGGGCGATATGCTATGTCTTGTAAAAGTGATTTATTACCTTTGTCCCAGCATACTTGAACAACTGTGCGGATGTCCCTCTCAACGCTGCTTAAAGTAGTATTAAATTCTTTTGCGATTATCGGGTAGAGTAATTTACTAATTGAAAGCAGGTATTCCTCATCTGTTAGGCACAGGCTGACACCATAACAAAGATAACGGTATCCGCGGTAAGTTGCACCGATGCCGAGACGTCGTATAAGTCTTTCTATTGTTGTATTTTCCATAGTTTGTCCCCTAATCTTTTGTGATATTTCCAGTCTTAACCATATTATAGTCGAAAACATATGTGTAAAGCTGTTTCATAATTCGAAATTATTCGACATTTTACGATAAAATATGACACATTTTCCAGAAGAAAATATAATTTTAAGCCGTTCGAAAAAGTGTCTTTAAGGATTGTCAGGTGCATTTCATAATATCTTAAGATTTTTCAGCAATCGGTCTTAAAAATTCCCTGATATTCTTGTATAGTATAAGGGAGGTGATGAAAGATGGCTAAAATATTAGTTTGTGATGATGATAAGGAAATTGTAGAAGCAATAGAGATTTATCTGTTACAGGAAGGTTATGAAGTGCTTAAGGCATATGATGGTATGGAAGCGCTTCGTGTTCTGGAGACAGAGCATGTGGATTTGCTGGTGATGGATATTATGATGCCAAGGCTTGACGGTATACGGGCGACACTAAAGATTCGTGAAGAGAATAACATGCCGATCATTATCCTGTCGGCGAAGTCGGAGGATGCCGATAAGATTCTGGGGCTTAATATAGGGGCGGATGATTATGTGACAAAACCCTTTAACCCGTTGGAGCTTATTGCGCGGGTAAAATCACAGATTCGCAGATATACGAAGCTTGGCAGTACGGTAGAAGCAGAACAGGCATCGGTATATACAGTCGGAGGCTTGTCAGTGAACGATGATCTGAAAGAAGTGACAGTAGACGGTGAGCTTGTAAAGCTGACTCCGTTAGAATATAGCATATTACTGCTTCTTGTAAAGAATCAGGGAAAAGTATTTTCCATCAGTCAGATCTACGAAGATATCTGGAACGAGGATGCGATCGGGGTGGACAATACGGTGGCGGTGCATATCAGACACATCCGGGAAAAGATAGAGATTAATCCGAAGGAACCGCGTTATCTGAAAGTTGTATGGGGAGTAGGATATAAGATTGAAAAATCATAAAGGGGAATTTTATGAAAGAAAAATGGTATAAAAGCGGTGTGACTAAGGCTGTTTTAATCGTAGCAGCCCATGTGTTGGTTATTGTGATAACTGCAAGCGTTATGTGGCTGCTTTCTTATCCGGTATTGCGTGCGGAGATATTTGCGGGAAATCCTGCAAAAGAATATAAGGATTCCAGAAATTTTATTGATAAGATGCTGCAATACAGTCAGCAGGCAGTTTCTGGAATTAAAAGCGCTGATCTTTTTGAGACAGAAGGGAAGTATAATCCGGACAAGATTGTGGATATTGAGAAATATTATAAGACGAATACTTTTGACGGAGAGAATGAAAGCGGATTTGCCTACCGTCTGGGAGATCTGCTTGAATGGGCGGGAATCTGGTATGGGAATGAATTTTCAGATGTAAACGCCAATTCTGAGGAGAGCATACGCCTTGATGAGAATACAGAGGGCATCATTGTCTGCAAAACGGCGGATGATACGTTTGAGTATTACCGGATGTCTGACTTCTACGAAGCGATAAAAAGCGGCGGGCTTCAGTTTATTGTATCGCAGGAAGAGAATGAATTTACGGACGGCTTTATTGTTGAGGATATTTCAGGACAGTATGTGCTTCCGGAAGGAGGATTCCGGGGAGTTCAGGATAAGGCTGGCACAGTAGTCTATAAAGACTGCTGGGTTTATGACGGAGCGGTGCAGGTAGAGCAGTTTGCACCTGTGGGTGCGGAAGATATCCTTGCGATCGTGAATGGCAGTCCCCAGTGGAACGGAAGGCTTGACGAGGCTTATAATATGCTTGACAATGTGCTTTATGCGCTGAATGATCAGTATGCGATATATGAAAAGTCTCGTGAGAGCGTAAAGGAAGGGGATACGAATTTCTCTTATATCTATGCCGACACGAAGAACCGCCGTGTCTATACGAACAAGGCGGAGTACCGTTCATACGACGCATTAAAGGATAATATAGATAAAATAAAAGAGTCGGGAAGATATGTTGTCGTGAATCCAAAGCTTGCGGATTTTGAAACGGATATGAAGGGGGTAGACGCCTCGCTGTGGAGAGATTCGGTAAAAAATTCCGGGCTGGACAAAGAGAATTTTCTGTTTGCGGCGGTAGTAGATACGGCATATCCGGTGCAGGATACATTTTATACGGCAAATGCGTTGTATGAAAAGTATGGAAGCAGCGCAAGAAGTATCGCAATGTTCGGATGTTTTGCGGCGGTCTTACTGATTGGCAGCATTCTGTGGCTGACGGTGATAGCGGGCCGGAGTGACAAAGATGAGGAGATTCATCTGAATGCGTTTGACAGATGGAAGACGGAGCTTGCGGCAGTGATCGTGGCTGTTACATGGTTCATCCCGACATTTCTGGCGACAGCCAATGTAGACTGGAAAGCGGTACTTCTGACGGATAAGGCAGTGTTATACCAACAGATACCGTATATGAATGATTCGGTTCTGTTTATTATTATGGCGTGTATACTGGCCGCATTCACGTGCTGTATGTTTCTGGCGGGATTCTTAAGTCTTGTCAGAAGGATTAAGGCCAAAACTTTGTGGAAGAACAGCCTTGTAAGATGTTTCGGCATACTGGTAAAAGATATTTTCCAGAATTTGAACAGTATTTGGAAAACGATTCTGCTGTTTGGCATTTATGTTCTGATTCATTGGGGTATCGTTGTAAGCAGCGTAGGAGTAGATTATAATCTGGCGTTTATTTTACTCTTTGTGGACGGAGCGGCATTTGTCTATCTTGTGTATAAAGCAATTGGACGGAGTAAGCTCAAGGGAGCTGTTAAGAAGATTTCCTACGGGGAACTGGGATATGAGATTCCGTTAGATAAGCTTACCGGAGATCAGAGGGAGATTGCCAAGGACATTAATTCCATCAGCGAGGGGATGGAAGCGGCAGTGGCAGAGAGTGTCAAGAGCGAGCGGCTTAAGACGGATCTGATCACGAATGTATCTCATGACATTAAGACGCCCCTTACGTCGATCATTAATTATGTGGAGCTTTTAAAGCAGGAGAATTTTGAAGATGCAAAGATCAGAAGATATATTGAAGTACTGGAGCAGAAATCTCAGCGGCTTAAGACACTGACGGAGGATGTGGTCGAGGCTTCAAAGGTAAGCTCGGGAAATATTACTTTAGAGTATATGAATCTGAACCTTGCAGAGATGATACAACAGGTCAGCGGAGAGTTTGAAGAGCGTTTTCAGATGAGGAATCTCAAAGAGGTGCTTGTGCTTCCGGAAGAAGAGGTTATCATACGGGTGGACGGAAGAAGGATGTGGCGTATTTTTGAAAATATCTATAACAACGCGGCGAAATATGCTATGGAGGGCACGCGCATCTACGCAGAACTTGTCGTAGAATCGGGCAATACGAAGTTCAGCCTGAAGAATATATCAGAGCAGGCGCTTAATATATCCGCAGATGAATTGACAGAGCGGTTTATCAGGGGCGATATTTCAAGAAGTACGGAAGGAAGCGGACTTGGTCTTTCCATCGCGAAGACGCTGGTACAGATGCAGGGCGGATTATTTGAGCTGTATCTGGACGGAGACTTGTTTAAAGTGACAATTGCATTCCCAAAAGTGGAGTAATCTTTATGAGGACAGGGCTTGTGCACTGTCTTCATTGCTGTCTTCATTTTTTGAAACAATCTTGTTTCATGGCTTAAAATAAGGTATACTGTCTGTAGCAACAATTTTATAGAAGGAGAGGTAGACGTATGTTAAGAATAGGAATGCTTACCAGCGGCGGAGACTGTCAGGCGCTGAATGCGGCGATGCGCGGAGTTGTGAAGGGAATCTGTTCAAAACGTGATGACGTAGAGATTTACGGATTTCAGGAAGGCTATAAAGGTCTGATTTATTCTAATTTTAAAATGCTGACTTCTAGGGATTTTTCCGGAATCCTGACCGTTGGCGGTACCATTCTTGGGACATCGAGACAGCCGTTTAAGATGATGCGTGTTCCGGATGAGAATGGTCTTGACAAGGTTGAGGCTATGAAGCACACTTATCACAAGCTGAATTTGGATTGTCTGGTCGTACTCGGTGGAAATGGTACACATAAAAGCGCCCATATGCTGAGCGAGGAAGGGCTGAATGTGATCACGCTTCCGAAGACGATTGATAATGACTTATGGGGAACAGAGATGACGTTCGGTTTTCAGAGTGCTGTTGACATTGCGACCGATACGATTGACCGTATCCATACGACGGCGACCTCCCACAGCCGCGTATTTATTGTTGAAGTTATGGGACATAAGGTCGGATGGGTAACGCTTCATGCGGGAGTTGCAGGCGGAGCAGATATTGTACTGCTTCCAGAGATTCCTTATGATATTGATGTGATTGCGGAGGCGATTAACAGAAGAAAAGCTGCAGGCAAAAAGTTTACGATCATAGCAGTTGCGGAAGGTGCGATATCCAAGCAGGATGCGAAGCTTTCCAAAAAAGATTTAAAGAAGAAAAAGGAAAAAGAAAAATATCCTTCTGTAGCGTATGAATTGGCAGAGAAGGTACAGAAGAAGACGGATCAAGAAGTGAGGATCACTGTACCAGGACATACTCAGAGGGGCGGTTCGCCGTGTCCGTATGACAGAGTATTGTCTACGAGACTTGGCGCGGCAGCGGCAGAAGCGATTCTGGACGGCGAATTCGGCTGTATGATCGGCGTTAAGAAGAATGAGATGGTGCGCGTACCGCTTTCGGAAGTTGCGGGCAAGTTGAAGTATGTTGATCCGAAGGCATCGATCATCAAAGAAGCGGAGCTTACTGGAATCAGTTTCGGCGTATAACAGATTTGGAAATGGAGAGTAATCAGATGTCTTCTTACATGGCATTATACCGAAAGTTTCGGCCGGATGGCTTTGAAGATGTAAAAGGGCAGGATGCAATCGTAAAAACCTTAAAAAATCAGCTTGCGGCCGGCAGGATCGGCCATGCTTACCTGTTCTGCGGAACCCGCGGGACAGGTAAGACGAGCGTTGCGAAGATATTTGCCAGAGCGGTAAATTGCGAGCATCCTGCAGACGGAAGCCCCTGCAGCGAATGTGCCATGTGCCGTGCGATCGCCGCAGGAACTTCCCTGAATGTAATAGAGATTGATGCGGCGTCCAATAATGGTGTGGATAATATTCGGGAGATACGGGAAGAGGTTGCGTACAGGCCGGCAGAAGGAAGATATAAGGTCTATATCATTGATGAAGTGCATATGCTTTCTATTGGAGCCTTTAATGCGCTTTTAAAGACATTGGAGGAGCCGCCGGAATATGTGATTTTTATATTGGCTACAACGGAGGTTCACAAGATCCCGATTACGATTTTGAGCCGCTGCCAGCGTTATGATTTCAAGCGGATCAGCATAGATACCATTTCCATGAGGCTTTTGGAACTGGTTGGGAAGGAAGGGCTTGATGTCGAGGAAAAGGCGGTGCGTTATATTGCGAGGATGGCAGATGGTTCGATGCGCGACGCATTGAGCCTGCTTGATCAGTGCGCCTCATTTTATATCGGAGAGCGCCTTACCTATGAACATGTATTAGAAGTGTTGGGAGCTGTAGATACAGAAGTATTCAGCAGGATCCTAAGAGAGCTTCTTGATATGGACGCCCGGGCCGTCATAGAGACTGTTGAGGAGATCGTGATGCAGGGAAGAGAGTTGTCGCAGTTTGCCGCAGATTTTACATGGTATTTGAGGAACCTTCTTTTAGTCGGAAGTTCGGAGGGGATGGAGGATGTGCTTGATATGTCTGCGGAGAATCTTGCAAGGCTGAAAGAAGAAGCGGCAATGATAGACAGTGATACTCTGATGCGTTATATCCGCATTTTTTCAGAGCTTTCCGGGCAGCTCAAATATGCGGCGCAGAAAAGAGTGCTTCTTGAGGTGTCGCTGATCAAGCTGTGCAGGCCGCAGATGGAGGATACGCAGGATGCTTTATTCGACCGGATCCGCGCTATAGAAAAGCAGATAGAGCAGCTTGAGAGGAAGACTGTTCATGCACGTCAGGATGCGCGGGCAGCGTATATGAATGCAGAGGAAGAGAGAAAGAAGACGGCAGAGCCGCCAGCGCTTCCCAAAGCGCTGAGTGAAGATGTGAAGCTGGTGGTACAGGATTTTCGGAGCATGGTACAGGATATATCCCCGTTGCTTAAGACTTATCTTAAAAAGGCAAGACTGAGCGCAGGCGAAGGAAATTGCCTTCAGATTGTCCTGCCCGATGAGGTCAGCGAGAGTGTCGTAAAGACAAAGGAGCATATACAGGAGATAAAACAGCTTATTGCGGACGGAATCGGAAAAGAGATTGAGATTGATGTCCGGCATGTAGAGGAAGGACAAAGATTTGAAGAAAACTTTGTGGATATAGAGAATCTTATCAATATGGAAATAACGGTGGAGGAATAGGAGGATTTTAACGATGGCAAAAAGAGGCGGATTCCCAGGCGGAGGAGGTATGCCGGGAAATATGGCAAATCTTATGAAGCAGGCGCAGAAGATGCAGCGCCAGATGGAAGAGCAGGCGAAGGAACTTGAATCGAAGGAATTTACAGCGACTGCAGGCGGCGGAGCGGTAGAGGCGACCGTATCCGGGACAAAAAAGCTTTTGAAGGTAAAGCTTGATGAAGAGGTTGTAGATCCGGATGATATCGAGATGCTGGAGGATTTGATCGTTGCAGCAATTAATGAGGCGCTTGATCAGGTGGAGGAAGCGACGTCTTCTTCTATGTCAAAGCTGACCGGAGGCATGGGCGGAGGAATACCGGGCTTGTTCTAAAGAAGAAGCCGTATAAGGAGTTTATATATGGATTACTATAGTAACCAGATAAGCAGATTAATTGAAGAATTTTCATGCTTACCGGGCATAGGTGCAAAGTCAGCGGCAAGGCTGGCTTTTCATTTGATTCATATGCCGGAGGCGGATGTAAAGCGTCTCGCTGATACGATGGTGGAGGCGCGCCAGAAAGTACGTTACTGCAAAGTGTGCTGCACGCTCACAGACAGCGAACTCTGCCCCATCTGCAGCAGTACACAGCGCGATCACAAGACGGTTATGGTAGTGGAGAATACAAGAGATTTGGCGGCATATGAAAAGACAGGCAAATATAACGGCGTTTACCATGTCCTTCACGGGGCGATTTCTCCAATGATAGGGATCGGACCGGAGGATATTAAACTGAAGGAGCTGATATCAAGACTTGCAGATGACGTAGAGGAGGTAATTATCGCGACGAACTCAAGCCTTGAGGGAGAGACTACCGCTATGTATATCAGTAAGCTGATCAAACCCATTGGCGTGAAGGTAACAAGAATTGCCAGCGGAGTTCCGGTGGGCGGAGACTTGGAGTATATTGATGAGGTTACGCTTCTTCGGGCGCTGGACGGAAGGACAGAGTTGTAATTTAAAGATTCTGCCGGCGAAACAGGATGGTCAGGCGGGAAGCGCAAAAAAAGGACAGGTGCGTTGCGTATGGGCAGGAGGAAGGTAACATCTACAGACATCGCGAAGGCGGCAGGCGTGTCGCAGTCTACGGTGTCTATGGTGCTAAATAAAAAATATAATGTATCATTTTCAAAAGAGACAGTAGATAAGGTAGAGCAGGCGGCAGCGGAACTCGGATATGTTCCGCAGAAGCGAAAAGGGCCAAAGGGCGTCAAAAAAGAAAAGCTGTTAGTCGTATTCTGTCCGAATCTGACAAATCCGTACTATGTCATGCTGCTGCAGGGAATCGAACTGAAAGCCAAGGAGCAAGGCTTTGGGCTGTTTGTGTGCAATACTCAGCGTGATCTTAAGATGGAAGAGCGGTATTTGAAGATGATGTGGCAGATACGGCCGCTTGGAATTATCTACACCTGTAATCCCAGCCATTGCTTCAGAGGGCATGTGGAGGAACTTGCTGAGCATATCCCCGTAGTTATCGTCAACAATCAAAATGAAAAGCAGAATGTTGATGCGGTGGAGCTTGATAATTCAAAGCTTGGCCGTCTGATGGCAAGACATTTGTTAGGGCTTGGCCACCGCCATGTGGCATACATTGCGCCGCCTCTGACCGTAAGACAAAAACAGCGTTCCAAGCGTGTGGAAGGGTTTTTGAAAGAATATGAGAAGGCAGGAATTAAGGACAATGTAGTGATTAAGGCGGCAAAGGAAGAACTGGACTTGTACGTTGCCCATATTGATTCGGAGTATAAGATCGGGTACGAACTTACGAAAGAACTGCTCAGCGAAACGGATAATATTACTGCTATCGTAGGGCTAAATGATATGATCGCTTTCGGAATCATGGATGCTCTTCATGAGGCGAAGCTTAAAGTTCCGGGGGATGTGTCGGTAATGGGATGCGATAATACATTGTTCGCGCGGCTTCACAAGGTTTCGCTGACGACGATAGAGCATTTTGTCGTATTCAAAGGAAGGGATGCCTGCGATATCATTATGAAAAAAATTGCTTCGGATGCAGGAAAATATTCGGATATTGAGCCGATCAGTACCTATCATGTAGAGTATGAGCCGAAGCTGATCGAGAGAGGAACAACCGCCTACGCGAAAAGCAGAAAAAAATAAAATTAACGTATTTAGACAAATTATTAATAATAATATAAACAGATAATTGTATTTAACAATAAAATACAAGGAAAAATGCGAAAGAACTGTTAATGAATCGGCAGAGTATTCAAATTATAATAAAAATCTGAATTGATAAATATAAATTATTAGTTAAAAGAATTATTAATAAAAATATACACATATTGACCAGAACTTACTATATGAGATATAATTTCACATAGAAACAAGTCGATGACTGTGAGAGAACTTATACCACAAAAGGAGGAACCAAAATGAAATTTTTTATCGACACAGCCAAGGTTGAGGACATCAAAAAGGCTAACGACATGGGAGTGATCTGCGGAGTTACTACGAACCCGTCACTGATCGCCAAAGAGGGCAGAGTATTTGAAGAGGTAATCGCTGAGATTGCATCTATCGTAGACGGACCGATCAGCGGGGAAGTGAAGGCTACGACGGTTGACGCAGAGGGGATGATCGCAGAAGGACGCGAGATTGCAAAGATCCACCCGAATATGGTAGTTAAGATTCCGATGACCGTGGAAGGGCTGAAGGCTTGTAAGGCACTGACTGCAGAAGGGATCAAGACGAATGTTACATTGATCTTTACGGCAAATCAGGCGCTTCTTGCGGCAAGGGCAGGAGCTACCTATGTATCACCGTTCCTTGGACGTCTGGATGATATTTCTGTAAGGGGAACCGATCTGATTGCTGAGATTGCTGAGATTTTCAAAGTAGCAGGGATTAAGACGGAGATCATTGCGGCCAGCGTACGTCATACGATGCATGTAACTGACTGCGCGCTTGCAGGAGCTGATATTGCAACTGTACCATATGCAGTGATTGAGCAGATGACAAAGCATCCTCTGACAGATGCAGGTATTGCAAAATTCCAGGCTGACTATAAAAAAGTATTTGGTGAGTAAAATTTGTTGTACAAATAAATTTCAGGAGGAACATCATGAACAAAACTGAGTTAATGAAAACTGCGAATGAAATTCGCAAAGGCATTGTGACGGCCGTACATAGTGCGAAGTCCGGACATCCGGGCGGTTCTCTTTCAGCGGCAGATATCTATACGTATCTGTTTTTTGAAGAGATGAATATTGACCCGAAGGATCCGAAGAAGGCTGACCGCGACCGTTTTGTATTGTCAAAGGGACACACCGCTCCGGGCTATTATTCCACCCTTGCAAACAGGGGATTTTTCCCGGTAGAGGATCTTACCACACTGCGTAAAGTTGGTTCTTACCTTCAGGGACATCCTGATATGAAACATATTCCGGGCGTTGATATGTCCAGCGGTTCTTTGGGACAGGGAATCTCAGCGGCAGTTGGTATGGCGATATCCGCAAAGCTTTCAGGGGATGATTACAGAGTATACACGCTGCTTGGGGACGGTGAGATTCAGGAAGGACAGGTGTGGGAGGCATCCATGCTTGCAGCCCACAGAAAGCTTGACAACCTTGTAGTGATCGTAGATAACAATAATCTTCAGATTGACGGGGCGATTACCGATGTCAACTCCCCGTATCCGATCGATAAAAAATTTGAGGCATTTAACTTCCATGTGATCAATATTGACGGACATGATTTTGATGCGATTGCCGCGGCATTTAAAGAGGCAAGAGAGACGAAGGGACAGCCGACAGCAATTATCGCGAAAACAGTAAAGGGCAAAAACGTATCCTTTATGGAGAATCAGGCGTCATGGCATGGAGCAGCTCCGAATGACGAGCAGTACGCTACCGCAATGGCAGATTTAGAGAAAGTAGGTGAAGCATTATGTCAGAAGTAAAGAAAATTGCAACAAGAGAGAGCTACGGTAATGCTTTAGTGGAATTAGGAAAAAAATATGACGATGTAGTTGTACTGGACGCGGACCTTGCGGCAGCGACAAAGACAGGAACCTTTAAGAAAGCATTTCCAGAGCGTCATATTGACTGCGGTATCGCTGAGTGCAACATGATGGGCGTTGCGGCAGGGATCGCGACGACAGGAAAAATTCCGTTCGCAAGTTCCTTCGCGATGTTCGCGGCAGGACGTGCTTTTGAGCAGATCCGCAACTCCATCGGATACCCGAAGCTGAATGTCAAGATCGGCGCAACGCATGCAAGTATTTCTGTAGGCGAGGACGGAGCTACCCACCAGTGTAACGAGGATATCGCTCTGATGAGGACGATTCCGGGAATGGTAGTTATTAATCCTGCTGATGACATCGAAGCAAAGGCGGCTGTGCAGGCGGCTTATGAGCATGTAGGACCGGTATACTTAAGATTCGGACGTGCGGCAGTTCCGGTAATCAATGACAACCCGGAGTACAAGTTCGAGCTTGGCAAGGCTGTGACACTGAAAGAAGGAACGGATGTGACAATTATCGCGTCAGGCCTTCCGGTGTCTGAGTCTCTGGCGGCAGCGGAGAAGCTTGCGGCAGACGGGATCAGCGCGGCAGTTATCAATATGCACACGATTAAGCCGTTAGACGAGGCCGCTGTTATCGAAGCGGCAGAAAAGACCGGAAAGATCGTAACGGTAGAAGAGCATTCTGTGATCGGCGGGCTTGGAAGTGCAGTATGCGACGTTGTGGCACAGAAAGCGCCTGCAAAGGTTCTTAAAATCGGCGTGAACGATGTGTTCGGCGAATCTGGACCGGCAGCAGCATTGATTAAGAAATATGGGCTGGATGCAGACAGCATCTGCGAAAAAGTAAAAGAATTTGTGAAATAAAAGATTGAGTGCTGAGTGCTGGAATACAAAATCCAGCACTTTTTTTGTAAGATATGCTGTATTCTGCTACAATATGCCGTAACACGTCGTAAAATTTTAAGGACAGGCTTCACCAATTGCTAAAATACGCATTTTCCATGTGCTATCATAATCAGACAAAATATGGAAAATGAGGTGAGAGTATATGGAACGTGAGTTTCCAAAAAATGTAAAACAGATAGGAAATGTCTGTGACGAGCCAAAGATATATGTAGAAGATTACGTAGATACTTATTTGAACCAATTAAAGGAAAAGGCAGAATCAATTCCTGCGGCGGCTGTGCTTACAGGAGAGATTCTAAAGATGGACGGGCAGGATGTTGTATATATAGCAGGAGCGCTTAAGCTGAGCGAAGTAGAGGTTGCGGGTACAGAAGTAAAAATCAGTAAAGAAGCATGGGACAGGCTTGAGGAAGAAAAGCAGAGATTTTTTTCAGGACAGGAGATGGTTGGATGGTGTCTGATCGGGGAAGGGCAGCCCATCGGCCTAAGCAAAGGGGTTAAGAGAGTTCATGAGAGACGGTTTAAAAAGGACAATACGGTGTTTGTATGGCGGGATGCAGTTCTGGAAGAAGAGGTCTTCTATGCCAATAAGTTCGGCGAACTGATGCAGATGGGAGGACATTATATATTTTATGAGAAAAATCCTTCCATGCAGAATTATATGATCAATATGAGAAAAAAGATCGGCGTTACACCCAGCGAAATGGTTGAGGATCGAGCTGCAAAGAATTTTCGCAGTGCCGTAAAGGAAAAAATGGAATACAAGGAACAGAGACAAAATGCCAGATTTGCCTATGCGGTCAGTGTGGCTCTTGTGGTTGTTGTGCTTGTAATCGGTATCTCGACCATTAATAATTATGATAAGATGGAAGCGGTGCAGAATTCTCTTGAGGCATTGTCTCAGTCAGTGAGCAGCAAAAGGCCGCAGGAGACGAAGGTGGAGGAGCGTCAAAAGTCTGGAGCGCCGGAGGAGGCCGGGGCGCAGAAAGTTCCGGAGACGGTAGAGACCGTCAGCAAGGAGGTACAGACAGAAGAGCAGCCGAAGGAGGGTACAGAAGATACGGCATCTAATACAGAAGAAAGTGATGCGACAACAGAAGGTGATGAGACGGCAGAGGGCGATGCGGTTTCGGATGCGGAGGGAGCGGGCGGTAATGCAGGTCTGGCGGCGGATACAACGGATGTACAGAGTCAGTCGGGAAGCGGAGAATATTATGTTGTACAGAAAGGGGACACGCTGGACAAAATCAGTATAAAAGTATATGGAAACAGAGGTCATGTAGATGCGATATGCCGGATGAACGGGCTGACAGACGGCAACCTTATCATTATCGGACAAAAATTATTATTACCTTGATATAAAAATGTGCTATACTGTACAGAAGATGAAAAGATATACAAAAGGGGAGACGGATGGTACATCAGAAAAATAAGAACTTATATGTTGTAAGGGATGGAAACTATATGCGGAATGATCCATATGAAGAGCTTTCCATGCAGGGAATGGAGGAGGAAAACGGACAGTATAAATCGAAATTCCGTAAGAGAGCTTTTTTGGGTGTTACCGCATTGGCGATTATCGCAGCTGCAGTTTATATATATTTGTATCTGCAGACTTATACAAAAATCAGAGCTGCGAATACATATAAGGTAGGGAATGCAGCGGATAACAGCTATGAAGAATTTGCAGGAGGTGTGCTCAAGTTCAGCCGGGACGGTATCGCGTATCTGAACAGCAGCGGGGAAGAAAAGTGGAATCTGCCTTATCAAATCAAGAATCCGTTTTTGGACGTGAATAGCGAGTCGGCAGCAGTTGCGGATAAGGGCGGCAACAATATCATGGTTTTTCAGAAGGACGGTTTGAAGGGAGAGATTAAGACAACCCTTCCTATAGAAAAGATTGCCGTCTCAGAACAGGGAATCGTGGCGGCTGTCCTGAAAAATGAATCTACGCCTCAGATTGTATGTTACGATACGGCAGGAAATGTATTGGTTGAGCATAAATCATCGGTGATGGGAATCGGCTATCCGGTAGATATAGCGATTTCGCCGAATGGAGAGTTGCTGCAGATTTTGTATCTGTCTGTCTATGACGGAAAGATGATGTCGAGAGTGTGTTATTATAATTTTGGCGCTGCAGGAGCAGAAAAGATAGACCATCAGGTGACGGAAAAGGAATATAAGGACAGTGTGATGGGTGCAGGTTTCTTTGTTGACGAGACAGTATCCGCCGCGGTCGGGGATAACTGTCTGACAATTTTTAAAGGAAAGGAGGAGCCAAAAGAGACGGCAGCCGTTGAGATTAAAGGAGAGATTCAGAGTGTGTTCCACAGCGGCAAATATATAGGAATTCTATTAAAAGCAAATGGAAACAGCAGATATGAATTGAAGCTTTATAATACTTCCGGTAAAGAAATATTGTCCCGCGGGTTTGCCGGAACCTATAAGTCGGCAAAGATATCGGGTGGCCAGATTATTTTGTACGATGGAAAAAAATGCAGTATTTATACAAGATTTGGAGTACATCGTTTCGACGGTGAGATGAATAATAATATACTAGAGATAGTTCCTGCTTTTGGAATCAACAGATATATAGTGATGAATGCCAATGGCATGGAGGATATACGTCTTATAAAATAAGGAGAAGATATGGACTGGGTGTTAGCTACGGTAGGAATCATTTTTTTGATATGTATTATTATAGGAATCTGTCAGGGGGCGGTTCGTATAGCGGTGTCTCTTGTGACAACACTTTTGACGCTGCTGATTGTGTTTTTTGCAACGCCCCATGTGGCGAAGGCGATTGCACAGTATACACCGGTGGATGAGATGATAGAGCAGAAGGTAAGCGCGGCGATCATGGATGCGGCAAAGACACATCTGTCGGAAGGTATCGGCGACTTGACCGGCAGCGGATTATCTGAAGAAGACATAGAAAATGCGCTCAGCGCGGCCGGCATAAGCGAAGAAGAGCTGGCGGCGCAGGGAATCAGTATGGATGACATTATGAAAGGGAATATAGACGAGGAGCTGCTGTCACAGCTTGGAATCGCGGACAAGCTTCCTTCGGGGGATGAGGAAGACGGTGAAGGAGACAGTGAGGACGGCAGCATATTAGATCATATGGAAATTCCGCGCGATATGCAGCAGGAGGCTATCAATGCGGCGGATCTTCCGGATATCTTCAAGGACCTGCTGGCAGTGAATAATAATAGTGAGATATATGAAGAGTTGGGCGTTAATACATTTGCGCAGTATGTAGGAAGCTTTTTGGCAAAAGTGATCATTAATATTATATCTTATCTTGGGACATTTCTGATTGTTACGATCATTCTTCGGGCGATCATATTTGCACTCGATATTGTAGCGGAGCTGCCGGTGTTTGGGCTTGTAAACCGTTTGGCGGGAGGAGCGATCGGTTTTGCCGGTGCGGCGATCATTGTGTGGATATTGTTTGTAGTCGTCACGCTGCTATATACAACCGTTATTGGTAAAGATATCTATCAGGCAATACAGAGCAACGGGATCCTGAAGTTTTTATATGACAATAACCCGATCATGAGCATGGCGGCGAAGATTTAAGGATAAATTATTTTAATAGAAAAGAGGAGGCTGCGTGCGTTTGTTCAGCCTCCTCTTCGATTATTTTTTATTCCGGATCTCGCTGTGCAGTGTCTGCAGTGATTTGACCTCTCCGTTTCCATGTTCCTTTACGTAGCGGATACCCTTTGCGGCTGCCCTTGCGGCGGCAATCGTCGTCATATATGGAATCTTAGCTTTAATCGCGGCTTTGCGCAGATAGCTGTCATCATGGACGCTATCCTTTCCGACAGGAGAGTTGACGATAAAATCGATCTGTCCGTTTGTGATCATATCAAGAATATTCGGACGCCCCTCGTAGAGTTTATTGACTCTTTCTGCTGCAATTCCGGCTTCGCGGATTAATTCATAAGTATTTCCCGTAGCTATGATCTTAAATCCGTCTTCTGCAATACTCTTTGCAATCTCCACTACCTCCGCTTTATCCTTACGGTTTACGGAGATCAGAGCAGTTCCGCCGAGGGGAAGCTTCGTCTGAGTTGCTTCCTGAGCCTTGTAGAAAGCCTCTCCGTAATATGGAGAGAGTCCCAGCACTTCTCCGGTGGAGCGCATTTCCGGTCCGAGAATCGGATCAACCTCTTGAAACATGTTGAACGGAAAGACAGCTTCCTTCACACCGTAATATGGGATTTCCTGTTCATGGAGGTTCGGAACCGGAGAAGGCTTGCCGGTGATTTCTGCTGTGATGATTTCCGTAGCCAAAGGAACCATGCGTATGTTGCATACTTTTGATACAAGAGGAACAGTACGGGAAGCTCTCGGATTGGCTTCCAGAACATATACCTTGCCATTTTCAATTGCGTACTGCATGTTCATCAATCCCTTGACATGCATTTCCTCCGCGATTTTTCTGGTATATTCCTTGATGGTAGCCACATTTTCTTCGGAAATGTGCACAGACGGTATAATGCAGGCGGAATCGCCGGAATGAACTCCGGCAAGCTCTATATGCTCCATCACAGCCGGGACGAAGGCATGAGTTCCGTCGCTGATGGCATCCGCTTCGCATTCCAGTGCATGGTTCAAAAAACGGTCAATGAGGATTGGGCGGTCAGGAGTTACTCCGACTGCGGCTTTCATATAACTCTCCATACTTTCATCGTCATACACGACTTCCATACCCCGCCCGCCAAGGACATAAGAAGGACGGACCATAACCGGATAGCCGATAGCCTTTGCGATCTGAAGCGCTTCTTCCACGGTGGTAGCCATATCGGATTCTGGCATGGGGATGTCAAGCTTTTCCATCATCTCGCGGAACAGGTCGCGGTCTTCTGCTAAGTCGATGACTGCCGGAGAGGTGCCAAGAATCCGAACACCGTTCTTTTCAAGTTCGGACGCAAGATTCAGCGGCGTCTGCCCGCCGAACTGCGCGATAATGCCGAGCGGTTTTTCCTTATTATAAATGCTGAGCACGTCTTCCAGAGTCAGCGGCTCGAAGTAAAGCTTATCTGAGGTATCATAATCGGTGGAGACGGTCTCGGGGTTACAGTTTACAATAATTGTCTCGAATCCAAGTTTTTTAAGCGCCAGAGCCGCATGTACGCAGCAGTAGTCAAATTCAATGCCCTGTCCGATACGGTTTGGGCCGCCGCCGAGAATCATGATCTTTGGCTTGCCAGTGTTTACCGGATTCTTATCTTTTGCATTGTAGGTAGAATAGTAGTAAGCGCTGTTTTCGGTTCCGCTTACATGTACGCCTTCCCATGCTTCTTCAATGCCCAGTTCAAGGCGGCGGCAGCGGACAGTTTCCTCCGGAATATCAAGAAGCTGTCCCAGATACTTGTCTGAGAATCCATTTTTCTTGGCAGAGATAAGCTTGTCATCGGGCGGCAGCGAGTTTTTAAATGTGCAGAGAGCTTCTTCTTCCTCGACAAGTTCCTTCATCTGCTCTATGAACCATGTTTTTACCTTTGTGATCTGGAAGATTTCTTCTACAGATGCGCCCTTGCGCAGCGCTTCATACATAATAAAATGACGGTCGCTTGACGGAGTAATGAGAAGCTTAAGGAGATCTTCTTTGGATTTATTGTTATAATCTTTTGCGTATCCCAGACCGTACCTTCCGGTCTCAAGGCTTCGGATTGCTTTCTGGAAGGCTTCCTTATATGTTTTTCCGATGCTCATGACCTCGCCGACAGCACGCATCTGAGTGCCGAGCTTGTCTTCGACACCTTTGAATTTTTCAAATGCCCAGCGCGCGAATTTGATTACAACATAATCCCCGTCCGGAACATACTGATCAAGGGTTCCGTATTTGCCGCAGGGAATGTCCTTTAAGGTTAAGCCGGCGGCAAGCATGGAGGATACAAGGGCGATGGGGAATCCGGTGGCTTTGGAGGCCAGAGCGGAGGAGCGGGAGGTTCTTGGATTAATCTCAATGACAACGATACGGTCCGTGACAGGATCGTGTGCAAACTGCACGTTCGTCCCGCCGATAACCTGAACAGATTCAACGATGCGGTATGCCTGTTCCTGTAGTCTTTTTTGGCATTCTTCGGAAATAGTCAGCATCGGTGCAGAACAGAAAGAATCCCCGGTGTGTACGCCGAGAGGATCGATGTTTTCGATAAAGCAGACAGTGATCATATTATTTTCGGAATCGCGGACAACTTCAAGTTCTAATTCTTCCCAGCCGAGTATAGATTCTTCGACAAGCACCTGTCCTACAAGGCTTGCCTGGAGACCTCTTGCGCAGACGGTTTTAAGTTCTTCTTTGTTGTAGACAAGCCCGCCGCCGGCTCCGCCCATCGTATAGGCGGGGCGCAGAACTACCGGATAACCCAGCGTATCGGCAATGTTAAGAGCTTCATCAACCGTATAGGCAACTTCGCTTCTTGCCATCTCGATGCCGATGGCATCCATTGATTTCTTAAATTCGATACGGTCTTCCCCGCGTTCAATAGCGTCAACCTGAACACCGATGACTTGAACATGATATTTGTCAAGAATCCCTTTTTTTGCAAGCTCCGCGCAGAGATTCAAACCGGATTGGCCTCCAAGATTAGGAAGCAGTGCGTCAGGCCGTTCCTTTGCGATAATCTGTTCTAGGCGGTTTACATTTAACGGTTCAATATAAGTTACATCGGCAGTTTCTGGGTCGGTCATAATCGTAGCCGGGTTGGAATTGACCAATACAATCTCATACCCGAGCTTTCTGAGAGCTTTACAGGCCTGCGTTCCAGAATAGTCGAATTCGCATGCCTGCCCAATGATGATGGGACCGGAGCCGATGATTAATACTTTGTTAATATCTGTTCTTTTTGGCATATGTACCTCCTTTGATTTAAAATGCATATCTTCGTTGTATACGAATATTGAAAATATGTATAATTATACAAAATGATTCTTTTACAATTATATAAGAAAATGAAAAAAAATCATAGTAAAAATATTCGAAATAATGGAGAAAAGGTAGTATAATTTGTCTGGTAAAATTGTATAAAAATGCTGAAAATGAGTTTGGAGGCACGGAAAGATGACAATAACACAACTAAAATATATTATTACAGTAGCGGATGCCGGATCTATGAATTTGGCGGCGAGGAAGCTTTACATTTCACAGCCGAGTCTTTCGCAGGCGGTGAAAGAACTGGAAAAGGAGGTTGGAGTGGAGATATTCTGCAGGGCTGAAATCAGAGGAAAAAATGACGATTGGCTATTTGAAACGCAAGGGAACGACGCTCAGTCAGTTGGGGAAAAATATGTGGAGGAAATAAAAAAGTTCAGAGCAATGAGTACTATATCAATAAGCGGAGACTAGGAGGATCGGCTATAGGATCAGACTATAACTAGTCGTTCCTTTTATGTAGTAGACAGGTGCAAAGATTTGTGATAATATAAACCTATCGAATGAATAGGAATTAAGAAAATATAGAACAGGAGTGTATCTTATGAGTAAGAAGACAAGAGAAGAGAGGAATTTTAAGTTTGAAACATTACAATTACATGTGGGGCAGGAGCAGGCGGACCCGGTTACAGACGCAAGGGCAGTACCGATCTACCAGACTTCATCCTATGTATTTCATGACTGTGAGCACGCGGCGGCGCGTTTCGGATTATCTGACGCAGGCAATATCTACGGACGTTTGACGAACCCGACGGAGGATGTATTTGAAAAGAGAATTGCGGCGTTAGAGGGCGGTGCTGCGGCTCTGGCAGTAGCATCGGGCGCGGCGGCAATTTCCTATACTTTTCAGAATCTTGCGCAGAACGGCGACCATATCGTGTCAGCAAAGAACATTTACGGGGGAACTTATAACTATCTTGCGCATACATTTCCTCAGTATGGCGTAAAGACTGCGTTTGTTGATATTTTTGATTATGGGGCGGTTGAGGAGGCAATTCAGGATAACACAAAAGCGCTCTTTATCGAGACGCTGGGAAATCCGAAATCCGATGTTGCAGATATCGAAAAGCTTGCAGACATTGCACATGCGCATAAGATCCCCCTTGTGGTTGACAATACATTTGCAACGCCGTACCTTGTGAGGCCGATTGAATACGGTGCAGACATTGTCGTGCATTCTGCTACGAAATTCATCGGCGGACATGGAACGACGGTGGGCGGGGTTATCGTAGACGGAGGTAAGTTTGACTGGGAAGCTTCCGGGAAATTTGCTGCGCTGACGGAGCCGAATTCAAGCTATCATGGCATCAGCTTTACCAAGGCCGCAGGAGCGGCGGCATTTGTCACAAAGATTCGTGCAATCCTGCTTAGAGATACAGGGGCTACGTTGTCGCCGTTTCATGCATTTATCTTTCTCCAAGGGCTTGAAACGCTTTCCCTGCGTGTAGAGCGTCATGTGGAAAATGCAAAGAAAGTTGTAGAATATCTGAGCAATCATCCGCAGGTAGAAAAGGTGAACCATCCGGCAGTGACGGACGATGAGAGTCAGAAGAATTTGTATAAGAAATATTTCCCGAAGGGCGGCGGTTCGATCTTTACCTTTGAGATCAAAGGCGATGCACAGAAGGCGAAGGACTTTATCGACAATTTGGAGCTGTTCTCATTGCTGGCAAATGTTGCAGATGTAAAATCGCTGGTTATCCATCCGGCGACAACGACTCACAGTCAATGTACAGAAGAAGAGCTTTTGGATCAGGGGATTAAGCCGAATACAATCCGCCTTTCTATTGGTACGGAGAATATTGACGATATTATTGAGGATCTTGACGAGGCATTTAAGGCAGTAGAATAGCAGTATCATCAGGTTCATGGATATCATATAAATACAGATGAGCGCAAGGAAAGTATGCCTGCGGTCATCTGTTTTTATTATCTGATTTTTTAAAGTTGCTAAAAAAGATGATTTATATTGCAACATTCCCGCACATTTTCTATAATAAATAGAGGGAATGCAATGTACTCTATCATGATAAAGGAGAGGTTCATAATGGAAAGGACAAATGAAAAATACAAAGCGTATGTTCAGATTCTTAAAGAGGAGCTTGTGCCGGCCATGGGATGTACCGAGCCGATCGCGCTTGCCTATGCCGCGGCGAAGGCTAGGGAAGTATTAGGGGCTCTGCCCGACAGTGTAAAGATTGGGGCCAGCGGAAGTATTATCAAAAATGTTAAAAGCGTGATCGTGCCGAATACGAATCACCTGAAGGGAATACCGGCAGCCGCGGCCGCTGGAATCATTGCGGGCAAAGCCGAGAAAGAACTGGAGGTTATCGCCGAGGTTGCCGAAGAAGAGACGGTGCAGATGGCGGAATTCTTAAAGAATGTTCCGATCAGTGTGGAGCATGTTGACAACGGGGTGACATTTGACATTATTGTCGTGGTGGAAAAAGGCGGCTCTTATGCAAAGGTGAGGATTGCGAACTATCATACGAATATTGTGCTTGTGGAAAAGGACGGCGAGAAGCTTATTGACGTTCCGGTAGAGGGCGAGACAGAGGAAGGGCTGACGGACAGAACACTTCTTAACATGAAAGATATCTGGGATTTCATTAATACGGTGGATGTGGCGGATATTAAAGAGGTGATCGGGCGGCAGATCGAGTATAATACAGCCATTGCAGATGAAGGTCTTAAAGGGGATTACGGCGCGAATATCGGAAGTGTTTTATTAGATACTTACGGCGATGACGTCCGTACAAGAGCAAAGGCAAGGGCGGCAGCAGGTTCTGATGCAAGAATGAATGGGTGTGAGCTTCCGGTTATCATCAATGCAGGCAGCGGCAATCAGGGAATGACTTGTTCTCTGCCGGTTTTGGAATATGCCAAAGAATTTCAGTGCGGAGAGGAAAAGATGTACCGTGCATTAGCGCTTTCTAACCTGACGGCGATTCACCAGAAGACGGGGATCGGAAGACTTTCCGCGTACTGCGGCGCAGTCAGCGCAGGGGCAGCGGCAGGCGCCGGAATTGCGTATCTTTGCGGCGGGGGATATGAGGAGATCATACATACTGTGGTAAATGCTCTGGCTATCGTATCGGGAATGGTCTGCGACGGAGCGAAGGCTTCCTGCGCGGCGAAGATCGCAGCGTCTGTGGATGCAGGAATCTTAGGATATAATATGTTCCTTCGAGGGCAGCAGTTCTATGCGGGGGATGGTATCGTCACAAAAGGTGTGGAGGCGACGATCAGCAATATCGGTCGTCTCGGAAAAGACGGAATGAAGGAAACCAACGAAGAGATTATCAAGATGATGATCAATGATTAGCAGGAAAGAAATGATCAGATAAGAGAAATGGAGAACATAACATGGGAAAATCAAAAGTATATTACACGGATTTCAGAGCGAAGTTAGGAGAAGGGCTTCCGTCCAAGTTTAAGAGACTGATTAAGGCGGCAGGTATTGAAGAACTTAATATGGAAAATAAATTTGTAGCTATTAAGATGCATTTTGGGGAGCTTGGTAATATCAGTTTCCTGCGTCCGAATTATGCGAAAGCAGTTGCAGATGTGGTAAAGGAGCTGGGCGGCAAGCCATTCCTTACAGACTGCAACACGCTCTATCCGGGGAGCCGTAAGAATGCGCTGGAGCATCTGTACTGTGCGTGGGAGAATGGATTTACACCTATGACGGTAGGGTGTCCGATTTTGATCGGAGACGGCCTTAAGGGAACCGATGATATTGAAGTGCCGGTTCGGGGCGGAGAATACATAGAGAAGGCCAAAATCGGCCGTGCGGTTATGGCTGCGGATGTATTCTTGAGTCTCTCTCATTTTAAGGGACATGAGATGACGGGGTTTGGCGGCACGATTAAAAATATCGGTATGGGCTGCGGTTCCCGCGCCGGAAAAAAGGAACAGCACCGTAACGGAAAACCGACAATTGATCCGGAAGTCTGCCGGGGGTGCCGCCTGTGCATGAGAGAGTGTGCCAATAATGGACTCATGTTTGATGAGGAGAAAAAGAAAATGACTGTGAACAGAGAAAATTGCGTGGGCTGCGGGCGCTGTATCGGAGCGTGTAATTTTGATGCTGTTTCATTTGAGGAGGATGCTGCTACAAAGGTATTGAACTGCCGTATGGCGGAGTACACGAAAGCGGTAGTGGACGGCCGGCCTCAGTTTCATATGTCGCTGATTGTGGATGTGTCTCCGAACTGCGACTGCCACGCAGAGAATGATGCTCCGATCCTGCCGAATATCGGGATGTTTGCGTCATTTGATCCGCTGGCGCTCGATCAGGCATGTGTGGATGCCTGTCTTAAGGCGGAGCCTTTGCCGAACAGCCAGCTTACAGATAATATGAAGCGGGCGGATTTCTGCGACCATCATGATCATTTTGAAAATACAACTGTGAATTCCGAATACAAAACCTGCCTTGCTCATGCAGAAAAGATCGGGCTTGGCAGCAGGGAGTATGAACTTATTGCAGTTAGGTAGGGTGTGTAATATGAGAATTGTAAAAGTGTTGCTGCTATCGCTTATTTGCCTGACGTTATGCTTTGGCTGCGGGAAAAAGGAAGATAAAAAACCGGCAAAGGCTCAAGAGGAAGAAGTGAAAGAAGAGGCAAAGGACGCTGCGGACGGCGCGGCCGAACCGGATTCACGTACAAACAATGAGATTATCGCAGAAGCCATGGAAAAGACATCGAAGCTTGCTTCATTTGAAACAGTGATTGAGGGCAGTCTTAAGCTTGGCGGAAAGACTATTAACGGGGAGTTTTTTATGACTTCCCGGATTCAAGCTGTTCAGGGAGAGGACAGACAGAATTTCAAGATGACGATGGAGACGGAGATAAATCCGGGCAAGGTAGTAACTAAGGCATATTATAAGGACGGATGGTATTATACAGATGACGGGAAAAGTAAGGAAAAGCAGAAGAAATCGCCGGAGGAAGTTCTTGGAATTATAACAGGTATCACAGATATGGTCATTGATGCATCGGATAAAATTGAGAATATCAGTGTGAAAGAGAACGGTACGGATAAGATTTATTCGTACGAGCTGCCGTCTTATGCTGCTGAGGATTATATTGCTAAACTGATGACAGAGACAGGAGCAAAAGATACGCTTCTTGAAGATGCGTCTGCGGATGTAGAGAATTTAACGCTTACAAGTACAGTAAATGCGGAAGGGCTTCTTGTACGGCAGGAGATTTCAGTCGCGGGAAATCTGAAAAAGTCAATCGTGTCGGTACCTGTGAGGGCGCAGATTACAGCGGAATTCACAGAGACAGAGGAAAAAGAAATTTTAAATCAATAAAAATGAAGCTGCCGCCCGGCGAATATCTATTCGATGAAGCGGCAGCTTTCTTAAAAGCATAACTATTCCATTGAAATTAGCCTGCGTGTCAAAGCATGTTACAGCATTTCGATAAACGCGGTAATACGAGTATTCAGCTGTCCGATATCTGCCTGAGAATAATCAGTTTCCACATTGAGATACGGGATTCCCTTCTTTTCGTTGACAAATCTGCGGATCGCCAGAGATTCTACATTGTATGTATGACAAGCTTGAAGCGTCATCTCTACAACTCCGTCTACTTTATATTCGTCGATCAATTCTCCGAGAAGTGTAAGGCGGTTCGGATTCGGAGTCATAACGGAGCATCCGATGTTGAGATAGCGTCTTGCCAGTGCTTCGTATACATCGGGATTTTCTTCGTCCACCGGTTTATCGATGGATTTGGCGCCGGTACAGTTTTCATAGGTTACCACGATGCCGCCGTTATCTTCAATGGCTTTGATGACTTTTTCGGTAGCTCCTCCGATGGGACATCCGGTAACGAGGATACGCGGCTTTTTCTCCTGCATAGTCCCGGCTTTATATTCTTTTTCGATTTTATCAACCAGTGCCGCTACTTCTTCGGGAATGACAGAACGGTCGAATTTAAAGGTGCTTCCATAGAGGACTTTGAACAGATCATGTCCGGTGATCGGAGCAGGATCGCGCCGCATAACCTGATAAAGCGTTTTCAAAGAGCGTCTTACTTTATTTTCATTCTTAATGGCTTCTCTGATGTCATCCTCTGTAATGGTAACGTCAAATTTTTTCTCAAGATATTCCTTGAAACGGATAATTTCGGCCTTCCAGAGTTCCAATGCATTTTCGCTCTGAGAATTAGGCAGTTCCATAAGAAAGACATCTTTGAATTCAGACATATATTCATACATCTTTTTCTTTCCGTCGCAAGTAGTCTCCCCGACAACTACATCGGAAAAATAGAAAAACGGACATTTGTCTGTCTTTGCGAATCCATAGCTGGATTTGATGAGCGGACAGAGATTCTTAGGCAGGTCTCTTTCCGCTACGGCAATGGTCTCGTCGGATGTGGAACATAATCCGACAGTTGCAGCGCCCATCGCGTGGGCGATTTCCTGAGGAAAGTATGTGCAGTATGCGCCAACTACAGGGACACCCTTGTCTTTAAGCTGTTTGACTGCCAAAAAAGAGTTCTTGCGTTGCTGCGCAAACTCTTCAAATACTTCCGGTAAATTTTTAATGATTTCCATAATGTGTACTCAACCTCCTCTTGCGTTTCTGTTATCATCATATCATTTTTAGCGTATGCCGACTAATTGCAAATGATAATATAAGAAGAAATATATAGATAAAATCTATATAAATACGGCGAAAGGATACGGTACAAGTTATGCCTGACAGATTTCGGTCCAATAGCCGTCCGGATCATTGATAAAATATACGCCCATCTCAATATTTTCAAAGCATACGCATCCCATCTCTTTATGATGAGCAAGAGCGGCCTCGATATCATCTACATTCATAGCGAGATGGAACTCATTGTCCCCAAGGTCGTAAGGTCTGTCCATATCGCGCAGCCATGTGAGTTCCAGCAGATGCGGAGTTGTTCCGTCACCCATAAAGATTAACTTAAAGCTCCCGTCCTCGGCTTCTTTTTCTCTGGAAACAGTGAGACCGAGTGCTTTTTTGTAAAAGGCAACAGATTTTTCCAAATCAGAGACATTGATGTTATTGTGGTAAAATGTGAATTTCATAAATTAAATCCTCCTGTTAACCGTCTTCATATTGACTATTTTTTAATTCAAGTATATCATATCTTTACAAGATAAACAGCAGGAATTTTAGAATGGATCATAGATAGGAAGGGCTGCTATGGTAATAGAAACCAGCAATGAAAAAGGAACCTACAGCTTTGGATGCAGGTTGGGAGAGAAAGCAAAATCCGGACAGGTGTTTACACTGATCGGCGATCTGGGAGCCGGTAAGACCGTATTTACGAAAGGACTGGCGGCAGGGCTCGGAGTTAAGGAGCCGATAAGCAGCCCGACATTTACGATTGTACAGATATATGAGGAAGGGCGGCTGCCCTTCTATCATTTTGATGTTTACCGCATCGGTGATGTGGAAGAGATGGACGAGATCGGATATGAGGATTATATTTACGGAGACGGCGTCAGCCTGATTGAGTGGGCGAATCTGATCGAGGAGATTTTGCCGGAGCATTATACACAGGTGAAGATTGAGAAGGATTTGGAAAAGGGATTCGATTATCGGAGGATAGAGCTATGCGAATATTAGCGTTAGACAGTTCGGGACTGGTAGCCAGCGTGGCAGTTGCAGAGACGGATGGAAAAGAAGAGCAGCTTATAGCTGAATATACCGTGAACTATAAAAAGACGCATTCTCAGACTTTGCTTCCTATGCTGGATGAAGTGGCAAAGATGACAGAACTGGATATGGAATCTGTCGATGCGATTGCGGTGGCGGCGGGACCGGGTTCTTTTACCGGACTTCGGATTGGCTCTGCGACGGCGAAGGGGCTGGGGCTTGCGCTTAATAAGCCGCTTATTGCAGTGCCGACGCTGGAAGGACTCGCCTATAATCTCTGCGGTACACAGGCTGTTGTCTGCCCGGTCATGGATGCAAGGAGGGGGCAGGTATATACGGGTATTTATGAGTTTCAGGGAAATGAACTGATCACGTTGGAGGGACAGATGGCGATAGCGATAGAAGAGCTTGGACAAAGGCTCCTTAAGTATGACCGAAGAATCGTGTTTCTCGGAGATGGCGTGCCGGTATTCAGAGAGATTCTAACAGATCAGCTTCTTGCAGGAAAAGATATTTCTTTTGCGCCGTGTAATATGAACCGTCAGAGAGCGGCATCTGTGGCGGCGCTTGGGATCCGATATTACAGGGACGGTAAGTTTGAGAGCGCTGCAGAACATGAACCGGATTATCTGCGGGTATCGCAGGCAGAACGGGAGCGAAGAGAGCGTCGGCGGCAATTGCAGGATGAGGCGTCATACTAATCAAGCGGCAGATGCGGGATGAACTATGGTATCAGATATGGATGTAAGAGTGATTGAAAAAAAGGATATTGAGCAGGTTTGCGAGATCGAAAAAAACTGTTTTTCCGATGCATGGAGTATGACCGGGATTCAGGAAAGTCTGGCGCAGAATCATACGATACTGCTTGGCGCATGGCTGGATGGAAGGCTGTTGGGCTATGTCATTGCTTATCTTTCTATAGATGATTGTGAGATTGCCAGAATTGCGGTGGATGAGACATGCAGAAGGAGGGGGGTTGCCTTTAAGCTTCTTGAGGAAGTTAAAAATGTCTGCCTGAAAAGACAGGTTGAAAGAATCATGTTGGATGTCCGAGACAGCAATGAGGCGGCGGTGAGGCTTTACAATAAATTCGGCTTTACACAGGACGGTATCAGGAAGAATTTTTATGCCAAACCGGCGGAGGATGCAGTTTTGATGAGTTTTAACATTGGAAAATAACTGGCAGGTGTGACAGTGCTTCCCACTTGGAAAACGTTCGATGGTTTTATATAATGTAGGCGTAACAGTAAGGAGAAAGATATATTTCCAAAATATATACCAAAGGACATCCCATAATTCGTGCCCTTGCGGTGCGGACGGACTTCGTCCGGTAAGGGATACCCAAAGGGCATCCCATAATGCATGCCCCGGCGGTGCGGACGGACTTTGTCCGACAAGGTATGGAATATGCACAGGAGGAATTGTATGCGCCAATATAGAAACAATACAAAAGAAGTTCAGGAAATCAATAAGATTATCTGCAACAAATGCGGAAAAGAGATTCCGGTTGCGGGAGGGGTTCCGTCAGAGGACATGCTGGAAGTAGAAAAACGGTGGGGATATTTCTCTGCGAAGGATAACCGAAAAGACCGTTTTGAACTTTGCGAGCAGTGTTATGATGAGTTGATAGGAAGCTTTCTTGTTCCGGTGGAAACGGAAGGATAGCTGCAGAAAGGCAGCAGTAAAGAGGTAGAAGATGTTAGATGTATGTTTGTTAGGAACTGGCGGGATGATGCCGCTGCCGTACCGGTGGCTCACATCATTCATGGTAAGATATAATGGAAGCAGTCTGCTGATTGATTGCGGCGAGGGGACGCAGATTGCCATCAAGGAAAAAGGATGGAGTTTCAAGCCGATTGATGTAATCTGCTTTACCCATTATCACGGCGATCATATCAGCGGCCTTCCGGGACTGCTTCTCACGATGGGAAATGCAGACAGGACGAAGCCGCTGACGCTGATCGGGCCGAAGGGTTTAAGAAGGGTGGTCGATTGTCTGAGGGTGATAGCTCCAGAGCTTCCGTTTTCCGTACAATATATAGAAATTACCGAGCCGGAGCAGACATTCGAGATCAACGGCTATCGATTGAAGGCATTTCGTGTGAATCACAATGTCATCTGTTATGGGTATACGGTTGAGATAGACCGGGCAGGCAAATTTGATGTAGAGCGTGCGAATGAAGCTCGGATTCCGCAGAAATTCTGGGGAATTCTTCAAAAAGGCGAGACGGTGGAAGCGGGCGGCAATACCTACACGCCAGATATGGTGCTCGGTCCTGCCAGAAAAGGGATTAAAGTAACTTATTGCACAGATACAAGACCGACGGATTCGATCAGAAGCAATGCGGCCGGAGCAGATCTGTTTGTCTGTGAGGGCATGTACGGTGAGAAGGACAAGCAGAAGAAAGCGCGGGAATACAAGCATATGACATTCTATGAGGCGGCACAGCTTGCAAAAGAGGCTGATGTGGGAGAGATGTGGCTGACACATTACAGCCCGTCGCTGAATCACCCGGAGGAATATATGGAAGAGGTGCGGCGGATATTTCCAAGAGCCGTTGCGGCTAGGGATAAGCGGTCGGCGGAGCTTGTTTTTGCTGACTGATGACTGCAGTTCGCTGTAACGATTATGCAGAGGAATTTGAATTGGCCATATCGTAAATATATGTGAGGCAGAAAAGGAAATGTATGATGGAAGATCAGAAAGATGTTTTAATACTTGCAATTGAAAGTTCCTGTGATGAGACGGCTGCTGCGGTCGTGAAGAACGGAAGAACCGTGCTTTCGAATGTGATTTCATCTCAGATAGCACTTCACACCTTATACGGAGGAGTCGTGCCGGAGATTGCATCGAGAAAGCATATTGAAAAAATAAATCAGGTCATTGAAGCGGCACTTTCTGAGGCGGAGGTGACGCTTTCGGACGTAGATGCCATCGGCGTCACGTATGGGCCGGGGCTTGTGGGCGCGCTGCTTGTGGGTGTAGCAGAAGCGAAAGCGATTGCGTATGCGGCAAAGAAGCCACTTATCGGGGTGCATCATATAGAAGGACATATTGCGGCAAATTTTATTGAACATTCGGAGCTTAAGCCGCCCTTCCTTTCGCTGGTCGTATCCGGAGGGCATACGCATCTGGTGCGTGTGAAGGATTACGGGAAGTTCGATATCATCGGGCGGACAAGAGATGACGCGGCCGGAGAAGCGTTTGATAAAGTGGCAAGAGCCATCGGGCTGGGATATCCGGGAGGACCCAAGATTGATAAAGTGTCAAGGGAAGGGAACCCGGAAGCGATCGTTTTTCCGCGGGCACATGTAGAAGATGCGCCGTATGATTTCAGTTTCAGCGGTGTGAAGTCGGCGGTGCTCAACTATATCAATGGCTGCAGGATGAAAGGGGAGGAGTACAGTCAGGCGGATATTGCGGCTTCTTTCCAGAAAGCAGTGACAGATGTGCTTGTTTCAAATGCGATGCATGCGGTGTCGGAATTTAAGGTGGATAAATTTGCCATTGCAGGAGGGGTTGCCTCTAACAGTGCGCTGCGCCAGGCGATGCGGTCAGCCTGCGAGAAACGGGGAGTGAGGTTGTATTACCCGTCGCCGGTTTATTGTACTGATAATGCGGCGATGATAGGCGTTGCAGCTTATTATGAATATATAGCCGGTACACGGCATGGCTGGGATTTGAATGCGGTGCCGAATTTGAAGCTGGGGGAAAGGTATGAATAATTTGCATAAAAAATGTACGGCAATTGTTCTTGCGGCGGGACAAGGGAAACGGATGGGGACTAATGTTTATAAGCAGTACATTGAGATATTTGGAAAGCCGATTATTTATTATACATTGAAGACGTTTCAGAATTCGGAGATTATTGACAGTATCGTTCTTGTAGTGGGTGGCGGACAGGAGCAGTTTGCAAGAGAAGAGATTGTGGAAAAGTATCATTTTACAAAAGTAACGGCGATCGTAGCGGGCGGAGCCGAGCGGTACGATTCTGTGTGGCAGGGATTAAAAGCGATCCGTGATGGAAAGGCGGAAGATGCGGATAGCGACAGTTATGTCTTTATCCATGACGGTGCGCGGATGTTCGTGGATGAAGCGACTTTGAAGAGAGGATATGAGACGGTATTAAAATACCGCGCCTGTGTGGCGGGTATGCCGAGCAAGGATACAGTTAAGGTGGTGGATGAAGAGGGATTTGCGGTGCAGACGCCGCAGCGCAAATATGTCTGGACAGTGCAGACACCGCAGATATTTGAAACTTCTTTGATTACGGAAGCATATTCTAAGCTTATGCGGGAACAATGTATTGATGTGACAGATGACGCTATGGTAGTAGAGCAGATGATGGAGCAGCCGGTAAGATTGTTTGAAGCTTCCTATGAGAATATTAAGATTACGACGCCGGAGGATTTGGAAATTGCGAAAGGTTTTCTGAAAAAGGGCTGAAAAATTTGGAAATTTAATATTGACGAGCATTTCTTTGTGTGATAGAATGCATATTGCTGAAGCGTAATGCCAAAGGCAGTAAGTTTATATTAGATGGAGAGGTATCGAAGTGGTCATAACGAGGCGGTCTTGAAAACCGTTTGTCCGC
>CAMNTQ010000032.1 GCA_946558695.1 uncultured Lachnospiraceae bacterium
TTTGAGGGAAATATTTTATGAGATATTTTTACTTCAATCCTCCCGTTTCGGGGAATCCTTAAGGATTGTTCAGGATCACTTAGACAGTAAAAACTTCTATGCTATCAACCCAGAATTTGATCTGAATCCTAAATGCAGATAATCGTGTTCTTTATTCTTGAAAAAGCGGACCGGAATCACTCCGGTCCGCATGAAATATTGCGACATTATTTTTTGATAAGGATCATATATGCGATCACTGCCGCTACCACTAAGATTGCGATTGCAAGAATGATGATCGGCGCTTTGGACACCCTGTCATCGTCATCATAATAATCGTCGTCATCGTAGTAATCATCCTCATAATCTCTCTGACGCTTTTTTGTGCTTACTTTATCTTTTGACTTTTTCTTTTTGCTTCTTCCGTCGCCTACCGCAAGCATCTCATCATAAGCTCTGCGCATCTCATCTTCACGCTTATCCCGTACTTTCTTGGGCGGAAGATTCGAGTATACCTTCTCCTCATCCTCTTCCTGCGTCTTCACCTTTTTGGCTTTCGGTTTTTGCTTCGGCGCACTGCCTTTTGAAACCTTTGTCTCCTTTTTCGGCGCGCTGCTTTGCGGAGCTTTGTATTTCTTTTTACAATTATAACACAGCAAATAATTCGGATCTTTTTTTCCCGGCCGTAATTGTTCACCACATATCGGACACTTCATTTGTACTTTCTGCCTCCTCGCCTCATAATCTGTTATAGATTATACTACAAGAACATAAAAATAGCAAACTTTTGTATGATTTTATCGATTCTTTCCAAGCCGGACTTCCACAGTCTGGGATTTGTATTCTCCATTATTTTTCGGAACCTGAACCGTAACTTTAATCGTCTCTCCCGCCCTATAATACTGAAGCTGCTCCCTGAGCGCCACTGTACTGTTGATCTGCGTACCTTCAATCGCTGTAATGATACAGCCCTTTGTAATACCTGCCGCCTGTGCTCCGCTGCCATTTACCACCTCGGACACATAGACTCCGGTCGGCATTCCATACATCTGGGCACTGTCTTCCGAAACATCTACCGGCTGAATTCCGAGATATCCCTGCTCACCCTCAGATACTTTCGTCTTTGTCTTCTGGTTCATCAGATTCGTAATGACATCCTGCGCATCGGAAATGGGGATTGCATATCCCATACCCTCTACTACATCCGTAGCGACCTTAATTGTATTGATTCCGATTACTTCACCATTTGCATTCAGAAGCGCTCCGCCGCTGTTTCCCGGATTGATCGCCGCATCTGTCTGGATCAGCTCACTGTCAAATCCATCCAGCGTTCTCTGGGTTGCAGAAATAATTCCTGTTGTCACGGACTGTCCGTATCCTAATGCATTTCCGATCGCGATGACCTGCTCTCCTACCTGAAGCTGCGTGGAGTCGCCCATCTGCGCCACTGCGATCTTTCCTTTTGTAGATTCTTTGATATCTTTCATCTGAACCGCAATCACTGCAAGGTCGCGCACGGAATCTGTTCCTTTAATATTAGCCGTCACACTTTCCTCGTCAATAAATGACACGGTCAGTGTATCATTTCCTTCTACAACATGATTATTGGTCAGGATCAGAAGTTCTGTATCATTCTGCGCGATGATAATGCCTGATCCTGCACTCTCGCTCTCCTGCTCGTGGATTCCCCCGAAGAAGTTCTGCACCTGCTTCACACTCATATTTGTGATCGATACTACAGAAGGCATCGCATTTTTTGCTATCGCGGAGATATCGGATGTTACCGCCTTTCCGGATCCGGTTGTCAGCTGTGTGTTACCAACCGTCTCCGTTTTCTGTTCTGCCGCTTTCGGGACCGTTTTAAGAAATTTCCCTGCTATGATATTGCTCGTCTGAAACGCGGCGCTTGCCACAATCCCGAAGATCAATCCCAGACCGATTGCCTTGACGGCCGACGGCACTTTTTTATTCTTTTTCCGTCCGTGCCTCTCTCCATAATTCATATCGTCCTGATCCGGTGTGTAATAACTATACTGATTATCCATAGACTATGTCTCCCTTCATCAACTGTTGTCATGAGTAGTATTTTTAATCTTATGTATGATATCTTATACTGTAATTGTGTTTAAAATGTGATAAAACCTTGATAAAATTATAAAATCAGGTCCCTTTATCAGAGACCTGATTTTTTATTCTATATCCATTCTGTTAACCTGCATATGCGCTGTACGCTTCTTTAAGGTCTGTTAGCGCCTCTCTCAGCAGCGCATCCGAACGTACCGCCAGATTAAATTCATCTTCTGTCCGCCGAAGCATCTCCTGAACGTCCGTATGCCCCGTAATCACCTGAAGCTGCTCTTCCTTCTGCTCCTTGGGAGCCGCCGTATCTATTTGATACTCCCCGCTTTTTTTATCCTTCGACACATACAGCGTAACCAGTCCGGGAACTTCCGTATATATCTCTTTTATCTTCATGCGATATTCTGCAAATGCAATATAAGTGCCTCTGTATTGTCCGACTTTTGTGTATACATGAAGATCATCATACTTTTCTACAAAAGTCTCGCCTTCCATAAGTCCTTCAAAATATTCTTCTACCGCCCTGTTAATCTCTGGATGCTCGTCTTTCCTGAGCGGATTCAGCTCCTTTATATCACAGCCGATATTCTGAACTCTTATATTCTCTGCGTGGTTTATCTTACGTACCTCTCTCATCTGCGCCTTCTCTTTGGTCAATCCCAATCCGGCCGCTCCTGCCGCAAAAACCGCCAGTGCAAGGAAAATCAAAAGATTCCTGCCTCTGTGTCTTCCAAGCTTTGCAAGGCAGCCCCCAAAGATATTCTTCATAGACTTCCTCCAAATACCCGCGCATTTTTAAAGGTACACACCCGGGCGGATTCGAACCGCCGCTCCCGCCTCCGGAGGGCGGTGCTCTATCCCCTGAGCTACGGGTGCATATGATATTCATGAAATCGCATTTGTAATGTTAACACATTTTTCCCATAAAGTAAAGAATTTATTTTTTGAGTTTCACCATTTTGGCATATCATAAACTCTTTTGCTGCCTGTTTATGAAATATAGCCGCCCGAAAATTCGACTAATACAGCACTTTTCACACCTTTTATCTCAGAAAGAGTGTTAACAAAAGAAGTATCCCCTTCGTTCATGTGCATCTCATAAGTCAGCTCCGTGTAGTCTTTAACAACCGTTTTATTTTTCAGCACTTTTTTCTTAGACTCCATCTCTTTTTCAACCGCTTCTGCAGCCTCATCCAAATATTTGATAACTAGAAGATACTGCCGTTTCCCAACCTTGCATTTTACTAATATGATAAAAATAGCCGCAATAAATACTGTTCCCAACAGGGATATTATGTACAGACTTGCTCCGCTGGTCACGCCTACTGCTACCGTCCAAAAAAGGAACCCTACATCCAACGGGTCCTTTACTGCCGTGCGATATCTTACAATCGACAATGCTCCTACCATACCTAATGAAAGTACTACATTAGAACTGATTACAATAACCATAAAACAAGTAATCAAACTGGTCATAACAAGTAAAATATTAAAATTATTGTTATAAATCACTCCTCTGTAAAAGTTTCGATATACTGCAAACACGATCATTCCACAGATAAATGCTACCAGCATAGACAAAACAAATTTCTCAATTGTAAGGTCTCCTGCCTCTTCCAAGAAACTTTTTTTAAAAATGTCTGCAAATGTAGTCATTTTACATATACCTCCCTTTCTCATTTAAACACATCGTATATTTTGAAATCGCGCATCTATCTATTGTTACAGAACGCAGCGTCTGCAAAAAAGCGCTCGGCAAGAATTCATCATATTTTACTTCCATAACTACAACTCCCGTCTGTAACGCTCGACAAACGCTGTAATATTCCGAAAACACATCGTAATCACCAACAGAAAAAGAAATGCCCTTATCAAAGGTAATTCGCACATTCCCCACTTTAAAAATATACGCTTCACGAAAATACTCCACTGCTATTACCGGCTTTAATAAACGCGAATGATGATCTGCATACAGTTCTCTGCATATATTTCCCTTTTCCAAAAGGAAATTATATTCGTCTTTTAAAATTGCATCATACTCTGTCCTTTTGAATTCCTCACTCTCTTTAGCTGTATAGTCCCCGTATTTCTGTTTACATTCTAACCGAATCAGCTTGTCTTCTCGATTATAACATCGCAATCTGTATTTTTTTCGAAATTGTACTCCTGCCCGCTTTTCTTCCAACGCAGAATAATAAATATCGTCAAAGTACACACTGCTGACCAGATAGCCCTCTCCTTTCATATTCACATCCGGCTCTGCAATAACCTGTAAACGCTTACGCAAATTAAAATAATCACTTTCACATATATAATATTTTATCTCATGTCTAACTGTCCGCCCCAGATATTTCATAAATCCACCATTATTCTATTCTAAATTCCAACAGGCCATATACATTGGTTTCCCTGCCATCCGCTAATTGTCCAACAAAATGCTCAAAATCAATCTGCTCATGCCCTTCACTGTCTATTGCAGATACCCGTACAAAATAAACGCCTGGCTCTAGCTCTTCCCTTGAAATCCAGCTGGTATCTTCAATTCCCTCCTGCCAGAATATCAGCCTATTCATGGCGGCATCAAAAACCTCTATCTTATAAGTAATGGGAAGTCCCTGATAAGAGTAGGATGAATCCCATGCAAATCTCAATGAGCCGTCTTCCTGTTTTTCTGGTTTAGCTACAAACATAGGAGCAGGATAGAGAATATTTTCCTTATATAATTCATAACACCCTTCCATTCCCTCGTAAAGACTAGCCAGACTCACTCCTAACTCCTGCATCGTCATGTCTATTTGCTCTACATCTGACGGCGTAATCAATATTTTCCCTAAAACCCCTTTATAGGAATCTACAAGCGCTGTTACCTTTTCTTTCGTGATAACTTCATTTAGTAATTCCTCCATTTTTTTCTGAAGTTTTTCTATACTGCCCTCCAGTCTTAAATATCTGCGATGCAACACCGACATATTAAAACTTTGTATACTTTTCAGCGAAAGCCGATGATTCCACGTATCCTCATATTTCTCAAAATCCAATGCTCCATCAAAATCCCACGGAAGGAAATACCATGTCTTAGAATCAGCGGGACTGAAAAAAATGTAATTATGACTTATTACATCTTCATTTCCCATCAATAAATTAAATGCAAGCCATGTTAAATAATTGTCCTCGTCAAAATAAGTCTGAAAAACCTTTTCAAAATCTAACGACATATCGTTGACTGCTGTAAGCATCTCCAACAATTTTTCATGACTGTTACCTGATTGAATCCTAAGTACAGTTTCAAATTCCTCTTTATTATATTGAGGATCATCTACATTCTTTAACTTATCGGAAAGTCCAAATGCAAAATTGTTCGCTTTATACATAACTGCCTTTTTCCCTAAACCTCTTGCTCTCAGATAGTCCTCGTTCGGCTGTTCTACTTCTGTATAAAGTCCATGATATTGAAATTCCTGCTCCTCTTCCGGCAGTGAAACATCTTTAATCCATACTCTCATGAAATATGTACGATAACTAAAAATATCATCCATATCCGCCAGTAAATCTGTCTGCAGCTTTGTTGCGATTTTATATGAATCCTGAGTATGCTTATTAATATTCAAATTAGTCTGACCCAAAAAAGGTTCTGCATTATTTTCTAATTTCACTTTATAACTTTTATATTCAGCACTTCTTGTAGACCCTCCCCTGACTCGTATAGTTGCATTTTTATGATCTATATCTTTTTTTAAATCCGGTGCTTCTCCTTCGTTCAATATCTGTACATTACAGTCCAAAGTAGGATTATAATATGTACGGTTTTTTGATGTACACTGAGAAAATGCCGAAAAATCAAGGATATTTCCTGTATCGTCCTTTGTCGGAAACACACTTATATAAACATCATAAATACTATTATCACGCTCATAAATATCTTTATTTTCCACTATTTTTGCAGACGTTGTTCTTCTTCCCAAATCAACATACAGAATAAGAAACAACACAACTGCTATCAATACCATCAAAATAAGAATTACTTCTTTTTTGTTTTGCTTCATATATTTTGCCGTCTCCTTAGCTTCAATTCTTCTGTACTAAATGAAATCTTTCAATATTTACAAATCAATTGTACCAAGCCGCTAATGCGGTGGATATCCCTAAGTACATGAAATAGGAAGACCCATGCGCAATTAAAACCGTCTGATACATTTTCTTTAAAACAGATTGCAAAATAGCCGCCGGATTGTTTTAGCGAGTCGATCCATGGAATATCTGTATACCGGATATACATATTTTATCACCCATGTATTTTCAAGACATATCCATACAGAATCTTTCAGCAGCCTGAAAATACTGATCTGACCATGCCAGTGCAATTGACGCATCCGACGGCAGGAACTGACGATCCGGCGTATGCATCTGTATTTTACGGCAAGTATGTATCTGCGCCTGAGTTTCCAGTAAGCAATCCTGTCTCTTGAAGTTCTGTCGTCTATGCCGCAAAGATCCGCAATTTCATCTATCAAATCCTCATACTCCCGATATCTTTCTTCCTCTTCTTCCTGTGTCAGCCGCATTCTGGAATGGCTCCCCTGCCTGACGCACACCCCGTACAGTTTTTTTGGAATGGTAGGGCATCTGTGCCGGTACAGAAAGGGAAGAAGCATTTGGAAATTCTGCCCCACATGGTATTCTGGTATACGGCGTTCTGGATAAATCTGAAAGAACGGCTCCGTTCTCAGCATGTAACACCCGCAGCAGACATATGTCCGATTCTCCAGAATATCCCAGAAAAGCTCTTCATTGGAATAATCTTCCATATTTTCATCTGCCCGTACATATCTCTTTGTATTCTCTTCGTAATAGTAGGCAAGCGTCCTGACGCACTGATACTCCGAATGTCTCTGCAGAAATCCAACCCTTTCTTCTACTGAATCCCTCTCCAGCCTGTCGTCAGCATCCGGCCAGATCAGATACTCTCCCATCACAAGAGGAAGCCCCTCATTTATTGCCGCCGCCGCACATTTATGTTCCGCGCATACGATACGGTATTTATACCCTCTGGCAGCAAATCTATCCTGATAGCTTTCTGCCGCCTGTACCGTGCCATCTGTTGAGCCATCGTCAACCAGAATCATCTCAATCTCTTTGTAGGTCTGTGAAAGGACGGAATCCAACATCGGCAAAAGATACCGCTCTCCGTTATACACGGGCGTGACAATGGATACTCTTTCTTTAACAAACATCTGGACCATTCAGGAATTTTACATAATCAAAATCATCCAGATACCGTCTTTTTAAAAACTGTTCTTTGAAAAATGTAATAACTCCCACCTCCTTTTCTTCCTCAAAGCCCTTTATATAATAAGCTGACGGAAACTCCGGGTATCTTACATGAGTAAATATAACTTTATTTTTATACGGGAGTTGTTGGAAACATCTGATCGTCCCATAAGTACAACCATCTCTTTCAGCTCCCGCTATAAACAGATTATCCCAGTTTATCCTTTTCTTTCTCTCTTCCCATTTCCAGACCGCTTCCTCAAATGTACTGTAGTGTATAAAACGAATTTCCACATCTCCAAGAAATCCAACCGGATAATCCTCCTTTGTTTCAGCTTTGGTAATCTTCTGCTCCATATACCATCTTAGGTTCTCTGCCATTTTAACAAAGTCATTCATAGGGATACTTAAGTTGATTGTCGGGGACAGGTACTTAAGCCCCATATCCTTATACATAAACATTCCGATGCAGTTAGATGATATAATGGAAAAGTCATTATTTTTCAGCTTTTTTACTCTTTTCTGCTTATATGCCGCCCATTCTAAATCCCTGATCTTGTCTCTTAGGAGCATCCTTCTTCCCTGCCTCCTTCCTGGATCTTATTTCACTCGTATAAATTTTTGATTTTCAATCTTATATATCAGATCACACTCATTTGCCAGACTCCTGTGGTGGGTTGCGATCAGTATTGTTTTATCCCCCTTTATCCTGCGGATAGAATCTATCACCGCTTTTTCTGTTTCCAGATCCAGCGCTGCCGTCGCCTCATCCATGACTAAAAGCTCAAATTCTTTATATAAAGCCCGCGCCAATGCAATCCTCTGCCGCTGCCCTCCGGAAAGCGCGGTTCCGTTCTCCCCGATCAAGGTATGGATTCCTTCCGGCATTCTTTCAACGTCCTCCCAGATCTGCACACATTTCAGACATTCCATGACCTTTCTATCATCTATTTCATCCTCACGCGCGAAAAATGCCACATTGTTCCGGATGGTTTCCCCATTCAGATACACAATCTGCGGGATATAGCTCACAACTGTCCCAAGCTTTGCCTGACAGTTCCCTGCCGCATCACTTTGTGTGACAATGTCATAATCATCGTACAAAATACTTCCAGACTGCGGTTTCAACAGACCAACCACCAGATCCAGAAAAGTTGTCTTCCCCGCGCCCGACATCCCCATAACAGCAACCGAGCAGCCTTTTGGAATATCTATGGAAGCCTCTTTAAATATTCTCGCGTGTTCATGATATTGAAACGAAAGATGTCTAACCTGAATTCCTTTTTGAAACGTTATCTTTTTTTGTCTGATCTGGCCGTCCAGCTTCTCCTTTTGCCTCATCTCATCATACCGCTTTAAATTCTCCCTTAACGCCTCGTAAGATTCCTTTTTAAATTCTATGCTGTTCATCCCGTCTACAAGAGAATAGGCCAGCGGTATGACACGGATCAAAACCGTAATATAAACTACCATTGATACAAGAATATGAATCAATGCCTCCTCCTGCCTCCACATAAGAAACGCAAGAAAAAGGAAAAGAAAACTCATAACCGAATTTTGCATGATCACGCTGATTACACTGGTTCTGTATTTATACTTTTTCTGTACCTCAGCATATGCGCTGCTCTTATTCTGATAACGCTCTAACACAAGTTCCGGGCTGCCGGAAAGCTTCATTTCCTTAAAAACACCATATGAGATCGTAACCTGCGCATTTGTCTTAACCAAACTTTTCCTGCTTCTTACACCGTAGTCCCTAATCTGCGTTCGAAATTTACAAAACATCACAGCCATAAATACGAGTAATAAAATACAGCTTATAATGCCAATCCATTTCGACACATAGATCAGGACGACAAAGCAGCCTGTCATCGTAATAAAACTCCGCCATAATCGAATTCCTGTTATCAAAATGTCAATACTGTTCTGAGTATCCGTCCGCACCATGGACAATGCCTGCACAACACTCTTCTGATTATGATGAAGCAGATCCTCTTTTATAAACAGCTCACAAACCTTCACAGACAACCTGTGAGTTCCATAATATTCCAACTGATCCGATATCTCGCATTTGTACAGTTCAAAAAGTCCTGCAAAGAGCGAGGCAATCCCCATAAAGAGAGCAAACCGTATCATTTCCGCCGAAACCTGTTCTTCACTGACAATTGTGTTAACGATATAAATAAGCGAAGAGAAACTAAAAACATCTATGACCGGGCTGAAAAAGCTAAAAAAAACCAATGTTTTCCATGTCTTTTTGTCCTCTTTTTCCAGAATTCCTGTTAAATATCTAAACATTTCCATATTATTTCCCATTTATTTTATTATCGTTTTTTCCATTTCATCCGAATATGCCCGATACGGCAAATCAATCCCACAACGGGATAACAACGAAACCGAAAGAAAAAAAACAATACTTTCCTTGTCCAGTCTCCTGTTTTCCGGTTCGAATATTTCACTGCATGTTCAACCATCTGCAATCTGCGAATCTTGCGGCACAATTTATATTTTTTACTGATCGAATCAGAATTTCGCGGATGAAAGATATCCATTACCAGTATCCCTTTTAAATTAGAAAGCACTGCGTCATAATAAGCATCCTCCCAAACAGAGAAATATGAATAACTCTCCAGAACACGCCTCAGATACCTGAGAAAATATAAATAACGCTTCCATGTATCTGCCTGATAACGCTGCGTTGCAGAATCCGGACGAGTTTCTATAAAATAAACCGCCTTTTTTAAATACATACAGCGCTTCACCTTCATCTGATAGCCGATCTGGAAAATCTGATCCTCCCCCATAATAAGTTCTGCAGGGAACTCTAGAAAATATTGCTGTATCATCTTTCTTTTATAAGCTTTTGCCCCGGCTGATCGCAAATCTGTATGACCGCCTTTCATAAGCTGATGGCAGCGCAGCATTTTATCTACCAAAAGCAAATTGTCTTTTTCATTATATTGCCTTTCCATAATCGCCTTTTGAGAACTTTGTCTTCTTCTCAAATAGCGCCTCCACTCATCTGAGCCGGCAAAATCAAAAATCAAAAGATCCTGAGCTTCGTATTCTTTCCGCATAATAAGACTGAAAAAATCATCCGTAATAAAATCGTCAGAATCTACAAAGACAATCCATTCCCCGCTGCTTTCGCTGATTCCCCGGTTCCGTGCAGCGGATACCCCCAGATGTTCCTGTTCAATCAATCTTACCCTCCTGTCTTTCTTTTCATACCATTTACAGATAAAGCGGCTTTGATCAACAGATCCATCATTCACCAGAAGCAATTCAAATTTTTTAAATTGCGAACAAAGAATAGAATCTATGCATCTACGCAAATATACTTCTGTATTAAAAACCGGTACAATAACCGAAATATTGACTTTTGTGTTCATTTTGCACTATCCCCCGAGTTTCTTATCCTGCTTTCCTTTCTCTCCGTGCCCAGTCCCTGCAAAAGAAAAATGCCCCATGCAACCAGTCTATACAGCCTCATACAAAACAAAACCGACGCGCCCTGCAGCAATATTCTCCACACAGGAGCGCGCACTTCTTTCAAGTATTTTCCCTTTGCCAAAGCCAGAATCGTGCAGTGTACCAGATTATTTTCCCCGTATCTCTTCAAGATTTCCGCCGTTTCCTTTCCCTTCTTTCTTCCGTTCTTAAGGGTCTGTCTTCCAATTGTGAAAATCCCGCAAAAAATATGGAAAGCCAGCAGATCTCCAAACTGTTCCAATTTCCGGTGTTTTTTCAAATACCTGTAAAAATATACCGACACACGAATCCAGTCTCTTTCCAAGACTTCTATGTTTCTCCGATACTGGCTGGTAATCGAGCCTTCCGTGATGCGGTATAAATAAACACAATCATCCACAAATGCGTACACCGGTTCACAGACACAGCACATCATATTGCGCAGCTTATCTTCCATATGAATCTGTCTTTTACACCACAGATGATTCTGCAGTAGGAAATCTTTCCGATAGAGCTTTCCGCAGTCCATAATCAGATGCCCTTCCGTCAAAAATCCCCGAAAGCGGAAGTCGGCTGTTTTTGTATAATCTCCGCTCTGCAGATGGTGCCGGTTTACTGCTCCGTACCTTTTCCCCTGAAAACGCCTGAAATTGCCTGTCACAATATCTGCATTTTCCCTGACGGCTGTTCCTGCCAGCGTTCGGATCGTATTCTGCCGACTTAAGAGATCATCTGAATCCAGAAACAGTACAAAGTCTCCTTTCGTCTCCTTAAGTCCCGCATTTCTGGCCGCGCCAAGCCCCTGATTTTCCTGATGGATCACTCTGATCTGACTGTATTTTTCCGCATACCAGTCACACAAACTAGGACATCTGTCCGGTGAGCCGTCATCCACCAATATAATTTCCAGATTTTTATAATCCTGCGCCAATACGCTTTCTACACATTCTCTCAGATATGCCTCCGTCTGATAGACTGGAATCACTACACTGACTTTTGAGAATCTCTGCCCTTTCATATTCCTTTTATTCCTTCTCTTATAAACTTCTCTGAACGCTCCCGTTCCTCCTGCAGACATCTCCTGACAGCCGGCCAGTCTATTTCCTTGTCCATACAAGCCAAATCTGCCGCTTCTCCCTGTTTTATAAGACGCCTCTCCAGCGAAAACTTCTCAAGCAGATTTTGAAGTCTTGTATGATAGACACTGTGTTGGAATACAAGAAACTGTTTTTCAAACAATATGGAAAAAGCCAGTCCGTGAAAGGAATTTGTAATCACGCAGGATGCATACTGAAAATAGCCGACGAATTCCTCTGGCCCTGCATCCATACGGAGCAAAAAACTCTTTTCCTGCTTCCCTTTAAATGGACAGGATAACTGTATCACCGGCATGCCGGATATTTCTGAAAGTCTTTTTGTAAACCAGAGTATGAAATCCTGCGGTTCTGTAATATAAAAAAGAATGTATTTTTTTTCTTCAGGTTTTCTGCCCAGATTCCGCCATACATCTCCGCCCAGAAGAAATACCGGATCCAGAACATCCGCCACCGGCCTTTTTAAAAGACGTTCTACAAAATCCGCCCCTTCTCTTTCACGTAGGGAAACTGCCGTAAAATTATTACTGATCGCATTCTTGAATTCCCGCCATTCCCGTCTTGGAGGCCTCTCTCTCCCAAAGCTTGCGCCATAAGCAACCAGCCGGCATGATTCCCCTCTTTCGATATTTCCCATATAAGCGTCATCTAATCCAAAGGTAATTGCGGAATTCCAAACCTGATCGCTTCCGACAAACACCACTTTATATGGCTGCAGCCGCAGCTTCCGCGCATCTTCGATCGGTTTTTTCCCGCTCAGATATTTTTTTCGGAAACGGCACATAGACATCCGCCTTTTGTAAAACTGCCCGGCATAACACAACTTATGGGAAAAGCCTAAAATGTTTCTGTAAAACACCCATTTTCCACACTTATATACTGCATTCAAAGGTACGAGCTGATATCTTCCCCGCAATCTCAAAGGCGCATAAGGAATTATCTCTGCGGGCTCTCCCTGTCTTTCCAGATATGTTTTTAATGCATATACCTGAAGCATCGCTCCATAATCATCCGCCCAGTAAAATGTCAAAATTCCTGTCAAACTATCACCTCTTCCATAGCTTTGTTTCTATTTTATATAAGAGATCAAGCAGCATATAAGCCGGACAACAATAAAATGCCATCCAGTACCCAAGCTCTGCCCTCCGCCCCATCCATTTTTTTGTCGGACAGCCTCTTTCTTTTTTCAAAAGCTTATATGTGTATTTTATCAGAGGACGGTCTCGTTTCATGCGAGCCGCCGCATGCCATGCACAAAGTCTTCTCACAGTATCTTCTGTCCACTTTTGTGCATACAATTCTCTTCCATTTCTTTTTTCTTTCAGCCAAATGTATTTATTACACACATATATGCTCCTGCATACTTCTACCGTCCGCTCCGCACTTCTGCTTCGCCGATGCTTTCTGTAATAATAAGACTTCTCGTCAAGCACTGCAGCATCCGCCCCCTCTGCCAAAAGCTGATACATATACTTTGTATCTTCACCGCTGCATATCGTCTCATCAAATCTGACTCTCCTTGCAGCCGGCTTTTGGATTAGTTTACCGCCGATTGCATAGAAACATCCTCTCGGACAAACGGACATAAAATACTCTAGTGCTTTCCTATGATCCAGATATTGATACTTTGTCTCTAAAAAAGGACTGACCTCTTCCGACAGCCGAAATACCTCTCTCTCAAAATGTCTGGAAGAGATCCTGCAGAAATCTTCTGCGATAATTGCCGCCTTCGTTTTTTCCTCCACCCGCATAAGCTTTTCCAGAAGCTGCGGATGAATGGCGTCGTCGCTGTCTAAGAAAAACAGGTATTCTCCCGCCGCCTGTTCAAGTCCTACGTTCCGCGCGGCGGAAACCCCTCTGTGCTTTTGCGGCAGAACGCGGATCCGGCGATCCTTACGGGCGTACCTTTCGCAAAGTTCTTCTGATCCATCCGTGGGACCGTCCGTTATGAAAAGCAGCTCAAAATTTTGGTAAGTCTGTTTTAATACCGATGCAACGCAGCCTTTCAAATATGGTGCGGAATTGTAGACCGGGACAATAATCGAAATCATCTTATCCATCGTCCGCCTCCTATTTTCGCCGCTAACCAGAAAGGCAGCGCCTGATATGCTTTCATAAAAAATTTCCGGTACTTTGCCGGCTTGGTCGGTTCTATGAGCCGGGGCTGAAGCGCCTCCTCCTTATCGCAGGTAAACCATCTGACGGATTCCCTGACAGACTGCCAGATCTCTTCCGCCTTTTTTGTATGCAGCATGACAAGAGAGGTTCCCATCCCGTCATCCCATACAGGGCCGCGGTTCTCGATTCCCCAGAAATCCCCGAGCGTGACATCACTGTCTCTCTCTGCCGTACAAAGCCTGCAGGTATGACAGGCATGCCGCAGCAGACAGTTTCCAAAATACAGCCTGCAATAAAGATTCCTTCCCATGGACTCCATTTTCTCTTTTCCGTTTATCACATAAGAACAACTCCTCCCTGAATTCTTACTTCTCTTATCCCGGAAAGAAAAGCACTCAAGCTTCCCTTTATTCTTACGTTCCAAATAGTCCACATAAGCTTTCCATACCCCCGGAGAGGCCGCCCCGTAGCAGATGAGATCTGCAAGGATCAGATTGGAAAAGTCTTTCCCAAGAAAAAGCTTCATTGCCCGCGCCTGACAAGGTGTTCCGCAGAACAGTACCCATCTCCCCTGTTCCAGATGCTTTTGTACCTCACGGTATATGCCGCTCATCTCGCTCTGAACATATTTTGATTTCAAAATATCCTTCAGACTTCCATCATCATAAATTCCTTTATGGACTACCGCCATCTCCTGATTGAATCCTGCCCCGTACACGACCCCCTGCTTTTTCAGCACAAAATCTGCAAGAACCGAAAACATTCCTCCGGATGAGCTGGCAAACCGTACTTCGTCTTTTTTTGCCTGCGCGCCGATGTAAAGCCGCTCTCCCCTTTTTTCCTCCGGATGCTTCATCGGACAAACCCTCTCGCAAGCCATGCAATGAGTGCAGCGCTCTTCCTCTTTTACCGGATACCAAAAGCCCTCAAGGTCCACCTGCATGTGAACCGCCCCCGCCGGGCAGACGTCTTGACATGCCTGACAGCCGCAGCACTCTTCCTTTCTCACGATCCATTTCCTCTCACTTACCTTACGGATTCTGTCTCTTTTTTGGAAACCCGCAGCCATGCTTTCTACAATCGTCTGACCTTTCCAATTCGGTATCCGTACCATTCTGCATCCTCCTCGTTCGCTAATAAAATAAGCTCTCCCGTATCTGCATCCATGATTGAAAAATATACGGTATATTCTCTCTCTGAAAGTTCATGAAAAGGGATATTTACCGAAAGCGAAAGTCTATCCTCTTTTTGGGTCCCCCCGGCCAGCGTACGCAGATTCTGTGCGGCCGGATAGGAAAACGTCTGTCCGTTCTTTTCATTATAAAGAATGATCTGGACTTTCGTCTCTTTGTACAGAGGAGCAAACCCGGTATTCTTTAGTGTCACCTCTGCCGTCAGCGTTTCTTCTTTACTCTGATAATGAAGATTGGTATGCTCAATCATAAGACGGTATCCCAGATGCCGCTCCATATAAGTCAACCCGTCCATCCCGTTAAAGCATCCCGTTTCCGTTATGACCGTATCGGCCCATTTTTTCAATACTTCCTGATCATACGCTTTATTCAGATATGTCACATGCATGGTCTCAAAATCTTTTATGGCGCTATCCAGATCATTGTATACATTACTATGGATTACCTCTCCTCCATTCGGGACTTTGCTGCACAATCCATTCTGAAATTCCAGCTCTTCCTCTCTTTCCAGACGGGGAAAAGGCATGCCGTCATCTGCATTTTCTCCTGTCTCGTAAGTTCCATAGTCACTTTTATTCCCAAGCATCCCGTCATTAAAGAGTCCCAGCCGGTCCGCCAGGGTATTCTTTGACTGCCATGAATGCGACCGCATGATGCTTCTCCATTGCGCCGGCGAACGGACAGCCAGATAAGTCGACTGTTCCGCCGCATCCGCCAGTTTTTCCGCCAGTCTTCTCAAATCCTTGTCAGAATCGAACTTCGTTCCGTTCATTTCCCCCCAATTACCGATGAACAGCCCCTGCAGACTGAAAATTTCATCATTGTATTTATGCAGAATATGGGACAACTGATCCATATGCGTCAGAATAATGTCCAGACTGTCCGGCTCGTACTTTTCATTCTGTCCCTCAATATCATAGGTAAACCGGACAATCAACTGCTTATCCAAATCTTCCAGCGCTTCAAACAGCGCTTCAATATTGGAAAGCCCTAGTTTTGTAATGCTTCCCTCCCGGTAAGACTTCAGACAGATCTGAACCAGAGTCAGCCTCGTATTCCTGTCCCCTTGATAAAGCGCCGAAACCATTTCCGGATAATCCTGTTTTTCATCTGTGATTAGGAAACTGTACAGCTTATAAAATCCCCTGTTTGGATTCGGAAGCTCTCTGGGAGATTCTGTAAATAAATTACTCTCAACTCTTACTTCCCGTTCCTCGCTCTTTGTCATGGAAAACAGAAGTCCTGCCGTCCATACTGTTACGATCAGGATGCAGCAAGAAAATATGAATTTAGCGTTGTGCTTTTGCGTCATTTTATTCTGCCCTCAGATGATATTGCGAGCCTTCAATCTGGCTGAAATAGTAACAGACAAAATCATCATCCTCATAATATATTTCTGTATTTTCCGGATGAAGCTCTGCGAATTTCCGGCACCAGTCATATGCCTTTGCTTCCAGAATCGTGCGATCCGGAAGTCTCGTATAAGAAAACCACGGATTTTCAGAGACGGTCAGGTCTTTCCCCGCCTCTTCTTCCGATATTTCCGAAGCATTGATCTTCGGCGCCTGGGCTGCCCCGGTATCCGGATATTTTTTTGCATATTTGTCCCAGTATATATCTTTATACTTCGCCTTAGCTAACCACGGCGGACCGTCAAAAAAATAGGCCTGCGCATACTGAAGAGGTCTTTTTTCTACGAAAAAAAACGCATGCTCCGGTGCGAATTCGTACCCCTCGGCGCCGATATTCGTTACAAATGTGAGCAATTCTTCATGCCATCCGTCTTCAATCACCGGATAAAGTTCATCGGTCGGCGATACGATCACATAGCTTTTCTTGGGAAATTCTTCTATAATCTGGTTTGTCACTTTAACTGCTGCGTTATACCTTGATAATTCAAAAAATAAATATCCGTGAAACCTCCCTGTTAATATCGTCAATACATAAATCCCCGCAGCGCAGGAATAAGAGACTGCTTTTAAAATCCCGTTCCTGAAAAACCGGAGAAAAACGGAGAAACCAACGTCTGCGGGCAGCATCATAAGAGCCATGATCATCAGATGCCCCACTGAGCAATAACGGGAATCCGATATGATTTCCGGGAGTCCCAGACGCGGCGCGGCATAGAGAACCACAAACACAAATGTAAACAAAATCAACGGCAGATATCCGAAACATATTTCCCCCACCCAATCCGGCAGTCTCTTTCTGGACAAGAAACACAATGTGATTCCCGCCGCCGTTACAAGGAGAATCATTCCGGCTCTGAATCTGCCGTAAAGTTCCGCGTATCCTTTCACGTACACTCCCGCCGCCGTCTCTAATGCAGCGGCAAAAACGGGTCTCTCCCTTTTTTTCATCCTGTCCGCGGAAGTTTTTTCTTCCAGCGCTCTGGTTTCTTCACCATTCATAGCGCCCACCGCCCAATTGATCGAAGCGTTAAACTGCGTGCCCGATATCATCGCACCCGCCATGGGAGTCCCTGCAATGACACATGCACACAATACAGAACATGCCAATGGGATAAAATGTTCTTTTGAAAACAGTCTTCTAAGCAGGAACACCGCAAAAGATCCGCACAATATGAACGCCATGATGACCGCATAATAATGGACCGAAATCGCTGCCGTCAGGGACAGAAAAAACAAAAACAGATTTTCATCCCAGCAGTATCGGGAAAGACCTTCTTTTCTCATAACCTTGTGATTACTTTTCAAATAACGGATCAGATAGAAGGCACACAAAAATTGCGTGTACAATCCGAACTCCAGCGGGAGCGTAATCTGCAGGCGGAACATACTGTAGACCAAATCCGCGCTGACTACATCCAGCGTCAGAAACAGCGTCAGCGCAAGAAGCGGCGTATACCGCCAGTGGAAGATCTCCCGCATCAGCAGATACCCTGCAAGCAAAAATACAGATACATGAATCCCCTGCAAAAACATCAGACTGCTGTACACCCGGATTCCGAATAACGTATCCATGCAGTAAATAAAGCAGTGCATTGCCTCAGGATACACCCCGCCGGAAAAAATCTTCCCTTCCTTCAAGCCGTAAATCCACTCATGATGGGTATACAAATCCCCGAAGCCATAGGAATGAATCTGAAACGCCCCGTAAGAAAAGTAAATCATTCCAAATATCAGAACTATGGCAAGCGCACCATATTCCACCATATATTCACGTTTTTTCCTCCATGCCTTTTGCACAGTTCCTTTTACCTGAAAGAAAAAGGAATGCTTTAAGATTCCTTTCAAAAGCGCAAAGAAAAAAATCCCATAGAACAAAACGGTGATCACCCTCGGATGAAGACAGTGAAACAATCCCAGCATCAAAACCACCGTGCCGGCAATTACAATCTGCGCCGTAACACAAAAGCTGAAACGGTACGTCCGCTCCCTCCCCTTTAAATGACTGTAAAATACAACAAAAGGCCAGAGAAACATAAAAAACATGTATCCTGAAAATACCTTTCCATATTCCAAAATCCAATACCATGTATCCATACAGCCGGCTCCTCTCTCGATTTATCTATACTTACCTATTCCCAGCAATACTCTGTCGTCCGCTCCCTCATTTGCAAACCGAATGATCTTATGATCTCTTTTTCGCCTCATCTGTAAGAAAACCTTGCTTTCCGCAGCTTCTGTTTCTACGGCCGCCAAGGGAATCCATAGCACGATTCTTTTTTCACTTTTCCACTCAGAATCATTTGCCTTAACATCCCTTAGAACCGTCTTTCCCGTATTTTCCTCTATGATCAAAAAAAGCTCCGCTTCTTCATAAAAACCGGAAAATCCGTGATTTTCAATCACGACCTCCAGATACCTTTTAGAAACTCTTGCACTGCAGATTACAAAACGGCTGCCCAGATGACGCCCGATATACTCATAACCGCTTAAGCCCTCCCAGCAGCCCCGCTCCTTGACCCGCTCATTTTTCCAGTAATCCAGCTGCCTTTGCTGATAACTGCTGTTCAAATAACTCAGATGCATGCTTTGCATCTCCTCCGCCGCCTGCCGGTATCCGACCGGCCGCTCTCCGGCGATGACCTCTCCCCCGTTGGGAGCAGCATCAGCAAAGTACTTCTGCCACATAAGCTCTTTCTCTCTGGCGCCCTCCCGATAAGTTCCCAGATCTGTAGGGGAACCGAATATTCCGTCATTAAACAGCCCCATTCTGTCTTTTAAGCCCTGCTCTGTCTTTTTATAATCTGTAATACTGCGCCATTGCTCTGGCGTACGCACTGCCAGACAGCAGTCTCCTTTTACAGCACGATACAAACTGCAGATCAGTTCTGACATATCGGAAACCGCAAGAAATTTGGAATGATGCATCTCTCCCCAGCTCCCGACAAAAATCCCCTGCAATACCAGAATATCCGCCGCAAACCTGCAGATGATTTCTCCTAACTGCTCCATATGTTTTTTGATCAGATCCATGCTCTGGGGCTCTTTTTCCATCCCTCTTCCTTTGGAATCATAGGTGAACCGTACGATCATCTGTTTCTGACTGACACGAAACAAATGAAAAATCTCAGAGACCGCCTCCAGCGCTTCCTTTGGAATTTCACATGACTGAAACGCGCCAATATCAATCCGCACCAATACAAGGTTCTCTTCTCTGCTGTCGGTTACAATGCAGTTCCTTGTTTCCTCAAGTGAAAGCTCCGGCGGGTTCTGAAGGACAAAGGGATAGATATGGTACCAGCCGCAGCCGGGATTATTTAATTCCTTATTGCTCTCCCGAAACTTTGCCCTTTGGAACCGAACCCTTTTTTTATCTTTCATCCACATTCTGTAAACCTGCCTCAGCCTCTTTCTTCAATATCTTTATCCGAAAAATAATCGCCGGAATATCAAAAAACATCCGGCACATATACCAAAATGCCGAAATTCCTTTATGCATGCTGCGCCCTCCTGTTCTCGCATGCATGACTGCCGGAATCTGTACTATAAAAAACTTAAGCAGCAGCATCTGAATGATCATATTTGCATCCGGATATTTATCGTCAAAATGCCGGAAATCAGAATAATAGCAAAACGCTTTCCGGCTAAGCCCCTGAAGGCCCGTAGTCGGATCCGCTATTTTTCTTCCTGCAGCCGCATAGACCAATAGCCGAAACCACGCATAGGCAATTTTCTTTAACAGGCTGACCGGAAACGCAGAACTTCCTTTCATAAATCTCGAAGCCAGCACGATATCCGGGGCATGACCGTCAACATCCGTCTCAAGCAGTCTTTTGTAAATGACCGGGATATTGCACACATCATGCTGGCCATCTGCATCCATCTGAATCACATACCGGTAATTTCCCTTCACCGCATATTGATAGCCCACCCGCAGGGCGTTCCCATATCCCAGCCTGTCTATGTTTCTGATCAGGAGATGACGGCTGGCCTTAACGATCTGGGCAGTCGAATCCTCGGAGGCGTCGTCTATGACAAGAACATCCGCCAGTTCCTCAATCCGCTGACTTCTGATCTGCTTTAATACTTCCTGTATATTTTTCTCTTCGTTATAAGCCGGTATGATCACCAGTAATTCTTTCTGTCCGCTCATCATCTCTTTCTTCCAGCAACTCCTTTAAAAGAAATTTCTGCTCCTGCGGTATCCTTCTTTTTTCTGCCATATGCCCCAGCCTTTTTCGTTTTTCTTCATCCTCCAAAAGCGAGGCAATGCCGCCTGCAACAGCCTCAGGGGTAAGCGTGCAGATGATTCCGTCTTCTCCGTCCGTCAACAACTCCCGGTTGCCGTTACAATCCGAGACGACAATTGCACAGCCCAATGTCTGAGCCTCCTGCACTGCGACACTCTTTCCCTCAAACCGGGTTGCATGCACATAGATATCCGCCTGTACATAAAATGGATAAGGATTTAAAACGGCTCCCAAAAGCAGAAAGTCATCCTGAAGTCCAAAACCCGCGATTTTTTTCTCCAGGCTCCTCCTTAACTCTCCCTCACCCAGTACATACCATCTTACTTTCTTCCCTGATTTTTTTAAAATGCGCATGGCCTCTATCGCAATATCGTATCCCTTCTGATAAGTCAGCCTCCCCACAGTCAGCAGCCTGATTCCGTCAAAATCGTCTGAAAATCCTCCCGGCTCCTTTGCCAAAAGACGAATCGCTTCCTGATTCATATAATTATGGAAGACAGAAACCTTTTTTGCATATTCCGGATAAAAGGTCTGAAACTGTTCCTTCACTTCCCCGGAAACTGCAAAAATACGGTCATACCGCCCCCAGCATGAAAGGTCCATCTCCTTTGTATATCCTGCGTTTTCATAATCAATGTGTACGAACGCCGCCTTTCTCTTAGCTTTTACATAATCCGCCACATAATATGCAGAACCGCCCTCCAGCCATGCAATCGCCAGATCAAACTCTGTTTCAAAACGCTCCGCTCCGTCGGAAAGCGTCCGCCAGAATAATTTGCTGAACTGGAATCTTTTCTTTCTTGCCATGTCGGTAAGATTACGAAAAATGAAGCTTAGTTTCCTGCACCATCCTCCATGGCTCCAGAATGCATGCAAAACAGCGCGCGCCATTTTCCTTCTTCCCTCATTTGTAAAGACGGACAGGTGGGAGAGTGACTTGTTTAACACACGTACATAGGATGGCAGTCCGCTGATCATCTCCCCCTGCCCCAAAAGTATATAGAGGAACATCTCATATTCATCATTGTCTATCTGTCTCAAAAGCTCCAGCAGAGCTTTCTCCGCTCCCGCCCGTCCCAGTGTGTTGATGACAAACAGAATCTTTTTGCGCTCTTCCATCTGATTCAGATATTATCCTTTCATTTTCCCCAAGCAGCAGGGATACGCCGATCGCTAATTCCTGATTTTTCATCTTCAGCTTCGAAAGCTTTACACTTACGAAGAATCCCCCCGCAAAAAATAAAATACCGGCAGCGAACCATCCTGCATCTGGTTTTTTGCAACCTACTCCGCCCAGACCGAAAAAGGGGGACACTGCTCCTGTTACGATTAGAAACGTCCCTAAAATCCCCCATAGCGCTGCATAATCCGCCGTCAGTCTTTTTTCGGCGCGGAACCATAAAACAGCCAGTACGGTCACAATTCCCGCAACGATCAGCACCGGTCTCATCTCTCTGCCTCTTCTTTCGCACTCTCATCTTCTCTTTTAAAGACCATTCCGGACGGCATCGGAACATTCTCCTGCTTTAAGATAAAGCCCTGACAGAAGATATGCGTATCCAGATTTCTTTCCACCCAGCGCAGCCTAAAATACGCGGCCGTCCATCCAAGGAAAGAACCCGCGACCAGACCGATCCCGTACCAGATCTCCGGCAGTCTCATTGACAGGACACTCCCAAAAAGTGTAAGAAGGAAAAAGCTGAGTACCGTTATGACAGCCCCCTTAAGATCGCTGAAATAATATAAAAGCAAAAGCGCCGCATACATCAGGAACAGTATGAAATACCCTGCGGCCAGACAAAGGTAGATGCGCATAACGCTTCCCGCGAATCCGAACTGAGGCAGGAATACGACGCAGAGCAAATATACGACCACAGAAATAATGAACTGCACACGCACAAGATTCATCAGCTCATTTCCCAGCTGGCGGAACATCCTCTTCTTGGCATTCTCGATATCTGCTTTTTTCCCGCCGATAACTGCCTCTGAATACGCTTTATATTTTTCAAAGAAATGCATTTCCATATGCGTGATGAAAATAACCGTAGCAGACAGATTCGTGAACAGCGCAAGGCAGGTCGCCATATCATACGGCTGGTTGAACACGAAGCTTTTTACGAGCACTCTCCTGTCATCTCCCGTCCAGAACACAAAATTATGAACATACAATCCGCAGACGTAAAAAAAGTTCGTAATTACAAGCTGCCACCATCTCACAAAATATCCAAGCACCGCCTTATACCGGTTGCTGTTCTTAAGAAAATACCTTTTTACCGCGGCAAACTCCATCACTGCGATCAGAAAAAAGCCTATCGTAAGCGCCGTAAGCATGCTCTCCGAGATTCCCCACCGAAACAAGAACCGAAGTACAAGAGAAATAAGAAATGCCGCCGCCGTACCTAAAAAGAAAAACAAAGAAATACGCTCATAGTCCTTGCAGATCGACAGATAAATCATGGAATAAAATACCAGTATCATACAGATATAAGCACAGAATTCCAAAAAGACATAAAAAACACCGACTCCGCCAACAAAATGCTCCCACAGACAGAATACAGCTCCAAGTATGCTGCCCGGCACCAAATTCAGTATCAATCCCATATAATAGCAGGGCAGAATATCCTGATAACGCTCCTCATAAATAGCATCCTGCACATACTTGGATAACACTGCATTAAATGCAGACACTACTAAAAGAGAAAAGATAAACACATACAATACCGTACAGGAAAACAATTCTCTTTCCAGATAAGATATTTCATCAAACCCAAGCACCCACCCCATCAGCAGGATGCCTAAAATGACCACCAGCGTCGGAGCTATCGTAATGATAATACTGTAAGTAAAGCCTGCAATATCTGCCGCAATTGACTTTTTTTCAAATATCCGGTTTAATCTGACGCCTACGCCTGCCATCTTTCCATTCCTCCGCTTTCTGTCTCGTCCGTTTCTTCTTTTCCCGCTAATTGTTCATAGAGGTTTCTGTACGCATCCTGCAAATATTCAAAACAGTATCCGGATACTACCCGTCTTAAGCCGTTTTCTCCCATACGGATACGCAGCGCTTCATCATGAGACAATGTAAGTATTGCACGGGCAATCTCCTCAACATGCATAATCCGCGTAATAATACCTGCCTCTCCATAATCGTCATTCTCGCCGAGTATCAGCCCCTTGCAGTTTCCTACATCTGTTGCTATGACCGGCTTTCTCGCCGCAAAGCCCTCAAGAATGGTCAGCGGCTGTCCCTCGCTGATACTGGTCAAGATCAGCATATCCATCTTCCCGTAGTATTCCGTGACATCCACCCGTCCTGTGAATACGACATCTGAAATACCCATGATCCGCACCAGCTCGTAACAGTCCTTTGCATACTCATCTTCTTCTTCGCAGGTGCCCATGATCCAAAGCTTTAAAGAAGGCTCCACCTCCTTCGCAAATCCGAATGCCTGTATCATCGTCATGATGTCTTTAATCGGAGCCACACGCACAACCGCTCCGATGTTGATGTATTCTTCCTCCTCCTTAGTCTTTCCCGGAAGATTTTGAAATTTCTCTACTTCAATCCCGTTCGGCACAATCCGTATTTTATTCGGATCACATCCCAGCTCCGTCTGAAGCTCTCTCGCATGCTCATAAAGACAGGTGACTGCATCCGCCCTGTCATATGCCAGTGCAGACATTTTCTGAAACTGCTCGATCCATATGTTTTTATAAATTCCCTGCACCCACTTTGCCTTGATCAGTTCTTCTTCACGCTCTCTTGTATAGACGCCGTGCTCTGATATGAGCAGACGTCCTCCATACATATATTTCGCCATACTCCCCAACACGCCTGCATAACCAGTACATGCACAATGGTAGATATCTGCCTTCGGCATCTTCATCCTGAGCGCCATAAACAAAGGCAGATAGATGGAACGCAGCATCCACAGAAAATCGGCAAACACCATCTGATTGTAATTTAGTTTATAATATTCTGTAACCGCATTCAGGAAATCAGGTCCCATCAGCATGTCATTTAAAGAGATTCCTGATTTTTGGAAAAAGTCAAACAAACGCTCCCACTTGATCTGCTCTCCAAGCAAGAGGCTGAGAAGAGCCTGATATTCCTTTTTATTCATCCGCACTCTGCGCCGCGCCCGCTTTTTTCCCCAATCGGAATCATTCAGATACAGTTCATGTATCTCTGCCACATTTTCAGGTATTTCATATACATATTTCCCCCGCATGGAGCGATCCGCCACGATCGACAATATCACAAACTCATGCTCGGGATAAGAGTGTATCAGGCCGTTCAGCCATTCAGACACGCCCCCTACGATATATGGATAACATCCTTCCGCTATTATACAAATTCTCATTGCATTCCTTCCCTTTCGGCAATACGCTCTATTCTTCCAAAGGCGCAAGATCAATCGTTACCTGATCTTCTTTTGCCTCAATCAAATACACGCCTTTCTCCAACCTCTGACACTCCCCGCCTTCTATACGGTTCACCGTCTCCTGCTCCGTCCTCAGTAGGAACCACACCGGATTCTCCATACTGGTATACTTGAGTGTAATCTTATTGTCTTCCCGCTTCTGCGCATAATCAACCGCCATAAAATTGCGGATTCTCTGATCGCACTCTGATACGGTCGTACCTGAGAAAGCATGAAAATTTTTCCAGTGGTATCTGATATTCCAATTAAAATCGGAAGCCAGCTTATCAATTCCCTCTTCTCCTTCCTCGGGATAAACACCCTCGCTTACATCCATCCGCACACTGGTATAGCCAAGCGCTGTCTCCGCACTTCTAACCCGGAAATCCTCCATATATGTATGTCTGGTTCCATCGCTGAGCGCGCTCTGTTTTGTAATACTGTCTGAAAGGTATCCGATAATCTCGCTGTCTCCACTATAGTCATTTACGATGGTCCGCACCGACTCGAGCAGCTCTTCCTGCAGAGCCGACTCTACTTCTGCGTCCGTCATCTCTCCCGCATAAAAGGAGGTGAACTTATAACTAGGAAGCGCCTTATTCATAAAACGCAAATCCTCCTGAAGCTTCTGTCCGACAGGCGTATCTGACACACTCTCGCCGGACAGTCCGGTCTCCGCACTCTGCTCTTTGATCCGCTTCATATAAAACTCAAGATTTGTCTGACTGGGGATATTATCCTCTTTATAATCATATTGCGGCGTCATCATGCAGGAAAGTCCCAGTGTATTCTTCCGATATGCAGATATGACCGAGGGCCACGCAATATTCCAAAGGACATCCGACATCGACTGTCCGTAACGGCTCCTCATCTCTTCCTCATTCTCTGAAGCAAAGGAAGGATAGTTCACGATCAGCATATTCTGTGCGTTCACTACCGGATATATGTCATACTCTCTGGCCTTTGCCGACATTGCAGACAACAGCCCAAGCCCTGCTGCATCCTCCATGTAGCTGCCATTTACAGCAAACACATGAGCGCTCCCGCACGGATTTCCCCAGATAACTGCCGGATATTCCTCTTCCTTCATTTCTTCCTTCATTTCTTTCTCCAAAAGTCCCTGCATATATGCCTCGGCCTTGGGAGCCAGCGTATACCACGGAAATGTAAGCTCCATATCCTGACGCTTCTTTGTCTCTTCTTGATCCTCGCTTTGATATACTGCTTCTCCTCCAAGCAGGAAACCTTCCTTGAGACGGATGCCTTCCACAGTTACACTCGCCTCCTTAACCTCTTTGATTCCCAAAAGCCGCCGCAACTCCGGCGTCTCTTCTATCACAGATGTATCCGGCAGATTACAGAAGATGAGATTGATTCCATTTTTCGTATATTCCGTCAAAAGCGAATACAACTCCTCCTGCCGCCAGTCCACTCCCGCGGCATCCATGATCAAAAACTCTGGATTTTGCGTCTCCTCCTGTTCCCCTGCCGCCTGATACTCCTCTATTGTCTCAAACTTATGAATCTCACGTTTTGTATAGACAGCCCAGTTATAGACAACCGTACCGGCCGGCTCACTTTCGCCGCCGATATAGATCACGCTTCTGCGGGCTTCACCGCCGATACCCCCGCCCTCTTTCCCGGCCGGCTCATAGGCGGTACTGCGTGTGGAAAGCTGCTCTCTGTCAAGCGCATACGGATTTTTCTCATATCCTTTCCAACTCTCTAACACAACGTTCGTAAACTGAAACAGTAAGAACACAATAAACATTACGATCGTAATAGTAAAATAATTTCTACGTGATACCATCTTTACTCTCTCCTCAACTGAAAATTCGAATCATTTCCAGTGTCTCGCTGTCAATGACCACATCTGATTTTTTCAGGGCGTTCAGCGTCTCAAAAAAAGCTTCCCTGTCTTTTATCAAAAAATAAAGCTTCAGTCTGCAGGTATAGGCGCACAACTCCTCCGGAAACTGCTCCACAAGCCTCAGGCACCATTTCCTGGCGCTTTCAAACTCCCCGATCTCCATCAGCCGCAGACACAGACCTTCGTATCGTCTCCCGGTCATCACTGCAGCATTCTTACTATATAAAATCTCTGCGGTTTCTTCCATCATCCTGACAAAACCGCTCTGCTCTAATTCTGTAAACACCTTCTCTTTCAAGGTATGATTCATATAATCTATCAGTTTTTCCTCGTACTCCGTCTGTTCAGAATTCTCCTCCCATATCTTCGTATACATCTTTCTCACATTCATACGGAATTCATTCAGTTTATCGCTCAGTACAGATGCCGCATAATGCGCCGTCTCGGAATCCTCCGCATCCAGCGCAAGGGCAATCGATGAAAGAGACTCCTCCGTCTCTCCTCTGATAATACTCATCATCGCTTTGCGGAGACTTTTTTTATCATTCACAGCAATCGCCTCCTCTACAGGTATCACGTTGCGCTCTATTTCTTCATTTGCTTTTACCTGCGTCTCAACACGGTCCTTTTTAAAAGTTACATCTTCAAGGTTTATCCCGAATCTGAAAATCGTCAGATAAAGCAGATGTGACACCAAAAAGAACAGTATTCCAACTACCGGACACAATACGATCACAACAGACCGGATCAGGTACGTCCGCCTGTTGTCACGCAGAATTTCTGTCTCCCCTTCTCTTTTCAGAGTTTTCAAAGGAGCGGCAATGAACAAACCGTAAAGGAAATATACAACCGCCGCTGCTGTATTCAGAAAAAGTATGAGCAAAAAAAGACTTTCTTCTCTCGTCAGTATCATACCACTTCCTCCTTCAACAGGCTTTCATAGCCGGAACGCGCAAAACGCTCCCGGACCATTTTTGCATTCTCGGCATCCGTATTCGACAGCAGGACATAGAGCCTGCCATCCGCTAATACTCCCATGTAATCGGACGATCTGATGTTATCGCCAAGCACCGCTGCCGCCTGGTCATAGCTTCGGTCCCCTGTCTGAACTTCCAGCAATGCACACTCGGTCAGTCCTTTTCTCTTCGCTTCAAAGAATGCATGGACTAACTGTGAAAACGCACTTTCTGTCATCACGTCCGTCCCTTCCATATAGCGCTGATTCCTGAGGTTCTCTAAATAATGGCTCGCGCGCACCGTCGCATTCTGAATCAAGGTTCCTATGATTGTCAGACGGTTGGTCTCCGCGAGAGTCATACGCTGCCACGGAACGCCCCAAAGCATCAGAATCAGCTGCATCTGCCCGTCTGAATATACTGCACTGGCAACTAACGGGAACTTATCATTCATCTCTTTATTAATGTAGACACGTCCCTCTCTCAGCTCGCCGTACATTTCCTCCATTGCATCATATCTAATGGAGTTCCCCAGTTTTCTGGCAGCTGCCGATGTTGCGGAAAACAGTCTGGCGTAACTTTCATTTGCCACGAGATAGATGGCCACATCCTTGCTGTCCATCAACTGCCCCAGCATCTGCGCTGCATAGAACAGCACCTCCTCCGGCGCGTACCTTTCAAGCCTTGAAGTGATCTCATAGATCTTTCCAAGACTGTCCCGCTGGTTCACGAGCTGCGTCTCAAAATTCTGTTTGATGCGCACATTACTGTCATTAATCACCGCAATGCCTTCAATCTTCTCATAGAGATACCGTATCTCCTCTTCCTTATCATCTGTCACATGACGGAGATGGTCTCTCATATATCCCACAGCCATTCCTACGATAAATAACTGCGCCATCCACACATATGTACTATAATCCAGCAGCACCTCGTACCCGCTGCGCTCATAGGACTGCCGGAACCAATACCCGATCGCTGCCAAGAGCGCCGAAAAAATTGCCTGCTGCTGCCCGTGGACAATTGCAAAAAGCAGCACATATAATAGGAAGAAATCCAGTTTGCCAAAATACTGGCTTCCCACTGTATGACTGTCCAGCCAGAAGAACACGGCAAAGCAGACTATACTTTCAATAAAAGGTACCGCGTTTTTAAAGATTACTTTAACGTTGTGCCTAAGCTTTCCGCTCCACCCTCCGCCAGTCTCTCCGTCCTTGATAAAGGTTTCGCTGTAACGCTTCATAAATTGGACAACCTTCTCCACGCCTTCTTCATAGTGATGGAAAATTTTCTGTCCAAACTCTTCTTCAAACCTGCGTCCGTCCAAGATTCTGCGCTGTACCTCCCCGGCCGAATGATCTGAAATCGTGATTCCTAAGCCAAGCTTCTTCCCTATCAGCTCAGCGAGCCAAAACTCATCAATCTCTTCCATGGAAGAAATATGATAACAAGGCTGTACAGTCTCCTCACTTACTATCACTTTATAAATAAGTTCTACCGCGTCATTCAGATACAGCATCGAGAACTTTTTCCGTCTGTTTGCCGAAATCCGCCCCGTCTTTAACGCCTCCAGACACATCTCAAAACAGGGGCTTCCAATCTCCTGTCCTTTGCGGGGAATATGATAAATATGATCAAGGCGCAGGATGACCGTATCCGTCCCCTGTATCTCTCTGTAATTGGTACAAAGACCTTCTCCCTGAGATACGGCCGGCGCCTTAAATCCCCTCGGAGATACCGCTGTCGTCTCTGGAATATCATTTGCAAAAGAACTGTCATACACTTCCTGCGAAGAAAGATAGATGAACCTTCCTCTTCCATACATCGAATACGCCGACAAAAGATTTACCATCGACGTCGTGTAGCGCAGCGCCTCTGCCTGTCCGTTGTATCTCCAGTCAAAATTCGTATCATACGCGCCCATGAACAATATCACATCCGGTGACGCACTCTCTATAATATCTTTCATGTTACCGTCAGTATATAAAAACTGATATTTTTCAAACACACGCTTGCGTGAGATTCCTTTTTCCTTCCGCCCCGTCAGCCAATATATTCTGTGATTGTCCTTATTAAGTTTGTCAATCATGGCATCAACGATCATGCTGTCATCGCCAATTAATAATATGTTCATTGTCTCCTGCCATCCTTTTCATTAATTTGTTGGTAGTCCCGCTAATTCATTATATGTGTGAATAATATTTTTATAGCTATACAATATTATACTATAACTATAAAAATATTACAATTGATATATCTATCATTATTTTTAAAGGACGTTTTTTATGAAAGAAATCAATTTTTGGGAAATCGGAAGGAAACTGAAAGAGACCCGTACATCGAAGGGACTTACGCAAGAATATATCGCCCATATGGCAGATGTGAATACAAGCCACATCAGCAATATAGAAAATAACCGAGTAAAGGTTTCTCTTCCCACTCTGGTGCATATATGCAATGCATTAAATGTGACAGTTGATTATATTTTGTCGGAGGAATATACTGATACTTCCTCAGTTCTTGACGAAGAAATACTCCGCCATCTCCGCTCTTGCACTGTGAAAACAAAAAAACAGATTATTCAGATCATTCAGATTCTGAAATAAATCAGCGTCCACAGCATTCGGCCATCAACTGCACAGCGTATTGAAACCCAAGCTTAAATCCGCCCTCCTCTGCAATCATCGCAACCTCATAGAAGCTGTCTCGCTGCAATTCATATGCCTGTACACTGATACTGTCTTTTTCTTCTTTCAGTACAGCTTCTACCTTACTCTCTAATTTCACTCTTTGTTCTCTGAAAGCTACCGTCTCCTGCATGATATTTCTGTATATCTCTTCTATTTTATCCATAATTTTCCTCCGTACTTTCTATGCTTCGCAGACTAAAAGTCTGGCCGCCGCCTGATATCTCCTTGATCAGTTTTCTCCTCCATCATTTTTCACCTGTGCGATTGCAGCTTTTTCTTCCTTCCGAAGTGCCCTATATAGTGTGCATCATAAAAAGAGCCGCGACAACCTCTGTCGCGGCTCTTTTCACTGCTATGCAAAATGTTCCGGCTTGCGGCAGCCTAAAAAAGCGTCACATGCAAAGCCTGCCCTTCTCTCTGTCATAATAGTATGCCCTGTCGGAAAGCACCTCCTCCGCTTCTACCTGCGTCTGATTGATCTCTGCAACCAAGCCGCAAAGCTCCTCCTTTCCGGGAGCCGCGCCTTCGGGGACGACAATCACTTCATGGACGCTGCTCGGAAGCACATAATAGTTACTCTTTAAATACATTCCAATCGCTTTCAGACGGCCTTCATAAAGGATGACGGCCGCGCCGTAACTGCGGAGCCGGTTACTGAGCACATACATATCGTCCTCCCCACATTTCGTATCTTCCGCCTCGCTTTCGCCGAATACCCCGCAGGATATCTCCTCTATCACAGCGCTCATAGAAGAAAATTCATCCGGCAGAAGCCTTGAAGTATTTTCTCTGGCCCGTCTGTAAAGTTTCTTTTTCGATATCTCCCACATAGCCAAATGTTCATTCCGTACAGGCATCGTCGCAGTCCCGTATCTGTTCACTTCCAGCAGCACGCAGAACACGATGGCCAGATCAAGATAAGCAATATAGGGAACATTTTTTAACATCTCCGAATTCGCCTTAAGATTTACCAAACGATAGATCAGCTTGTCTTTAATCTCACTGTAGTCGCTAATCTTTTCTTCTCCCCACGACTTCTGGAAGCGTACTTCATGATAAAGCCTCAGTATATCCGAAGTTATGTATTCCAAGGAGATCCCGTTCTGGAACTGCCGATAATATTCCTCCAAATATATCGTCGGAGAAATATTGATGTTTCTTTCTGTCAGTGTAATCCCTCTGCGGATTGTGCCGTTATTCTTTTCCGCCGTATGGATACATACCGCTACATTATCTTTTACCGCCTCCTTCATTCTGTCTTCCACTGCCTGTACAAACTGATAATATGTCATCTATAAATACCTTCATGCAGTAAAGTACATTTTTTTAAATCTTCTTTCTTTGAAAATACAGCAGAAATTTTGCCAAAGACTTCTCAGAATTGAAATATATTATGGTAACACACATTATAAAAAAGCCTTGCCGAAAAAGCAAGACTTTTTTATCAAAATTAAAATATTCTTTTATGCTCTTGAAAGATAATCTCCTGTACGGGTATCAATCTTAATCTTCTCTCCCTGCTCTACGAACAGCGGAACATTCACCTGCGCTCCCGTCTCAACAATCGCCGGCTTTGTCGCGCCCTGAGCGGTATCTCCCTTAAATCCCGGCTCTGTCTCTGTAATCTCAAGCTCTACCGTAAGCGGCGGCTCTATCGCAAATACGCTTCCCTGATAGGAACTGAGCTTCACATTCTCATTCTCCTTTACAAACTTCAGCGAATCACCGACTGTATCTGCATTCACCGCAATCTGCTCGAATGTCTCATTGTCCATAAAATTAAAAAGATCGCCGTCATTGTAGAGATACTGCATCTCTTTTCTCTCGATATGAGCATTCTCAAACTTCTCTGTGGGACGGAATGTCTTCTCCACAACGCCACCGTTAATAATATTCTTCAGCTTCGTGCGCACAAAGGCTGCTCCTTTTCCGGGTTTTACATGCTGAAACTCCAATATCTGATAGACAACTCCCTCAATCTCTACGGTAAGTCCATTTTTAAAATCGCCTGCTGATACCATGCTAATCCTCCTTAATCGTGCCCGAAAGACACTTATCGTTCTTTTTCACTTTCTTAATTCTATAATAGATTCTGCCTTTTTTCAACCTTTTTTTCTCTCTTTAGGCTTCTTCGGTAAAAGTACAGCACAATCCTCTCCAGATACCGCTTTAATACAATCTGAATCTCCTCTCTGGGATGGATCGGCTTCACTAAAATACATCGGATTCCTGTCCGCTTGGCCCCCCACACATCTGTAAAGAGCTGGTCTCCGATAAACAACGTATTACCGGTATCGGTTCCCATAATCTCCATCGCCTTTTTATAATTCTTCACAGAAGGCTTATGGGCATTATATATATAGTCAACCTGTATCTTCTCATTAAACATCTGAACTCTCGGTTCCTGATTGTTCGAAAGCAGACAGCACCGGTATCCGGTCGCTTTCAGTCTTTCAAACAGCCTGACCGCCCGCTCATCTGCGGGTGCTCCGTGAGGAACCAGCGTATTGTCAATATCAAAGATAATTCCCCGAAAGCCGCTCTCGTAAAGCTCATCAAAATCTATAACGTATGCCGCCGCCGCATACCCGTCCGGAAAAAATATATCAAACATCATTCCTCATCCATTTCCGTCAGCCGCCGTACTAATTCTTCGCAGATTTCAAGAACACTCTTATGATCCGTCCGAATTACAATATCTGCTGCCGACTCGTATTTACTGCGCCTCTGTTCCATCAGTTCGGATATTCCCTCCACATTCTTCCTTCCCTTGAGCACCGGACGGTCGTCCGTATCCTTCACACGGCTGTAGATCACTTCAGGACTTGCCGTCAGAAGCACCACGCGCCCGTTCTTTTTCATCTCCGCCACATTGCGCTCACGCATTGCAACGCCGCCGCCGCAGGATATCACCGCATTGTGCTCAGACTGCATTTCTATAAGAAGCTCTGTCTCCAGATTCCTGAAATATTCCTCACCATACGTCGCAAAGATATCTGGAATGCTCATCTGCTCACGCTCTGCAATGATCCGGTCCATCTCCACCGTCTTCATAGCAAACATCGTACTCAGATATTCGGAAACAGTAGTCTTGCCCGCGCCCATAAAACCGATCAGAACAATATTATAGTTAAAAAGCTTCCTTGCCTGAATGCGCTTGCTGTTCTTGCGGATGCAGGAAAACACATCCTCAATCTCCTTCTTATACTTGCTGCCAGAAAGCTTCTCTTCCAGCTGTGTCTGTTGTTTTTCTTCCTGGCGCGGCTGAAGAATCGGCATACCGTACTCTTCTTTATATGCCATGATTTTTTCAATAATCGTATTGCGCTCTGCCAGCGCATCAATAATCTTATCATCACACAGCGCAAGCTGTTCCCGGTACATCTCTAAATCATTCATACCATCTTCTCCCACCTTACAGCGTTTTCTCTTTGCACACATGGATGTATTATATCAACATCCTCTCGTTTTCGCAAGTTATTATTTCGCTTTCTTGAGAGCCTTCTTTACATCTTTCTGAAAATTTTCCCATGCTTTTTCATCTTCCACAAAATACTTCGGGCAGTTCTTGCCCGTCACATCATAATGCCGGATGATATCCTTCTCGCTGAGGTCAAATTTCAGACACAGCCATGCGCACAGCTGTACCATAGACTGGTAGGTATCCTCCAAAAACTCTCCGCTCTCATCCGGATGGCAGCACTCGATAGACACCGTATCAATATTCCGGTCATTGGAGGCATAGGCAACCTCCCATGTAGGAACGCACTGTACGATCTCTCCCTCCAGTCCAATGATAAAATTACTGCTTGTCTTTGTCAGATGACTATCCTTAAGCCCCTCAAAATAATTCCGGTTCGCGATAGCGGTCGCCCCCGGATTCGCCGTGTAATGTACGACGATTCCTTTAATTTTGCTCGTCTCAGTCCCCGGTCTTGAATAAGGATTCACAGTGAGGAGCTCCACGTCAATGTCCGGCTTGGAAGCGTCAACCTCCTCCCCTTTCATCTCAAAATAATTCTTTGTGAGCAGCGACGGTTTCATGATCTTTATTACGATGAGCAATGCAAAAAAGACAACCAGCAAAACAATACCCAAACGGATGATTATCATCATCCGCCGGGCCTTTCGTTTCTGCTTTATGCTTGTCTTTTTCCTGCTTTTCCCCGCCTTCTGCACCGCGCTCTGAGATACCGTCCTTTTTTGTACCGTTTTCTTTGATGCAGTTTTTTGCGGGATTTTCTTTGATGTAGTTTTCTGTACTGTCTTCTTTTGTTCTTCCTTATTCACGCCTGTACTCTCCATTCATGTCTCAGAGATTTTATATCATATTTGATGATATCACATGTTTCTGATAAAAGAATGAAGAGCCGGTTATAATTTTATGAAGATTTCTGTCATGCTTCTGTATGGAATCTGTACACTGTCGTTGTATCATACGCTTCTCCTGCTCTTACTACCGGTCCTTCAAAGTGCTCTTTGTGCACTGCATCCGGAAAATACTGTGTCTCAAAGCAGACTCCGTGGCGCTTTTTATACTCCGCGCCTTCTTTTCCGGCCTCGCTTATCAGGAAATTACCAGTGTAAAACTGCATCCCCGGCAGATCCGTGACAACCTCCATGGCAATTCCAGTCTCTTTTGAACGCATTCCAGCCACTGCGCGCATTCCGTCCCCATTAAGAACCCAGTTGTGATCGTATCCCTTTCCAAACACAAGGGCTTCATAATCGGCCTCTATGTCCTGTCCGATCGTCTTATATTCCCGGAAATCCATAGGAGTACCCTCCACCGGCACAATCTCACCCGTAGTAATCGACTCCGCATCCGCTCTGGTAAATGAATCTGCCGCGATCATCACTTCCTGATTAAGCGCTGTTCCCGAAGCATGTCCGGACAGATTAAAATAGCTGTGATTTGTAAGATTCATAAGCGTATCCGCATCCGAAACCGCATGATATTGAATCTTTATTTCATTATTGTCCGTCAGTTCATAGGTAACTGAGATATCCGCATTTCCCGGATATCCCTGATCTCCCTCCGGACTGCTAAGATGGAACGTAACGCTTTGATCCCCTGCTTTCGCCGCTTTCCACATCCGCTTATTATAATAGTCGCGTCCGCCATGCAGAGAATTTCCGCCGGCATTGGCTGTCAGTTCATAAATCTTTCCATTCAGTTCAAAGGAAGCGCCCCCGATCCGATTCGCTACTCTTCCTACGGAAGCTCCGAAATAAACGTCGCCTTTTTCGTATGCGGCAGCGCTGTCATATCCAAGCACCACATCCTGCATTCTTTTATCCTTATCTGGAACAACCGCCTTTACCAGCGCTGCGCCGTAATCAGTAACCGCTATCTCCATTCCGTTTTTATTTTTCATGAAATAAAGCTTTGCGCTCTCTCCTTTTGACGTCTTTCCAAATTCACTGACCATTCTCTCTGACTTCCTTTCTCTGAATTTGCTTTCATCCCGCAAGAAATCCAAACCCTTTTGGCTCCTACTCATTTACACTGTAATTCGGCGCTTCCTTCGTGATATGTATATCATGAGGATGGCTTTCCTTTAAAGAGGCAGAGGATATTTTTACAAACTGTCCCGTCTTCTTCAGATCTTCCACCGTAGCGGCGCCGCAGTACCCCATACCGGAACGGAGTCCGCCCACAAGCTGGAATATCGTATCCTCAAGCATTCCCTTGTACGCAACACGCCCTTCTACGCCTTCCGGAACCAGTTTCTTGGCATCTGTCTGGAAATACCGGTCCTTGCTTCCGTTTTCCATGGCCGCAATGGAACCCATGCCGCGATATACTTTGTATTTTCTTCCCTGATATAATTCGTAATCTCCAGGACTCTCGTCACAGCCTGCAAGCATGCTTCCCATCATACATACGTTAGCGCCTGCAGCAATCGCCTTTGTCATATCGCCGGAATACTTGATACCGCCGTCAGCAATGATCGGAATTCCATACTTATCCGCCATCTCATAGCAGTTCATAACCGCCGTGATCTGAGGCACGCCGATTCCCGCGACAACACGGGTCGTACAGATCGAACCTGGTCCGATGCCTACCTTTACCGCGTCCGCGCCCGCCTTGATGAGCGCTTCTGCCGCTTCCCCTGTCGCCACATTGCCTGCAATAATCGGAAGCTCCGGGAATTTCGACTTTACCATATCTACGGTACGCAGTACATTGGCAGAATGTCCGTGGGCAGAATCCATCACTACAACGTCAACCTTTGCATCTACCAAAGCCTTCGCCCTGTCTATGCAGTTCGCAGTGATCCCAATAGCCGCACCGCACAGGAGTCTCCCCTGGGAATCCTTTGCAGACAGAGGGTAACGAATCTGCTTTTCAATATCCTTGATTGTGATAAGTCCTTTTAAATTAAAATTATCATCAACGATCGGAAGCTTTTCTTTTCTTGCCTTTGCCAGAATTTTCTTCGCCTCTTCCAGTGTAATTCCTTCCTTTGCTGTAATGAGTCCTTCAGAGGTCATGCTTTCTTTTATCTTTTTTGTGAAATCTGTCTCGAATTTAAGATCACGATTCGTAATAATACCTACCAGTCTTTTTCCTTCTGTGACCGGCACGCCGGAAATCCTGAATTTCCCCATAAGATTATTGGCGTCCTCCAGTGTGTGCTCCGGAGAGAGATAGAACGGATCCGTGATAACCCCATTCTCAGAACGTTTTACTTGATCTACTTCTTCTGCCTGCTGCTCGATAGACATGTTCTTATGGATAATACCGATTCCGCCCTGTCTGGCCATGGCGATCGCCATACGGTGCTCGGTCACTGTGTCCATACCCGCGCTCATCATCGGTATATTAAGCCTGATATTTTTTGTCAAATTTGTCGACAAATCCACCTGATTTGGAATTACTTCCGAATATGCCGGCACTAAAAGTACATCGTCAAATGTAATTCCATCTCCAATAATCCTTCCCATGTTCATACCTCTCTTCCATATTTAATCAAAAATCTATCATAAGTGTTAACTGCTATCATAACGAATGAACGCTCTTCTTGTCAACAAAATCTTTCAATTTTCGATGATTTTTTGTAACAGTTCAGCTTCCCTATAGTCAAAAAGGAGAAATTAAAAAAGTTTATTA
>CAMNTQ010000033.1 GCA_946558695.1 uncultured Lachnospiraceae bacterium
TTTTATCATGATATCTTGTGACATTTACGAAATTAGGGGGTTTGTCAACAGCTCGATATGGCGCTGATGCGCAGTATTCCGGAGGCATGTGTGATTGACGTCAGCGATGCGGGTATGTTTAAAAAGCTGCTGAAGAAAACAAAGACACAAGAAGGTGTTACTTACTTTCGGACGCCGAGAAGAGGACTTTTTGATATCTATGAAGCTGATACGGATTTTGACATTGGGAAAGGAAAGGTGCTGAGGGAAGGTACGGACGTACTGATTGCAGCTTCCGGGATTATGGTATCAACAGCTATAGAGGCGGCGGATGTGCTGGCCGGAATGGGGATTGAAGCCTGTATCATAGATCCGGTTACAGTCAAACCGTTGGATGAAGAGCTTTTGGAAAAGTACGCAAGACTCACAAAGGCAGTCGTTACAGTGGAGAATCATAATATCATCGGAGGATTGGGAAGCGCCGTGGCAGAAGCGTTGTCGGGGAGATATCCCGCACGTATAGAAAGGATCGGTGTGAAAGATCAATTCGGACAGGTGGGAGATGAGGCTTATCTGCGGAAGCAGTATTCGCTCACAAAAGAAGAAATCGCGGGTAGAGTCAGAAATATACTGAACAGGTAAAGAGCATGTCAGGTGTTACCTTAAAAACTGAACGAAAAGCAGGAGGCGGAAAATGAATCGGATAGATGGAAAAGTGGCAGTTGTTACCGGAGCGACGTCCGGAATGGGGGAGGCCAGTGCAAAAAGATTTGCGCAGGCGGGAGCCAGAGTCGTCGTTGCCGGGAGAAATAAAGAGAGGGGAAAAAAGGTCAGAGATGCGATCTGCAAAGACGGCGGTGAGGCGCTCTTTTTGCCGTTGGACGTATCGGATGAAGAAGGAGTAGAGGCATTTGTTTTAAAGGTAATAGAGACGTACGGAAAGATAGATATTCTGTTTAATAATGCGGGGATCTTTCCGGTGACGCCGCCGCTTGAGGAAATGGAGACTGCCGTATGGGATGAGATCATGGATGTGAATGCCACGGGAATGTTCCGGGTGACGAAGTACGCGATGCCTTACCTTGAAAAGAGCCGCGGAGTCGTCCTCAATAATGCTTCCGTGGCGGGTATGCAGTCTTTTTCAAGCGGCAGGACCTATGCGTACAGCGCGTCGAAAGCGGCGGTGATACAGTTCACGAGAATGATCGCGAAGGTATACGGGGCAAAAGTGCGGGCGAACTGTATCTGTCCCGGAGTGATCGATACGCCGATCTTTATGAACCGGGATTTCTCGAGATATCATGACAGCATCCCTATGCATCGTGTGGGTACGGCGGAGGAGGTGGCGAAGGCGGCCAACTTCCTTGTATCCGATGACGCGGGATACATTAACGGAGCGGTACTTACGATAGACGGCGGGATGTCCGTCTGATGCAAAGAAGGGAAACTATGGGTGAGATAAAATTACTGGATTGTACTTTGCGGGACGGCGGGTATATCAACGGGTGGAATTTTGGCAGGAGAGCGATCAGTGAGATCAGCCGGAAATCGTCAGAGGCAGGAAGCGATATTGTGGAGCTGGGATTTTTAAGGGATGTTCCTTATAAAGAAGATCTTGCGGTATTTGGTGATATCAGACAGATCCGGCCGTTTATGGATCGCGGCAATGACAAGACGCGGTATGCGGTCATGTGCGAGGCAATGCATCCGCTTCCTCTCAGCAAAATAAAGAGCAGGGAGGACGGCGATGTGGAGATCATACGTGTGATCGTATGGAAACGGCTGCTAAAAGAGGGGCTTGCGTATTGCAAGGGGATGATAGACCGGGGATACAAGCTTTGCGTACAGCCGAATCGAGTAGACCAGTATTCGGAGGAAGAGTTTATCCGGATGGTTCGCTGCTTCAATGAACTGGATCCGCTTGCCCTTTATATTGTCGATAGCTTTGGCATATTGGATGCAGATCAGATATTATGTTATGCAGATCTTGCGGATGAACATTTAAAGAAGGATATCGCATTGGGCTATCATGGACACAACAATCTCATGCAGGCATACGGGACGGCGCAGTGTTTTATCAAAAGGGAGTATGGCCGGGAAGTGTATTTGGATGCAAGCGTATATGGAATAGGAAGAGGCGCAGGAAATCTGAATTTAGAATTGATCGCAAAATATTTAAATGAACAGAAGGGCGCCGGGTATCATCTTGAGGATTATATAGAGATTTACCAGGAATATATAAAAGGGATTTATGAAAAGGAACAGTGGGGATATTCGCCGGCTTACTATCTAACCGCGCTCTGGCGCTGTAATCCTATGTACGGCAGGTATTATACTATGGAACGCAGTCTGGAGGACGGAGAGATCAGTCTGGTTTTACAGCACCTTAAAGGAGAAGAGCGGGTACGGTTTTCCAAAGAGACAGCGGAAGCAGCGTATGAAAAATATTTGCATTAAAAAATGATATAAAGAGGTTTGCCTATGAAAGAAAAGTTAAAGCAACTGCGTAAAAGATGTCTGAGATTGTCTTACATTTGTCAAGATGGGAATCTGCAGAGCGCTTTTTCCTGCATGGAAATCATATGGTGTCTGTATGATGGCGTGATGAATTGGAGTCCTGAACAGGCATTGGATAAAAACAGAGATTATTTTATCGTAAGTAAGGGGCAGGCGACATTGGCGCTTTACGCGGTTTTGATTGAAAAAGGAATGTTTTCGGAGACGGATTTTGATGGTATGGGAAGCTTTCAAAGCAGATACTGCATTCAGACGGATCCGACCAAATTTCCAGAGGGCGGAATTGAGAATGCGGCAGGTTCACTGGGACATGGCCTTCCCATTGCGGCGGGACTGGCTATGGCTGCAAAGATAAAGAAAAGACCGTCTATGGTCTATGTCCTTGCCGGGGACGGCGAATTTTGCGAAGGGACGATGTGGGAGGCATGTTTGTTTGCCGCAGGCAAGAAATTGGATAATCTGTGCGTGATCATCGATGATAATCATTCCGTAGAAGCGATGATAGACATGGGAGATATGAGACGGAAATTGGAAAGCTTCGGTTTTGATGTATTTGAGGCAGAGGGACATCAAGAGGAGAAGTTAAAAGAAGTCTTTTTAAATTTTGCTGCCAACGGGAGGCCGAAGGCAGTTATTGCAGATACGATCAGGGGATATGGAAGCAGGACTTTAACGAAGGAGGAAATCTGGTTTCATAAAGCTCCGAATGCACAGGAGCTTTCTATGCTCTGCAGGGAGGTGGATGAATTTTGAGACGCGCTTTTTTAAACCGGGTTGATCGGATGATCCGGGAAGAGGAAGATACCGTATTCTTTACCGTGGATATCGGGATGTGGACGATCCGGGATATTTTATCCGTCTATCCGGAGAGGGCGATGAATGTAGGAATCTATGAAGACGGGATGTTTGGAATCGCCGCCGGACTGGCCGCGGGAGGGATGGTTCCGACAATCTTCGGGATACAGCCGTATCTGATCGAGCGGACGTTAGAGCAGATCAAATTGGATTTTGCGTATCAGAGACTGGGAGTCAATGTAGTAGGAACCGGAGCAGCGGTGGATTATCCGAAATACGGCTATTCTCATTATTGTGCGGAGGATGCGGGAATCTTGAAAATGATACCGGAAGCAGAGCTGATTACGCCCGGAACGGCCAAAGAATTTTTAAGGTTGTATGATCAGGCGTACCGGGACGGCCGACCTTCCTTTTTCAGAGTCAGTGATCATCCGAATAAAAATCATGATATCGAGGTGGAATTTGGAAAAGCATCCATTGTGCAGAAGGGAGCGAAGGCGACAGTGATTGCGGTCTCCGTTCTGCTGGATGACGTGCTGGAGGCATGTGAGGAGGAAGACGTGACGGTATTGTATTATACGACGCTGGCGCCTTTTGACCGGGATACTTTAAGGGAAGTATGCGGCAATGGAAAGATGCTGGTCTGCGAGCCTCATTTTTCCGGAGTCTTGGATTATGACATTCTTCAGGCAATGGAGGGGAGAAATGTGCAGATCCGGCATGTAGGCTTTCCGAGGGAGATTTTCAGAAACTACGGAAGCTACGAAGATAAGCTGCGTCATTATCATGTGAATCAGGAGAAGATCAGGGAGGAACTTCAGCAGCTATTAGAATAGGAGGAAAGAAAGATGTTTGCTGACATGACGGAAAGAGAAGCAAGGGAACATATATTAAAAGAAGTTGATGCATACTGCAGGATATTTCACGGACAGACGGACTGGAAACGGGGCGGCCGGGTAGCCTATGCTTCCAGAGTGTATGACAGTTCGGAGATGGTAAATCTTGTGGACAGCTCGCTGGAATTCTGGCTGACGGCAGGAAGATATACGGAACGGTTTGAAAAACAGTTTGCATCGTATCTGGATGTGAAGTACTGCAGTTTGGTTAATTCGGGTTCTTCTGCGAATCTTCTGGCATTTATGGCATTGACTTCTCCGCTGTTGGGCGATCGGCGGATTCTGCCGGGGGATGAAGTAATTACTGTGGCGGCGGGATTCCCGACTACCGTTGCGCCAATCATCCAGTATGGAGCAATTCCGGTTTTTCTGGATGTTACGATTCCGCAGTATAACGTGGATGTAACGCAGTTAGAACTTGCGCTGTCAGAGAAGACGAAGGCAGTTATGCTTGCGCATACGCTGGGGAATCCGTTTGATCTGCAGGCATTAAAAGAGTTCTGTAAAAAACATCGTTTGTGGCTGATTGAAGATAACTGTGATGCGCTGGGATCGGAATACTATATAGACGGAGAATGGCGGTTGACAGGGACGATCGGCGATATCGGCGCTTCCAGTTTCTATCCGCCCCATCATATGACGATGGGGGAGGGCGGAGCGGTTTATACGGATCATCCGCTGCTGAATAAAATCATACGTTCTCTGAGGGATTGGGGAAGAGACTGCCGCTGTCCCTCCGGTCAGGATAATCTGTGCGGTCATCGGTTTGACAGACAATACGGGGAATTGCCGCCCGGGTATGATCACAAATATGTATATTCTCATTTTGGCTATAATTTAAAAGCTACGGATATGCAGGCGGCGGTAGGGTGCGCGCAGCTTGGAAAGTTAGAAGAATTTACCCGCCTTCGGAGAGAACATTTTGCGATTCTAAAGGAAAGGCTTGAGCCGGTAAAAGACAGCCTGATCCTGCCGGAACCGGAGCCGCATGCGAATCCGAGCTGGTTCGGGTTTCTGATAACCTGCAGGGAGCATATGCAAAAAAACAGTATCGTATCTTTTTTGGAAGAAAAAGGAATCCAGACAAGGATGTTATTCGCCGGGAATATCATAAAGCAGCCTTGTTTTGATGGAATGAGAAAAAGCGGACGGGGATTCAGGATTGCAGGGAATCTGGACAACACAGACTATATTATGATGAACACATTCTGGGTAGGAGTATATCCGGGAATGAGCGAAGAGATGCTTTTGTATATGGCGGATATGATTATCGAGGCAGTGGAGAAAGAAAGATGTCAATAAAAGATTTTTATTATGGGAAAAAAGTGCTTGTTACCGGGCATACGGGATTCAAAGGCGCTTGGATGTGCTGTGTCCTTAAGCATTTGGGAGCAGATGTTACCGGTTACGCGCTGAATCCGCCTACGGAGCCGTCGCTTTTTGCCATCAGCAAAGCAGAAGAGAAAATCCGGTCTGTTTATGGGGATGTCCGCGATCTTGAGCACTTGAATCAGATTTTTGGCCGTGTCAAGCCGGAAATCGTGATTCATATGGCGGCTCAGCCGTTAGTGAGGGAGGCTTACAGAGAGCCGGTAGATACATACAGTACTAATGTTTTAGGAACGGTTCATGTATTGGAATGCGTGAGGCAGAATTCTTGCGTAAAATCGTTTGTAAATGTGACAACGGATAAAGTGTATAAGAATAGAGAATGGATATGGGGCTATAGAGAAGATGAGGAGTTGAACGGGTATGATCCGTATTCTAATTCCAAGTCCTGTTCCGAACTGATAACGGAGTGCTATAAAAATTCTTATTTTCAGAATGAAAGGGCTGCAATATCAACGGTGCGTGCCGGAAATGTAATCGGAGGAGGGGATTTTGCCAGAGACCGCATCATACCGGACTGTGTGAGAGCGGCGGTGGGCAGTCGTGTGATTTCGGTCAGGAATCCGTATTCTGTACGTCCTTACCAGCATGTGCTGGAACCGGTGTCAGCATATCTTAATCTGGCGAAAGCGCAGTATATGGATCGAAGCGCGGCCGGGTGTTACAATATCGGACCGGATGAAAGGGACTGCTGTACGACAAAAGATCTGGTTGAATTGTTCTGTAAAAAATGGAAAGAACACTTTTCGTCGGACATAAAATGGGTTAATGAATATGACGGCGGACCTCATGAGGCAAATTATTTGAAACTGGACTGCTCAAAGATGAAAAGCAGATTCAAATGGCGGCCGGTGTGGGACATAGAAGAGGCGGTTGATAGAGTCATACAGTGGAATCAGGCGTATATTGAGGGCGGGGATGTATTAAGCTGTATGGAAGGGCAGATTTGTGACTATATGAAGTCATTGGTTGAGTGCAAGGAGAGTTATGCAGATTTATGATTATTTACAAGATGAGGTTTCCAGAAAGCTTTATCTGGCAAGAGTAAATTTTTCTGTTACAGGAGACTGGGATTATATTACAAAGCTTCCAATGGAATATAAAAGCCTGAATACGGATGCGGCGGAGTTTTACCGGAAGCTGTATGAGGACAAAGGGAAAAAGGTTATATTCGGGGCGGGCGGCAGCGGCAGGGCATTGGCCAGAGGATTCCGCGATCTGGAGGTTGAATGTTTTATTGATAATTTCTGCCATACTGCAGAGGAGGTATGCGGACTGCCCGTTTACAGACCGGATAAATATCTGGAACTGTTCGGAACAGATTATGCGAAAATCATTGTTTCTATTTTTGATAGGAGATCTTGTGCAAAAGCAGTAGACCAGTTGATTGACGGAGGAGTAAAAAGAGAAGATATTATATGGATACCGGCGGATTGGAGAAACAATTTGTCGCAGTATTTTGATGTGTTTGTACCGCGTGAAGGGGAGTCGTTTGCAGATTGCGGATGTTTTGACGGAGGATCGGCATTTCGGTTTGCCGGCTGGTGCGGACAGTTAGGATATAAAAAAATCTGGTCTTTTGAACCGGATCCGCATTCCTTTGAAAAATGTAAAAAGGTTTTATCCGTGCTTGATAACTGTATGGTGTATCCATATGGAGTTTCAGATCATAACGGTACGGTTTCCTTTTGCGGGGATGGAGGAGAAGATTCCCGAATCATTGCAGATGGTCTGCAGGGAAATCTTACAGAAGTACAAACAGTTGCACTGGATGATTTTTTGAAAAATGAAACGGTATCTTTTATTAAAATGGATGTTGAGGGCGCAGAATATAAAGCCATAGAAGGCGCGGCTAAAATTATAACAGAACAAAAGCCCCGTCTGGCGGTTTCTGTTTACCATAAAGCGGAAGATATTTTTTCAATTCCGCAGCTGCTTTTAGAAATGCGGAAGGATTACCGGCTATACCTTAGACATTATAGTCTGGTTACTGACGAGACTGTGTTGTATGCTGAATAGATGTTATCAAAACCAGATGATGTTTATGATAAAAGGCAGTATTTTGGTATATCAATGACAGTATACTGATAGTAGAAAGGCGGATTATAATGATGGATTTTGAATTAATGGCCTCTATGATGTGTGCCGATTACGGGAATTTAGAGGAAGAAATAAATCATCTGGAAACCGGTGGTATCGATTCTTTCCATATCGATATCATGGACGGACGCTACGTCCCTAATTTTGCCATGTCTCTGAACGATATGCGTTACATAGCCGGCTCTGCGAAGAAACCGCTGGACGTTCATCTGATGATCGAACACCCCAGCAATAACATAGGGCTTTTTCTTTCCAATCTGCGGAAAGGAGATACGGTCTATATCCATCCGGAGGCGGAATACCACCCTTCTACCACCCTGCAGAGAATTATCGATGCGGGTATGATTCCTGGGATTGCCATCAATCCGGGTACTTCTGTGGAGACGGTTTTTGAGATGTTAAGAATCGTAAAAAAAGTTCTTGTGATGTCGGTAAATCCCGGCAATGCGGGACAGATGTATCTTCCCTACGTGGGAAAGAAGATCACGAAACTGCTCTCCATAAAGGAAGATATGGATTTTGAGCTGTACTGGGACGGAGCCTGCAGTGCGGGGCGGATACTGGAGTATGCCCCGAGAGGCGTAAAGGGCTTTGTGCTGGGGACAACGCTTCTGTTCGGCAAGGATAAGACGTATATGGAGACGCTGCAGAATATCCGTAAGTTGAAGTTTTGATTGCAAGAATTATATGACAGGAGCTGAAAGATGAACATTGCTGTACTATTATCCGGCGGAGCAGGACGGCGGATGGGAATTGACGTCCCCAAACAATATATCCGGGTATCGGGGAAGCTTTTGATTACTTATTGCATGGAGACTTTGCTGGCTCATCCTATGATAGATGCGGTGCGGATTGTAGCAAAGGAGGAGTGGGCAAAGGTTATTTTGACAGATGCAAGGGAAAATGGACTGGATACGGGAAAGATCTGCGGGTTTTCCGAACCGGGGAATGAGCGGCAGGTGTCTGTCTTTCATGCGCTTAAGGATCTGAAGGATTCGGCTACAGAGCGGGTTCCCAATCATGTTCTCATCCACGATGCGGTGCGTCCGAATCTGTCGAAGGAACAGATCACCTTATGTTTTCGTGCCTTAAAGGAGCATGAAGGCGCTATGCCGGTTCTGCCTGTGAAGGATACGGTTTACTTAAGCGGCGGGGGCGGGAGAGTGTCGGGGCTTCTTGACAGGGAAAAGGTGTTTGCGGGGCAGGCGCCGGAAGTCTTTGACTTTAAAAAGTATTATGAAGCGAACGCAAGGCTTTTGCCAGACGGATTGCAAAAGATCAAAGGTTCAACGGAGCCGGCGGTTCTGGCGGGAATGGATGTCGTGATGATTCCGGGTGATGAGAACAACTATAAGATCACGACGATGGCGGACCTTAAGCGTTTTAGAAGGCAGAAAGAGGAAAAAGCCGATGAAGGAGGGAGGCGGGGAATTTCTGATGAAGGCATATGTTCTGGAAAGGATAGGGGACATCCGGTTAAAAAATATGAAAAAGCCTGTGCCGAAGGAAAATGAAGTGACCGTAAGGGTAAGAGCCTGTGGAATCTGCGGTTCGGATATCCCGAGAATCTACCAGAACGGCGCTCACAGGATGCCTTTGATCCCCGGACATGAGTTTTCCGGAGAGGTGGCAGAGATTGGAAAGAGAGCAGACGAACGATTCCTGCATAAAAGGGTGGGGGTGTTTCCATTGATTCCCTGCCGGGAATGCGCTGCGTGCAGGATAGGAAAGTATGAGCTGTGCAGGAATTACAGCTATCTCGGTTCAAGAAGGGATGGCGGTTTTGCAGAATATGCCGCAGTTCCCGCGGCAAATCTGGTGAAACTGCCGGATGCGGTATCTTTTGAAGCGGCGGCGATGTTGGAACCAATGGCGGTGGCGGTGCATGCGATGCGAAGGACGCTGCCCTGCATGGAAGATCGAATCGCTATGTGCGGTCTTGGAACGATCGGGCTTTTGCTGGCGATGTTTCTTAAGGATGCGGGGTTTCGACATATTTTTCTGATTGGAAATAAGGACTTTCAGAAGGAAACGGCTTTCAAGCTTGGTTTTTCAAAGGATCAGTTTTGCGACGGCAGAAAAGAAAAGGTAAGCACGTGGCTTATGGAGCGTACGATAGGTGCTGGGGCGGACGTTTTCTTTGAGTGCGCGGGAAGGAATGAGACAATCGCACAGGCGATTGATCTGGCCGCCGTATCCGGAAGGGTATGCTTTGTGGGGAATCCGTTTACGGATATAAGGATTCCAAGAGACGTCTACTGGAAGATACTTAAGAATCAGCTTACCGTTACCGGAACATGGAATTCTTCGTTTACGGGGGAGGCAGGGGATGACTGGCAGTATGTAATGAAGAGGCTTTCTGAAAAAAAGATAATACCGGAGAGCCTGATCACGCATAGATTTCTGATAGAGAAACTGGGGGAAGGGTTTCAGATCATGGGGGATAAGACGGAAGATTATATTAAGATCATGGGCGTGTTTGGCGGGTAGGACTTTACAGCTTTTTCACCATTCGTTATAATAAAAACAGCGGCAGAGGATGCGTTTTTATGACGGAGGTGCAGAGAGTGAATGTGCGAAGTGTTCCCGACACCGTTCGCCGTGTTTTTGAACAAAGATGACAGAAATATCATTTGCTGCATTATGAAAAAATCCCGATGAATGAAAACGGGCCGTTTTATGGCTGTGCGTCATTCGTCGGGATTTTTTGGGTAAGCCGCATCTATTCGTTCTCTGCAATGATCTTGTCCATCATATCGGGATCAAATTCATCTTTTCGGAGCATCTCAATCTCATACTTATAGGGCGCGTAAGATTTTTTTGGATTGGATGGGGAAGGAATATAAGGCGTCTCAAGTATCTTTGGGATCTCTTCAAAATCCGGGTGGTGAACAACATAGGAGAGCGCTTCAAATCCAATCTCGCCGAACCCGATATTTGCATGGCGGTCTTTTTTCGCACCGGACGGATTCTTGCTGTCGTTGATGTGGAAGACAGCGATCTGGTCTTTTCCGAGTATCTGATCAAACTCATGGATCACTCCGTCAAAATCATGAATGATATCATATCCGCTGTCGTGGGTATGACAGGTATCAAAGCAGACGCGAAGCTTCTCATTATAGGTGACGCCGTCGTAGATGCGTGCAAGCTCTTCAAAGGAACGTCCTGTCTCTGAGCCTTTTCCAGCCATTGTCTCAAGAGCGATACAGAGATTGGTATCCTTTGTAAGCACTTCATTCAGACCTTTGACGATCTGGCTGATTCCGATATCGGCTCCTTCGCCCACATGAGAGCCGGGGTGGAGGATCAAGATTTTGCTTTTGCAGGCTTCGGTACGTTCAATCTCCGTGCGCAGGAAATTCACTGCTAGTTCGTAGGTCTCAGGCTTTACGGCATTCCCGAGATTGATGATATAGGGAGCATGGACGACGATCTCATGAATGCCCTGCTCCTCCATATAGTCCCACGCGGCATCAATGTTCAGATCCTTGATGTCCTTGCGTCTTGTATTCTGGGGCGCTCCGGTATAAAACATGAATGTGTCGGCGCCGTAAGAGACAGCCTCTTGTGCTGAGCCAAGCAGCATTTTTTTGCCGCTCATTCCTACATGGGAACCTAGTTTCATCTGTGTATTCTCCTTTTCCATATATTTTATAATTGCGGTTACGGTCATTTCTGAGCAAACTTATCTTTACTCTGTCTGCACACCGGGCATACGAAAGTGTCGGGCAGTTCTTCAAAGGGAACCTCGCCTTCATAGACATAACCGCAGATCTGGCACACCCATTTGGAATCTGTCTTATCGTTTGCGGATCTATCTTCTTCTGCGATATAAGTCGGCGCGTTTTTCGGGCTCTTGCCTTTGACTACGTTATGGTAGTACGCGTAGGTCATGGCGGGTGCGCCGCCGATGGTATCCCCGTCAATCACTTCGCCTAAAAATACAGTGTGAGAGGAAGTTTCCATCTTGTCGATGACCTTGCAGACGATGTAACCGCAGCAGTCATTTAATACAGGGAGTCCTTCTCTGACGCTGAAATCTATGCCGTCGAACTTGTCTGTATCTTTTCCGGACTGGAATCCGAACTGTCCGATCAGGGAAGGAGCGGAAAGCTCAGACAGGATGGAGACAGCAAATTTCCCGGTTTTCTGAATGCAGGAATTGGTATAATTATCATGGTTCATGCTGACTGCAATGGAAGCGGGGGACGAGGTGATCTGCATAATGCTGTTGGCAACGCATCCGGTGTTCCTCTCGCCGTCCAGTGTGGAAACTACATATACGCCGTAGGACAGGCTGCGAAATACATTTTTGTTCATAATCGTATTCTCCTTTCGGGTGTTATCTGATAATAGTAATTGTTACTGATATAATAGCATGGGATGCAATATTTGGCAATAATAGTATAGACTTTTTTGAAAAAATATAATACGATAAGTTATTAGAATGAAATTTAAAATCAGGAGGAAGAGCCATGAAGAAAATTATAGATTATATTGAAGAAGAATTGGGCGAGGCTTTTGAAAAGGCGGGATATGACAGAAATCTTTCCAAAGTTACGATTTCCAACCGCCCCGATCTGTGCGAATATCAGTGCAATGGGGCGATGGCGGGAGCAAAGACTTATCACAAGGCTCCGTTTATGATTGCGGAGGATGTGATAGTAAGTCTTACGGATAGGAAGTACATCGGGGAAATCACAGCAGTGAAACCGGGTTTTATTAATATAAAGCTTGATAAGCAGGCGGTCGCTTCCTATTTGAATGAGATGCGCCAGGAAGAAGATCTTGGCATCGAGAAGGATAAAGAGCCGCAGATGATCATGGTAGACTACGGCGGCCCCAATGTAGCCAAGCCGCTTCATGTAGGCCATCTTCGCTCTGCGATCATCGGAGAAAGTGTGAAGCGCATCGCCAGAAAGATGGGGCATAAGGTGCTCGGCGACATCCATCTGGGCGACTGGGGCTACCAGATGGGACTGATCATTACGGAGCTTAAAGAGCGTAAGCCAGAGCTTCCTTATTTTGATGAAGCGTTTGAAGGAGAATATCCGGAGGAGGCGCCCTTTACGATCAGTGAATTGGAGGAAATCTACCCGACGGCCAGCGTGAAAGCGAAAGAAGACGATGGATACCGTGAAAATGCTCTCCATGCCACATATTTGCTTCAGAATGGTCACAAAGGGTATACGGCGGTCTGGAAGCATATTATGAAGGTATCCGTCACAGATCTGAAAAAGAATTATGGCAATCTGAATGTGGAGTTTGATCTCTGGAAGGGTGAGTCTGACGCACAGAGCGATATTCCGGATATGATTGAGCGGCTTAAGGCAGACGGATTCGCACATATCGATCAGGGAGCTCTTGTGATTGATGTGCAGGAGGAATCTGACACGAAAGAGATACCGCCCTGCATGGTTCAAAAGTCAGACGGCGCGTCTCTTTATGGAACGACCGATCTTGCCACGTTAGTGCAGCGTAAGAGAGATTATGAGCCGGACAAAGTGATCTATGTGGCGGACAAGCGTCAGGAGCTTCACTTTGTACAGGTATTCCGCGCGGCAAAAAAGAGCGGAATCGTACCGCAGAAAATGGGGCTCTCCTTCATGGGGTTTGGAACGATGAATGGAAAAGACGGCAAGCCGTTTAAGACGAGAGAGGGCGGTATTATGCGTCTGGAAAATTTGATCGCCGATATCGAGGAGGAGATGTATAAAAAGATTACGGATAACCGGACGGTTGAGGAAGCAGAGGCAAAAGCTACGGCAAAGATCGTGGGGCTGGCTGCCATTAAGTACGGGGATTTGTCCAATCAGGCTTCCAAAGACTATGTGTTTGATGTGGACAGGTTTACTTCCTTTGAGGGAAATACAGGGCCGTATATCTTATATACGATCGTTCGCATCAAATCTATTTTGAACAAATATACGGCAGAGGGAAACAAACTTGACGGGCTTTGTATTGCGGGTGCCGGGAGCGGCAGTGAGAAGGCTCTGATGCTTGAGGCTGCCAAATATAATGATGTAATGGCTGTGGCTTACGAGGAGCTTGCGCCTCATAAAATCTGCGCCTACATCTATGATCTGGCGAATGCATTCAATCGGTTCTATCATGAGACAAAGATTCTTGCGCAAGAGGATACGAAAAAGAAAGAGAGTGATATCGCGCTGCTGGTTCTTGTAAAGGAAATACTGGAGGCTTGTATTGATGTTCTTGGATTTGAGGCGCCTGAGCGGATGTAAGCATGCGTTTGGAAAGCAGGTAAGAGGGGATATGCGCAGGGCGGTGAACACAGGAAAGCAGAAAGTGATGGCTGTATGCCGGAAAGGAAAAAGATAACGATGGAAGCGACAGAAAAGCTGTTCTATGAGGACAGCCATTTAAAGGAATTTGACGCGGCGGTCTGCGCCTGTCTGCCGGACAAAGGCAGATACCGGGTAGTTCTTGACAGAACGGCCTTTTTCCCGGAAGGGGGAGGGCAGTACGCGGATACCGGGTATCTTGACGGGGTAGAGGTACTTGACGTCCGGGAGAAAGAGGATATTGTGTATCATATTACAGAGAGACCTCTGAAAGAAGGGGCGAAGGTTCATGGGAGGATTAACTGGGAGGAGCGATTTGAGAAAATGCAGCAGCATTCCGGTGAGCATATCGTGTCGGGCATAGTCCATGAACAGTTCGGCTATAATAATGTAGGCTTTCATCTTGGCAGCGATTACTGCACACTGGATTTTGACGGTGCGCTTACGAAGGAGCAGTTGAAGGAAATTGAGCGTAAGGCGAACAAAGCGGTCTTTGAGAACGTGGACGTTCAAGTATCGTATCCTTCCAAGAAGGATCTTGCAACTTTCGATTACCGGAGTAAGATTGAGATTGAAGGACAGGTGCGTATCGTGACGATTCCCGGCTATGATGTCTGCGCCTGCTGTGCGCCTCATGTGAAAAAGACCGGGGAGATCGGACTGATCAAGATCGTGAATATGGTGAACTACAAAGGCGGAGAGCGCCTTACGATGCTGTGCGGATACCGCGCTCTTTCCGATTATGACAGGAAGGAGGAAAGCTGCAAGTCTGTATCCGCCGCGCTGTGTGCGAAGGAAACGGAAATTTCGCAGGCGGTGGACCGTCTGAAGGAGGAGCAGGTATCGCTTAAGGGGAAGATGGCTTCGCTCCAGCAAAAGATGATCCGGTATCTGGCACAGGAGATTGATGTGTCGGAGCACATTGTCACCGTGTTTGACAAGGAGCTTTCAGGGAACGCGCCAAGGGAGCTTATGAACCAACTGCTGCGGAAAGGGGCTTCGGTGTGCGCCGTATTTGCCGGAACAGAAAGCGGCGGTTATCGGTATGTGATCGGAAGCAGCACGGAAGATGTGCGGCCGTTGTGCAAGAGGCTGAATGAGACATTTGCAGGCAGAGGCGGCGGAAAGGCAGAGATGGTGCAGGGTTCTCTTAAGGGCAGTGAAGAGGCTTTGCGAAAGATTTGCAAAGGAGGATATGAGGATGAAGAAATTTAAAAAGCTTGTGGCGGCGGCGCCTGTAAATCTTGTGGGATGGGCGCGGGAAGAATTAAAAGAGTATGCGGATGAAGTGATATTTTATTCGGACCAGCCGAAGGATGACAGAGAACTGGCAGAGAGAATCAAAGATGCGGATGCGGTGCTGGTAGGTTTTGCCACGCAGATGGGAGAGGAGACACTAAAAAAAGCGCCAAAGCTAAGATATGTCGGCATGATATGCAGTCTTTATTCGGAAGACAGCGCCAATGTGGATATTGCGTTTGCAAGGACGAAAGGCATTACGGTAAGGGGTGTGCGAAACTATGGGGATAAAGGTGTGGCCGAGTATGCGGTCTGTCAGCTTATCCAGATTCTGCACGGTTACGGTATGCCTCTTCGGGGAGAGAAGATGAGGGAGATTACCGGACTTAAGGTAGGAATGGTGGGTATCGGGGATTCGGGCGGACTGATTGCGGACGCACTTCATTTTTTCGGAGCAGAGGTTTCATACTTTGCAAGAAGTGTAAAGCCTGAGCGGGAAGAGCAGGGGATTCATTATAAGCCTTTAGCCGAACTCCTCCGCGACAGTGAGGTTGTGTTCACCTGTCTCAATAAGAATACGATCCTTCTCCATGAAGATGAGTTTAAAGAGCTGGGCAGCGGAAAGATTATGTTCAACACGTCCATAGGTCCGGCGGCGGATATGGCGGCTCTTGAAGAATGGATCAGACAGCCGGGGAATTTGTTCTGCTGTGATATGACGGAGGCGCTGGGAGATATGTCAGAGGAGGTAAGGAGCAGGGAGAACGTCATCTGTATGGGAGCTTCCTCGGGGATGACGTATCAGGCATATGAGCTTCTTAGCAGAAAATCATTGGATAATATAAGGGAATATCTGGAACACGCGTAAAGGGGACATTTATGGAGAAATTTAATATGGATTTAATCTTCATTTTATAAGATAGCAGACGACGGAAAAATAAATAATAAGGGGAAGATAAAATGAAGAGAAAGTACAGATTTGTTGCAGCATTGCTAATACTAAGCATGGGAATGACAGTATTCCCGGAGAGAGCGCTGGCTGGCGGGCCGGAGACTTCAGGAGGTCAGGCAGTAGTTTCGGAAGAGGGAGAGCCGGCGGCAGAACAGCCCCAGAGGGACGATTCAGAGCCGGTCATTGCAGAAGAAGATACTGACGGGCAGGAGCAGCCGGAAGCGGTTATAGATGAAGCTGTCTCTGAGAAAGATGAGGAATCAGCCGGGGAGGATTCAGCAGAACCTCAGGGGGCGGAAAAAGATAACGTCTCTGAAGAAGAACGAAAGACAGTGGAAAAGAATGAAACTTCTGAGCCGAAAGCACAGGAAGCAGATGATATGAACGCAGAAGCAGCGAAAGAGGATGCTCTGTCGGAGACGGATCTGGATGATCCGGGGCGGGAAAGACTGAGCGGCGAGAAGATCCCGGCGGACTTTTTCGGCGGCGGCATAAAGACACGGGCGGCCTCTTCAAAGGTGACACATAACAAAAAATTTTCCGGGTATACGATAAAGCAGGGAATTGATGTTTCCAAATGGAATGGGACGATTAACTGGAACAATGTGAAAAAAGCGGGAATTGAGTATGCATTTGTCCGCACTTCTTACAGAGGCACAAAGACGGGAGCTCTGGCAAAGGATCCGACGGCAGCAGCGAATATGAAGAATGCCGCCGCCGCGGGAGTGAAGGTCGGCGCATACATATTTTCACAGGCGATCACGAAGGCAGAAGCGGTGCAGGAGGCAGAATATCTTTTGCAGACGGTAAAAGGATATAAGATTACAATGCCTCTGGTGTTTGATTATGAGTATTACAGCGGCGGACGTTTTTCCAGTTCGACGAAATTGAGCAGAAGGGCAAAGACAGATATCTGTCTGGCATTCTGCGACAGAATCAAGAAAGCGGGTTATACGCCGCTTGTATACGCGAATAAGAGTATGTTTGGTTCCGACTTGTACGCATCAGAGATTACGGCAAAGTATCCGGCATGGCTGGCTCATTATACGACAAGTACAGATTATACGGGAGATTATGACTTCTGGCAGTATACATCTTCCGGCAGTGTGTCAGGTATTTCCGGGAATGTAGATATGAATTTCTGGTATATCAAACCAGGAACCAACCCGTCTTATGGTACGGGAAGCACCGCCCAGGAGACGCAGGTTTCGACCCCGCCGGCCGCTTCGTCTACGACGGCGAAACCAGCGGCACCGGCAGCACCGGCGGTTCCGAAGCTTACCGGGAAAGCTTCTTCCTATGATAAGGTGAAGCTGTCGTGGAACAAGATCTCCGGCGCATCCGGGTATGTGCTGTATCGTTATGATACATCGAAAAAGAAGTATGCTGCCATTAAGACCATTGGCAGCGGCGGCACGGTTTCCTATACGGACACAGGAAGGAGTATGGGAAAAACCTATAAATATAAGATAAAATCCTATAAAAAAGCGAACGGTAAGACGGCGTACTCCGGCGCGTCCGGCGCTGTCAGTGTAAAAACAGTGTCCAGCATGAATGGAACAACGAACGGAACAAATATCAATGTCCGTTCCGGTCCGAGCACATCAAAGAAGCGTCTTACGATGCTGGGAATTAATAAAAGCGTGACCATAACCGGAATGAGCGGAAGCTGGTATAAGATTTCCATTAAGATCAAAGGAAAGAAGAAAACAGGTTATATTAAAAAGACATATGTGACGGTGATAGGCAAGCCTGCGGTATCTGCATCTGCTTCTTCAAAAAGCAAGATCAAATTGAAGTGGAATAAAATATCGGGCGCGAGCGGTTATCAGGTTCAGCGCTACAATTCGTCAAAGAAAAAATATGTAACGATCAAAACCATAAAAAAGGGTTCCACCGTTTCCTATACAAACAGCGGGCTTAAGAAGAACACGACATATAAGTATCGGATACGGGCATATAAAACCGTAAGAGGAAAAAAGATATACAGCAGCTATAGTTCAGCGAAAAGCGCAAAAACAAAAAAGTAGGCCGGATGTGATAATAACTGGATGATTACGGGAGCGGATGAAGTGCCGCTCCTTTTCTATATCATAAGCTTGCCAGAATGTATCAGAACAGTTATAATTTTAAAAAACATAAGATCCAGGGAGGCTAGAAGATTTTTGATGAATTACCAGAGAGAACTAGATAAATTACTGAAAAAGCTTGAAACAAAGGAATCTGTGCCAAGGCTTCTTCTTCACAGCTGCTGTGCGCCCTGCAGCAGTTATGTGCTGGAATATCTGAGCGCCTATTTTTCTATTACAGTTTTTTACTATAATCCCAACATTTCCCCGGAGAGTGAATATACGAAGCGTCTGTTCGAGCAGCAGATGCTGATTGACAGGCTTCCGGTAAAGAATCCTGTGACCTTTGCGGCGGGGCATTATGACAGCGGGCGTTTTTTTGAGATGGCGAAGGGACTTGAGCATATGAAGGAGGGAGGAGAGCGGTGTTTCAGGTGTTACGAGCTGAGACTTAAGGAAGCCGCAAGGATGGCGAAAAGCGCGGAGTTTGACTATTTCACAACGACGCTCAGTATCAGCCCTCTGAAAAAAGCAGATAAGATCAATGAGATCGGGATGCGGGCAGGCGAGGAGTACGGCGTACCTTATCTCGTGTCTGACTTCAAGAAAAAGAACGGTTATAAGCGTTCTGTAGAGCTTTCCAAGGAGTACGGATTATATCGGCAGGACTACTGCGGATGTGTGTTTTCAAAGGAGTTTTCAAAAGAGAAATGATTTTAAGATTGATTTTATGGGAAAATATGATAAAATTTGAAGAACGAATGCATAAATAAAACAGGAGTGATGAGATATGGATCAGAAATTGAGAGTAGGAATTTTAGGAGCGACAGGAATGGTGGGACAGAGATTTGTCTCTCTGCTTGAGGATCATCCGTGGTTCGAGGTTGTGACAGTTGCGGCAAGTCCGCGGTCTGCCGGGAAGACTTATGAGGAGGCGGTCGGCGGACGCTGGAAGATGAAGACGCCGATGCCAGAGGCGGTTAAGAGTCTTGTGGTCGCCAATGTGAATGATGTTGAGAAGGTTGCGTCGGGAGTCGATTTTGTATTCAGCGCTGTGGATATGACGAAGGATGAGATCCGGGCGATTGAAGAGGAATATGCAAAGACGGAGACGCCGGTTGTTTCTAATAACAGCGCCCATCGCTGGACGCCGGATGTTCCGATGGTAGTACCGGAGATCAATGCAGAACATTTTGAGGTGATCGCGGCGCAAAAAGAGCGTCTTGGTACGAAGCGCGGATTTATCGCTGTGAAGCCGAACTGTTCGATACAGAGCTACGTGCCCTGTCTGGCGGCATGGAGGGAATTCGGGCCGAAGGAAGTAGTGGTGACGACTTATCAGGCGATATCCGGTGCGGGCAAGACTTTTAAGGACTGGCCGGAGATGGCGGAGAATATCATTCCCTATATCGGCGGAGAGGAAGAAAAGAGTGAGCAGGAGCCGCTTCGTGTGTTAGGAACGGTAAAAGACGGGGAGATTGTGAAGGCGGCGCTCCCTAAGATTACCTGTCAGTGTATCCGTGTTCCGGTTCTTGACGGACATACGGCTGCCGTATTTATTAATTTTGAAAAGAAGCCGTCAAAGGAACAGTTGATTGAAAAGCTTGTGAATTTTAAGGGCTTTCCGCAGGAGGCGGGTCTTCCGAGCGCGCCGAAGCAGTTTGTTCAGTATCTTAAGGAGGATAACCGCCCGCAGGTGGCGCTGGATGTGGATTATGAAAATGGCATGGGCGTATCGATCGGGCGTCTTCGAAAGGATACGATGTTTGATTTTAAATTCGTGGGGCTTTCCCACAATACACTTCGCGGAGCGGCCGGCGGAGCAGTCCTCTGTGCGGAGTCTCTGGCAAAGAAAGGTTACATTCAGGCAAAGCAATAAGTGAAAAGGCAGGAGAGAAGGAAGGGCCGGACTATGGAAAATGATATTTTAAACTATTCGCAGAACCGGGAATTATCGTGGCTTAAGTTTAATCAGAGAGTCTTGCAGGAGGCGCAGGATATTACGGTTCCGCTTTTGGAGCGGATGAAATTCGTGGCGATTTTTTCAAGCAATCTGGATGAATTTTTTATGATTCGCGTAGGAAGTTTATTTGACATGGCGCACGCGGATGCCAAGGCAAGAGACAGCCGTTCGGGGATGACGCCGGACGAGCAGCTTGAGAAGATATTTGAAGCTGTGGCGCCTCTTTGCAAGGAGCGCGACAAGACTTATTCGGACATCCAGAAGCAGCTTCATCCTTATGGCGTGTGCGGATTGAGCTACAAGGAGCTAGAGCAGCAGGAGAAAAAGTATGTGAAGAAATACTTTAAAGACCAGATTCTTCCAATCCTTTCCCCGCAGATCGTAGATGCGAACCATCCGTTTCCGCATCTTTTGAATAAGGAAATCTATGTGACTGCTAATTTAAGAGACAAAGATAAGACGATGCAGGGAATTGTGCCGGTTCCCCAGTTTGTCTCCAATATCCTGTACCTGCCGGGGCATGATATCCGCTATATCCGCATGGAGAACATCATTGTAGAGCACCTGAATTTTGTGTTCCCCAAATATACGGTTACGGACGCGAACTATATCTGCGTGACGCGGAGCGCGGACATCAATCCGGAAGATGAGGCGTTGGAAGTGAATGATGATTTCCGGCATCTCATGAAGAAGACGCTTCACAAGCGCCGCCGGATGTCGGTAGTGAGACTGGAAGTTGCGGAAAAGCTGAGCGCGGAGACGGAGAAGTATTTCTGTGATAAGTTTAAGATCAAGCCGGTACAGATTTTCCGCACAAAGATGCCTATGAAGCTTGACTATATCTTTGCCATCAGCGGGGATCTGCCGGAGCCTTTGAAGCGGTCGCTTATCTATCCGGCGTTTTCGCCCCAGAGCTGTGCGCGGATTCAGGACGGCAATATCATGCGTCAGATAAAGAAGAAGGATCTGCTGTTATTCTATCCTTATGAGAGTATGGATCCGTTCCTCAAACTGATCAAAGAGGCGGCTTATGATCCGAATGTCCTGACGATCAAGATTACGATCTACCGTCTGGCAAAGAAGGCAAGGCTGGTGGAATACTTATGCGCCGCAGCGGAAAATGGGAAAGAGGTTACGGCGCTCATTGAGCTTAGGGCGAGATTTGACGAACAGAATAATATTGACTGGTCCGAGCGGATGGAGGAGGCAGGATGCCGCGTCATCTATGGATTCGAGGATTACAAGGTACATTCGAAGATCTGTCTGATTACATACCGCAGCCGGGGTGAGATCCAGTATATTACCCAGATCGGAACGGGAAATTACAATGAGAAGACGGCGGGAATGTATACGGACCTGTCGCTGATGACTGCGAATCCGGCAATCGGACATGATGCATCGGAATTTTTCAAAAATATGGCGATCAGCAATCTGGAAGGAGTCTATGAGCATCTGATCGTGTCGCCGACCAGTTTGAAGCAGAATGTACTTCGGATGATGGATGAAGAGATCGCCAAGGGCAGCAACGGACGTATCATCATGAAGATGAATTCTGTGACAGATACAGATTATATTGAGAAGGTGTCAGAAGCTTCAAGGGCGGGAGTAAAGATTGACTTGATCGTGCGGGGAATCTGCTGCGTCCTGCCGGAAGTGCCGGGATATACGGATAATCTGCGGGTGATGAGCGTGGTAGGGCGCTATTTGGAGCATCCGAGAATTTTCAGCTTCGGAACAGGAGACAGTCAGAAGATCTATATCGGTTCGGCGGATATGATGACGCGCAATACGGAGAAACGAGTAGAGGTGGCATGTCCGATCCTAGATGCGGATATTAAAAAGCAGGTAAACCACTATCTGAAGGTTATGCTCAGTGACAATATAAAAGGAAGAGTGCTGAAGAGAGACGGCGCCTATTGCCGGAAGGAGCTGGTAGAGCCGTATGTGGATTCTCAGGCTACTTTTATGGAAGAAGCGCTGCATGCGCAGCATAGGAAGCCGGAGAAGAAGGAAAAGACATTCTTTGGCAGGTTAAAGGATGTCTTTGGGAGCAGAGTGAAGCAGAGGAGTTAGGAGTGTCTATGGGGAAAGCATTATATATTGCTGAAAAACCCAGTGTTGCGCAGGAATTTGCCAAAGCACTGAAGCTGGAGACAAAAAGGAGGGACGGGTATATCGAGTCGGGGGAGGCGATCGTTACATGGTGTGTGGGGCATCTTGTGACCATGAGTTATCCAGAAGAGTATAGCCCGTCGCTTAGAAGGTGGAGTCTAAAGACTCTGCCTTTTATACCGGAAGAGTTCAAATACGAAGTAATTCCGGCTGTGGCAAAGCAGTTTGGGATTGTGGCAGAGTTATTGAACAGGCGTGATGTGGAGACGATCTATGTCTGTACGGATTCCGGGCGCGAGGGTGAATACATCTACCGTCTGGTGGAGCAGCAGGCAGGAGTGCACGGAAAAAAAAGGCGCCGTGTGTGGATCGATTCTCAGACGGAGGAAGAGATTCTCCGGGGAATCAGGGAGGCAAAGGATCTGAAGGAATACGATAATCTGTCGGCCTCGGCGTATCTTCGGGCAAAGGAAGATTATCTGATGGGGATCAATTTTTCTAGGCTTCTGACGCTGAAATACGGCAGCAGCATTTCCAATTACCTGAAGACAAAATATTCTGTCGTGTCTGTGGGACGTGTCATGACCTGCGTGCTTGGCATGGTAGTCCGCAGGGAACGGGAGATCAGGGAGTTTGTGGAGACTCCTTTTTACCGGGTTATTATGAGTGCAGGAGAGGAAGGCCAGACCTTCGAGGGAGAGTGGAGAGCCGTGAAGGGCTCTCAGTGGTTTGAATCTTTTGATCTTTATAAGGAAAATGGATTTAAGGAAGAAAAAAAAGCGCAGGAGCTGATTGATTATCTGAAAGAACCATCGCCTGTCACTGCTCAGATCGCAAGTATCGAGAAGAAGAAGGAAAAAAAGAATCCTCCGCTGCTGTTTAATCTTGCGGAGCTGCAGAACGAATGCTCCAAACGGTTCAAGATCAGCCCTGACGAGACGTTAAGAATCGTGCAGGAGATGTATGAGAAAAAGCTTGTGACCTATCCCCGTACGGATGCCAGAGTACTGTCGTCGGCGGTGGCAAAGGAGATTCATAAGAATCTGAATGGCCTGATGAAGTACGGGCAGGCGGCGCCGTATCTTCAGGAAATCGCAGGGTTTAAGAGTCATAAGGGACTGGAAAAGACACGCTATGTCAACGATAAGCAGATTACGGACCATTACGCGATCATTCCCACAGGGCAGGGGCTGCACGTGTTGTCTGCTCTTTCCGGGGTGTCGCAGAAGGTCTATGATGTGATCGTGAGAAGATTCTTAAGTATCTTTTATCCGCCTGCCATTTACCAGAGGGTGTCGATTGTCACAAAGATAAAGGAGGAATCATTTTTTACAGGCTTTAAGGTACTTGCGGAAGAAGGCTATCTGAAGGTTGCCGGGATTCCCGGAAAGAAGAACGAGGAAGAGGATAAAGATAAGGAGACAGACCGTGCGTTTTTTGAGGGGCTTAAAAATCTTCGGAAAGGAAAGAGCCTGCCGGTTTGCTCCCTTACGATCAAAGAGGGGAAGACGTCCCCGCCAAAGCGGTACAATTCCGGCTCCCTGATACTTGCCATGGAAAATGCCGGGCAGCTCATCGAGGACGAAGAGCTTCGGGCGCAGATCAAAGGAAGCGGGATCGGAACGAGCGCGACAAGGGGCGAGATCTTAAAAAAGCTGTTTCATAATAAATATTTGGCTCTGAATAAGAAAACGCAGATTGTCACGCCTACCCTGCAGGGAGAGATGATCTATGATGTGGTAGACCATTCCATCAAATCTCTGTTAAATCCGGAGCTTACGGCGAGCTGGGAGAAGGGGCTTACCTATGTTGCAGACGGAGAGATCACTTCTGATGAATATATGAAGAAGCTGACTTCTTTTATCGTAAGCAGGACGCAGGGAGTGATGGGGCTTAATAATGAGAGAGAGATGCTTCAGTTCTACAATAAAGCGGCATCCTTTTACCGCAAAAGCGGAAAGTGAGAATTGCTATTGTCCGTGGGAAGTGCTATGATACTAAAGATGAATTTCATACATAGAAGACTGAATGAGAAATACAATAGAAGATGGAAGGAAAAACGAACAGGAGGTTAGGAAAATGGTTGGATTAACAGTAAAAGATCTGTACACGCTTGATGAGACGATCGCGAAGGACATTTTTGAGGGGGTTACTTATCCTTGGGAGGTACTGCCGAAGATCAGCGCGTTTATATTGGAGCTTGGAAAGACGCTTTCCGAGGATGAGTATGACAAGGTGGACGAGGATGTGTGGATCGCGAAGTCTGCGAAGGTATTTGAGTCGGCGTATATCCACGGGCCTGCGATCATCGGGAAAGACGCAGAGGTACGCCAGTGTGCGTTTATCCGCGGAAATGCCATCGTAGGCGAGGGAGCTGTTGTGGGAAACTCTACGGAGCTCAAGAATGTTATCCTCTTTAACAAGGTTCAGGTTCCGCATTATAATTATGTGGGCGATTCTATTCTCGGATATAAGGCTCATATGGGAGCCGGTTCCATTACTTCCAATGTGAAGTCGGATAAAAAGCTGGTAGTGGTAAAGACGCCGGAAGGAACTATCGAGACTGGGATTAAGAAATTCGGCGCTATGCTTGGCGATGAAGTAGAGGTTGGCTGCGGTACAGTATTAAATCCGGGAAGCGTTGTAGGCAGCCACACGAATATCTATCCGCTGTCTTCTGTGAGAGGCTATGTTCCGGCAGGAAGTATCTATAAGAAGCAGGGAGAGGTTGTAGAGAAATATTAGTATAAGGGTATACAAGGTGTGCCGTAAAGTCAGAAAAAGATGAACAAGGAGAAACAGGATGAAAAGTATTGGGTTTATCGGTGTTGGGATTATGGGAAAATCCATGGTGAGAAATCTTATGAAAGCGGGATATGAACTTCACATCTATGCCCGCACAAAATCGAAGGTATATGATGTGATCGCAGAGGGCGCCATCTTCCATGATTCTATTGCAGACTGTGTGAAGGATTGCGATGCGGTGATCACGATCGTAGGATTCCCAAAAGATGTGGAAGAAGTGTATTACGATGCTGGAAATATACTGGACAGTGCAAAGGAAGGTGCATATCTTATCGATATGACTACCACAAGTCCGATCATCGCGGAGCAGATTTATGAAGAAGGGAAAAAGAAGGGCTTCCATGTTCTGGATGCTCCTGTGACCGGGGGCGATACAGGGGCGAAGGCTGGAACTCTCTCCATTCTGGCGGGCGGTGAGAAAGAAGATTATGAGGCTTGCGTTCCGTTGTTTGAGGCTATGGGAACAAACATTAATTATCAGGGAAAAGCAGGATGCGGCCAGCATGCCAAGCTTGCCAATCAGATTATGATTGCCGGTACGCTCTCAGGTGTCTGCGAGGCGCTTACTTATGCAAAGGCGAAGGGGCTTGACCTTGATACGGTTCTGCGGTCGGTATCGACGGGAGCGGCAGGAAGCAGACAGCTTGATCTGTTCGCGCCGAAGATCATGGCAGGAGACTTCGCGCCGGGATTCTTTATGAAGCATTTCATTAAGGATATGACATTGGCGCTCACGGAGGCGAACCGAAGCGGCCTGTGTCTGGACGTGTTAAGCCAGGCGCTTGCCAATTATGAGGAGCTTCAGGCGGCAGGCTATGGAGATCTTGGAACACAGGCGCTTATAAAATATTACGAGGAGGGATATCCGGAAGATGATGAATGATAATTTTGTAACGTTGGAGATTGGAAAGACAAAGCATATCGCATTGGTTGCTCATGACGGAAAAAAGAAAGAGCTGGTAGAATGGTGCGATCAGAATAAAGAGATATTAAAAGGGCATTTTCTGTGCGGAACGGGAACAACAGCCCGTCTTATCGCGGAAAAGACAGGGCTTCCGGTAAAAGGCTATAACAGCGGCCCGTTAGGCGGAGACCAGCAGATCGGGGCGAAGATTGTGGAGGGGCAGATTGACTTTATGGTATTTTTGTGGGATCCTCTCGAGGCGCAGCCCCATGATCCAGATGTGAAGGCGCTTCTTCGTATCGCGGTCGTATATGATATACCAGTGGCAAACAATCTTGCAACAGCGGACTTTATGCTTCACTCGGAGTACATGGACGCAACTTATGACCGGAAGATCGAGAATTTCAATAAGACGGTTCAGGATCGGGTCAATCAGATGAAATAAGGATTGTAATTTTCAAAAAAATCTATTAACTTCAATAGTACATTTTTCTTACGCAAAGCAGTTGACAGAAATATCCTTCCGTGATACAATTTCAAGGTGCTTTAATGCTTTAAAGCGTTGCGCTTTAAAGCGACATGGCAAATGAGAGGATCGTACAATGTCCGACTTTGTCTGCAAAAAAGCGCAAAAGGAATTGAAACAGAGAAAGAAGAGGGAATTTTTATGGCTGTTAAGTTGATTTTGCTGGTTATTTTCTTTGGAATCATGGTAGCTGTAGGTCTATACAGCAGGAAACATGCGACCAGCGTGGATGGATTTGTATTGGGAGGACGTTCCGTAGGGCCGTGGCTTACGGCGTTTGCATATGGAACTTCTTACTTTTCGGCGGTTGTGTTCGTCGGGTATGCGGGACAATTTGGCTGGAAATATGGTATGGCTTCTACTTGGATCGGGCTTGGAAATGCAGTGATCGGAAGTCTTCTGGCATGGGTTGTACTTGGAAGACGTACAAAAGTTATGACGCAGCGTCTGAATTCTAAGACGATGCCGGATTTTTTCGGCGAGAGGTATGAGAGCAAGGCGCTTAAGATTGCGGCATCTGCGATCGTATTTATCTTTTTGATCCCATATACGGCATCGGTATATAATGGCCTTTCCAGACTATTCGGGATGGCGTTTCATATTCCGTATACATATTGTGTGATCGGTATGGCAGTATTTACCGGAATCTATGTAATTCTCGGCGGTTATATGGCAACGGCTATCAATGACTTTATTCAGGGGATCATTATGCTTGTGGGGATCTGTGCCGTCATCGGTTCTGTTCTTGGCGGACAGGGCGGATTGATCGAGGCGATTCGGAAAATGGCGGAGATTCCAAGCGATATCGAGATTACGATGGGACAGCCGGGGGCGTTTACTTCATTTTTGGGTCCTGACCCTCTTAATCTTCTTGGCGTTGTGATACTGACTTCTCTCGGAACGTGGGGACTTCCTCAGATGGTAGGGAAGTTCTATGCGATCAAGGATGAGAAATCCATCAATACCGGTACGGTGATCTCGACGATCTTTGCGGTGATCATCTCCGGCGGATGTTATTTCCTCGGAGGGTTTGGAAGACTGTTTGACAATCCGTCTGTTTATGACGAGACGGGGGCGGTTGTTTTTGACGGGATTGTTCCGTATATGCTGTCTACATTGCCGGATATTCTGATTGGAGTTGTAGTAGTGCTTGTATTGTCGGCGTCCATGTCGACGCTGGCATCGCTGGTGCTTACTTCAAGTTCAACGTTGACGCTTGATCTCTTAAAAGATAACGTTGTAAAAAATATGGATGAAAAAAAGCAGGTAAAGACCATGCAGGTTCTGGTTGTATTTTTCATCGTACTGTCCGTAGTGATCGCGCTCGATCCGCCGACCTTTATCGCACAGCTCATGGGTATCTCATGGGGCGCGCTTGCAGGAGCATTTCTTGCGCCGTTTATGTACGGGCTGTACTGGAAAGGCGTTACAAGAGCGGCAGTATGGGCGAGCTTCGCGGCGGGCGTTGGTATTACGGTTTCTAATATGTATTTCCACTATATCGCATCTCCGATCAATGCGGGCGCGGCTGCAATGATTGCGGGATTGATCGTAGTTCCGGTTGTCAGCGTAGTGACGCCGAAGCTTCAGAAAGAAAAAGTAGATGAGATCTTTCTGTGTTATGAAGAGAAAGTAATGATATCAAAGAAACGTTCTTTGGAAGAATAATGGGATGAAACAAATATTAAAATATATCAAGGGAAGTGATTAAAATTAGCACTTCCCTTTTTTATGTTTGTATGGTAGGATAGGGGAGAGTTAAAATCAGACAATAAAATTGATAAATATTAACTTGTTCGTGTTGGTATATCGGCTTGCCGGATGGATATTATGGAGATGTCAAGATGATTGAAAAAACATATACGACACCGTTAGGTATCATCCATTATTGGATTCATATGATTGCAGAGGAAGCTTTGACATTGGCTTTTCTGCCGGGACTGACAGCAGATCACAGATTGTTTGACAAGCAGATCGCATGTTTTAAAAACGAATATAATGTTTTTGTCTGGGATGCACCCGGTCATGCGGCCTCATGGCCCTTCAGATTTGACTTTGATCTGATGGATAAGGCAAGATGGCTGAACGGCATATTTGAACAGGAAAGAATCACAAGACCTGTGATTATAGGACAGTCTATGGGCGGTTATGTCGGGCAGATGTATGCGCAGTTATATCCTGAGAAGTTAAAGGGAATGGTCTCTATTGATTCAGCTCCGTTAAAAAGAAAGTTTTCGACGGGAATTGAGCTTTGGCTGTTAAAGAGGATGGAGCCTGTTTATCTCTATTATCCGTGGAGTCTGCTGTTAAAATCGGGAGTGAATAATGTCGCGGTATCGGAATACGGAAGAACACTGATGCATGAGATTATGACGGCGTATGCCGGAGATAAAAAGCGGTATGCAAAAATAGCCGGCAATGGATTCCGAATCCTCGCAGATGCGATAGAAATGGATCTGCCGTACGAGATCAAATGCCCGGCACTTTTGATCTGCGGTGAAAAAGACCGCGCCGGATCGTGCATTCGGTATAATAAAGCGTGGCATAAAGATACCGGCATCCCCCTGGAATGGATAAAAAACGCCGGACACAATGCAAATACGGATCAGCCGGAAACCGTAAACCGGCTGATCGGCGGGCTGGCCAGGCAAGCGCGATAGCCCTTGGCCGCTGCAAAGGCACGATAATTAAAAATTTTATGATATCAGTTGAAGGAGATGGATTTATGAAGAATTTTAACAAGTATGAGAGAACGTATTTTATGCCGCCGGTTGTTACTTATGACTGGGTGAAGAAGGATTACATCGATAAACCGCCGATCTGGTGCAGCGTGGACTTAAGAGACGGGAATCAGGCGCTGATTGAGCCTATGAGTCTGGATGAGAAGCTGGAATTTTTCCAGATGCTGGTGGACGTGGGCTTTAAGGAGATTGAGGTCGGATTTCCGGCGGCGTCAGAGACGGAATATAAGTTCCTCCGGACGTTGATCGAGAAGGATATGATCCCGGATGATGTGACGGTACAAGTGCTGACACAGGCAAGAGAGCATATTATTAAGAAGACCTTTGAGGCAGTGAAGGGCGCGCCCCATGCGGTAGTCCATCTGTATAATTCTACTTCGGTCGCACAGCGGGAACAGGTATTTAAAAAGGATAAAGAAGAGATTAAAAAGATTGCCATTGACGGGGCGAAGCTTCTTCTTGAGCTGGCCAATGAGACGGACGGCAATTTTACCTTCCAGTACAGTCCGGAGAGCTTTCCGGGCACGGAAGTCGAATATGCGGTGGAAGTGTGCAACGCGGTGCTGGACGTGTGGCGGCCCGCAGCGGATCATAAGGCAATCATTAATATACCGACTACCGTTGAAAATGCAATGCCTCACGTATTTGCATGCCAGCTTGAGTATGTGCATAAGCATTTAAAGTACAGAGACAACGTTATTTTGTGTCTGCATCCGCATAATGACCGCGGATGCGGCGTCGCTACGGCTGAGCTTGGCATACTGGCGGGAGCAGACCGGATTGAGGGAACATTATTTGGAAACGGAGAGCGCACCGGCAATGTGGATATCGTAACGCTTGGCATGAATATGTTCTCCCACGGCGTCGATCCGAAGCTTGATTTTTCCGACATGCAGCATCTTCGGGATACTTATGAGAGGCTTACGAGGATGGAAGTCAATCCGAGACAGCCTTACGGCGGAGATCTGGTGTTCACTGCGTTCTCCGGCTCCCATCAGGATGCGATCGCAAAGGGCATGGCGTGGAGAGACGAAAAGAAATGCGGGAAGTGGACGGTCCCGTATCTTCCGATCGATCCGCAGGATGTGGGAAGGAAGTACGATTCGGATGTGATCCGTATCAACAGCCAGTCCGGTAAGGGAGGCGTAAGCTACATTCTGAAGCAGAGCTTTGGCATCAATCTGCCGATGAAGATGCGGGAAGAAGTCGGTTATCTTGTGAAGGATGTATCCGATAAGGCACATAAGGAGTTAAGTCCGGAGTGGGTGTACGAGATTTTCACGGACAATTATGTGAATACGAAGCCGGTATTTTCGATTGACGAGTGTCATTTCAAGCAGGTGGACGGCATCACGGCGGAGGTATCGATCAATCACGGCGGAGAGAGCCGGACGATCACAGCGAATGGAAACGGCCGTCTGGATGCGGTGAGCAATGCAATCAAGCAGTATTTTAACATCAGTTATGAACTGAGATTTTACGAAGAGCATTCTCTGACGAGAGGTTCTTCGTCGAAAGCGGTGGCATATGTGGGGATTGTATGCAATGGGAAAGCCTTCTGGGGGGTAGGTATCGACGCGGATATTATCAGTGCATCGATTGAAGCCTTGATCGTTGCAGTGAATAAAATTGAAGAAATCGGCAGTGCGGAGACATGCAAGGATGCCAGGATGATAGAGATTATGAATTATATCCAGGCAAATTATATCGATATCACACTGGATGACCTGGCAGAGAGATTCTATCTGTCAAAGCCTTATATCTCCAAATACGTAAAAGAAAAATCGGGCATGACATTCGGGGAACTGGTGAAGAAGATCCGTATGAAGAAGGCAAAAGCGCTCCTGAAAAGCAGCAATATGACGGTGGAAAATATATCGTTGTCTGTGGGATATCAGAATGTAGAGCATTTTAACAGGCTGTTTAAGAAAGCATATAATATGACACCGATGCAGTTCCGCAACCAAAAATAGAAGTGAAGACAGCATGGATGTGAGGAGAAAAAATGGAATTTTCGGAATATTTTCCTATATGGGATAAGCTGACGCCCAGGCAGATGAAGGACATTTCCGGCAGTATCGGAAGCCGTATGGTGAAGAAAGGCGAGGTACTCTATGGCGGCGGCGCGGACTGTACCGGTCTGCTGCTTGTGAAATCCGGTCAGCTTCGGGCGTTCATCCTCTCGGATGAGGGGAGGGAGATCACGGTCTACCGGCTGTTTGACCGGGATATCTGCCTGTTTTCCGCCTCCTGTATTCTGCGTTCTATTCAGTTTGATGTGACGATCACCGCGGAAAAGGATACCGAATTATGGATCATTTCCGCGGACGTCTACAAGAAGATCATGGAGGAGTCCGCCGCGGTAGCCAATTACACGAACGAGATCATGGCCTCCCGGTTTTCAGAAGTTATGTGGCTGTTGGAACAGGTTATGTGGAAAAGCATGGACAAACGTGTGGCCGCTTTTCTTTTAGAAGAGGCGGCCATTGAAGATACGGATCGCCTGAACATTACCCATGAGAGCATTGCCAATCATCTGGGAACCCACCGGGAGGTCATAACCCGGATGCTCCGTTACTTTCAGCGCGAGGGGATGGTAAGCCTTACCCGCGGCTCGGTAGAGATTACGGACCGGGCGAAACTGGAGGAATTGGACGGCAAATAAGGATTTTACCGGTCCATCCCGCAAGGGGAAGCCGATTCGATCAGGCAGCGGTCGTTTGTGACCGCGTCATAGAATCGGAAGCCTCCGGCAAAGTTATACGCTTCATAGCCATGTCCGGCAAGAATCCGGCAGGCAATGTAACTTCTCAGGCCGCTCTGGCAGATGACATAGACCGGCTTATCCCGCTCTATTTCATCCAGCCGCGTCCGCAGTTCATCTACGGGAATATTTTTGAACCCGTCAATATGTCCGTTGCTGTATTCTCCTGCCGTTCTGGCATCCAGCAGGGTCGCGCTCCCGTCATGGGGAAGACGGTTTACGTCTTGTAAAAACCATTGTTTGAGAATTCCCTTTTCTATGTTGTCGATCATGAAACCGGCCATATTTACCGGATCTTTGGCAGAGGAATAAGGCGGCGCATATGCAAGGTCCAGACTCTTAAGCTCGGTAGCTTTAAGATTTGCATGGATAGCCGCAGCCAAGACATCAATACGTTTATCCACGCCGTCATAGCCTACGATCTGAGCGCCCAGAAGACGAAGCGTCTTCTTCTCAAACACCACTTTCATAGTCATCAGTTTTCCGCCGGGATAGTAGCCGGCATGGTTCATTGGAGAGAGGATGACTTTATCTGTCTCTAACCCGGCTTTTTTTGCATTGGTTTCATTGACTCCGGTGACAGCGGCGGTCATGTCAAATACCTGAATGATACTGCTGCCCTGAGAGCCGGTATAGCGGCTGTCCCCGCCGCAGATGTTATCGGCGGCGATCCTTCCCTGTCTGTTGGCCGGACCCGCTAAAGAAATGACGGCATCCTGTTCGGTGACATAGTGTTTTACTTGTACTGCGTCCCCTACGGCAAAGATATCCGGGACGGATGTTTCCATCCGGTCGTTTACTGCGATGCTGCCTTTGATGCCCAGCTTAAGGCCTGCATCCTTTGCGAGAGCAGTGTCGGGAGTAACGCCGATGGCAAGTACCACCATATCGGCATGAAGAGGGGCTTCCTCTTTCAGAAGAACGTCTATGCCGTTATCGCTTTTTTCAAAGCCTTCTACCGTGCGGCCTAAGAGTAGTCTGACACCGTGCCTTCGCATTTCCCCGTGAATAAAAGCTGCCATATCCGGGTCGAAGGGATTCATCAGTTGTCTGGGACGCTGGACGATGGTTACTTCCATGCCAAGTTCCTTTAAGTTTTCCGCCAGCTCCAGACTGATGAAACCGCCTCCTGCCAGCACGGCCGATTTGGGGTGCTGCTTGTTGATGTATTCTTTGATGGAAAACGTGTCTTCCACCGTCCGCAGGGTAAATACCCGGTCCAGTTTGGCGCCTGCGACTCTGGGCTGTGTGGGTTTGGCGCCGGGAGACAGGATGAGCTTGTCGTAGCTCTCCTTAAACGTCTCGCCGGTCTCAAGATTTTTTACAGAGACCAATCTTTCATCCGGGTGAATGGCCGTGACTTCATGGAGCACTTTCATGATTACGCGAAAGCGTGAGAAGAAGCTTTCGGGAGTTTGAAGGGTTAACTCTTCGGGATCGCCGATCACGTCTCCGATATAGTAGGGCAGGCCGCAGTTCGCGTAGGAAATATATCCTGACCGTTCAAAGACTACGATCTCTGCCTGTTCATCCAGCCTGCGGATTCTTGACGCCGCTGTGGCCCCTCCGGCAACGCCGCCTACGATTACTATTTTCATATAGATTCCACCTTTCCTGTATATGCGGATATTCCGCCTATATTTTTTACATTCAGATACCCCATACGCTGCAGTGTGCTTACGGCCTGACGGCTTCTGGCGCCGCTGTGGCAGTAGACAAAGAGCGGGCGCTCCTTTCCGATGTCCGCGCCGCTTATGCCGCTGATCTTTTGAAGCGGGATGTTTTTACTGCCGGGGATATGTCCCTCGCGGTATTCTGGAGGCGTACGGACATCCAGCAGAACGGCACTCGGGGTTTCATGATATTCTTTTAAGCCCTGATTGATATCAGGATTATGCAGAAAGTTAAAAAGTCCCATGACTGTACCTCCTTTTTCTTTTAATCCAGTATACTCTAATGTAAGAACTGCTTCCGTGATAAAATCACAAAAACTGATTGAAGTATCCATATTTTGGTTTATAATGATATCAGTGATTTTTTATAGTCAGAAGAGCGGCGATGAAAGTGAAAGAGAGTGATACGGGAGATGAAATTCCAATGTTTTCCGGATATAAAAAAAGCCGCCGTATATTACCGGGAGCACGGCATGGAAATAAGCTTTACTTCTCCGGGCTGGATCACAGAAGAAGATCTGCGGAAAAAGGGACGTAGTGTTCCCTCCTGCGGCGCGGCATGAAGTAAGATGGCGGTGACGCCTGCAGGAGAGGATGTGCCTGTGCCTGCGCTTGTGCCTGTGCTTGCGCCTGTGCAGGGGGAGGCAGGGCCGGATGTTCGAGGAAAGATTTCTATAAGTGTTGAAAATCGGATATATTAATGATATGATGCTAAGGTCAAAAGGTCATATGATTCATGTTTGCATGAATAAACATGATTTTGGGACCCGTAAAACATGAAAAAGCAGCTTGATTAAGGCGGATTTTGAATGTTTTTAGGATTGAGGCAGCACGAAGCGCGGAACAATCCGCGGCATCATGGGGGTAAAATACCTTTTGACTTCATGATGTCAGAGAAAAGAGGAGATTAGGCAGGCAATGAATAAGAAAAACGTTTTGAGAGGCATCTGCTTTGCAGTTGTATTTGTAATATTATTTGGGATTTTTTCCGCAGTATTCATGCCGAAATGGAGCTTCGCCCGCAGTGACGAGACACAGACGAGGATACAGGCGTTTTACAGGCAGGAAAAGAATTCGCATGATGTTATTTATGTGGGGGCAAGTTTTGCGTACTGTGCGATATCACCCCTTAATATCTGGGAGGAACAGGGGATTACCGGTTATGTATTTGCAGGAACCGGGCAGAAAGTATGGCTGAGCACTTATTACCTTAAGGAAGCGTTGAAGTACCAGACTCCCAGAGTGGTTGTTTTTGAGGCGGGAGCAATCTTTGACGAGGAAGAGGCAACGGAGGGGAATAACCGCAAAAATATCGACTATATGCGCTGGTCGCCTGAAAAGCTGAAGGCGATCAAGGAAATCTGCGCCAACACGGGAGAATCAAAGAAAGAGTATCTGATTCCGTTTCTTCGGTATCATTCCAGATGGCGCGAGCTGGAGCAGAAAGATTTTCATATACAGGGAGATACTTCCTATCATATGATGGGGACGCTTGCGTGGCGCGCCACAAGACCTGCCTCAGAAAAGAAAATTAAAAAGTATGAAGCATGGAAGGATCAGACGGCAAAAGCTGCTGGGCTGGAAGTTGGAGAAAGATGCCGGGAAGCTGTTCTGGAGATGAAAAGGATCTGTGAAGAAAGAGGAATCGAATTTATGATGATGCGCGCGCCGACCCTTGAATGGTCCATGGAAGCTGTGCAGGCTGTACAGAAGTTTGCAGACGAGAATGAGATTCCTTATCTTGATCTGAACCTGTACAGGGAAGAGACGGGGATAGACTGGACAACAGATACCCCGGATAAAGGAGAGCATCTGAATGTTCTGGGGTGTAAAAAGGCATCCTCATTTTTCGGAGAATATCTGAAAGAAAATTATGAGTTTGATACAAAGTTAAGCGGCAAAAACCGGAGATTCTGGGATGAATCAGCCAAAGAGTATCATGCGGTGATTGAGGAGTACAGGTTGAAAGAACAGAAAAAGCAGTAAAAGCTACTATCTTAAGGAGGGTACATAAAGATGATTATCAGTGCAAAATATCTTATGACGGGAGACGGACAGACGGTCCTTGAGGACAAGGCGGTTCTGACAGGCGCGGATGGCAGGATTCAGAAAATCGCCGGCAAGCAAGAGCTTGTCCGCGGGTTTCCGGGAGAGGAAGTTAAGGACTATGGCGAGGCTACGATACTGCCGGGACTTTGCGATATGCATGCCCATCTGGGGTATTATTATTCGCAGCCGGACAGCTTTAATTACGGACCGCAGCTTATCATGCTCTATGCTCTGCAGCACGCGCAGGCGGCATTTGAGCGGGGGATTACGTCCGTGCGTGATATGTGTTCGGCACATGGGGTATGCAAGAATTTAAAGCTGGCGGCGGAGAAGGGATTTGTCGTTGTGCCGAAGATCACCCATACGGATGCAGGGATGTGTATGACAGGCGGGCATGCATGGGATGAGGCAGAAGAAGTGGACGGCCCGTGGGAGATCCGCAGGGAGATCCGCAGACAGGTGCGCGACGGGGCGGACTGGGTGAAGATCCTTACTACGCACCGCTCCCATATTCCGGAGTTTACGCAGGAAGAGCTTGATGCGGCAGTTGACGAGTGCCACAGGAGAGGCATCAAGTGCGGCGTTCATGCGGGGACGAATCCCGGTATCCAGATGTGTATCGATGCGGGATTTGACACGATCGAGCACGCTACATTTATGACCGTTGAGCACGCAAAGCAGATGGCGGAAAAGGGGATCGCGTGGACGCCTACCATTATGGCGTATACGCTGTTGTATGATATCTGCAGGGAAAAAATGGAACATCATGCCAAAACCCCGGTAAACGATCCGGTTATGCAGAAAGAGATCAATGATTACCAGTATTTTGAGCCGGCATATCAGGCTTACAGAGATAATTTCAAGGCATTTTACGATACCGGCGTTACGGTGATCGCTGGGACAGACATGGTGATGTACCAGTCGCCGTTTCTGCCGCTTAACAGAGAGCTTGAGTATATGGTGGAATACGGCATTACTCCGGTGCAGGCGATCCAGACGGCAACCTCTAATCCGGCGAAGGTTCTTGGAGCGGAAGATAAGAGGGGACTCATAAAGGAAGGTATGGAGGCTGACATTCTCGTTGTAGGCGGGGATCTGAGCAAGGATATCAAGCGTCTGAATGATGTGAAGCTTGTAACGATGGACGGAAAACGTGTGTTTGAGGACGGAATCAGGTACGTCGGGACAGGGAATATGTTTATGTAAGAGATAACTGCAGTCTTAAAACAGGCGATTGCAAAACTCAGATGTTCATCGGGGTCATTGTGCAGCTTGTATGTTCTATAAGCAGACCTTAGTTTATCGTCGGTACTTAGCTGCCGTATTTGGGCAGCTTATGTACCGTTACGGTAAACTTGGAGCGAAAGCGTGTCTGTGTCAGAATTACAAGCTGCACAATTCGATACTGTTAAATTAGAGTTTCGCAATTGCCTAAGTTTTTGGTCGTTATTAGATTTCCCGTGTATACTCTTTCAGCCACTCTCTTTCTTCATCTGTCAGGTGAGGGCCGATTTTTTCATATACGTCTTTGTGGTATTGATTCAGCCATTCGCGTTCATCCCGGCTCATCTCTTCCGGGTCGATGCCGTCAAGGTCGATGGGAGCGAAGGTTACGGTCTCGAAGTACATAAACTGCCCATACTTGTTTTTCGTGCCTTTTCTTACGATAAATTCGTTCTCGATACGGATACCGAACTGTCCGTCCTCGTAAATGCCCGGCTCGTCTGTGATCACCATGCCTTCCTCAAGCTGGTGGTGCTCATTCTTGCTTGGGACAACGTACCAGCGGAAGCCTGTCGGAGCCTCATGGATATTGCCAAGATATCCCACGCCGTGGCCGGTGCCGCACTGGTAGTCAAGGTCAAGGTCCCAGATAG
>CAMNTQ010000034.1 GCA_946558695.1 uncultured Lachnospiraceae bacterium
GGGATACCATCAGATCATCTGACGGAGTTGTGTTCTCTATCTTTCTCCATGTGAAATCACCGGCAAGATTAAATCTTTCCTGATCTTTCTTGTGAACACCTGCTGCTGTTGCAAGAGCGATAGACATGTCTTTAAGCTCTTTTGTTACAGGAGTCCATACAGACGGCGGAGTAATAGGAACGAATATTTCTGATTGTAAACCTTTAACAACCGTTAAACTCATTTTTAGACCTCCTTATTATCCAAACGTTTACTCATTTCTTGTTTTTTGCGTCTTTCTTTTTCAATGTTGCTGACGTAGTGTTCATTTATCTCCGGCCCTAACTGCTCCGGAAAACTCATATTCCATCCGAATTCCTGACCCACTTTCGGTTCAGTATCACAAATAAACATTCTTTTCGGAGCTTTGAAGAACCCCAGGCGCCCTTTCAGGTCAACGCTGATGCTGCAGTCATCGACTTCTACTACAACGCCCTCCATATAAATGATCCTGTCGCCGTAATTCAAACGTTCATTATTCATTCAGCACACCTTTGGCTTAGCTGTATTTTAATCTACGCTTCTCACTCATCGGGAGCTCCTGCTCATTTCCAACGAGGTCGATCTTTGTGCCGCATGCGCCCTCAATTAACTCTACGTTTGTAGACTTAACGTTTGGATTCCACTTCTTCTCAGCAGCCTTAACGTCTTCTCCGGCCATAGCTGCTTTCAGCATAGCAAGTGCGCGGATAGCGTCTTCCTGACAAAGTGTGTTGTTACCAAGAATCTCATTCTCGATACCTGCTTCAGATTTGTTGTTATCAACCATGTACTGCATGTACTTATTACCAACAACGAGAGCGCCCTGTACTGCACAGTAAGACATACCTACTGTCGGAACTCCTCTCATACCAATCTGCTCGATATGGCTTGCGAAGTCGATATGGTTGTTTCCAAATCCTTCAGTTGTAACGAATGCACCATCAGCATCCATCATCTCTACTGTGTGTCCTACACGGCGGGATACGTAGAATTTCTCAGCGTTGATCTGAGGAGATCCAACGAATACAACACCGCAAAGGTCAACTTCTTCATCGTGAAGAGCCTCAAGAACAAGCGGCTCTCTCCAGTAATGTCTGGACATCTCTTTCGATGCAGGTCCGATACATGTCAAAGCATGGATACATCCGTCAAGAACCTCAAGCGGAGATACGCAAACAGGAACGTTTCCTAAGTCTACGTTAGCTCTTGCGCCAAGGATACCAACCGGCTCTACAGGAAGAATGAAGTTATCATGCATAGCTCCCTGTCCCATGATCTCTTTAACGATTACAACTTTCTTCTTACCCGGGCGACGGATAGATTTCAGCTCCTGCGTATCAACTACAAGGCTCTCGTCAAGTTTCTTCATAACCTCACGGATCTCCTGTGTAATGATATCAAATGCTGTATGAGCAGCCATAGGTCCGCGGCGCTCCATGTTTGTCTTCTCCTGGATAACAATGTTACCTTTGATGAAGATCTCGCCTTTATCCGGACATCCCGGACGGCCCCACATAATGTTCTCGTCAAGGTATCCTTCGGAAGAACCGAACTCACCGATCTGAACTCCGCCTTCGTCAACGCCTGTCAGCATCATAACAACGCCGTCAAGTACTCTTGTCACACCGCTTCCGAGCTCATCATCGCCCTCTTTTGTAGCGATTGGCTGTACGTCCATAACTGTCTCGGAATATGTGTGATATAACTCAGGAGTAATGATCTCAAGTTTGAAATCTTTCACTAATTCCTGGTCTGCGATAACGTCTGCTTCGATTCCTTCACGGATGTAAAGAGTCGTTCCCTCGATCTTTGTCTCAGGTCCTCTCTTAACTTCTGTGATATTGAAGTGCTTTCTTGTAAGAGTTCCTACGATTTTCTCTTCTCCAACTGCTGCTGCCGGTGCTGCTGCGTCTGCAACCGCTACTGCCGCTGCCGGTACTGCCGCTACTGCTGCGCCGCCGCCAAGTGCTCCAACCGGAATCTCAAGGTCGATATCTTTACCCTCTCCGATGTGGATCTTAAGCATACCGCCTGCTGCAACCGGTACTGCCGCTGCTGGCGCTGCTGCCGCCGGCGCCTCCTGTGCAACCTCTTCTTCAACTGCCGGCGCGCTTACGCTCGGAGCCTTTACTCCGTCAAGAACATCTGCCGTAAGCGGAGCAAGAGAATCACAGGTTTTTGTAAGTTTTGCTCCTAATACTTCCTCGATGGTAAGGCAACCGTCAAGGTTTAATAATCCTGAATCTACCAAATCGTCAAAAATTGCTGGATCTTCCAGATTCGCAGGCTCAATTGTAATGCCGGCCTCGGCTCTACAACATAATACCGCAGGATCATGAGCATGTGCTTTAGCTGTTTCAGCTGTGATAGACATATTGTTTTCCCTCCTTGTTTGGATTTCTTAAACAGCCCTTATAGACTGCAAAAATTATTATATATACAATTGTCTCCGGCGCATAAGAAACCTCTCGCCTTATGGAATGGAGGAAAGAATCGGGGGGTCTTTCTCCATTGCCGAAAACAATAGTAATACCTTTCTAGCATTTGCGTTAAAAATCAATATCCTGACTTACCTGTTTAGACACCTTAAGCGTTCTATACAGAGCATGGCCAACGGATCTCATCACATGGTCAGTCTGGTGGAATACCTTAAGCCCCATCTTCGGACCGGATGCCATTACTGTATTGGAACAGTCTGAACAATTGCCGATAATAATATATTCACATTTATCTTTCTTAAACTGCATATTGTTCTTAACCTGTCCCGGACAGTTCCCTGGTCTCAAACACTTAAGCGGTGCGCCCGGTTTGTTTTCAATGGCCTGCTTACATCTCGCAACAGATACGACTTTGCCGTTCATCTTCTCACAGATCTCGCGCATACGCTCCTCATTACCGCCGCAGGCACAGACAAGAAGTCCTACATTCGCTCCGTGAAGATCCGGGAACTCGACTGTAACAAGAATTCCGCCCGTCGTCTTCGTGATCGGTGCGTCAAAGTCCGTGGACTTTCCTGTAAACGCGCCGCCCATCACGATCTCACCGTATTTTCCGTCGATACCGCCGGCTCTCTCAATCAGCTCCCCAACACTTGTTCCCACCGGAACATCCATAAATACGTGTGCGCCGTTTCCACCGTTAAGTTTGCCGCGAACCGTCAGATTCTTTGTAATACACGGCTTCTTCTCGTCGATCGCCTCTGCGACTTTCGCTGCCGTCTCAAGATTCACTACAACAGACTTTGCAGCTGAAGGAAGCTGCATCGTGGTAAGATTTACTCCCAGACATTCTCTTACAACTGCACGCTCTTCGCCCATCGGATAAATATCCGGAAGAAGGTGCATCGAAATTGCAGGCTCGTTCTCAAGCGCTTTCTGCAATGTCTTGATTGCCTTCTGATTTTTCTTCTTGATCGCAAAGATCGCCTTATCAGCATTAGTAATCTCCATACAGTATTTGACGCCGCGGATCACTTTATCACACTGCTCTTCAATCTGTCTGATGTTGTGTTCAAGTCCAGGCTCACATTCTGCCGCATTAATCAAAATGTAACCCTTCTCACAACCCAGCTTAAAATCAGCCGGAAGCTCAGGATTAATCTCCGGATCAAGTTCGCCCATCGGTGTCTCCGCCAGATTAATATTCAGCTTAATACCCGTCGGAAAACCTGCTCCGCCAAGTCCGACAACGCCTGCCGCCTTTACCATATCAAGCTTGCTTGCGTCTTCAGGCACATCGATCGGCACAAACTCGTCCGGCTGTTCTTCCGCCGGCTCGATGATGATCCGGTCTTCTGTCACCTCTGCAACCTTTCCGTACACACTGGAAAAAATGTTAGCGCCAAGCCCCGTAGGCGTTGCAATCAAAGTACCTTTTTTAACATCATCACCGGCCTTAACGATTGCCGCACATGGTGCCCCAACATGCTGACGTAATAACATCTGTACATTTCCCATGTTAAACATCTCCTTTTATAATTTATTTAAGTAAAAAACGAACCCCGTCCGTTTCATTACCTCTCAATGTAAAGTACAAGGTATAACTTTCACAAACAATATGTTATCCTGATCGCTTTTAATATTCCCCAAAAATATATTTTCATTTATGTAATCAGATTTAGATTCTCTCATAATCATAAATAAAATCTATAAATCAATCCTGCTAAATTCTTAACGGCCGAAATGTGCTCAAAATCTGCTTTTTGGCGAGGGCATGTGGGAATCGAACCCACCCAGGACGCTCTTAACGCCCCACACTGGTTTTGAAGACCAGGAGGCACACCAGTCACCCATCTACCCCCATATCAGCTTATCCATTCGAGATTACCTTATCACATTCCTTCCTATATTTCAACTGTTTTTATTTATTTTTATAATACCAAAAAACCGTTGACTTTTCAAGGTTTTTCCCTCATAATGTAATCAAATGATTGAACTACGTACTAGAACGCAGTCTATTCGTTATTTTTCTATCATTATATGTATGATTTACCATATTTTGAGGCAAAAGGCACGGCAGGATTTTTGTCACGCTGTGTTTTTAATAAAGAAACTATAGATTTTATCTATGAGTATGTTTTAAGGAGGTAATTATTATGGAGTTGAAAGCTAATGTAAACTTCGACCGGTTTGAGGGCGCTCTTCAGGTAGTAGATTCTCACACCGTCGGCGAGTTCTGCCGTATCGTTATCGGTGGATTTCCGGAGCCGGAAGGCAACACGATGATCGAGAAAAAGAAATGGATGGAAGAGAACTACGACCACGTTCGTACAGCTCTTATGTTCGAGCCAAGAGGACATCATGACATGTTCGGTGCATTTCTCTGCAAGCCGGTTAGCCCGGAGGCACAGTTCGGCGTTATGTTCATGGACACCGGCGGATACCTGAATATGTGCGGACACTGTACGATTGGAGCCGTTACAGTCGCAGTTGAGGCAGGTCTTGTAGAATCCAAAGAAGGGGAAAACGACGTGATTCTCGAAGCACCGGCAGGACTGATCCGTACAAAGGCTATCGTAAAAGACGGTAAGGTTGAGAGCGTTACACTAACCAATGTTCCGGCATTTGTTTACAAAGAGAACCAGAAGGTTACTGTTGACGGCAAAGAAATCGAATTCACGATTTCTTTCGGCGGAAGTTTCTTCGCACTGGTTGACACTACTAAACTTGACATCGGCGAAATCAATGCAAAGTCCGTTCCGGCATACGCTGACCTCGGCATGAAGATGTTAGAGATCATTAACAAGGAGATTCCTGTACAGCATCCGGAGCTTGACATTACAAGCGTTGACCTGGTTGAATTCTATGGACCGACTCCAAATCCGGAGAAAGCTAATATGAGAAACGTAGTTATCTTCGGCGAGCACATGGCTGACCGTTCACCATGCGGAACCGGAACAAGCGCGAAACTTGCTACGCTTCATCATTGGGGAGAAATCGGCGTGGGTGAAGAATTTATCTACGAAAGCTTTATCGGCAGTCTCTTCAAAGGTGTTATCAAAGAGACGACCAAAGTCGCTGACTTTGACGCAGTTATTCCGATGATCACCGGAAGCTGCTACCTGACAGGTGTTGCAACATATCTGATCGATCCGACAGATCCATTGAAATATGGTTTTCAGGTAGGTTAAGCTTACCGGAGCCTGATCGGTCTTTGAAAAACAGCAGAAGCGGGTTAACAATAATCCGCTTCTCTTTTTATAAAACCCAGAAAGGAATGGTGACAACTGATGCCGAGGAAACGACAATCCACAAAAAGCCGCATCGTGAAAGCCGCCTGGAACCTCTTTTATAAAAACGGTTATGACCGCACTACGATTGAGGATATCATCGCAACATCCAAAACTTCAAAGGGTACTTTTTATCATTATTTTAAAGGTAAGGAAGCTCTGCTCAACAGCCTGTCCTATCTTTTCGACCAAAAATACGAGGAGCTTTATCATGTGATCGACCATGACATGTCCTGCTATGATAAATTGTTGCTTTTGAACCAAGAACTATTCTGCATGATTGAACAAAGTGTTGATATAAGCCTTCTGGCTTATCTTTATTCCTCACAACTGACAACCAAGGACAAAAAATCTTTGTCCGACAAGAAACGTTTTTATTTTAAATGGATTACCGAGATTATCACAGATGGTTTAGAACGAGGCGAGTTCAAGAATACAAGCACTGCCGAAGAACTGATGGACATCTACGCCATGTACGAACGGGCGCTTTTATATGACTGGGCATTGTTCAAAGGCAGGTTCTCTCTATCCGAATACAGTAAGAAACTGCTTCCGCACGTATTAAATACTTTTATCGAAGGAGTATAGTTATGAAGATTTCTGATGAACCCGAAAAGGGTGCTTTTATCCGGCAGATGTTACCGCCGTATCAAAGTACCCTTTTTTGCTGCTTATTCTTATTGTTCCGCGTCCACCGCTTCTGCTACACCATACATTCGTGGATCTCTTCTTCTTCAATTCCAACCGTTTTCATCATAGACACAATCTCTTCCCTGTCCGAAAGTTCTGCACACCATGCCAGACCGCACCCTGCAGAGACAGCCCGCGGAACCGGTATAATGCGCCCCGGAACACTTCTCTCCTTGCAGGCCTTTTCCATCGCCATGGCATCCGCCGTTGTGTGAAACGTGACTACAAGCCTAAGCTCCTTCTTCTTCATATCTATTCTTCCTCCCGCGAAAGTTCTCTGACAGCACGAATAGCCGTATCCACCTCTTCATCCGTGTTATAATGACAAAAGCTGAATCTTACCGCTCCCTGCTCTATTGTCCCAAGCGCCTCATGCATAAGCGGCGCACAATGTCCGCCCGGTCTTGTAGAAATTCCATAATCGGTAAGGAGCGCGTCGCTTACCTCACCGGAATCATAATCGCCAATGTTCAAAAGCACGATCGGGCATCTCTCTTCTTCAGAAAAATCTCCATATACGATAACCTCTGGGATAACTTTAACTCCCTCGTAGAATCTGCGCATAAGCTCCTGCTCTCTGGCACGGATTCTGTCAATCCCCGTCTCCTCCAGATAGCAAAGCGCCGCATGAAGCCCCGCGATTCCATGTCCGTTAAGAGTCCCCGCCTCAAGAGCCGTTGGCATCATCTCAGGCTGCGACTTATTGTAAGTCTGTACCCCGGTGCCGCCGCATTTCAGCGGCCGTATCGCAATTCCCTCACGCACATACAATCCGCCGGTTCCCTGCGGCCCCAAAAGTCCTTTATGCCCTGTGAAACAAAGAACGTCAATATTCATTTTCTCCACGTCAATGGGGAACACTCCGGCAGTCTGCGAAGCATCCACTACAAAAAGCACACCACGTTCCTTCGCAATTTTCCCGATACTCCCTACATCCACATAATTCCCCGTCAGGTTTGAGCCGTTGGTACATACAATCATCTTCGTCTCAGCACGGATTGCTTTTTCAATCTGAGAGATATCAAGCCTGCCTTTCTCATCGCTTTTTACAATCGTAAGCTTTACGCCTCTTTTTTCCATCTCATACAATGGCCGCAGAACGGAATTATGTTCCAGTACTGTCGTAATCACATGATCTCCCGGATTCAACAGTCCTTTAACCGCGATATTCAGACTTTCCGTTGAATTATTCGTGAATGCTACCTGTTTCGGATTCGTTCCGCCAAAGAACCTGCAAAGCCTCTCTCTTGTATCGTAAATAATCCTTGACGCACTAAGCGACGCCTCATTCGCCCCTCTTCCGGCATTCCCCATAGAGCTCATTGCGCTCACAACCGCATCAATTACACATTGCGGCTTGTGCATCGTTGTCGCCGCATTATCTAAATATATCATATGCTCCTCCTCTTTTCCCCGGTTTATCTGCCGTCTAAATATTATAAATTTCCTTTATGATCTTAATAAAGCGTTCTACATTGGCCGTCATCGGAGCATTCTTATTGTAGACCAAATTAATATCCCGCCCCGCATCGGACTTCGGGATCGGGAATGCCAGTATCTGTCCGCCCTGCACTTCCTCCTCTGTCGCCAGCCTTGACAAGACAGAGATTCCCATTCCCTGACGCACAGAACGCTTGATGGTCTCCTGATTGTCTATACTCGCTATAATGTCCAGATCCATCGTCTCTATTCCCGCCTTGCGAAGCTGTTTCTGCGCTTCCTTTCTTGTACCGGAGCCTTCTTCACGCATGATCATGTGCTCTTTTTTGATCCACGAAATATCATCCGTCCCTCTTTCCTGTAAAGTTCGGTATTTCTCCGTATTAGGCGTAATAACCGCCAGCTTATCCTTATAGAACGGAATGTATCTGCAGTATTTCTTCTCCAGCACAGTTCCCGTAAAGCCTACGTCCGCCATACCGTTCACAATCTGCGATACAACCTCACTGCTGTCTGTCTCTATCAGCTTGAACTGTTCGTCAGGATAACGTTTCTTGAAGTGCATGAGAACCTCCGGAAGAAGATACTGTGCCGGTATAGTAGACGCTGCAATCACAACGCAATGGCTCGACGAACTTTTCTCCCGCATATTAAAATGCTCCGCAATCTGGCACTCCAATTCCACCATTTGTTTCGCATATTTGTATAATTCCTGTCCTGCATCAGACAGCAGCACTTCCTTTGTATTACGGATAAACAACCTTGCCCTGAGTTCTTTCTCAAGAGTCGAAACATGAGCGCTCACCGTCGGCTGCGTCAGATATAATTCCCTTGCGGCTTTCGAGAAGCTTCCTGTCTCAACAACCTTTGCAAAAGCCTCCAATTGTTTCAAATTCATTAATATGCTACCCTTTCACTTTCTCCGCCTGTCTTTTTTGTCACTTTAATACTATCCATATATTCCAGAATCGGCTTCGCGCTCTTTCTGCTCGTCGAGAACATGTCCCGCACCTCGGCAATCGTGATGACCGGAGACTTAGAAAGCCTCTCTAAAATCTCCCTTCTGGCTTCCTCCATGTAACTCTTGAGCGTATACATGTCTTCCGCGACCTTTACCACTTTCTTTTCATGAAGCAGTATGTTCAAGATATCATCCCGTATCTCTTTCGGAATACCTTTACAATTGATTTCAGAATAACGCGCAAAATCAAAACGGCTCTTTTCAAATGTATCAAGAAAAATTCCTGATACTTGTCTGTACGTTTCATCCTTACATACTTCATATTCCGGCGTGCATAAAAATTCATCCACCCGCATAAGCCGCCCATTTTGCACCATCATTTCTATCATACGGTCAAATACATTCGGTCTCATCTTTGAAAAATAGGCTGCCTGAACTTCTGCTTTCTTGATTCCATAACGGTACGGATATTTTCTTTCATAGGAAGACAATGTGTTTTCCAGCAGCCGTTTCGCCTCCTCAAAAGCTTCTTCATGCCATACATACGTATCTTTGCGCATAGCGAATACATGAATCTTATTCTGTTCTTCCAGATCTTTGACATCCTTTTTCACTTCTTCTTCAGAAAGCGCCGTAAGCTTTGCAAGCTCAGATACAGTGATCATCGTCTCTCTGTGTTCCTTTATATGAAGCTCTATGACATCAGCACTTGAACCGGATTCTTTACGCTTAAGCTCCTCTATAACATCCTCTCGGAATCGTTTCTTAATGCCCGGATTCGGCTCCAATATAACGCCGCCCCCGATCGTCTCCATCGGGGAATAAAATCTGACGATAAACTTATCTCCCCGCCTTAGCGCAACGCTCTCCTCCAGCCTAAGCTGTACCAGACCGCTCTCTCCCGGTCCGATCTCTTCCTGATCCAAAAGAACCGCGCGGCAGAGTATCTCGCTCGTTCCTGTAAAGAAATGAAGCCTTGCATGGTTCGTCAGCACACGCATGGAGCTGTCCAGTACATTTAACCTTACATCCAGAAGATCCGTCGTCTTCATACTTCCTTTAGAGGCAAGCACACATCCTCTCTGAATCTCACGTTTTTTTATGTTAGACAGATTGATTGCCACCCGCTGTCCGGCATAGCACGTATTTCTATCCTCTCCATGCACCTGTATGCTCCGTATCTTGCTCTCTTTCCCGATCGGATACATCTCCAGTATATCTTCCTTGCGAATGGTTCCCGAAATAAGCGTGCCGGTAATAACCGTGCCGAATCCAGACAGCGAAAATGCCCTGTCAATCGGCAGGCGCGGTATCGTATGGATATCCTTCTCTATCACTTCATCGCTTGTCATATGGCTGATCAGTTCCACAAGCCCTTGAAGTCCTTCCCCTGTAGCCGCGGAAACCTTTACCACCGGCGCCCGCTCAAGAAAAGTCCCTTCAAACTCCTCTTTGACCTCTTCTTCAACAAGCTCCAGCCACTCTTCGTCCACAAGGTCACATTTATTCAGCACAACAATACTTTTTTCAATCCCTAACAAATGGAGAATATCCATATGCTCTCTTGTCTGGGGCATAATTCCCTCGTCCGCAGCGATCACAAGAAGCACAAGATCCATCCCTACAACGCCTGCAACCATGTTGTTGATAAATTTCTCATGGCCCGGCACATCAATAATTCCAGCCCGGCCGCCGTTTGGCAAGTCAAAATAAGTAAATCCCAGATCAATTGTGATTCCTCTTCTCTGCTCTTCCTCCCAACGGTCTGTATTTCTTCCTGTTAATGCTTTTATAAGGGTAGTCTTCCCGTGATCAATATGTCCTGCTGTTCCTATAATTACGTTCTTCATATTCCCTTGTCCTTTTTAGGCGCGCCTTTCTAAATCACTGTCCTATTAAACTGATCTCATTAAGCACATCAAGCTCTTTAAGCTGATCTGCAATCAATTTTACATCTCTCTCCGATATCGTCCTCATATCAAGAAGAATCTCGTCATTAACTGTTCTTGGTATAATGGGAACCGGAAGGAGACGCATACGCTCTTCCAATTCATTTACACTGATCTTTTCCGGCCGGATCGTAACGGCCATGCTGGGAATCCGCTCAAGCGGAAGCGAACCTCCCCCAATCTGTGATTCACACGGCTTTATCTCTATTTTCGCCGGAAGTTTTTTATTTCTCAAGATCCTAAGAAGCTGCTTTGCCCGCCTATGAACCTCTTCCTGCGGTTCTGAAAGCATCCGAAGTACCGGAATGTTTTTAACCGCCTTTTCCTCTGATAAATATTCCTGAAGTACCAACTCCAACATCGCAGCAGTGAACTTATCTATTCGAAGCGCTCTTGTAAGCTGGTTTTTCTTCATCCTGTCAATATACTTTTTCTTTCCGATGATAATGCCCGCCTGGGGGCCTCCCAGAAGCTTGTCCCCGCTGAAACACACCACATCTGCACCTTTCGCAACGGACTCCTGCACCGTAGGCTCATGCGTCAGTCCGTACTTTGCCAGATCTATGAGCACGCCGCTTCCAAGATCCTCCACAACCGGTATATCATGCTCTCTGGCAAGAGGAATCAACTCGTCAATCTCCACCGAATCCGTGAATCCTACGATTCGGTAATTGCTTGTATGTACTTTGAGCAATGCCTTTGTCTCTTCGGTAATGGCATTTTCATAATCATCGTAATGCGTCTTGTTCGTAGTTCCGATCTCGACCAAAGCTGCTCCGCTCTGCTCCATCACATCCGGAATACGGAATTTACCGCCGATCTCTATCAACTCCCCGCGGGATACGATAACCTCTCCCCCTTTTGCCAGTGAACTTAAGATAAGCAGCACGGAGGATGCATTGTTATTCACCGCCATCGCGGCCTCCGCCCCCGTAAGCTTGCACAAAAGCTTTTCAAAATGGGAATAACGCTCCCCTCTCTTACCTGCCTTTAGATTGTATTCCAGATTCGAATATCCGCTGACAAGCGCCAGCGCCCGTTTCATGTGCTCGGCGCTGACAGGCGCGCGCCCCAGATTGGTGTGAAGAATCGTACCTGTTCCGTTCACTACCATTCGCATATTCGGCATATGCATGGCCGACACAGTACGCTCAATATGAGAAAGGAGCATTTCAATCTGTGTTTTCGCCTCATCCTCATCCTCTGCTCCTGCAATAAAACTGCGCAGCTTATCTGTTTCTATGTGAATGGCTTCCATCACCGTCTCTCTGCCGTAACGCTCTATCATTTTCTGTACATTTTCATCTTCCAAAAGCACATCGACCTTCGGGATACTCCTGTATAAAAGATTCTTGTTCATAACATTCCCCTTCTTCACATTTAAAATAATCGAATCAATTTATCACTCTTTGGCATTACTTTGCCGATCACTGATACCGTCGTATCCATACGGGCCGCTTTAAAATCAGCCATCATACCATCTAAGTTATCCGGCGATATGCTGATCAGCAGCCCTCCTGAAGTCTGCGGATCATAAAGCAGATCAAGGAAATGCTCCTTAACCGCCCCCGGCTCCACATGCCTCATGGAATATCCTCTGTTTTTGTACGCACCGGCAGGCACAAGCCCCATCTTCGCATAATCAATGGCATCTTCTAAATAAGCAATATCATCCACCCGAAGTTCGAATGTAACTTCACTGGCCGATGCCATCTCCACACAATGGCCCAAAAGCCCGAATCCGGTAATATCCGTACATGCAGTCACATCGTACTTTTCTACTACCTGTTTTCCCAGTTTATTTAAAGACGCCATAACTGTCTGCGCCTCTCTGATCGCTGACGGCGATGCCATCTCTGCTTTAATCGCAGTGTTGACGATCCCGCTTCCGATCTGTTTCGTCAGAACGAGAATATCTCCCGGTCTGCAGCCATAATTTTTAAATATCTTATCAGGATGTACAAAGCCGGACACACATAATCCGTATTTCGGTTCATCATCCTGTACGGAATGTCCGCCTACCAGTACCGCTCCTGCTTCTTTCACCTTCGCTGCGCCACCCGCCAAGATGTCGCCCAAGATCGCCGGATCCAGACAATTAGGGAATCCGACTATGTTAAGTGCAACTGCCGGCTCGCCTCCCATAGCCCAAACATCGCTTAAGGAATTGGCCGCCGCTATCTGTCCAAACATATAAGGATCATCGACAATCGGTGTAAAGAAATCAACGGTCTGTATCATGGCGATATCATCCGTCACTTTATAAATAGCCGCGTCATCGGATGTCTCAATACCGACGAGCAGCTTATCGTCCTGGAATTTCGGCAGCTTACTCAGAACCTGAGCAAGGGTCTCCGGACCAATTTTAGCCGCTCAGCCTGCGGTCTTACTTAAACTTGTTAATCTGACATCTGATTTCATACGTCAATAATCCTCCTGTAATTTATTTAGAAAACGCTTATATTACGCGTACTTCTCAAAGTAGGGTATCTGAAATAAGAGCCATGCCTCTGCTTTTGAAGAAGTACGACTCTTTTTTGCAAATTATAAATAGCTCTTTATCTAATATTTCCCATCTATGGTCTGACAATTCTTCCGGCTTTTGCCATTGTCTCCACAATGCTGTACATATTCGTCACAGTACCTACCTGAAGTTTCTCCTTCAGCCCGTAATAATCAAGGCATGTCCCGCACGTCATAATCTCAACGCCCTGCGCCTCCAAGGCCTTCAGGTCTTCCAGCGAATCAGAGCCTTCTGCGGTCAGCGTTGCTCCGCCGTTATAAAACAGCATCGTCTTTGGCAGCGTATCAAGCTGTGTCACTGCAAAGATAAATCCTTTGATCAATACCTTCCCTAACTCGTCATTACCCGTCCCCATACGGTCAGACGAAACTACTACAACCGTGTTATCTCTTGCATCCGGCACACAACTCACCTCTTCCTCCTCTGCTGCCGAAGGAGCGCCCTCCATCTGAATCATAATCTTAAACTCTGCGTCAGAAACCTTCTCAGAAGATACCTGTCCGCCCGATGCCGCCGCCATCTTCGTTACGTTCTGAACAGCAATCCCATTGTCCACCAGTACTTCGATGGTCTCCGGACCGGTTAGAGCCTGCATTGCCTTTTTGGTCTTTATAACCGGGATCGGGCAATTGTCTCCCATTGCGTTGACTGTAATCATAATGTTACCACCTTTCCACCCATTTCCCAAATTATACAATACAGAGATATTCTATCACTGATTCATAAAAAGGTAAATGGATATTTAAAATTTATCGTTACAGTTCATCTATATTTACATCTATAGGCGAACTGTAAGAATACAGAATCCTGTATGCGCCGTCTTTATAGTATGCCGGCTTCATATCCCCCTTGCGGAATGCCGCAAGGAATTGCCCGAAGGTACGTATCTCTTCCGGGAAATAAGTAACACACACGCCCACCTTCTCCGGCACATGGCAGTCACTGGCTCCCAAAGGGAAAAGACTTAAACGCTTCGCATACTCAGCCGCCTTCCTGCACGCCTCCTTTGAAGTACTTCCATTCAAGACCTCAAGACCGTCAAGTCCTTTGACCTTTAGAACGTGTTCTTCCAGTCCCCGGCGGTTATTGCGAAACGGATGCGCAGCAAAACAAATTCCTCCCTGCGCTTTTACAAAATCAATAAAATCCTGTGCAGGTATCCGCTCCTTCGGACAATCTTCAATCCCAAAAGCAACAATATCGCCCTGCAGCGAATAGAACTCAACCCCCACAAACACAGGAAACCCTGTTTTTTCCGTATATTCTTGCGCATATTCCTTAAAACCCATGCTGTCATGGTCAGTAATGCAGACCGCGCCAAGCCCCTTCTCTTTTGCAATCTTTACAATCTCATCCAGTTTCAAAAAACTGTCCTTTGAATATGTCATCTCATGCATGTGTACGTCAATAAACATTCATAATTCCCCTTTTTCAATGACTTCTTTATCTTCTATTATATAGTCAGCGGGCCAAGTCTTCAAATAGAGAATTATTATATGTATCTCTATATATTTATATTATCTATAATTGATGTTTTACAGTTGTTCTGCAGACATCAACAAAAGTTTATAGAATTTTTCTTTTTTTTCTTCCTCATATCCGTTATAATTAAGAGACGCTAAGGAATACTATGAATGAAATGGAGGCTTACGATTATGAAAAAATATGTATGTGAACCATGTGGATATGTATATGATCCTGAAGTTGGAGATCCGGACGGCGGAATCGCTCCGGGAACAGCATTTGAGGATATTCCGGAAGATTGGGTATGCCCGATCTGCGGAATGGGAAAAGACGTGTTCGTAGCAGAAGAATAGGCAAATGCCTATTCTTCTTTTAATAATGCAATCACATCATATAGTGTATGAAATTTTTTATATGTAAGAGCAAGAGTCTCTTCATCCGGTTGAAGCAAATCCGGAATGACAATCACCTTAAGCCCTGCCGCATACGCTGAACAGATGCCTGCCGGCGCATCTTCCAAAGCCAGACAGTCCTTCGGCAACATCCCGATACTCTCACACGCTTTTATGTAAATCTCTGGATCAGGCTTCGTGTTTTCTACCATGTCACCAAAGATTCCGCCGTCAAAGAATTGCCAGATTCCTGCATCTGTCAGTTCTTTTACTGCATACGCGCGACTTGTAGAAGTCGCGACAGCTATTTTATATCCACGATCCTTTGCATAGAAAAGCAATTCCTTTGCGCCTGCTTTCAGCGGGATACCACCTTTCCCCACAATCCTGAAAAATATATCGCTTGTCCTTCGATTAAAATCTTCCAAAGGAAAATCCGCGCCATAAGCATTCCTGAAATATTCATTCCGTGCTTTCCTGTTCAGGCCAAGCGTGTGATAGATATGTTCGCCAATACCCGGAATTCCCATCTCTCTCCCGGCTTCATTCCACGAACGCTTCACGATTCTTTCGGAATCCAGTAAAAGTCCGTCCATATCAAATACAAGCGCCTTTATCAAAACTCAATCCCCCGTCCAAGCGCATCCTTCAGATAGGTGGATACATCTTCAAGCTTGTGAACAATCTCCATCTTCTCTTCCCACTCATCGCCGGTCATATCCTTGTCGATCAGGCATTTTTGAATATGCTTAACCTCTTTGATCAATTCTTCTGTCATATAAATCTACCCCCTTCTCGAAAACAGCTTATCATTCCTGATATCACATGATATCTATTAAAAATAGTATACCATGTTTCAAAGATTTGTGGAATAAAAAAATAAAATGCCCTATCCTACTTCTGCTTCCCACCTCCCGGACGCTCCGCATGGGAGTACAAGCCCTGAACGACTCACGGGCAATCCGACTTCCTGTGAGTCCACACGGCCTTTGCAACTCTTTAGCTCCGTAGCCATCATGTAAGTCAAAACTGCCGGCGCTAATCCTGTAGTGTAAGAGTTCACCAGAAAGAACAGCGGACGCTCCGACAAAATCTGAGTGCAAAGCTTGATCAGAGGATGTATGGCATCTTCAATCTTCCAGATCTCGCCCTTCGGTCCTCTTCCATAGGACGGCGGATCCATAATGATCGCATCATAACGGCTGCCCCGCCGGATTTCCCGCTCCACGAACTTCACACAGTCATCCACAAGCCAGCGGACAGGCTTATCTGAAAGGCCGGAGGAAGCCGCGTTTTCCTTCGCCCAGTTTACCATACCCTTCGAGGCATCCACATGGGTCACGTTTGCTCCCGCTGCCGCTGCAGCCAATGTAGCTCCTCCGGTATATGCAAACAGGTTCAGAACCTTCACCGGACATCCTGCATTTCTTATCTTTTCCGAAAACCAATCCCAGTTTGCCGCCTGTTCCGGGAACAGCCCAGTATGTTTAAAGCTGAAGGGTTTCAAATTAAAAGTCAGCTCCTTATAATGAATCTGCCACTGCTTTGGAAGCGAAAAAAATTCCCATTCTCCGCCGCCCTTCTTACTGCGGTGATAATGTCCGTTCCTTCTCTTCCATCCTCTGTCTGTCCTAGGGGTATCCCATATAACCTGCGGATCAGGCCGCACTAAAAGGTATTCTCCCCACCGCTCCAGCTTTTCACCATTACTGCAATCAATAATCTCATAATCCTTCCAATCATCTGCAATCCACATATATAAATCCTTCCAAAAAAAATCTATTACTATAACTGCCTTGCGGCATATACGCAAAACCAGTATATCATGTTATTCTATATTAGGAAACCAATTGTATTTTTTCTTTTCCTATGTTACGCTGAATATAAAAGATATTCTGTCCCGGAGGTTACACTATGAAACTAATGATCGCATCAGATATACATGGCTCTTCCTATTACTGCAAAAAAATGATAGAAGCATATAAAAGAGAAGAAGCCGAAAGACTTCTCCTTTTGGGCGACATCCTCTATCATGGTCCGCGAAATGATCTTCCGAAAGACTACAATCCGAAAGAAGTCATCACTATGCTCAATTCTCTAAAACAGGAACTTTTATGTATCCGCGGAAACTGTGATACAGAGGTCGACCAGATGGTACTGGAATTCCCGATCCTCGCAGACTATTGTCTGCTTGAGCTTGACGGACATACTATCTTTGCCTCTCACGGGCACCGCTATAATCCTCAGACACCGCCTCCTTTAAAGTACGGGGACATTCTCCTGAACGGACACACCCATGTTCCGGCAATCAAGAACATGGGCGCCTATACCTATATGAATCCGGGTTCTGTCGCCATTCCAAAGGACGGCTCCGCGCACGGATATATGCTTTATGACAGGGATTTTCTGTGGAAAGATTTAGACGGAAATGTGCTGGATATTTCCGAAGATTAGCCAGCATTTTGCCTTATTCTCCCGACTGTCTGAATACCGCGATTACAGTCCAAAGAGTCGCCAGAAACTGCACGATAAATACAAAATCAAATAGACATCTTTTCAGCATTGAGAGGTTACTATCTCCAACCAGTCCATATCCGATACCTGTAGCACAAGCGCTAAATAACAACGCTAGCACACTGACTAATATCCTTTCCCTTTTATGCATAATATCCCTCCGTTCAAAGGCATCCGGCTATCCTTTGCAGGTAATCGCCTGCTTCTTTCCGTGATTTAAAAATCACGATATTCTTCTCGTCCTTATATTTATTTATCAACTTGTATATGTCCGGCAATTCGTTTTGCGGAAAATCAATAATCCATCGCTTAAACTCCTTATCAAATTCCGTCTCAAGCCACGGCAGATCTTCCCGCTTTTCCCCAATACGGGACTCTGCCCCCGAAAGGCAGATATCCAGCGGATAATCCATCAGAAAAACCGTATCGCACTCCTTAAGGCGCAATTCCAGCGTTCGCTGATAATTTCCGTCGATGATCCATCGGTCTCTTCGCACAATCTCAGCAAGCTTTGCATCAAACTCTTCTTTTGAGATATTGGTCCGGTCAGGCTTATGCCAGATCATATCCAGATGATATAGGGGAAGTCCCGTCTTATCCCTCAACTCCCGCGCAAATGTACTTTTTCCCGCGCCCGGACAGCCGATGATCATTACTTTTAACATATTCCCTAATCCTCACGAATTTAAAAATCGCTGCATTCTTTCAACTCTTCTCACACTTTTCTTTCTGTCAGTTCTTCCGCATCTTAAAATAACAATAAACCGCGCTGACAACATCCAGACAGAACATAAACTGCATGATAATATGAACCGCCGTCTCTTTCTTAGACATCCTGCCTTCAGCACGGCTCACTATTATTCCACTGATTCCATACATTGATGACGGCAGCAGCAACATATAATCAAACAATATCAAAAATGGAATCAGCGGCAGAATCAGGATATGCAGCATCAATACGATTAAAATCACTAATACATACACCGGAATATTGAACAACTTCAATATCATACCCCAGAATAAAAGCTGCCTTCCCCCGCAATGCAGTTTCGGAAGGATAAAAGCATATATCATATTGGGCAGATAAATCAGCACGCAAAGGATTTTCCACACAGTAAAAGCTTCACTTCCAAGTCCTTTTTGTATGCATGTTCCGATAAATATGTAAGGTGCTGCCATCATGAGCAGCATAGGAATTCTTTTCATCATTTCTTCGTATTCACGGCTTTTTTACCAGACCAATCCGAATACAATTTTTTGCTTTTTCCATTCACTTTCACTGTTTTGTATGTGCGGATTCTAACGTAATATTTCTTCTTTCCTGCCAATTTGGAAATCTTCTTTACAGTGCTATTCTTTTTCACCGTAACAGCTTTTAAGGTTTTCCCCTTAAATTTCGCGCTTGTGCAATACTGAATCTGATAACCATCGATCTGGGCTGCCTGCTTATTCCACGTCACCTGCATCCCCTTTGATTTGGCGGCAACCTTTTTCAGACTGGTCTTCTTTGGCCTTATGGTAAAGCTTCCGGTCATTTTACCACTGTAATTTCCCTGAAGCACAATCGCCACTGAATATACTCCCGGATTCTTTCTCCCTTTCGGATATTTGATCTGATAGTCCGTGCCCTTTCTTAAACTGTTCCCTTGGCTGTCTTTTACAGTCACAGAAGGTGTTTTCACCTTTCCATCATAAGAAAAATCTGTTTTGTTCAATGTAAGCTTCCGGGGTTTATAAATAACAGATGCACTCCCGGCCGCAGAACACACCTGACAGCTCTGTTGTATTTTTCCATTTTTCTTAACAGTTGCCGGGAACACTTTTGATACATACTTATGGCTCAGCAGAGCAAGTTCTTCTATATATCTATTCCCGCAGCTGCAGGTATAGGTTCTGATTCCCTTCTCTGTACAGGTCGCTGTCTTTGTCACTGCGCTTTGGTATGAATGGGTATGCTCCGGTTTTCCAAGTGCCGGGATTACTTCCTGTTTTTTTAATACCTCTTTGCAGACACTGCAGTGACTTCCTTCTGTTTTTCCGGCTGTTGTCTCTGTAGGCGCCACCGCCGGATCTGTAACCGGTTTATGGCCTGCCGCTTCAATGCTTTCTGTATAGGTATTCCCGCAGCTGCAGGTATAGGTCCTGATTCCCTTCTCTGTACAGGTCGCTGTCTTTGTCACTGCGCTTTGGTATGAATGGGTATGCTCCGGTTTTTCCGGCTCCGGCTTCTCTGTCTCACCTGTATCCCCATTGTAAAATGTCACTCGCCGCTCGGCCATTACCTCATTTTGCAAAGCTTTTACATCTGCCACTGTATCCAACTGTTCAAGCTCATAAGGTGAAGACAAGAATAAAAACGTATAGTCCCCCGTTGTTGCCATGTTGTCATATTTCTGAATATAATATCTGCCTGAATATCCTTCCAGAGGCGAAAGCGTAACCCATTGCAGCCAATCATTCTTTTGCAGAATATCTTCTGTATTTTTTTCCCAGTATTCTGTCCGAATACAGAGTACATGACCGATTTCATAAAACAGTTTATCTTCTATCTCGCTGTCATCGAATATATTGCCCTCTTTATCATACCATTTGACTTCAAAATATGGATCTCCTTCGGAGATTTTCTCTTCCCCATACAAGCTGATCTTTGCCAAATCCACTTCTGATGGCGCTGAAAGTATCTCAATACGCCCAATCTCTCTTAAAATCAACGGATCTGTTTTCCATACTCCATCCGAATACTTCAGTTCATATCCATTCTCTATACTCTTCTGTGCCAATACAAAATTCGCTTCTGTCGCTTTTGCATGATCGGCAATAATGTAGGCTCTGTCTGGCAAAAGTATGCCCGGAGTATTCCTATGTTCCGTCTGAAATTGCGTAGTGCCTGTAATCCACCCATTAATCTGCAGGCGGCCCTCCCGATTCAGCACAAGAATTCCTTTCTCCTTTGCAGCATCAGTTTCTCCGGTAAAATCTCCAGTTATAACTGCATTGTGTACACCATTCAAATCCAGGCAGGCTCCGTCTTGTAATGTGACATTGCATAAGCTTTCTGTTTCAGGCGACAGACACGCCCCATTCCGCAACACCACATTCCCTATATTATCCAGTACCGCGTTTTCTATCAGAGGCGAATCAACTGTCAAAGTGGTATTTGCATCCCCGTAAAATTTCTTTGCCTGCGCCGCCTGATTCGCCTCTCCGGAAATGTTGATTGCCGCTTCACTGTTCCCAAATGTCTCAATGTTTTCCCGAACTGTCACCTTGGCATCCAGATTCAAAACAGCATTGCCATTATAAGGCTTTTTGTTGTCATATCCCTGATCATGCCCCATATAAATTGCTTTGAACATTGTCTCATCATTAGAGTTTCTCACTGTCAGAGAGGCATTACCCCCAATCGACGTATTCGTATATCCGCCCGCATACACTGTTGGCAGCAGTTCTTCCTCTGTACCGTTTAAAATTGTTCCTCCCGGAAGATAGGTTCTCACATTATCCAGAGTAAGGCTGTATCCCGCAAGAAAGATTTCCCGGTGCGGGACGCTATGCAATTCATCCGAAGAGTTAAAAACCAGCTTGATATTTTGAAAGCAGACGCCGTCCCCTTCCAATTGAATCGGACTGCGGGAAGTTATTCGGGCATCCCCTGTGCCCTGAATGACCGTGTTTCCCGGTATTTTTATCGGAAGCATCCTGCCATCTGTATCCGCACCTGAGCTTATAGTAAAATCACCCTGCACCGTAATCGGGCTTTTCTTCCCTGCCAGTGCAGCCATGAGTTCATCGTGATTAGTTACAGTCACTCCCATCCCCTCAGCCGCACGGGCGGTTTCAGTCTGATGCACGTCTTCCTGCGCCTTCACTACCAGTGGCATCCGCATTCCCCCGAATAGTGCCGCCGCCGCGATCAGCATAAATAAATATTTTTTGATTTTTCTTTTCATACACAAATCTCCTCTCATTTAACATGATCATACCTGATATATTTTAAGGTTTCATTAAAATCATCATCTCGTACCTAAAAATTTATCTCCATTCAAGTGTATCATATGCTTCGGCAATTCGGCAATCCATCTTTCTGCAGCTCATTGTGTTTCCCTGCCGGACCTTGCCGTTTCCATACTTGCAAAAAACTGCCCTTATTTCTTTCTCTCTTTCTTCGGCATACTATCTAATTATAAATTCGTGGTTTCAATAACCTTTTCCAGCATCTTAATCTTGCCTCACATCCACCTCATAGAGTATTCTTTTTCACCGGTACTTTCATCAATACCCTCGGATTGAATCTGAAATTTTTCTCTTTGATAAAATTTTATTGCCCCCATATTTTTCTGATATACATTCAAATGCAGTTCCTTCTTAATACTCTTTACAAAATCCAGAAGCTGTTTCCCGATACCGCTGGATTGTACCGCGTATCTGACAAAGATTCCTGCAATATAACTGTCATTCAGTCCAATAAAACCTTGTATTTTTCCTTCATATTCGTAAACATACACTTCTGCCTGCGCAAGCATTTCTTTTACCGTCTCAAAGTTCTCCAGCCAGTATTGCGCCGCTATAAAGTCATGGGCTTTTATATTGGTGTCAAGCCAGATATCCGCGACACTGTCTATATCTGTCATCTGTAATTTCCGAATCATACTCCCACTTCTCTCTCCGAAGCATCGTACACATGGAGCCTGTGCCCCAGTGAAAGGAACTCTGCTTTTACAAAATATTTTACGCTGCCATCCTCATCATAGACATCATAGGTATCCGTCCATGAAAATACTCTCTGCTTTATCAAAAGCTTCATCCCGTCTTTCCTCCATTTCATCCTGCATTGCAAAACCTCTACTTCTCCTTCTGGTACATGGACAGCAGCTTATCCAAATACACGGATTTAAACTGCTTGCTTGCCAACGCCTGCTTTAGCGGCGGCAATTTCAGGATAGTTCCGAATACTGCTGCCATCGCCCTGTGATTGGCAAATGCCTGATTATCAAAAACCAGATTCTGCAGCGTCCCCTTCTCAATCGCCTGAAGCACAAAACGGTGGGTGCTGTTCACCGGCGTGATCACCTGTATCGGTCTTCTTTCCAATTGAATCGCTTTTGTCGGGCAATTTCTCGCACATACGCCGCAGCCAAGGCAGATCTCCTCGTCGATGACCGGATGCCCCGCCTCCATAGAAATTGCCAGTATCGGACATACCTTTGCGCACTTTCCGCAACCGATACACGTTTCCAAGGATACCTTCGGAATATAATTCGTAGTCGCTACCGGCTGCATAGGACTGAACCTGCGCGCCGCCTGCAGCGCCTCGCAGCAGCACCCGCAGCAATTGCAGATAAATGCTGGATGCTCCCTGACGTTCTCCCCAATCTGCACCAGATTGCTTTCATAAGACAGTTCTAACACTTCTTTCGCTTCTTCTTTGTAGATCAGTCTCGCGTAATCCCCATGCTCCGCAAGAGAGCGGGCAACATTGTCAAAAGTCAGGCACACGTCCCACGGTGCGTCGATCTCGCAGGGATGTCCTGCATGATACATCTTATGCCGGCAGTAACAGGTTCCAAGACCGATATATTTCGCTTCCTCCACAATATGGGTTGCCCGTTCATAATCTAATATATGATTCGTCTTGTCATTGGTCAGCACAGGCTCCTGTACATATACCCGCCCAAGTCTTGTCTCTGTGGCGAAAAACAAATCCTTTACAAAATCCTCTTCCACATTCATATACTGATAGTAAAGCTCGCTTAAGTATTTCTGGTCAATATCTCCTCTTGTCCTCATCAGGGCAAATTCAATAAATCCTGCCATCGGAGGCGGCATTACAAACTGCCTTTCCCCGTGATAATCAGAATCCACCAGAAGCGCTTTCTCACAGAGCTGATCTAATAACTTCTCTGCCTTCGCCTCCGTCGTCCCCCAGATCTTTGCCGCCCGCTTAAGGGTAAACGGACGAACCGGAAGCAGCGCTACCCATTTCGCTTCTTTCTCCGTATATAGTACCTGCAGAATCTTATACAACGTATTAGAAGCAGGCGCCCCCTGCGTAAACCAGTTGATCCTCTCCTCTAAATTTTTATAAGCATCCTTCGTCGTCAAGTGCCCCATACCACACCTCCCCGTAATGATCAATATCTGTTATGCACATCCTCCGCAAAGCAGAGAACATCCTTAATCTGAAGTTCTCTTCCATCGTCCAGCACGGCCTTTCCGCTCATCCTGCCAAATACCTGATGCTGGTCGGACTCAATAATAAGAGCATTGGTCTTTGCGGCTCTGTCCAGCACCGGAACAAAGTCCATTTCAAACCTTCCGTCGCTGGACGTGAATTTCCACGGCTTCATATAACTATCCTTCGGAATATGGAATACCACGTCATCAAGCTTATGCCCCACGCCGTCGTAAAACAGCATATTTTCCGATGCCGCAGACGTATCTCCAAATCCGTAACCAATATTGAATCCGAAAGGCTTCCCGTCAATCACCGTGTTCCCGGATCCCCAGTACCAGCGGTTGTCATACGTCCACACGCCGCGCCCCCAGTCCAGTGTGCCAAAATCCGTATTCTCATTGAAAACATACGTCTTTCCGCCATATTTCATATAACCGGAGGCTGGCAAACAGTTAATCTTCTGGTTATAATAGAAAGCCCTCTTCTTTTCAAACGGTGTCGCAATGACCATCGTATCCATATCAGGCTGTTTCAGCGTGATATCACAGGAAAATGTCTTCCCTTCATAAAAATTTTTAAAAAAGCACCGAATACGTCTTTCTCCATTCTTTACCGTATATGCCATATGCAGGCGCTTATCACGGTACTCAATATCTCCTTCCTCTGATGTCTGGGGGAGACCAAACTTCCCCAGAGGAAATGCGTTTAATATTGTCTCCGTATGCTCCCAGCCCTCTTTAAAATTCAGCAGAGATACGGACTGCAATCCGATATACCCGTCGTCAGACAAGGTAAAGGCTCCCGCAAAATCTTCGTTCAGGACAAGATAATAATCCCACTCTTTAATCCTGAATTTCGGTGCTTTGATCTGACTTCTTTTATAAGTCTGAATCAGCTTCCTCGACCATCCCGGTTCTCTTAAACTTCCGTCGGGCATTAGCAGATCCTGCCGCTTTGTTACTTCATGATTTCTCATATAGCTTTTCCCTCTAATATCTCTTTATAATCCTTATAGTTTTTCTTCAGCAGTTTCGGCGTGTCAAGACCATACGGACATTTCGACTTACACTGCCCGCATTCCAGACAATTTTCTATTTTTTTCATCTTTTCTTGTGTCTCTTCATTTAAAAAGTTAGCTGAAACCGCCCGGCGGATCAGGAGTGACATTCTGGCACAGTTATTGATCTCTATCTCTGCCGGACAGGGCATACAATATCCGCAGCCCCGGCAGAAATCCCCCTGAAACTCCTTAACATCCTTCGCGATCTGCTCCGCGATCCCTCCTTCAAGCTTCGGCGGATTCTCCTGACAGGACAGGAATTCATCTAGTTCGCTCTCCCGCTGTATTCCCCAGATCGGGAGCACATTGTCATATTCATTCATAAAAGCATACGCAAGAGACGACTGGTTGATCAGCCCTCCTGCCAGCGCTTTCATCGCTATAAATCCCATATCCTTTTCTTTGCACAGCTTCACAAGCTCCTTCTCGTTTTCAGAGCTGAGATAACTGAACGGAAATTGAAGCGTATCATAAAGCCCGCTCTCTATGGCCTCCTTCGCAACCGCAAGGCGGTGGTTCGTAATTCCTATATAATGAATCTTTCCCTGTCTCTTTGCCTCCAGCATCGCATCATACAAGCCATCCTCTCCGCCCGGCTTCGGACAGAACGGCGGATTGTGGAATTGATAGACGTCAATATAATCTGTACCCAAAGTGTCAAGAGAAGTTTCCAGATCCTTCCAGAACGTTTCCGCATTCACTGCCATTGTCTTTGTCGTTATGTAGATCTGCTCCCTCACATCGGAAAGGGCAAAATTAATCTTTTCCTCGCTGTCCGTGTAAGCCCTTGCAGTGTCAAACAGCCGCACGCCGTTATCATACGCTTTCCGAAGTATCTTAGCCGCTTCTTCCTTACTGACGCGCTGTATGGGCAGTGCGCCGAATCCATTCTTGTTCACGATAATCTCTGTTTTTCCTAATCTTACTTTATCCATAAATAATCTCCTATCTCACGCATTTAAAATATTTTCTGATTTCTTACCCCATCAGTTTCTTGTATATATTCAAATCTTCATCCTTGAACACATTAAACACTACCCGTTCAAGGCTGGATTTAGAAAGATAGCGGTCTACCGTCTCGACTGCGATCTGCGCCGCCAGCTTATTGGGGAAATGAAATTCTCCGGTGGATATACAGCAGAACGCTATAGACCAGAGTCTCTCCTTCTCTGCGAGGATCATACTGCTTAAATAACAGGACTGAAGCTGCTCTTTCTGTTTTTCCGTAACACTGACTCCTACGATCGGCCCTACCGTATGGATCACATGCTTTGCAGGAAGATTGTAGCCCTTCGTTATCTTTGCCTTTCCTGTCGGCTCATCGTGTCCCTGCCGTTCCATGATTTCGGCGCATTCGTTGCGAAGCTGGATACCCGCCGCCGAATGGATCGCGTTATCAATACATCCATGACAGGGAACAAAGCATCCCAGCATCTGACTGTTCGCGGCATTTACGATCGCATCAACAGAAAGCCTTGTAATATCTCCCTGCCAGATAGAGATTCTGTCTGCGTTTTTAATCCCGCTGCAGGGATACTCGTCCGCCACGACCGGAATATCCTTAAGCCGCACAATCCCCTTTTTCTTAAGTTCATCCTTTAAAAGTCCATCCTGCAGCTCTAAGTATTCCGGCGATGCCTCTCCCGGCCAGCGCACATTCATAAGGCTTCTTAAGAGAGTACGCTTCTCATGATAATTCACCGGCTCCATAATCGACGCATAGCCATCATTCTCCTTTTTCAGATAACTAATAAGACTACTGACTCTCTTTTCCTTCGTCATAATTTTTCCTTTCCGTTATTCATGCTTAGCAGCTTCTATTTGGTAATAAGTATATCATAGGATAAAAAAGGTCAGCAATATATATTTTACCAACTCAGCCACAGTCTCCATAAGTCTTCTCCCCAAAGCGCCGAAACTGCAAGCCCCATACTTAGGAAAGGTCCCAGCGGAAAGCGCTGTGCTTTATCCACCCTCTTTTTTACGACCAGAAACAACGCATATCCCCCTGCGGCAAATATAGCAAGTACCGCCGAGACAACTAAAGCTCTCCACCCTAAAAACAATCCTGCCACCGCCATCATCTTTATATCTCCTCCCCCAAATGCGCCGGGAACCATAAGTGTTAACGTGAGCATAGGCACACTGATACACAGCGCGCCCAAAAGTCTTGATAAGATATCTGTCTCCTGATCGATCAATATTGCCGCGACAGCTAACACGGCAATCGCTATATGACAGCCGTCTTTTATCTCCATTCTCCTGATGTCCTGACAGGATACTACGATCAAAATGCCGAAAAAAACAAGTAATAAAACTTTCATAAACCTCCTTTATCTCCAGTCGTACTTTTCAGAGCATTTGTTCCAGTAATAATTATTCCCGATAACGGCGGCAATGGACAATGCTGACAGGATAAAAAAGATCACGCTCCCGGTTCCCCGTATAACAAATTCTGAAAATTCCTTTTTCGGCATTCCAATCTTGTCTGAAAAGGAGAGTCCTTCCAAACTTGCTTCCTTTGCCATCCCGATCATATCTTTTTTTTACTACTTCCAGTTCAAAAAGCGAGAGATTATACGTCTCAAGATAGCTGTTTGTCAATAACTTTCTTGTATCTTTTCTCTGACTATGATATAATTCGTTTGACGTACTAATCACAAAGGGTAATACCTGAGTGAAAAGGCGGACGGATTCGAGATGATATATTTTCCGGGACATTCTTTGTCTCCGGTTTAGAACCTGACGCCTTATGTGTCAGGATTTTTTATTGGGAGAATTATGGATAGATACATCAAACTGATTGACAAATTACACAAAGAGCACACCCTTTTCGGCGCAGAATGGACGTCTCTGATCGCCAATCGAACGCCAGAGCTTTCCGAATATCTGTTCTCACTGGCGCGAGATGTACGGGAGCGATATTACGGAAAAGATGTCTATGTGCGGGGTCTGATCGAATTTTCCAATTACTGTAAAAATGACTGTCTCTACTGCGGTATTCGCAGAAGTAACCGCAATGCCCGCCGCTACCGTCTTGACGAAGACACGATTCTTTCCTGCTGTCAGGAAGGATACGGACTTGGTTTCCGCACCTTTGTACTGCAAAGCGGAGAGGATGTTTCCTATACAGAAGACAGACTGGTAAACCTTATCCGAAAAATCCGTCAGGAATTCTCAGACTGTGCGATCACTCTTTCTGTCGGAGAATGGGAAAAATCAAGTTATCAGGCATTTTTTGATGCGGGGGCTGACCGTTATCTTCTGCGTCATGAGACATATAATGCGAAACACTATTCCGTGCTGCACCCTGATGCACTAAGCGCCGAAAAACGCAGGCAATGTCTCTGGGAACTAAAAGAAATCGGCTATCAGGTGGGAACCGGATTTATGGTAGGAGCGCCTTTCCAGACAGCACAGCTTCTGTCAGAAGATATGCTTTTTCTAAAGGAACTGAATCCCCAGATGGTAGGGATTGGGCCATTCATCCCCCACCATGACACTCCCTTTAAGAATGAGACAGCCGGAACACTTGAGCTGACGCTATTCCTTCTAGGGTGTATCCGCCTTATGCTGCCGAAGGTTCTCCTTCCCTCCACCACCGCCCTCGGAACCATCCATCCGAAAGGCCGGGAACTTGGCATACTGTCAGGCGCTAATGTCGTGATGCCGAACCTCTCTCCCACAGAGGTAAGAAAGGATTATCTTCTCTACGACAATAAGATCTGTACCGGAGACGAATCGGCACAATGCCGGCGATTCCTTGAGCAGAGAATGGAGTCCATCGGATATCAGATCGTGACCGCAAGAGGTGATTCCCTGAATATATAGAAACGGTAACACAGTCCAAAACATTTGTCTGACACAATCCAATAATCATAATTAAAAAACTCTAAAATACATAACTATAAGGAGGTACTATATGTACGACATAAATTCTAAACATGCTGATGATTTTATCAGCCATGATGAAATTCTTGAAACCCTTGCTTACGCAGATGAGAACAAAGACAATCTGGAATTAGTGGAAGCTATCATTAAAAAAGCAGAAAACAAAAAAGGCTTAAGCCACAGAGAGGCTTCGGTATTATTAGCCTGTGACAATCCAGAATTGAATGAAAGAATCTTCCGCCTTGCAGAACAGATCAAGAAAGATTTCTACGGCAACCGTATCGTGCTTTTTGCGCCCCTCTATCTTTCTAACTATTGTATCAATGGCTGTACCTATTGTCCATACCATGCGACAAATAAGCATATTTTGCGCAAGCAGTTATCTCAGGAGGATATCCGCCGGGAGGTTATCGCGCTTCAGGATATGGGGCATAAGCGTCTGGCTCTGGAAGCGGGTGAGGATCCGGTACATAACACGATGGAATATTATCTGGACAGTATTAAGACGGTCTATGACATCAAGCATAAGAACGGCGCGATCCGCCGTGTCAATATCAACATCGCCGCAACGACCGTTGACAACTACCGTCTGCTTAAAGAAGCGGAAATCGGAACTTATATTCTGTTTCAGGAGACCTACCACAAGGAAAGCTACCTAAAGCTTCATCCGACGGGGCCGAAGCATGATTATAACTATCACACGGAAGCCATGGACCGTGCTATGGAGGGCGGCATTGATGATGTTGGAATCGGCGTTTTATTTGGACTTGATAAGTACCGCTATGAATTTGCCGGACTTCTCATGCACGCAGAACACTTAGAGGCCGCCTTCGGCGTAGGTCCGCATACTATCAGTGTTCCAAGACTCCGCAACGCGGACGATATCGATGCAAGCACATTTTCAAATGGCATCGACGACGACACTTTTGGAAAAATCGTTGCCTGTATACGAATCGCCGTACCATACACCGGCATGATCATTTCCACAAGAGAAAGCCAGAAAACAAGAGAGCGGGTACTTCATCTTGGTATCTCCCAGATCAGCGGAGGTTCCAAAACAAGTGTCGGCGGCTACTGCGAACCAGAGCCGGAGGATGCGAAATCTGAGCAGTTCGATGTCATCGACGGACGTACCCTTGACGAAGTCGTGCACTGGCTGATGGAGATGGATTATATTCCCAGCTTCTGCACCGCATGCTACCGTGAAGGCAGAACCGGCGACCGCTTTATGTCCCTGTGCAAAAAGGGACAGATTCAAAACTGCTGCCATCCAAATGCTCTGATGACGCTTGAAGAATATCTGATGGATTATGCTTCGCCGGAAACAAAGGCGCTTGGAGATCAACTGATTGATAAAGAAGTATTAAACGTCCCAAATGAGAAGGCACGGCAGGTGGTGCTTGAGAATCTGAAACTGATCCGCGAAAATAACAGGAGGGATTTCCGATTTTAATATTTTCTAATGAAGACGATTCGGAGAAATTGCATTCCTGCGTCACCACGCTCTCGCTCTGAAAAAAGCATAGCAGACACTAGACTCGAAAAAACCTCGTCAAGTGCTGATGCTTTTTTACGGGTTCCTTTAGGAATACAATTCCTCTGAATCTGTATGACTATATAAACAATTAAAATCTGAAAACAACAACTTTAAGGAGGCTTTCATGAGTTTGAATAATACACCGGCGGCGGAAAGGGTGCATATTGGAATATTCGGGAGGCGCAATGCGGGGAAATCCAGTCTGATCAATGCGCTGACGGGGCAGGAACTGGCGATTGTGTCCGAGAAAAAAGGAACGACGACGGATCCTGTTTTGAAGGCAATGGAGCTTCTTCCTCTCGGGCCGGTTGTGATAATCGACACACCGGGACTGGATGACGAGGGGGAACTTGGAAGATTTCGGATCCAGAAGGCCTATCAGATACTGAATAAGACGGATATTGCTCTGCTGGTTCTCGACGGCACTGTCGGTATGACAGATGCGGACGAAAAAATTTTGGACCGGATTAAGGAGAAACATATTCCTTATCTAATTGTGATGAATAAAGCGGATCTTCTTTCCGACTCAAAACATATGGGAAATGACAAGGATTGTCTGTGGGTAAGCGCTCTGAACCGAACGCAGATTCATGAACTGAGGGAGCGTATCGCGCACCTTGTTCCTTCTGATGAGCCAGACCGTTATATTGTGCGCGATCTGGTCTCTCCGTTAGACTTTGTCGTGCTTGTAGTACCTATTGACAAGGCCGCTCCAAAGGGACGGCTGATCCTGCCGCAGCAACAGACAATCCGCGACCTTCTGGAAGCAGGAGCAGTCTCTGTTGCTGTACGTGATACGGAACTTGAAGATATGCTAAAAAAACTTGATGCCGCCCCTGCTCTTGTTATCACGGACAGTCAGGCATTCAGAACAGTCGCACAAATTGTTCCAAAGAATGTCCCGTTAACATCTTTCTCTATTCTTTTTGCAAGATATAAGGGAAATCTTGACACGCTTGTAAATGGTGCAAAGCATATTGACGAGCTGCAAGACGGCGATACAATCCTTATCTCTGAGGGTTGTACTCATCACCGCCAGTGCGATGATATTGGCACGGTCAAGCTGCCGAACTGGCTGAAAAAACACACGGGGAAAGATCTGAATTTTGAATTCACCAACGGAACAGAATTCCCGTCTGAGCTTAACAAATACCGCCTTATTGTCCACTGCGGCGGCTGCACGCTCAATGAACGCGAGATGAAATACCGTATGAAATGCGCACAGGATGCCGGCATTCCTATGACAAACTATGGAACCGCAATTGCATATATGAATGGGATATTAGCGAGAAGCCTTGAAATTTTCCATCCCTTACTCTAATAAACATCAAACGCGCCGCCAGATACCATGCTCCCTATCATCAGAAATATCCCGATCACCACGCACCCTACTGCCGTCACCACCATCACAATCAAGGTACGCTGTTTTTCTTTCGGGAACAATCCTTTGTCATATCCCGGTTGTCCCTTATGAAGCAGATAATTACCAATATAAAGAAGTATGATGCCGCTGCCTCCAAAGAATGACAGATACTGTCCCACCGTATAAAGCGGCATATTGATCAATTCCATGCTTTGCTCCATGACCGATTCCATATCGTTCCTGCCATACATTCCTTGCAGTCCCGCTGAGCGGCTCACAAACTCAAGAAGGTAAGAAGCAAGCAGCGACAGGAAATTATTAACTCCATGAAAGAGCATAGTATAGAACATATTTCCCGTCTCCATCAGCACATATCCCATAGCTATGCCTAAGAAAAATGTAGGAAAAAACCGCCAGATACTGCCGTGAAATGCACCGAACACTGCTGCTGTAACAAGGATTGTAATCCATTTATTCCGTTCCGGCTTAAAAATGCTGTTAAAGAACACGCCCCGGAATACTGCTTCCTCACAGATTGCCGGAGCTACTACTACCGCCGCAAAAGCTACAACAAACGGAACACTCATGATCGCACTGCTGATTCCCCCGCTCACCTCTGCCATTTCCTTCGGGAACAGAAGAAGCATGATCATAGCGGCTATCATCGTAACAAATAACGTGCCAAGCCACAATACAAACGTCCCGAATACCTGACACGCTTTTGGCCTCCTGACCGGAAACACCTTCTTAAAATCACCGCCGAAGACAAACACAACGCCAACTGCCAGCGCAAGCAGTATCAACTCGCCAAGCAATGTTCCGAAAAACCCAAACCACCGCCCCAGATATCCTGCAATAAAAAAAATATCGATCGCTGCCAGAATGATTAGAATGATACCATGATATGGTTTCAACCTGTTTTTCGTCATACTCTTATCCTTCCCATAATCTCGCCGATAGGCGCTGCTATCGTAAGCTCTGCTCCTACTTCCCTTGCTGCCTTGCTCTTGTTGATCACCGCAAGATGCTTTCCTCTGAAATAATCGATAAATCCGGCTGCTGGATACACCACAAGGGAAGTTCCGCCTATAATGAGCATGTCTGCCTCGCTGATCGCACGGATACTCCTGCTTATAATGTCAGAGTCCAAGCCTTCCTCATAGAGCACCACATCCGGCTTGATCGTTCCGCCGCAGGAACATTTCGGAATTCCTTCACTCATTTTTACATAAGAAGCGTCATAAAACTTCCTGCAGCTCTGACAATAATTGCGGTGGATGCTTCCGTGAAGCTCCAGCACATTCTTGCTCCCTGCCGCCTGATGAAGACCGTCGATGTTCTGGGTTATGACAGCAGAAAGCTTTCCTGCTTTTTCAAGCTCTGCCAGCTTTTTATGCGCCGCATTCGGCTTTGCGTCAAGGAACATCATCTTCTCTTTATAGAACTCATAAAAACTTTCCGTCCTATTTACAAAAAACGTATGGCTCACGATCTGTTCCGGAGAATATTTATATTTCTGCTGGTACAATCCATCCGCACTCCTGAAATCTGGAATATTACTCTCTGTAGACACCCCGGCTCCCCCGAAAAATACGATTCTGCTGCTGTCGTCAATCATTTCCTGCAAGCTCTTTACTTCCTGCTCATACATAACCTTCTCGCCTCCCGCCCCAATCTGATATACAATAAGTAATCGCAGAGCTTCTCATTCTGCCTGAATATGCTTTACAATATATCAGCTTTGTTCACTGTATTCTTTGAAAAAACTTGTCAGGGCATCTAATGTCTTGAAAAGAACCGGAAGCTCGTCTTCTCCTAATCTCTCACGGATTGCCATCGTCATCTTATGATGGTAATCGGCATGATGGTTATATGCCTCCGCACCCTTCTCAGTAAGCCTGACGTAAACGACTCTTCTGTCCTCTTCACTCCGATAGCGCTGCACATATTTTTTTCTCACAAGACTGTTCATGGCAGTTGTCAGCGAACCCACTGTAATACCAAGACGCTTGGCTATAAAAGACATATTATGGCCGTCGCCAAGCCCAATCGCCTCTATGACATGCATATCGTTGTTCGTAATATCCTTAAATTCCTCTGTAATGATTGCCTTTCCCTCTAAATCCCAGATTTCATTAATCAGATTTACCAGAATATAATTGATTTTCCTATATGCGTTATCCATACCGCTATCCTTTCATATTTTCCGCTGCCCTAAAGACATTATATCCTTTTTTTCTTCAAATGCATATCATTTCTTGTATTTTACAGCAATTTTTTCAAGTCTTCCAGTACTTCTTTTACCGTCTCTATCCGATTCGCCTTATAGGCATTGGCGCCGCAGAAGAGGAGAGCTTTCTTAGTTTCTCCCTTTGCTGCATGGATCAACGCATCCGTAATACAATATGGTATATCGGCGGGATCACACCTGTTAAGGCACCGGTGGCATGGGCTGTGAGGAATCCGCTCACCGTTCTTTACTCTTTTTATCATCTCATTGTTAATGGCTCTCCCCGGCATCCCCACCGGGCTTTTTACAATTATGATGTCTTCTTTCGACGCATTGATATAGCTTTCTTTATAACGGATATCCGCGTCACATTCCTCCGTAGTCACAAATCTGCTTGCCGCCTGTACTGCATCCACGCCAAGAGAAAATGCATCTTTTGCCGCCTCCGGCGTATCAATTCCGCCGCCGAGAGCGGTAGGAATCCTTGTGCCGTACTTCTCTTCATAATCTTTAACTACAGCAAGAATCCGCCGCACTTCCCCGGCATATACCGCCGGATCCCCAAATTCTTCAAGCTTCTCCCTCCCAAATCCGAGATGGCCCCCTGCCTGCGGTCCCTCGATAACAAGGAGATCCGGAATTTTTTTGTATTTCTTATCCCAGTACTTCAGGATAACCTTCGCAGATTTTTCCGTGGAGACGATCGGAGCAAGCTTAACGTCTGCATTTTTCACAATCCCCGGAAGATCTGTAGGAAGTCCGGCTCCTGATACGATCAGGTCTGCCCCGGCCCTTACTGCCGCTCTTACATAATCCTCATAATGGCGCATAGCTACCATTAGATTGAATCCAATGATACCCTCCGGCGCAATCCGGCGCGCTTTTTTATATTCTTTTTCTATCGCTCTTAAGTTCGCCGCTTTTGTATCTGTATCAAAATCCGGCTCTTTAAAACCAATCTGGGCGGCAGAGATTATCCCTATGCCGCCCTCTAAAGCAACTGCCCC
>CAMNTQ010000035.1 GCA_946558695.1 uncultured Lachnospiraceae bacterium
ATAATAAACTTTTTTAATTTCTCCTTTTTGACTATAGGGAAGCTGAACTGTTACTAATTATACCCTGCTGAGAAACTATATTTCAGATAAGTCGGACTTTCAGCAGATTATCGATGACTATGAGGCAGCAAAAAAAGAAAACAGCGCACCCTTTTATTTATTCAATGTCACAATGCAGAACCATGGAGGGTACTCCGGGAAAGCCGGTGTTGTTGAACCTAAGATTACGATCAATGATCCCGCCCTCAATACTTTCGAGGCACAGCAGTATGTGAACCTTGCAAAGATCAGCGACGATGCGTTTAAAATGCTTGTGGAATACTTCAAAGCAATAGATGATCCGACAATCATCGTAATGTTCGGCGACCATCAGCCGCCGCTTCCAAACACCTTCTACAGCAATCAATTTGGAAAAGATGTAGAGGAACTGTCAACAGAAGAAAAGGCAGACTGGTATTCCACCCCTTATGTCATATGGGCCAACTACGATATTGAGGAAAAGGAACTTGACATGAGCGCAAACTATCTTTCTTCCTATGTTATGAAGATTGCAGGAAACAAACTGACCGGATACAATAAATTCCTGTTAGAGCTTCAAAAAGAGTTTCCGGTTATCTCGGCGGTCTGTTATAAGGACAAAGACGGCAATATCTACAGCATTGATGAAAAAGCAGAAGATAACGATCTCCTTACTTCCTACCAAATGCTGCAGTACAACCAGATGTTTGATACAGATAACCGGGTTGACAGCTTCTTTTTTCTTAAATAGCAGGTAAACTTATTCAAAAGGCAGTATTTATGACAAATACTGCCTCATTGTTTTCAGCGCGTTTTTTTCAAGGCGGCTTACCTGTGCCTGCGAGATTCCCACATCCTCCGCCACCTCCATCTGTGTGCGTCCCTCGAAAAAACGCAGTCTTATAATATACCTCTCGCGCTCGTTTAAGTGCTCCATGGCCGCCTCCAGAGATAGGTTCTCCACCCATTTTTCTTCCTTGTTTTTCGTGTCGCTTAACTGATCCATCACATAGAGCGCATCACCGCCGTCATTGTACACCGGTTCATTCAAGCTCATGGGCGCCTGGATTGCATCGAGCGCGAACACGATATCCTCCTTGGAGATTCCAATCTCCTGGGCGATTTCCTGAACCGTCGGTTCCTTCTGATACTGCTTCACAAAATTTTCCTTGGCATAGATTGCCTTGTAGGCCGTGTCCCTTAAGGAGCGGCTTACCCGGATGCTGTTGTTGTCCCGCATGTAGCGCCGGATCTCACCGATGATCATCGGCACAGCATAGGTACTGAATTTCACGTCCAGCTCCGTATTGAAATTATTGATCGCCTTAATCAGTCCGATACACCCAATCTGGAACAGATCGTCCGGATTCTCATTGCTTGCGCCGAATCTTTTGATCACACTCAGAACCAGCCTCAAATTACCCTTGATGTACTCTTCCTTCGCCTGCTGATCCCCTTGTTTTATTCTCGCAAACAAAGCTTCCTTCTCCTCTTCTTTGAGGATCGGAAGCTTTGCCGTATTCACGCCGCATATCTCTACTTTTCCCTGTGCCATAATGAAAACCTCCTACCAGATTAAATCATCTAAGTAGAATTTTCTCCATATGCACATGACTTATTCCCTATACCGGGAAAATAAAAAAACTTTTAGTCCTTGACAATCTATCTGTCCCACTTATCAGCCAGATTGTGAATCTGTGTTTCAAACTTGGCAAGCTCTTTATTCGCAAGCCCCTCATTCTTGTATACAATCTCAAGCAGCCGCTTTGCCGCCGCAACCACACGCTGGAACGCTGTCTTCTTGCGGATATCCACAGGTTTCGCCGCTGTCTTTCTCACCGGAACTCCCGCTGACAGAATCTCGCCGGTGGCAAGATCCACGCAGCCGCCGGAATACGGCGCCATTGCCGGAAATCCCAGCCTCTCCGTAACTGTCTGGGCAAATTCGTCTGTCACACTGTCTTCACCGTGTACCACAAACACATGCTGCGGAGCTGTCGAAAAACCTGACAGCCAGTCAAGCAGTCCGTTCATATCCGCATGGCCGCTGATACCCTTTAAAGACTTGATCGAAGCATTCACCTCTACATTCTCACCGAAGAGTTTCACTTCATCCGCTCCTTCAATGAGCTTCCGTCCTAAAGTGCCCACCGCTTGATATCCTACAAAGCAGATGGTACTTTCGCTTCTCCACAGATTATGCTTCAGATGATGTCTGATACGTCCGGCCTCACACATGCCGGATGCGGACAGGATAACCTTCGGATTCTCATTAAAATTGATCATCTTGGATTCATCACTTGTTACCGACGTCTTAAGTCCCGGAAACAGCAGCGGGTTAATGCCCTTCCTGATAAGCTCCATCGCATTCTCGTCAAAACAGGACTGGACATTCTTATTAAACACTCTTGTCGCCTGCACTGCAAGCGGGCTGTCTACATACACCTCAAAGCCCGGAAATTCCGGCAGAAGATTTTTCTCCTTGATCTCACGGATAAAGTAAAGAAGTTCCTGCGTACGCCCTACCGCAAAGGACGGTACTACCACATTTCCTCCTTTTGCAAATGTCTCCCGCAAAATCTTCGTAAAATCTCCTACATAATCCGGTTTCTCCGCCGCATGTATCCGGTTCCCGTAAGTGGACTCTATCACTATGTAATCCGCTTCCTCCACCTTCATGGGATTCTTGATGATCGGCTGGTCCGAATTTCCCACATCCCCGGAAAATACGATCTTTTTCGACACGCCGTCCTCATTGATCCAGATCTCTATCGAGGAAGAACCCAGAAGGTGCCCCATATCATTGAATCTCACATCAATTCCTTCACACAGCTCAATCCTCTGGTCATAATCCAGCGGGTGCAAAAGCCTGATCGCCGCGTCCGCATGCTCCATCGTATAGAGCGGCTCATATTCCGGCGCGCCGCTCCTTCTTGCTTTACGGTTCCGCCACTCTGCCTCAAATTCCTGAATATGCGCACTGTCACGAAGCATAATATTACTTAAGTCTGACGTCGCAAATGTGGTAATGATCTCTCCTTTAAATCCTTCTTTGCAAAGCACCGGAATCTTCCCCGAATGGTCAATATGTGCATGTGTCAAAAGGACATAGTCGATATCGCATGCCGCCACAGGAATCTCCTGATTCTCATACAGATCCGGTCCCTGCTCCATACCGCAGTCGATCAGGATATTTTTATTGCATGCCTGAAGCAGATGACAGCTCCCCGTCACCTCATGGTCTGCTCCAATAAAAGTAAGTCTCATACGCACAACTCCTTTTTCTTTTATTGTAGCACCTTTTTAAGAATATTTCACTATTTCCCGCTTAAGTCTTTGCATAATCTTTTTTTCCAGCCGTGAGATGTAAGACTGCGATATTCCCAGTATGTCCGCCACCTCCTTCTGTGTCTTCTCTTCTCCGTCGGGCATTCCAAGCCCAAAACGCATCTGGACGATCTTCCTCTCCCGTCCCGACAGCCTGCCTATGGCCTTGATAAGCAGTTTCCGTTCCACCTCATTTTCCAAGTCACGGTAAATCGTGTCTTCCTCTGTCCCCAAGATATCGGACAGCAAGAGCTCATTGCCGTCCCAGTCCACATTCAGCGGTTCATCAATGGAGACTTCCAGCTTTGTCTTATTATTTCTCCTTAGATACATCAGAATTTCATTCTCAATACATCTGGAGGCATAAGTTGCAAGCTTGATATTTTTCTCCGGATTAAATGTATTAATTGCTTTGATCAGTCCGATCGTTCCGATGGAAATCAAATCTTCCACACCGACTCCCGTATTATCGAATTTTTTTGCTATGTACACAACGAGACGCAGGTTATGTTCGATCAGGAGATTTTTTGCCCGCTCCTCGCCGGCAGTTCCAAGACTTTCTATGGCTTCTGTCTCCTCTGTCTGCTTCAGGGGCGGCGGAAGCACGTCAGACCCTCCGATATAATGAATCTCATTGCTTTCTGAAAATAAAAATGCCTTTAAATTCGCAAACATGGATAATCCTACTGCTGTATTTATCATATCTTTTTTGTTCCCTCCAATATATTTTGACGTACAAAACCCGCCGGTCTCTTAAGGACATGCATGAAAAGATGACTTCTTTGCAATCGCATCCGGATTCAGAATGATACCGTAACCATCCAATTCCATCTCCTCTCCGCCCACCGCAAGCAGCGGCCTATGCACTTCCACCGTACCGCTGCCTTCGGCCAGACACATCCTGTCGATTTCAAATAAAGGCAGCGCGCCTTTTGCATTCCCAATGGAATGATAAGTAATATAGCGAAGCTTTTCCGATTCGGTAATCGTTTCTGAAAAACCAAGCGCTCTCGCAGTCTGCGGCTCTACGACACTGACTGGTTTTCCGGTCTTACTGTCTGTTAAACGGTTCCCTGTATCAACCAGCGCCTTTACCCGGCAGCTCCTTCCTTCCCTGTACAGCACGGCCGCACAGTGGGTTCGGTTATATCTGATCAACCCGTCGATCAGACTCCAGATTCCTAAGGCAAGCAGATAGCCTGACAGGGCAAGCACAAAAAACAAACTGCCGATTCTCACATACTGGCGCAAAAAACCTATAATACCGCCAAGCAAAAAACCTCCGATATAAAGGAACAGGAGCGCCTTTACAAACGGACGTCCCCATTCGATACAGAGTCCGATCCTCAGCATCATGACATTTACAACGCCATGAAAAAGCAGAAGCTTCACAAAAATATACGGGATCGGAACCGCCATCACGGCGCAGGTAATGGCCGCTCCCACAGCCGCTCCCAGAATCACGCGCGCATGCGTGGCAGAACATGCAAGCATCTTACGAAGGAGCAGAAGCAGAATGTAGTCCATCATAAAATTTACAAGGAAAAATAAATCTATGTATAATTCATATTGCACATTCCGCCTTCTTTCTTTCGCCGGTATTTTAACAACATCTATTATATGGATTGTACGAAGAAAAATTTGTCATACTCTGAAAGTAATACAGGATTTTTCTCGACAGCGAATGACAAAAAGACCGTATGGAATTCCTCCATACGGTCTTTTTATATCATATCATTCTTATCTCTTAAAAAAATCAGGAATCTTAATGGACTGCTCTTTTACCTTCGGAGACGGCGTCTTTGGCGTCTCAAGCGTCGGCGCCGGCTGCGGCGCTGCCGATCTTCTCGGCACTGCGGTCGTAGCTCCGCCTCTTGACGGCGCCATCCCAAGATCAAGCTTCGGAGGCTGCTGCTGAGGCGGTATAATCTGCTTCATTCCTCCTTGCTTTTCAAAACCTTCATACGGAGACTGAGCCCCTGCCGGTCTTGGGTTCTCCAGCCTTGATTTCAGCTTGGAGGCTGTCCCATTCACATTGTGCAGACCTGTAGCGATAACCGTGATCACCGCTTCGTCAGTTCTGGAATCATCATACATCGCTCCGAAGATGATATTCGCGTCCTCGCCTGCAAGCTCCTGTACAAATTCCGCTGCATCCGATGCATCCATAAGAGTAATATCACCGGATACATTGATAATAACGTGTGACGCACCCGCGATCGTCGTCTCAAGAAGAGGACTGGCAACGGCCTGCTTCACTGCCTCAAGAGCCTTATCGTCACCTCTGCCCTGTCCGATACCGATATGCGCGATACCTTTATCTGTCATGACAGTCTGAACATCCGCAAAGTCAAGGTTAATAAGGGACGGAACATTGATCAGATCCGTAATTCCCTGAATACCCTGCTGCAATACTTCGTCGGCCTTCTTAAGCGCCTCCGGCATCGTCGTTCGTCTGTCAACGACCTCCAACAGCTTATCGTTGGGAATTACGATCAGAGTGTCTACATTCTCTTTTAACTTTTCAATCCCTCCAAGGGCATTATTCATACGGGCTTTTGATTCAAAACGGAAAGGCTTCGTAACAACGCCTACTGTCAGCGCGCCGAGTCCCTTCGCAATACGTGCTACAACAGGAGTCGCCCCTGTTCCGGTACCGCCCCCCATACCACAGGTAACGAACACCATGTCCGCACCCTTAAGAGCCGCTGAAATCTCTTCCTCGCTCTCTTCCGCAGCTTTCTCTCCAACCTCAGGTCTGGCTCCCGCGCCGAGTCCTTTCGTAATCTTCTCTCCAATCTGCATAAGCGTCGGGGCTTTGCTCAACTGAAGCGCCTGCTTGTCTGTATTCACTGCGATAAACTCCACACCGGCAATCTGTTCATCGATCATACGGTTCACAGCGTTATTACCGCCGCCGCCAACTCCAACAACAATTATTTTTGCCGCCGCTTCCGATTCATTCGTTTTAATTTCTAGCAAGGGTTTCTCCTCCTTCGTTTCCTTATAATATATATCCATCCCATGTATAGGGGCAATCTAATACATGCACGTCGCCATATATACTATATAATATAAGCTTTTGTACAAAATATCAATAGAATTACGCAATTTTTCTTAATTTTTATTTTTCTTCATCCTTTTTCTTCTCTTTTGAATCCTTCTTCTTCTCAAAAGTAATGGTTTCCCGGCTGTCCGAGTAATTTTCCATATGGAGCGTCCCTCTCTGCCTGCCAAGCTTCCCCATGATGGGAGTAATCTGTGCGATCTTTTCAGATGTAACGGTATTTCCAAGGCTCACGCACACATTCTCAATATACAGAAAGATATTCCCGTCCTTACACACAATCTTTTTCGGCACGATCTCATATTTCTTAAGTTCCTGCGAAGCTTCCAGTATTCCTTCGAATATATTGGCATCTTCACTCTTCATCCGCTGATACAGCTTCGTGTTCTTTATTTCCAGTCCCTCCAAAAACGGCAGTCCTTCCATGGTCTCGCTGCTTTTATAGACCACAAGCCCGTCTTTGTCAAAATAAACGTTTTCCTCCCCCTCTGCCATACAGCCTACAATCGTTTTCTCCTTCACGGCTACTTTTACATGCCACGGCGCTTTCAGCGTCACTTTTACGCTTTCGAGACACGGAAGCACTTCTCCCCTGCCCGACATATATTTTCCGAATAGATACAGGGCATTGACCGAATATTTATCATTCTGCACCATATCCCTGATCTGTCTGTCCGTGCAGTAATGATTCCCGTCAACCTCTATCTTCTCTACCTTGAACAGAATCACCACCAGCAGGCCCAAGATAGCAAGCCCCAAAAACGTTACTGCAAACCGGTACCAGAGATTAGATTTCTTTTTCTTCTTCCGCCTTTTTCTCACAGGTCTTTCATAGCCGTCATAAGTCCCGTAATTTCCATAATATTTATTATTTTCATAATCATCGTAAGTATCCCGATCATTTCTCCTCGCCATATATACTCCTCCCCGGCGGCTTTTCACCGCTTTGCATTTATCGTACCATTGATGACACACTTAGCACAAGCCCCATTTCCAATAACAAAAAGACCACGGACGTTCCCCCGTAGCTTACGAAGGGCAGCGTGATTCCCGTGTTTGGTATGGTATTCGTCACGACCGCGATATTTAAGATGACCTGTATCATCATGTGCGCCATAGCCCCCGACGCAATCAGCGCTCCGAACAGATCCTCCGCATGGGTAGCGATCACGAAAAAGCGCCAGATAAGAATCAGAAACAGAATCATCACAAATCCTGCGCCGAACAGCCCCATCTCTTCGCATATAATCGAGAAGATCATATCGTTCTGCGCCTCCGGCACGAACCCGAGCTTCTGCACACTTTCTCCAAGTCCCCTGCCAAACAGTCCTCCGGAGCCAATGGCATAAAGCCCCTGCAAAGTCTGATACCCCTTCTCGAATTTCTCCGGGTTTCTCCAGATCTCCAGACGCTCCAGACGGTAGCTTTCAAGAGCAAGGAATATGGTCATAAAACCGCTTCCCAAAACGCCCATGAAAATGAACTGCCCATACTTTGGACTTGCCACAAACACAACGATAACCCCTATTCCAAGAATAATGATGGCTGTACTTAAGTTGCTGGCCCCCACAAGCCCGACGATGGGAAGAATCAAAAGCATTACCTTTGCCAGTGCAGACAGTTTCCCCATCTCCTTCACATTCTTTGATACAATGTGAGCCAGAAGCAAGATCACGGCAACCTTCGCGAACTCCGAAGGCTGGAAAGAAAATGGGCCCAAAGACAGCCATCTTTTGGACCCGTTGTATTCCTCTCCTACGAACAGCACCGCAACTGCCAGCAATATCGCAACTAAATATCCCAAAAGCGCCATATTCCTCCAGATATGGTAATCCATCTTTGCGACGATCAGCATACCTGCGATTCCAAGCCCGGTGGCAAACGCCTGTTTTTTCAGATAATAGAAAGAATCATGGAACTTTACTTCACCATTATATGCACTGGTACTGTATAAAATTATCAGCCCAAAGGCTACTAAAAACAATAATGCAGTAAGAAGCGTAATGTCATACTTTCTTTTTTTTGGCTGCAACTTGATAAGCACTCCTTATAAGGAATTTACAATTTCTATAAACTTATCTCCTCGTACTTCATAATCCGGGAGCATCCCCTGTTCTATCTTACGCTTGCCGCCGAAATATAGAACCCGCAAAGCAATATTTTCTTCTGATTTTCTTTGTCCGCGCATTTCTAGTACAGCACCGTTATCTTTGCAATGCTGTACTGGTCTTCTTCCTACATAGCCATAAGCGCGATCAGGCAGAGCAGCGCCGTCACTATGGAAAACACTGCGACAACTCTTGTCTCTGACCATCCGCACAGTTCAAAATGATGATGTATCGGCGCCATCTTAAAAATCCGCTTACCGCCTGTCTTTTTAAAATATGTTACCTGTATCATCACCGACAATACCTCGATCAGATAAATCAGGCCGACAATGATGATAAAAACCGGCATCTGGAGCATATATGCCGTGGATGCCACAAACCCTCCCAACGCCAGCGAGCCTGTATCTCCCATAAACACGCTTGCCGGATAGACATTAAATAGAAGAAATCCCAACAGCGCACCCACCACCGCACAGGTAATGGGCTCGATCCCGCTCTTCGTACCGATGGCAACCACCGTAAAAAATGTTGCGACCAGAACCGTAACACTGGAAGCCAGTCCGTCCAGTCCGTCCGTGAAATTTACTCCGTTCACCGTACCGATCACCGCAAAAAACATCAAGGGAACGGCAAGCCACCCGATATCCAGATATTTTCCCCCCGAAAACGGAATGAGCATCGCCAGCGGTACATCTGTAAACTTTATGACATAGAAAGCAAACACCGCTGTCACCACGATCTGGAGCGCCATCTTCTGTCTCGGGAACAATCCGTCCGAACGCCTGAGCACTACCTTCAGATAATCATCCAGAAATCCAATCAGCCCGAACCCCAGCGTCACGAACAAGATCGGAATGATCTTCGGATGATCCTTCATATAAAATACCGAGGTAATCACAACACTTAAAAGGATGATCACTCCCCCCATTGTAGGCGTACCTGCCTTCTTCAGATGAGACTTCACCCCGTCCTCTCTCTCCGTCTGCCCCATCTTAAGCCTTCTTAAAACAGGAATGATCACCGGCCCCATGATCACGCTCAGCACAAACGCAATAAGTACCGGCATAAATACCGTATAATCCATACCACACCTCTTCATCTCTTTTGTTATCCATCATCATGCAGAAAACCTGCCGCCGGCAGCTTCCTTTGCATGCTTTGGTATCTTACCAAGTATACTTCATTTTTTACTCTTTTTCAATGCCAAGATAAGGCAATACATTCTCAAATATATTTTTCACTACCGGAGCGGCAATGGTTCCGCCATAGTAAACTCCCTGCGGATTGTAGATAATGCACATGCCAAGCACTTTCGGATCGTTTGCCGGCGCAAATCCTACAAAGGAGGAAATATACTTATTAGCGCTTCTTGGCAGTGTCTGGGAGGTTGCCGTCTTCCCTCCGATGTGATATCCTTCCACATATGCATTCTTCCCGGAACCTTCGGATACGACACTCTCCAAAAGCTTCTTCATCGTCTCGGAGGTCTCCTTAGACACAATTCTCTTCCTCCGCCCGTAATCGAATTTTCCTACCTCTTTTCCGTCATTGTCCAACACGCTGACGCCGAAATGAGGAGTGATCCGCTCCCCGCCGTTTGCGATGGATGCCACCGTCGCCGCAAGCTGGAGAGGCGTAATCTGAAAGGATTGCCCGAAGCTCATCGTCGCAAGCTCGACCTGTCCTACATTTTCCTTCTTGTGCATGATCGTTCCGGCTTCTCCCGGCAAATCGACTCCTGTCATCCCCATCAGTCCAAACTGCTGGAAATACTTATAAAAATTATCTGTGCCAAGCCTGAGGCCAATCTCGATAAACACTGGGTTGCAGGAATTTTGAATCCCCTCCACAAACGTTTCCGCCCCATGGCCGCCCACTTTATGGCAGCGGATCTTTCGGTCTTCCACAATCTTATAGCCGGGGCAGCTGAAATGATCTGTCAAGGACACCGCGCCCTCTTCCAGACAGGAAGCGGCGGTAATAACCTTGAAAGTGGATCCGGGCTCGTACGTATCGTTAATACAGCCATTTCTCCACATCTGATTTAACGCATCCTGCTTCTTTTCATCCGACAGACCGTCAGAATCTCCCGTGTTCAAGGTAAACGGATCGTTTAAATTAAATTCCGGCACATTGACCATCGCAAGAATCTCGCCGTTTTGAGGATTCATAAGGATAATCCCTACCTTGTCTGCCTGTTTTTCTTCCATGACCTTTTCCGCCATCTGCTGAGCATACATCTGGATATTATAATCCAGGCTTATTTTAAGCGTATTGCCGGCCACCGGCTCGATACGGTCTTCCGCCACGCCGTCAAGCTCCACTCCTCTGGCATCCGTAGTCGTAAGGATCGTCCCATTCTTCCCCTTCAGATAATCCTCGTATTTGACTTCCAGACCGATGATTCCCTGATTATCGCCTCCTGTAAACCCCAGAACCTTGGAAGCAAGCTCATTGTAGGGATAAAAACGTTTAAAATCCTCATCCACCTTTACTCCGTCAAGCTCCAGCTCCCGGATACGGTCTCCGGTCGCTTTCTCCACATTTGTCTTGATGCGTTCCATGGAAGAGACTTTTTCCACTTTTTTGCGTACTTCTTCCTCCCCCATCTCAAGCTCCGCCGACAGTGCTTTCACGATCTTTTCCGGCTCTTTGATCTGGCTGTGGATGACAGAGATCGTACAGACTGTTTTGTTAGTGGCAAGGACCGTCCCTTTTGCATCTACAATTTCCCCTCTCGCCGCCTTAATCTCCCGTTCTCTCTCGTGAAGCGCTTCCGCCTTTTTCTGATAATACTCCGCATCAAACACCATCAAATAGACAAGACGCCCTACAAGGCTAAAGATGACTGCAACCGCGCAACAGAATACAACCAGAATTTTTTTTCTGTTATATGTTTTATTTTTCATCGCACACAAAAACCTCGCAAAAGCTTTTGTATAACTTATTATCACTTTTACGAGGTTATTCGCTTTTTGACACTTTTTCCACTCCAAGATAGGGGAAGATCTCTTCCATAATGTCCGCCGCCATCTCTGTCGCGAACCCGCTGTTCGCCTGCTGGCCTGCATTCGGCTCGTCAATCACCACATAGACCACTGCCTGGGGATTTTCCTGAGGCGCATATCCGATGAACGATACAAGATACTTTCCATTTCCTCTCGGAAGCTTTTCAGCCGTGCCGGTCTTTCCGCCCACGTCATACCCTTCTACTTTCGCTTCCCCGCCGGTTCCTTCCTCAACGACGCCAAGCATATATTCTTTGATCAGATCGCTGGTCTCTTTGGAAATGGTTCGCCTCGCCAGAACGGGATCTTTATTTTCCGTTACATTTCCGTTCTCGTCCTGGATCCGCTTCACGATATGGGGTTCGTAATAATCACCGCCGTTGATAAGTGAACAAAAACCCGCCGCAAGCTGCGTTACCGTAACATTAAAGTTCTGTCCGAAAGCATTGGTTGCAAGACTGGCAGGATCCATATTTTCCGCCGTATATAAAAGTCCGTCCGTCGCCGCTTCTCCCGGAAGGTCGATCCCCGTATACTCCCCAAAACCAAATAGTCTCTGATACCGGCAGAACTCCTCCTTCCCAATACTTTTACCAATGTGCATAAGCGCCACATTACAGGAATTTTCAAGCGACCGCTTCAAACTCTGGGGGCCATGCCCGCTTCGGTTGCTGCAATGGATATCATGATCCCCCACATGCAGCATACCGCCGCAGGTATAGGATTCCTCTCCCGTCAGCACTCCAAGTTCAAAACCGGCTGAAATCGTAAAAGGCTTAATCGTAGACCCCGGCTCATAAGTTCCGCTGACGCAGAAGTTATTCCACAGGCTGTTAAGCGTATCAATTTTTTCTTCATTGGTCATAGCCTTGATCTCATCCTCCGAATAATACTTTGTCAGATCTCTCGGATTGTTAAGATCATAATTCGGATAGGAGGCTTCCGCAAGAATCTCACCGTTCTGCGGATTCATGACGATCACCGCAGTATTCTTGCTTCCTTCCCCTTTCCTTGCCTGATTCTTGTGAGCGTCATTGAACTTCAATATATGCTTTTCTACGATACTCTGTACCTGAATGTCAATCGTAGATACCACAGTCTGCCCGTTCTCCGGCTCCTTTACTGTTCTCTCTACGGAAGAGATATCGTCCAGATATCCGTACTCCCGCCCATCCGTTCCATTGAGTATCGAATTATAGGAAGCTTCTATTCCGTTGCTTCCCACATTGCCGTCAACCGTAAATCCGACGACATCACTCGCCAGCGTATTATAAGGGTATTTTCGGATATAATCTTCCTCCAGCCAGATACCCTTCACATTCGGATAATTCTTTCTGTCCTTTTCTATCTTTTCAAACTCCTGCGCAGTTGCAAAATCTACGCCTTTTTTCATAATATTGTATCGCCCGGAAGGATTCTTTTCCAGCACCTCTTCAATCTCTTCCCTCTTAATATCAAAACAGGATTCCAAAACCTCTATCGTAGGCTCTTTATATTTTTCATTGCTGAGCATGACCTTGGCATCTAAAATCACATTATAGATCCGTTCGCTGGTAGCGATCTTTGTGCCGTTGCAGTCAACAATATCCCCCCGCTTGAAAGGGATCACCCGGCTGTCATACTGCTGCTGGTCAAGCACCACCTTTGTGTACTTGTCGCCGCTGGCCGCGTTAATATATGTAATCTTACCGATTAAGAAAACAAAAACCAGTACAATTGCCGCAAAGGACATGACCAGCTTTTTCTGCATTAATCTGTTAAATTTTCTTTTCCAGAATTTTTTTCTGCGTCTTATCATACACTCCACCCAATTTATTGCTTATCCGATTGTGCCAATACGCCATCCTCAGGAATATTCTCATACTGCTTCACATAATCTGCAGAAGGTCTGGGATATCCGACCACCTGCTCCGGCGCAGCATATACCATGCCAAGCTCTTTCTGCGCCTTCTCGCGGATCTCATCCAGATTCACAGAATCCATGACTGCATTATACTTCGTGTGGTTTTCTTCCCTCATATCCGCCAGCTCCCCTTGAAGCGCGGCGATATTTTTGGAGTAGCTGGTCATACGCGACTGCAGCTTTACATAATTCACGCAGATAACCAATACAATAATTGCTGCAGTACTTAAAAACACCACATAACCCGGACTCATGCGGAGTGCCTTTTTACGGTTCTTTTGTACCTGACGGCTGATCTTCTTTTTCGGTCTTTTAAGCTTTCGCTCCGGCGCCTGTTCCGTTTTCGGAACAGCATTGCCGTACACATACATCTGCCTCGCCGTGCCCTGATATCTCTGTCTGTCCGCCGTTCGCGCACGTCTTGCCGCCATATACATTCACCCCTTTCCTGCGCATCACTTCCGCTCAAAGATGCGCAGTTTCGCACTCTTTGCACGGCTGTTCTGCTCAACCTCTTCTGCACCCGGCAGAATCGGTTTTTTAGTTATAATACTCCCCTTTGAGACCTTGCCGCAGACGCAGACCGGAAAATCGCTCGGACAGGTACATGGATTCTCATTCTTGCGGAACGCGCTCTTTACAATCCTGTCTTCCAGCGAATGGAATGTAATGATGCATAATCTCCCGCCCGGATTTAACAGGCCGATCATATCATCTAACGACTCTCTTAGGACATTCAGTTCGTCGTTTAGCTCAATACGAATCGCCTGAAACGTCCTTTTGGCCGGATGGCCGCTTTTTTTCTGGTATTTCATCGGTATCGACCGCCTGACGATCTCCGTAAGCTGGCCGGTCGTCTCAATAGAACATTTACCGCGTGCATTCACGATGTGCTTTGCGATATTCTTCGCAAATTTGTCCTCACCGTAATCCCTGATCACGCGGTAAAGTTCCGTCTCACTATAATCATTGACGATATCTCTGGCTGTCATCTTCTGACGTCTATCCATCCGCATATCCAGAGGTGCATCTTCGCGATAAGAAAATCCCCGTTCCGCCGTATCTAACTGGTAAGATGATACGCCCAGATCCAGTACGATCCCATCGACCTTGTCAATGCCTATGTGATGGAGCAGCGACTTCATATCACAATAGTTGCTCCTGACTATCGTGACCCTTTCCCCGAAGTCTTTCAGCCGGGCTTTCGCGGCCTCGATAGCCGCTTCATCCCTGTCTATTCCTACAATACTCCCCTTTTCGCCAAGGCGCCTTGCCACTTCGTAAGCATGTCCCCCTCCCCCGAGAGTTCCGTCTACGTAGACTCCGTCCGCCTTAATGCTTAATCCATTAACAGTTTCGTCAAGTAATACTGATTTGTGTCTGAACTCCATATCCTCTCCCTCTAGATACTGAATCCACTTGCTTCCATATCAGATGCGATATCTTCAATGTTAAGCTCCACTTCAGCATTCTTTTCATCCCATCTCGACTTGTCCCAAATCTCAGCACGCTTCCCCATGCCGATAAAGACTACTTCCTTGTCAAGCTTCGCATAATCCCTTAGAACAGATGAAATTAGTGTTCTGCCTTGTTTGTCAAGATCCCCGTCGATCGCGCTTCCCTGAAAGAAGTATGCAAAAGCACGGGCTTTTTTGTCGGTGGTGGTTGGTAAGGCGTTAAGTTTCTCTTCAAAGGCGTTCCATTCTGCTTCTGGGTATACATACAGGCAATTTTCCATTCCTTTTGTTATGACGAAATGCTCCCCCAGATCGTCTCGCATCTTTGCAGGAATGATAATTCTGCCTTTTGCATCTATATTGTGACTATACTCCCCCTTAAGCACTGGAACTCACCCTCTTTCAAAGTGGGCCGCCACCTTTATGCTATTCGCTCCACTTTCTTCTACTTTTCACCACTTTCTACCACTTGAACCCATTGTAAACTACTTTTTTGGGGATTTCAACCCTTTTTTTCAAATTTATCGCGGCGTCATTTTTCGATAAAAACAAAAAAAGCTGGAAAGCCTTGATTTTTCATGGCTTTTCCAACTCTCAGTTTCGTATTCCGTTTAAAATTAATTCGTATTCCTAATAAATTACGGGCAGAACCCCCTGCCCGTATATCTCTCCTTTATTCCGCTTCTTTTGCAGCTTCACTAAGCTTTTCAGAAAAATCTGTCAGCGCCGTGTAATCAATCTCCACTTCTTCCTTCGGCTTCTTGGATTCGTAAGTTCCATACGCCGAATAGCCGATCCATCCGATCAATATAACCGCGACAACTCCTACCATGCACTTTCTCAGCACATTCTGCAGTTTCTCCTTTTTCATAGTCTGTTTGCGGTTTGCCTTTTCCTTTTTATATTTATCAACCTTTTCCTGACTCATGTTCTTATAACTCCTTTTTGTATAAATTACTAGAATCAGTCTACCACAAATCCGAAAACTATACAACCACTATTATCCCGCCGTCCGAAGCATACATGCTGCTGATTCCTCTCGTATCAAGGACAATGATATCCTTAAACTCTGCTCTCGATTCCAGCATATGCTTCACCTGCTCCGCACGCTCCCTGCAATTGCAATGTGAGATCGCAAGTATCTTCTCTCTGGAATCCTTCACATTCTCAAGAATGACATCACACATCTTTGCAAGAGCCTTTCTGATCCCTCTTGCCTGAGAAAGCTGGCAGATATTTCCCTCCGGAGTCGCGCCCATTACCGGCTTGATATTGAGCGCCGTCGCCACAACCGCCTTAAGCCCGGTCAGCCTTCCGTTTTTCCGGAGCGTATCAAGCGTCTCCAGCACAAAATAAGTATCCTGCTTTTGAATATAATGTTCTACAGTCTCCACGGTCTCGGAAAAACTCATCCCGCTCTCCTCACACTCTGCAATCTTAAGCGCGATCAATGTCTCTCCGATAGAGGCCGAACAAGAATTAAACACATGAATATCCTTCTGTCCGTACTCGTCTATATAAAGCTTTCTGCCAAGCTCCGCACTGTTATAGGAACCGCTGAGTTCCGCCGAGAGTGTTACCGCATAGATATGCTCCGCCTCGCACTGATACAATTCCATATACTGCTTCGGCGACGGGCAGGAAGACTTGGGACAATCCGGCGCTTCCTTCACTCTCCTCAAAAAATCCGCCTGGTCAAATGTCTCATCATCCACAATATTGTGTCCTGCCACCTCGATGCTCAGAGAGGCCGTCTTAAAATGTCCCGAACTTTTCATGTCACTGCTTAACTCACCGCAGCTATCGACAACAACTCTATAACTCATATCCATCCTCCCGACATACACATTCATATACTTCTGGCATGTCATTCATTTCTATAATACATAGTATTAAATACTACTTAATTATCATAGCATATTTATGCCGGAAAGGAAAGTATTTTATTCACTAAATTGGATTCTTCTTGATACGCCAAGAGCAATACCCATCTCTGCCATCAAGAACAAAATCGACGTGCCTCCATAGCTGATAAAGGGCAAAGTAATTCCTGTCGTCGGGATCAGATTGATCACAACCGCCACATTCAAGATCACCTGAAGCGCAATATGTACAAAGATCCCTGTCACAACTAAAGAACCGTAGAGATCCGGCGCATTCTGCGCGATAAACAGCAGTCTGTAAAGAAGCATCCCAAACAAAAGCAATATGACAATCGCGCCGAACACTCCCAACTCTTCACAGATAATGGAAAGAATCATATCATTCTGCACCTCCGGGATAATCATCTTCTGCGCGCTGTTTCCAAGCCCTTTCCCGAAAAAACCTCCGGAACCGATGGCATAGAGCGCCTGCATAACCTGAAATCCCCCCTCTGAGGCATGAGCCTCCGGTTCCAGCCACACCAAGATTCTGCGCAACCGGAAGCTGTCCATATGCGAAAGACTTGTACTAAGAATTTTCACCGCAATAACGATAGCAATCAGCCCTCCTACAGCCACCGCGATAAACGGCGCCGTCTTCGGATGTACGACGAATACCATGACACAGGAAATCCCCATAACAATGATCGCCGTACTAAGATTATCTGTCAGAAGATAAACACATGCCGCCGAGATCCCTCCCCATACCAGTATCTTGATCACTCCGTCAAGTGTCGCGATCTGCTTCCCTATCTTGCAGATCAAAAGAGGGATAAAAAGTATCACCGCGATTTTAGCCAGCTCTGCCGGCTGGAACTGCTGCCCTGCCGGAAGCCTGATCCATCGCCTGGCGCCGTTTACTTCCTTTCCTAACGGCGTCTGTACAAGAGCCATCAGAAAAACAGACACAAAATACAGCCGCTTCGCAATTTTTGTATACCAACGGTAATCTATCTTTGAAATGATATACACTCCTGTAAATCCCGCCATACAGAATATGAGCTGCCTCTTAAAATAGTACATACTGTCGCCGTAACTCACCAACGCACTGTACGCGCTCGTACTGTAAAGCATGACCAGTCCAAAACACACCAGAAAAATCAGTATCGCTACCAGACTATAATCATAATACCTGATCCTTTGGGGTCTTTTATTTTTTTTCTCCCCTTTTTTTCTATCTGCCATATTATTTACACTCCAATCGTTATTATTATACTTGGACTTAGGACTAAAAACAACCTTGACTTTTATTTCCCCTCATTAACTCCTGCGCACACCTTTTGTCATATTCTCATACAATAATATTGCAAACGTTTATGGAAGGAGAATTATATATGCCGAATTTCCGTTATCAGTCACCTGACTATATGAACATGCGGCGAGGAAACTGCCGCGGATCTGCCGCGCCTAAGCAGGCTCCCTGCCAGACTCCCTTAGAAGCCCCCTGCCATGAAAAGGCACCGGCTCCTGTATGCTGTAATGACAAAGCCGGCTATGATGAGCTGCGGGGAATGCCTCTTGCAATGGCTTATGTTCCATGGCAGGAGTGGTGCTCTCTTTATGAGGCCGACAAAGGCTTTTGCCGCGGTACTATCTTTGAAGAGCTTGACAAACCATTTCGAGGGATAGGAGGATGCTGCAAATGAACGAACAGAGACCTTGCCGAAGTGAATTACTGGAATGGATCAACATTGTAAGCTTTGCCGTAGATGACGTAAAACTATTTTTAGACACACATCCATGTAATATGGAAGCTCTGGAGTACTTTGAGGAATTCAAAAAACAGCGTGTGCAGGCATTAAAGGAATACGCAAAATATTACGGTCCTTTAACCCTTGATACCGCCAGTTTGTGCGAAGACCACTGGACATGGACACATGAGCCATGGCCGTGGCAGAAAGGAGGATGCTAGCTTATGTGGAATTATGAAAAAAGACTGCAGTATCCGGTGAATATCACACAGACAAATCCTAAGATCGCCCAGGTCATCATCAGTCAGTTCGGCGGGCCTGACGGGGAACTGGCCGCTTCTATGCGTTACCTTTCACAGCGGTATACCATGCCATATAATGAAGTAACCGGCATCTTAACAGATATAGGTAGAGAGGCTGCTGAAATGTTCCATTTCAACAGCCTCCAAAGTCTTATTGCGGTTATATCTCATACCATTTAATCTCATTTGCCCCAAGGGAAAGCTTAAAGCTTTCTTTGTTCCCCTTGTACACAACCGTTTCCTGTGGCTCATAAGTGTTGTTTACCACACAGTACTTCCCATTCTTCACATAAGCGTGGACATCTACATTCCAGTTGCTTGAAAACCACCGGCACAAATCTCCTTCGCTACGGCTGCTCCACAGAATGGCCCGGTACAATATCCGGCTGTTAATAAAACTGTAGGGAAGACCAGAAATATAAACACAACGGCCTTCACCGTACTCATTCACAGCCATCTGCACCTCTTTTTCCCGCTGCACCAGAATCTTAGCTCCCTCCAGCGCATACACACTCTTCTTCCCCTCACCGAAGTCAACCTCTCCCTGACAGTCCTCCAGTATAAAATGCTCCCGATGCTCTTTCCAGTTGTACTTGTCATACCCTAAGGTGAAGCCGGTCTCCTTCTCTACCCCCAGAGCCGAAGCCAGCTGCAGATACCGGCCCTGATACGCATGTCCCGAAGGCTCTCCTACGCCGATGAATCCGCCGCCCCGGAAGATAAATCCCCGGATGGCTGAGGACACCTGCGCATCTTCCCAAACCGCTCCTCCCGTATGGGCCGTATCTCCGTCTCCTACATTGATCAGCACGTCGATCCCGTCTAAGATCCGGGGATTCTCCCGAATCTGATCAAAGGACAGGAAAGACACGTCAAAAGGTGCTCCTGACAAAGCCTCTATAACTCCGGCATAACTGTAATTCTGCTTCTGGTACAGCGCGTGATGCACCATGTGGCATCCCCAGGAACGCATAGCCCCCCAGCAGTTCAGCACAGCCACCCTCTTATGGCAGAAGGCTTCTGTCCCCCGTATATTGTCATAAAGCTCCCTGAATTCCCGGCACACGCTCTCCACATAATCCACAAACTCCGGAAACTGGCAGGCAAGTTTCAGATACCCCCCATATCCGATGCGGTCGATGGGCTTTCTCAAAATGGCGCGGCGGGCCGTCACCCAGTTCTCCCTGGCCTCTTTCACCGGATCTCCCCCATCGTGGAAAGTATCCGGAAAGAAATACGGCAGAAATCTCCCTTCCGTGTAGCGCACTCCCGGAATATCCGCAATGAGCCGCAGCGTAGACCCGTTTCCTACAGATCCTACTACCGCATCCAGCCCGATGGACGCAAACTCTTCCATAAATGGCTCCGTACCAATCCAGTGGTCCCCCAGAAACATCATGGCTTCTTTCCCAAGGGTATGGGTCAGCTCTACAATCTCCTTTGCAAGAGCCGCCACCTCCCGGCGCTGGAATGCCATAAAATCCTTATACTCCGGGCTGGGTGCCCGGTACTGGTTATTATAGTAGCCTTGGTCAATGATAAATTCCGGCCGGAACCGATACCCTGCCTCCCGCTCAAACTGCTCTAGTATATAAGGTGACACGGAGGCCGAATAGCCGTACCAGTCCACATATTTCTCCCGCTTCAGCTCGTCAAAAATAAGCGTAAACTGGTGAAAAAATGTGGTGTAACGGATCACATCCACGTACGGGTGCTCCTCCACGAACCGGCGCAGCCTCTCCATCGTATATGCCCTTGTCTTTGGCTGGCGCACATCAAAGGTAATCTGGTGCTCAAAATCCTTCCAGTCGTTCACGACCGCATTGTACATATGCACCGGGTCCCAGATCAGATACGCCAAGAAGCTGACTGTATACTCATGCCAGGCTTTCGGAGCCGGCAGTATGACACATTCCTCCTCCGGGACATATTCCCAGGAATCCGGATCCACCGGACAGCCCTCTGTCCGATCCATGACCTCCCACCAGCGTTTGATATCATCCCTCGTATTGACCTTAAGAAGCTCCCGGCTGATACCGTTCATCAGCGGAATCCGAAGAGACTCTTCCCCAGCTGTATAAAAGCCGGTCATAATATAACACTGCTGCACCTCATCCGGGTTTGCCTTAGCCCAGGCATTGTCCTTTCTGGTAGTGTAATAGGTAGAATATACCTTTGCATCCACCTCTTTCAGAGCCTTTGGATAATCTGTGCCGTCACAATCACGGATGGCATCCGCTCCCCAGCGTTTTAATAATTCCAATGTCTCCGGAACCACATCCACATCGGTGGGAATCGTAACCCGTCCACTCTTCTCAATCTGCTCGCTCATCTGCTATACCTTGGTAATCCTCTCTCTTTTTATAGTGATAAAACCTGTTCCTTTGCGTTATTTCTAGCGCTTCGGATCTTCAAACGGCTTATTGTAAATCATAAGCGCCGACAAAAGAAGCACCAGTCCTAAGATCATAATCCCAAGCCCCGTCATCTTTCCCGTCATCTTCCATCCTCCGATCACCATTGCCAGTCCTGCCGCAAAGAATACGATCATAATAATAATTCTTAAATTCCCGTGCTCTTTCCAAAATCTCATACTCTCACCTTACCCTTTCAGTCCGCCCAGTGTCATACCCTGCGTCAGCTTTCTCTGTACACATATGTAAAGAATCAGGGTGGGCAGCATAACAAGTACAAGGCCTGCGTAAAGCTGGCCGTACTGAGCCGCCGACTGCTGCGCCTGAGTCAGTTGCATAAGTCCCACCGGCAGCGTCTTTCCGCCCTTTGGATCCGACAGCAGCGTCATGGCAATGATGTACTCATTCCAGAAAGACAGGAAATTGAACAAGATCACGGTAATGATGGATGGCTGTGCCATAGGGAAGATGATCCCTATCATAGTCTTTCCATAACCGGCCCCGTCAATATAGGCCGCCTCTTCATAATCATGAGCCAGCGTAGAAAAGTACCCTGACAAAAGATAAATAGTAAAGGGCAGCGCCGTAGACGCATAGACTAAAGACAGCACAAAAATATTGTTGAGCAGAAAACCGCTCCCTGCGATTCCCATCAAAAATTTGTCGCCGTCCACCAGCATGAGAAAGATAGGCACTACAATATAATTTACATTGATAAAAAGGCCTCCCATAAAAATCGCATTTAAAAATTTCCGTCCCCTGAATTCAAAACGGGACAGCACGTAAGCCGCCGGAAGAGCCACTACAAGCAATATCAGCAGGGCCAACGCCGTGACCAGAACAGAATTCAGCATATATTCGCCCATCCTGGCCTTTCCCCAGGCATCGGCAAAATTCTGGATATAGAATCCGGCGGGCATTGCCCACGGATTTCCGTAAAACTCACTATTCTCCTTGACAGACGCCATAAACACCCAGGCCACCGGCACAAAGATGGAGATTGCAAGGGTAATCAGCGCCACATAGATAAATACTTTATACAGCCGTTCGGCCGATGATTTTTTCGTCTGTTCCATTGACTATCCTCCTTAAAATTCCAGCGGTTCACGCCTGGTAACCATATTCACAAGCGCCGATAATCCAAAGGAAAACAGGAAGACCAGCGCGCCTATCGCCATTCCGTAGCCATAGGAAGAGTTCGTGTAAGCCTGCTTGTACATATAGGACAGCGCCACCTCGGAGGCACCGTTTGGCCCGCCGGAAGTCATAGCTTTTACAAAAAGGAACGCCATGTTGATCGTACTGATGATAAAAAATGTCAGCGTGGTACGGATATTCGTCCAGATTAACGGCAGCGTAATCTGGAAGAACTGTGTGATTCGGCCCGCCCCGTCCAGTCCCGCACTCTCATACAGGCTCTGGGGAACACTGGCCATGGACGCCATATACATGACCATATAATAACCGATGGCCTGCCAGATCATGGCAACAATAAGGCTGGTCATGACTACAGTCTCTCCCTTCCACAAAATTGCCACCGTTTTCCCTGAAAGCAGGGACAGCAGGCTGTTCAGCATACCGTTATTGGTATCATAAATAGCGCTGAAAATAGCTGAAATTACTACTACAGACAAAATATTCGGGATATAAAAGATAATCCGGAAAAAATTCTGCCCCTTAATCTCCTCTCTGGTCAGGATCGCTGCGAACACAAGCGCAAAAGCAAATGTGACGATAGTCACCACCACGATCAGAAGGATCGTGTTCTGCATAGAGCGGATAAAATTCTCATCGCTCATAAGACGCGCAAAATTCTCTATCCCTACAAACTCCTCATTAACAGAATAAGCGCTGCGCCGAAACAGCGACATGCGAAATACATTTATCGTAGGAATGATCATAAAAATCATAAACAGCAGCACTGCGGGCGCCGCGCATAAAAATACAAATCTGCTGCGGCCTGAACCTTTCTTCATAGGCCAGAACTCCTTTCCCCCTTTGGGATCTTTCTGTTTCTTGTTAAAAAAACGGCGGTGAACAGCCTGCCACCGCCATTCCTTCATTCACTTTTTACTACTTGATCAGATTCTCGCGCATCTGGTCATTGTTCTTCTTGATTCCTTCAATCCACTCTTCCTCGGTGATATTGCCGGATACAAGAGAGTTAACCGGATCGAACCATACCTCACGGTTGCTTACTCCTACAACTCCGCTGTCATATGCAGCAAAATTACCCATAGCAGCCTTTGCGCCATTGTCATAGATGCCATAGAACATCTGATTGTCGCCTTCTAATGTGTCAGCAATACCAAGTACAGGCTGAATAGCCGGTGCCGGCTCGCCTTCTGCGTTTACAGCGCCTGCGAAAAGTTCACATGCTTTGTCGCTGTACAGGAATGCAACAAACTGCTTCGCATCATCCTGATTCTTTGCGCCGCCTGGAATCCATGCCTGCTCGAACCATGTATAGCTGTAGCTGTCGCCGCCCTCTTTTACTGCCGGAAGAGCAGTCATGCCCCACTCGAAACCTTCCGCTCTCGGAGCCTCTGCCATCTCGCCTACGATCCATGTTCCATTCGGCATGAACAGAGCCTTGTTATCAAGCACGAGCTGCTGATTCTTCGTGAAATCCTGGTCATTTGCCTGGGAAGGTGTGGTAGGCTCTGTATAGCTGGCCAGTTTTGATACGATATCAAAGCAGGTCTTTGCCTCCTCGGAATCCCAGATGCCTTCTTCGTAATTGGTTGCTTTGTCAAAGAACTCAGGGCCGCCCACAGAATACATCAGCGCATAGAAAAATGCGTCGAAATAACCGGTTGTAGGATAAGTGAACAAAGAGATTCCCTCTTTCTTAGCCTTATCTCCCAACTCCCACATCTCATCCCATGTAGCCGGCATCTCCCAGCCTTTCTCCTTCATCAGCCCCGCATTGTAAAACAGACCGCAGGGAGAGTAGAACATCGGAGCAAGATATGTCTTGCCGTCTCCGTAAGGATTGGTCAGGCTTGTCTCGGTAAAGCCGCCGGCAATCTTATCGCCTACTTTTTCGGACTCGCCCGGTACTGTCATAGACAGAACGTCCGTGATATCCACAATATTCTGATCCTTGATAAAAGTCTCTGTGAGCGCCTTCTCACGGCCGGTTGCCAGATGGATTACATCCGGGTAATCTCCTGCCTGCATGGATGGCCCGATCACATCTTCCAGATTCTTATCTGTGATCAGCTCTACCTTAACGCCCGTCTCTTCCGTAAAGGCTGCGCATACATCTTCCCACATCTTGCTGCCGTAAGCAGTCTCGATAGCGGCTACGGTAATGCCTCCTTCTTTGGAATCCCCTGAGGACTCTCCCTCAGCAGGCGCTTCCTGTTTCTTGCCGCACCCGGCAAACATAGATACGGTCATTGCAGACACTAAAAGGATACTGAGTATCTTTTTCTTTTTCATAATTTTTCTACCTCCTGTTTTAGATTTGTGTTTCTCAGGTTCTTATAACCCTCTTAACTGTTCATTCTAAGTATAACAACCACACCTGTTTTTTCCAATACCGATGTTGCTTACTTTTTTATATATCTTGCTCGTTTTGGATATTTTTGTGAAAAAATCCTTATATTTTCCCGCAGCTCTATACAGGTTGACGGGAGCTTTTCTTCTTCTCTTCTTCTATTTTTGATAGAATCCACTTATTTTTTATATATCAGGAGCTTGCTCTTGCCATTTTTACAGTTGAATATTATAATAAAGTCATTACATAGGACATATATCAAAAAATATTTTTATATATATTGTCTGTCACTTTATTTTTATTGCTCATTTTTATATTATTTGCAAGATATCTGAGGGGCACCGTTAGACATCCGCCCCGCCAAAGGAGGCCGTTTTTATGAGTACCAGCCACTATGTCCTTGATCCTCTGACAGTCACCCCGGTAGACCGCTCCGTCACCAAGCTTCTCTATGTCAGCGTCACCCGCTACAGCCCCGAGTGGCACTCTATCCTCCACACCCATCCATGTGCCGAAATGTTCTTCGTCACAGGAGGTTCCGGCTTCTTAAGTCTCACAGATAAGACTGTACCTATCGGCAGCAATGACGTAATCATCGTCAATCCCAGCACAGAGCACACGGAAATCAGCTCTGAAGACAAACCCCTGGAGTACATTGTCATGGGCGTAGACGGACTGGAGGCCATTTCCGGAGATGACGGAGGGGACGGATATTCCATTATCCATTTCCAGACCGACGGAGACCAGATTTTGTTCTATCTGCGCCGCCTTTTAAAAGAAATCGAAAATAAGCTTCCCGGCTACAGTACTATCTGTCAGGATTTGCTGGAGGTGGTACTGCTCCTGCTCATGCGGCGCAGCCAGTTTACCGTCACCTTCGTGCCGTCCGTCCATAAATCCAGCAAGGAATGTGCTATAGTGCGCCGTTATATCGAAAATCATTTCAAAGAGAGCCTGACTCTGGATGACTTAGCTGCCGTAGCCCATGTAAGCAAGTACTACCTGGTCCATGTTTTCAGCCGGGAATACGGCACTTCACCTATCAATTACCTGCTGTCCTGCCGAATCCAGGAGAGCCTGTACCTCCTGGCAGAAACCCGCATGTCCCTCTCCCAGATTGCCGGCATGCTGGGCTTTTCCTCACCCAGCTATTTTTCCCAGAGCTTCCGCCGGATCCAGGGAATGAGCCCCATGGCCTATCGCAGCCAATGCCGGGAATCCAACAAAGCCTAATGCCTTTTTGACGTTTCCACGGCTTTATAGCTCCATTTGCCAGGGAGCATATTCAAATAGACATCCATACCGCCCTGACTGCCCACAACAATTTTATCCAGAATCTGCCTGTAAAACTCGTCTTCATACTCAACGCCAGCGATAAGCTCATGGACGGCTTTTTCAATCTCACGTACGATCTTGTGCTGTCCTGTCATTGTCTGCTGCTCATCAATACTGTCAAGGACAGATCGAAGCCCTCTGATCTCAGCCTCGCACTTAGACCGCGCTGCTAAAAACTCTTCTTTATCTATATCTCCGGACATGTAAACATCGAGCAGTCTCGTCTGCCTGTCCTCGACGTCCTTAATCTGAGCCCTTAACTTGCCGGCATCCGTACCCGTCATATCCGCAGCAATCACCGGCTTAATAACGGAAAGCAGATGATTTGCAATCTTTTCCTTATTATATTGCAGGCTCCTGGTGACAAGGCGCATGACTTGGAGCACATCCTCATTACGGATGGTATTGCTTTTGCATCCGACCTTAGCCCCTGCCTTATCCACATGAGGTCTCCCATGCTTTGCCGCCTCGCTGCAGCGCCAGGCTTTATAAACGCCCCCGTTCTTTCTTGTCTTATATCTTGCCACATAGCCCTTCCCGCAGCATCCGCATTTGATCTTCCCGGAAAAAAGATAACGGTTGCTGTATTTTGCTCTTCCCTCCTGAGACAAAGAGCGCTCCTCTAAAATGCGGTTTGCCTCATCGAACACTGCACGGGGTATAATAGGCTCGTGATGGTCTTTGATAATGATAAATTCCTCCTGCCCGAGGTTTACTTTCTTTTCATGGGAAAGAAAATCAGGAGTATAGGTTTTCTTCTGTACCAGATCACCGCAATATTTTTCATTGCGGATAATGCGCAAGATCACTGTATTGTGCCACCCTTTCACACGGCCTTCGGGCCGCACTCCTGCCTCCCGAAGCTCCCGGGCGATGACATGGGAGCCTTTCTTCTCATTGACAAATTTGTGGAAAATAAGGCGGACGATCTGTGCTCCCTCCTCGTTGATATACATCTTGCCGCCGCGGACATCATAGCCCAGCATATCCCTTCCGAATACCACGCCCTCTTCCATCCGGCGCCTCTGCCCCCACTTCACACGCTCGGAAGTCTTACGGCTCTCTTCCTGCGCAATCGAGGACATAATGGCAAGCCGAAGCTCCGCATCGCCGTCTAAAGTATTGATATTATCATTCAGAAAGATAACGCCCACCCCGTGCCTTTTAAGGTCACGGGTGTAGTAAATACTGTCCAGAGTATTTCTCGCGAAACGGGAGATCTCTTTTGTAATGATCAAATCAAAATCTCCGTTCTTGGCACACGCAATCATACGGTTAAATTCCTTCCGTCTCTTCGTATTCGTGCCGGATATGCCTTCATCTGCAAATATTTTGTAAAGCTCCCAATCGGGATTGCGTTCAATATACTGCTTAAAAAATCTGCGCTGGCTTTCAAAAGAATTCGCCTGGTCTTCATTGTCTGTCGATACACGGCAATACGCCGCCACACGCTTTTTCTTCTCTTCAATTTTTCGCTCTTGATTTAACCGTTCGTATCTATTCATTGTGATGCCTTCCCCTTACCTGCTTTGAGCTGTGCCGCCTTTCAAGCTCAAGCACACAGCGTTCCCGCTGGGATGCAGTCAGCAGATTCCGTTTTTCCAGCGATAAAAGGATTGCCGTTTGAATATTCATAAGAAATGCTGCATGCTTTTGCTCATTCAATTCGAAAACAGGTTCGCCGACATAGACAAATTCTCTGTGCTTCATACAACAGGCACCTCCCTCATCCTTAATGTATGAGCCGATGTTTGTACCATATAACGAAAGAACGAAAAGTTAAGGATAAGTTTCCGAAAAATGAGCATATGTAAAGAGCCAAGCGTTTAGGCTTGGCTGCGGTTGTTACTGCTGTATTGTTTTTTTAGTTCTTCTATATTTTTCCTATACTGCCAAGCAACACCGGAAAACTCCTTGCTCCGCAGCTGTGATGCGGGGACTCAGCGGCCGGGCAGAAACATATGTCCCTTTGCAACACCGAATTTCTTCCCGTTCAAAAGGTATTGTTTCAACGCTCTTTGAAGAACCGTCTTTTCTTGCAAGCTATCATTCGCCGTATCATGTCCCGGATAAATCCACTCCATATACCAAGTCGCTTCCCGGTCAATCTGATCGATCTGAAACAATTCTTGGAAAGCGACAATTCTGGAATTTACGCTAAGAAACTCCCGCAGTTCCGGCATAAGCATCCATGTATCGCACGTCAGCCTGACATCCTTCCAATCTTCATAATAAGTCTCTCTAAAAGAACAGAAAGCGGACAGCGATGCCTGAATGGAACCCATACTCATATCAGCATCCGATGGAATATGTATAGCGATTTCCCGCTCTCTGCCATCAACAAATTCATACTCCAATGCACCGAGCCGAAATTCCTGAAGCGTCATTTGTCTGGGAAACCACCATGCCCACACATATTTGAAGGTTCCATGAACAGCATAGTGTCCATATAAGAATCTGGTGCAGAATTTCATGGTGGCAGCAAATATTTCTTCGCTAATTCCCCGTTTCACATATTCACCATAGGTATAACAGCAAAGAATATCCAACTGCTCCCACAAGATCTTCATACCTGCAGAATCATCCCCCAGATAACTTTGAAGTTCCTTGACTCCTTCGTCCCATTTTTCCCGCACAAACAGTTTACAATAGATATCCTTTGGTATTTCCTGTGTTCTTTCGGCTCCATATCTATCCAGTAAGTGTCTGGCTTCCTGCGGCAATTCCAATAATTTATATAAATACTCATGTTCCAGCTTTATCATTACCACCTCCCAAAAGATTATACCATTTTTACCTAAAGCTGATCCAAAACTTCTCCGATGTCTCCATTGATACAAATAGATTTCTTTTCTATTTCATCCGGTGCACATGCCTCTCCATAGTTCAGGCAGACATAAACAGCATCTTTCCATTCGCGCGTCATGCGCCAAAAGCTGTATTTTACTATTGTCGGCGTATTGAACCCGACCGCTGCCTCTAAAAACAGCACCTTCATATTCTGATGTCTGCACAAGAATTTTGCATACCGCTCCGAAACCAGATACCATCCTTCATCCTCTGCAAAAGCATGGTCTGCCCGGAGGTTCATGCTCATGGGCTCCCCACACTTCGGGCAATGAGGAACAATGTCCGACGGAACCATCATTTTAGGTGCTGCGCCTTCCGGCAGAATCAATGTCCCATCCGTATCGATACCATAGCCCTGCGCTTTCATCATTTCCCGAATGACAGCCTCATTGGCGTAAGTATTCTGATGGCACGGCCTGCTACACTGGAACAGCCCGTAATCCCCCTGTGTGTAGAAAAGCCGGTGCTTATCAAATCCGGCCTTCTGGAAACGATGGTCAACATTCGTTGTCAGCACGAAATAATCTTTGTCTTTCACCAAGCCGTGCCGTAATCAGCAGCCCCATAACCGCCCCTGCCGCGACAATCCATGTAAAATTGCTCCTTGCTTCCCTTATGTTTCCATTCCCCATTTTCTGTGCAACGACCGCGCTGCCGCCTGCCGCAAGCATCGTCCCCAGACCGACGGTCAGATTGATGACAGGGCAGACGATATTGTTGGACGATAAGGCATTCGCGTCTACAAACCGCGCGACGAAAATCGTGTCTACAATGGTGTATAATCCCATAAACAGCATCTTCACCATGCTTGGGAAGGCAAACCGGATAAGGGATAGGGCATAGAGGTATCCCCGAAGGGGAACTCCTCTTTATTCTGCAAAGGAAGCACGAAACGCTGCGCCGGATACCCATATTCCACGAGCAGTTCCCGTTCTGCGAATCCAAGACGGCGGTATTCTTCCCGCCAGCCCGTATCTGCCTTATCGCCCGCACGGTATGTTGTCACCGTAATCTCTTTCCCATAAAGCAATTCCTCTGCCAGCTTATTAAGGAACAGTTTTGTAATACCGAGACGCCGATACTGGGGATGAACCGAAGGCGAAATCTTATACATCGCTTTGAAAATATCCGTAAATGCCTGCTGGCTTTCATATCCACTCATAAATGCAATCTCAATAATCGGCTTTTCGGAAAACACAAGAAATTTTACCGCTTCTGTAAGCTGCCGCCGCTTTGTGTAGTCATGGATCGTCAGACCGACGGTTCTTGTAAAGATCCGATGCAGATAATACTTGGAATAGTGCAGCGCCGATGCCGCCATCTCTAAATCCGTCTTTTCATACAGATGTTCTTCGTTATAACGGATAACCTTTGAAACAACTCGTACTGTCTGACCTTGCATTTAGCTTCCTCCTCCCTCTTTCCTGCCCATGCTTTGCGGGCATAGAGGTATACCTTTCCGGTATTTCAGTGAGATATTGTAGCACAAGGAGCTTTCTGTCTTTTCATGATTCTTGCTATGTTTTTCAATCATTCTGTTTTCAAACAGTTCTGTTTTTATAACAACTTAATATTTATTTTCTACTTAACTCTTTCTCTAAAAACTGCTTTATGTATGGATTGTTTTCCTCACTCAACGTAAGCTGAAACGCCATATAACGGCATTTCTGATACCGCTCGCCATCCAGCGAAAAAGTATACCCCATTACACATTTCGGATTACAGTCGCCGGGATTGATCAGCCGTTTGCAGACGGACGCCTTCTTGATCTCCTTTTTTACCTTTTCGGGCAGAATGTCAAGAAAGTCCTCGTATTCCCCTATATGTTCAGGGTAAATGCGGAGCTTCATCCCCGTTTTTCGGGATACGAATGTTGCCAGAGTCCTCTTGCTGCTGTTTAATAGATAGGACACAACATAGCCGCTTTTCTGCGATTTTATGTCGCATTTACATCCGTTCTTTGTCAGATACGCGTTGATTTGATCTACAAAGCCGCGGAAATTTTCGTCAACCGTTTCCATAAACAAATTAAATTTCTCGTCCATAAAATCCTCCGTTACGCCTTTTTCTTTACTACAGGTATCCATACCTCATATTGCGCGTTCTGCGGATCTGGATTTAAGTAAACCTCAATATCGGGAGCGTCGGCATATTCATATCCGGAGGTCGGAAGCCACTCCGTTATAATCCGCTGCTCCAATTCCTGTATGGACTGATTTGTGCCTGTTCCGGAAAAGATTGCCCAAGCAGACGCAGGCACGGTATATTCTTCAAACTCCCCGCTTTCCTTTGTACTGGAGACGGCAATAAAATACTTCCACTGTTCTTCATCATTGCAGACACTCACGCCCAAAAGCCCCATTGGCGGCATATCCATCATTCCTGCCAGTTTCTGTATTGTTCCGTTTACAGACGCCTCCTGCCACATTTTTGGCACAACCATAAAATTATTTTCAATTTCCTTATCAAGCGGCGCAGATATGCCGATAACGCGGAATGCTTCTTTTGTCTCGATTCTATAATTCATTTCTGCAGCTCCTTTCACAGCAATCCGAAACACAATGGGAGAAAAAGATTTCACGGATACGCCCTCATCCCTCACGGACGATGGGGCTATCCCGTGAAAAGACTGGAAAGCCCTGTTAAACGCAGTCGGGGAACGGTAGCCGTATTTCTCTGCAATATCAATAATCCGTTCGTCTCCGCCCTGCAAATCTACCGCCGCCAAAGACATCCTTCTTCTTCGGATATACTCTGCCAGAGTAATGCCCGCCATATAAGTAAACATCCTCTGATAGTGATAGGCAGAACAGCAGGCGATCCGTCCTAGCTGTTCATAGTCAATTTCGCCTGTCAAATGTTCCTCGATATACTTCATACTTTGGTTTAATCTGTAGGCCCATTCCATGAGATACCTCCTTACCGCACACATTGTGTTCTGTGGACATAAATTTATCTTTATCATTATAATGCAGCTGCTTCATTTTTTCCTCTCTATCCTTGCACAAAAAAGAGAGGCGATAAGTAATCACCCTAACTCCTTACATATTTTTAACCATGAGATTACTGTACCAAAACAATTTCCCCCTCCTCATGCGGCTCTTCAAAATTATGATAATGGTGTTCTAATATTTCATCACTTATTACAAATGGGGAGTTTGCATGAAGAGACAAATTTCTCTGCCGCAATCTTCTTTTTAATATTTCTTTACTCGCCTTTAAATATACAAGTTCCACTGTACCGCCCGCATTAGCAATTATGTTCTTATAATAGTCTCGGCTTTCTTTATTCCAAAAACTAAAATCCAAAATAATATTTTTTTCATCTTTAATAAGACCTAACATTTTTTGACGAAGAGCTGCTTCTACTTTGTCTGACAATTCATCGTATTGGTTATCCGGGTAATCAACTCCCTTTCTTCCGTGGAGTTTCCACATTTCCTCATCAATGGAAAGTCTGATATATCCTTCTTTTTCTTTCTCCTTTGCGTAAGTAGTTTTCCCGGAACCGCATACTCCGCACATCATAATAACTTTACTCAAAATTTCACCTCTATAGAAATCACATTTTCATTGATAAGGGCCATGCCTATAGAAAAAGTTCATTCCCCTTTTTCACAGAACAGGCTTTTTTCATCACAAGCGCAGCGGCAGAAACCATTGCACTATTCACTTTTCTTGCGGATTCAGGACAGCGTACGGCGCACCTCATGCATGATATACACTTCTTTGCATCGGCGCTTTTTATATTATCTTTACTGATTGCCTGTGCGGGACAATCTCTCACGCACAGCCCGCATCCTGTACATTTTTTATCCGCCTTCGGAACCAGTCCCACTCCCGCCTCCTTTTTATATGGACGATCTCCCGGAATCTTAAGCTGACTGGATGCCGTCCCATCCTCTTTCAGTTTCTTCAGAATCTTTTTTGAAAACTCATGCAGTTCCGTGATGTCCTGCTCATCCGGCCTTCCGGCAGCATATTGATGCATGATAGAGTGTTCCGCCACTGCGGAAATCGCAGCCATCACACGAAAACTGCATTTTTCTGCAACATCCTGTAACTCCGCAAGAGTATCTTCATAAGCCCGGTTTCCATATACGCAGACAATGACGCACCGCGCACGGCCGCCCTGTATCTGCCCAAGCCGTTTTACGGCAAGCTCCGGGACACGGCCACCGTAAGAAGGAACCGCGGCCAGCACAACATCCCCTTCTTCAAATACCACCTTGGAAAAGTCCTCCTCCGCGTCCGTAAGATCAACCCTGTCAACTTGTTTTCCCCATATTTCCGTCACCGCATCCGCGACCTTCTGCGTTCCTCCGGTTGGGCTAAAGACAACCTGTATGTATCTCATATTGCAGCCTCCTGTAATTTTTATTTCTTCAATTATGCTTTACTACATGATATCTATTCAACGCAAAAAAATCAAGCGAATCAAATCGAACAATTTCAAATCTCGTTGAAGCAACGCCATATATAGTTATCGTCTTTTCCGTTTCATGCCGTCCCAAAATACAGTAAGTGGAACATTACCGATGCTTCTCTGGGTTGATGGTTGCAGAAATGTTCCACTATCAATTTAAGCCAAACAAATAGAAACTGATGTTACTCGACTACATTCATCAAAAAACCATATCTTCCGTTATCTTTTTCCTTGGTAAAATGAATAATTTTTACATCTTTATAATCAATATCTGGTATTTCATTTTCAATAACAATTGTTTGAATTCCCTTTTATATCCTTTACCATTTGAGCCTTTTTTCTTGCCATTTACAACAATATCCATAGATGATTTATCAAACATCACAGAAAGCAAGTTATCATATTTGCAATCCTCAAGAAATGAAGAAATACTACTGTTTAAATCATTAATAAAACTATACTCAAGATGTTCTTTTACAATAATTATCCCAGTTTTGTCTAAGTTTCGATAGTAGTTTTATTGGATTATCAAGCAAGTCTTGTAAAGATGTCCCCACATCATTTGAAGCTATAATATAATATTCTTTAGGCATTGGAATTTCTTTATTATAGGTGTAGTAGCAAAGTTTTCCTAATTCTAAATAATAATTTGATGGAGCAAGTGCAGTATTATAATGTTTACATTGATAGTAATCCACAGAGCCATCGTTATAATATGCAACTACATCTCTGCCTTTATCACCTGCTCCTCCGATTCTTTTTATTGAAGAATATTTATCTTTTTTACATCCATACAGCCATTCCAATGTAAATTGTTCAAATGAGTCTTCATCCATAACACGAACTTTATCAATGGGTGGAATATATGTATCTGTCCCATATAGTTCAATATCTATACGTGGCTTATTTAATTCAGTAAATGTCAACATATTGAATATCCACCTTCATTTATTCACGATAGACATGAATAGCAGAGGTATTATCCCATTTAATTACTTTACTATTCCACATCTTTTGCCATTCTTCCTCATTCACAATAACATCAAACACTGGCTCAAGAAATATCTGCATCTCCTTAATAACCACTGCAAACTCCAGCGTATCATCTTTCATATTTTTCAAAAAATATCTCCACCGCTTCTGTATATCTTCATCTTCGGAAAGTGTCAGAATACGCTTAAAGCTATCTCTGTCATAAGGTGTTTCTCTTTTCTTCAATGTT
>CAMNTQ010000036.1 GCA_946558695.1 uncultured Lachnospiraceae bacterium
TGTGGTTCTGGATATCAAGGGTTCGAGTCCCTTTACCCACCTTTCTTTTTTTTATTCGGGATTATTATTTGATAATAAGTTTGGATAAAAGAAAAATAATGGGCTATCGCCAAGCGGTAAGGCACAGGACTTTGACTCCTGCATTCGTTGGTTCGAATCCAACTAGCCCAGTTTATACGGGCGTGTAGCTCAGGCGGTAGAGCACTTGACTTTTAATCAAGTTGTCCGGGGTTCGAATCCCCGCACGCTCAGTAAGGACAATATAATCATATGCGGATGTGGCGGAATTGGCAGACGCGCTAGACTTAGGATCTAGTGGGATTCCCGTGCAGGTTCAAGTCCTGTCATCCGCATTTTACGGCATGGAATCGAACGGTAGCGTATCAGGTTTCATGCCGTTTTTCACATTTAGATAATAGTTTGTTGACAATCCATTCATCATCCATCCACGGATTTTGTATCATCAATGCATAAATATCTTTGATATCATCTGTGCCTGTCTCCAATTCGTCCGCAATCTCTGTTAATGACTTTTCCTTTAGATATTTTTTGCGGATGATGGATGTCGGACTATAGAGGACTCCTTCGGATCTGCCTTTCGCCCGATCTTCTGCCAAACCTTCAGATCTGCCTTCTGCCCGCCCTTCCTCTCTGGCATCTTCACGCTCCATTCGTATATGTTCTTCTTGGTTTTATTCGTAAAGCCTTATTTTTAATACCTCCGTTCTGTTTTCATTTAGAAAATTACCCAGCACACCTTTGGAGATGCATTCGTTAAACTGTGCCCTTTGTCAATAGATAGCATTCTCAAGAGTTGTAACCGTTATATATTCTAGCGCAAGTAGAATTAAATTTCCAGAAAAGTATAAATCAATCTGCATATAATTTTATGCCCAATAATATGCCATTCACACTACAGTAAAGTTTTAATATATTATTATATAACGTTTATTAGGAGAAATGTATGTTATGGAAGAAAAGAGAACGGCATTACTGGTTAATGACTGCAGTTTTATGGGATTAAAACCAATTATGATGGATCTTGCGTATCCTCCCGTTCGAGTGAGGGAAAGGAATACAGCTTATGCAAATCTGCTCAGTATTGATTATTGCGGCGCTGTATCTGAACTGTCTGCAATTACGCAGTATATTAATAATGAAAACAGAATATCAGGGGAGAACTGTCAGGTGGCAAAAACGCTTCTCGGAATAGCGATGGCGGAGATGATGCATCTGCAGAAACTCGGAGCGCTGATCTGCTTATTAGGAGGAAATGTAGATTACACAGCGAAATTCCACAATGGGAGACAGAAGATGTGGACACCGGAGTATCTTGACATTCCCTCAAATGTCAGAAAAATGGTAATGGCCGATATTGAAGCTGAGAAACAGGCTATTAACCAGTATAAAATGCATATAAAGATGATAAATGATGACTGCGTGAATGCTGTATTAGAAAGAATAATCAGAGATGAGGAGTATCATATTATGATCCTGCAGGCATTATAGCAGAAAGTGCGAAGCAGAGAGCGACCAAGACGCTCTCTGCTTAATGAGTTTGTTTCAACAATTTATTGACAATCCATTCATCATCCATCTCTTGATTCATCCATTCATAGATATCTTTGATATTGTCTGTATCTGTTTCTAATTCATCCGCAATCTCTGTTAATGACTTTCCCTTTAGATGTTTTTTTCGGATGATGGATGTCAGACTATAGAGAACTCCTTCAGATCTGCCTTCTGCCCGTCCTTCTTCTCTGGCATCTTCGCGCTCCATCCGTATATGATCTTCTTGGTTGTATTCGTAAAGCCCCATTTTTAATACCTCCGCTCTGTTTTCTTTTAGAAAATCACCCGGCACAGCATTAGAGATGCATTCATCAATGGCTTTTTCTACGGCTGCGTCTAAGGATGTTTCCTTGCGATATCTGCGTACCAAGTCTACAAAGACGGCGTAATCATGCAGTGTCCGGCATCTCTCCATCAAAGCTTTATTGTATCCGAGGTTAATGTTAAACACCTGAGTAACCAGTTCCAGAGCAGCCTGTCCATCGGAATGGTCAAACATATCCGATAATTTCAAGGTAAATCTTTCCGGGACTTTTGCGATACCGTTATAGAACACCACAAACCTAGGCTGAGGTATCCTGATAAGTTTTGTGCCGAAAAGATTCTTATCTTTTGTTAATTACTGTTGTTCATAGCATTGTAAAGATCAAGGAAATTTTTCTTTTGCTTGAATATCATGCGGAATATCCTGTCTTTGTAGGTAACTGTAACTGTCAAATTTTGCCCTCCTTTTTAGATGTGAGGACTCTAATATCAGCTTTTAAGAATCCTCACTGCTTTTTTGCGGAATTACAAGCATTGAAGATTTCTAAAAGAACTGTAGATAGTAGAATGGTGTGAAACGTAAAGAATATTAGAAATATAATGCTTTGAATTTATTCTAGCACAAATAGAACGGAATTGCTATAAAAAAATCAAGGTTGCTGAATACTGCCTTGAATCGTTGTTATGATCGGATCTCGAATATATAGGAATAAAATTAGGGAACGGCATTGCCGTCCCCTAATTCTTCTATCCGAAAAAATATTTAGGAATTAGATTTTTTTAGCCTGTTCTTTATAATAATAGCACATGACAGATAAGAGCCGATCATCAAGGCAACCCATAACTGGATATTGTTGAGGTCACCAGTCTTGGCGGAAGACAGAACCCCGTTTGAAGATGAACCGTCTGAGCCGTTCGTGCCAGAACCGTTGTTAGTACCTGTTCCGCTGCCGTTAGTACCATTAGTATTAGAACCATTACCGTTCGTGCCGTTACCATTGCCGTTAGTACCATTAGAATTGTTCTTATCGGTTGTCTGGGATTTTACACCGTCTGATTTTGAGTCATCGTCATTCTTTTCGGAAGTAGTAATGGTAACTTCGCCGTTGCTGATATCAGATGCATTGTAATTTTCTGTTTCAGCATAACGTGCTACGAATGTATAGTCCCTATTAGCAGAAAGTCCCGTAAATGTGGGGCTGTCCTGCCATGTTCTGCCGCCGTCTTTGCTATACTGAGCCTTAGCGCCGCTGACAGGATTATTAGCAATCGTTTCTAAAGTAATGCTGGTTGCGGTTTTGCTTTTTTCCGCCGGTACCGGAGGAGCATCCTGATCTGCTTTTACAACGGTAACTTCTACTGGAACAGTAACAGTCCTTGGCTCTGTCTTAACTTCTTCTGCATTTTCATCAGCCTGAGCGGAAACCTTAGATTTGTTGCCGTCGGAATTCTGCGTTTCATCACCGGGAGTTGTAGGAGTATCTCCGCCGGGTTCTTTTGTGTCATCATCAGGAGTTGTAGGAGTATCTCCGCCGGGTTCTTTTGTGTCGTCATCAGGAGTTGTGGGCTCGTTGTCATCTGGCTCCGGAGTTTCATCGCCGGGTTCCTCATCAGGCTCCTCTTCGACAATATCGTTATAAGTTACGGTAAGCTCTGCGGTATATGTATCTACGTTAAGTTTAGCTTTTGGCTGTACTTTCCATGTATCGGAAGTTTTTCGCGCTTCAATAGTCTTATCGCCATCCGTAATTGTGAATGCATTGGAAGCAACCGCGATGCCTTGAATATTAACTGGATTCTCTTTGTCAAGATTCTCAATGGTAATTGCTCTTGAGACAGGATCAGTTCCATATTTCATCTCATCGAACTCGGTTATAGTAACATCCAGCATCCTTCCTTTTCCAATAATAAGTGTAACTGTTTTGCTTGCGAAAGCGCTGTCTGTAGCAGCAACTCGAACTTCATAAGTGCCTGGAGCCTGATCTTCTAAGGTTCTGCCGCTAAAGGAATCCCATGTAGTCCAAGTATTTCTGCCGGTTTTTATTCTGTATTCCATTGCGGTAGATACACCGGAAATACTACCGTCCTTTGCACCGGATATGGTTTCATCGGTTGCCTTCGGAGTGGTAGGAGCTTTAGCCGGCGGATTAACCGTTAAGGTCTGTTCCCCATCATTTGACTGGTCTAATATTTTTATCTGCGTCTTTTTGTCAAACTGCGAAGTGTCAAGTTTGATACGTCCATAACCATCCGAGGTATATTCGGTTTTTTTATCATTTATGGTAACGGTGTATTTCCTATTAGCAGGAAGAACTAATTCTCCTTCCTTATAATCAACGTAAGCAGCCGGATCAGTAGTGATTTTTGATGAGGAAACGCTGTCAGAAGGATTATGATTTGCATCACCTGCATAGCGTGCATGGAATACATAGCCGGTACTTGGAGACAGACCGGTAATTTTTGTGCCAGTTTGCCATTTTCCTTCTTTTCCGTCATCATCGGTATAACCGTATTCGATTGTTTTGCCATCATCAGTTCCTGATAAAGGAATTAATGTCGCGCTGTTATGAGTAAATTTTTCTACCTTTAATTCTGTATCAGTAGGAGGAACCTGATTAGCCTTCTCTACGGTAAATGTCACATCTATAGGTATCGGAACCTTGGTTTTGCCTGTCTTATCATCTGGATCAATATAAGATATTGTAACAGTGGCGGTGTGAGAACCAGCCTCCAGACCATCCTTTGGTTTGATGGTTATGGTTGTGCTGTTACCATTACCCGGTACATTTGCGTTAGGATTGCCGGTTAGAGGAATACTTGTAGGCAGATTTAATTCAAATTTATCGTTACTTAACCTTATTTCATCTATCGAAATCGTATCGTTCTCATAATTATGAATATTTAATTCTTTTGGAGAAATAGGTTCATAGCCATAGGTTGCAGTAAACTCAGGCATTGTAATATCTAATTGTTTTCCTTTTTTTATTTCGACTAAAGTTGGCTTGCTTGCAAAAGCACTGTCAGTAGATCGTGTTCGGACGAAATAAAATCCATGTTTCAGTTTTTGTATATCACCAAAGCTGGTGGTTTCCCATTTCGTTTCATCAATGTTAGATGTACTGTCGGTATCGTAAGGGCCTTGATATTCCATAGTATTATCAAACCCTTCTATAGAACCGTCATCTACATTAGCATGGCTTTCTGCATGGCCCTTAACAGTGGGACCGGCTTTTCTGTCAGGAATCTTGATTCCCAAACGCTGAGAACCATTAAAAATAACCGACTGACCATACCAGCTGTCTTTAATAGGTAATTTACCATTCGAAATTGATAAATCATTATCAGGGACATTATCAACATATGCAGTATAGGCGGCAGAGCCATCAAAGCCAGTCAATTGATGATTTTTATAATCGATTTCAATTAAACCTGCAGCATTAACAGTTCCTCCCGTTTGTATCAAACCATAGCTGCCGAAATTAGTTTTCTGGGAACTGAGATCATAACAATTTAATGTGCCGCCTGTTATTAAAATATTTCCTGCATTAAACGGTGCAGTTCCGCCAGATAAAGTAACCGTCCCGCTTGCAATATTAATGTCGTTGTTGGTAGTGCCTTTAACTGCATTAGGACTTCCTGATATTGAAATATCTCCGTTTCTGGTAGAAGAAAGATTGAGTACAGAAGAACCGGCCATCTTAATAGCACTATCTTGTGTTGTAACGTCAGTATTCGATATCGTGCTGGTTCCGATTAAAGAGACATTAACAGTACCTCTTTTTATATCGATAAATCCGCCGCGCATCATATCCAGATTTTCGAACGTGAGATTAACAGTACCTTCTACATCTATGGTAATAGTAGTTGGTTTTGTTATTATCCCGTTTATAGTATAACCTTTTGTATGGTTCGCTGTAATGCCGCCTGTAACATTCGAATCAGTTCCATAACCAACGACTTCTTTTTTGACAGTCTCACCGTCTACCGTATCGGTAATCGTTCCGATATAAATATCGCCGTTTCTTACATTTAACTCCGGCTGTCCATTTACTGCCTTTGCATCTTTGGACCAGCAGGCTGCCAAAAAGCAAGCCATTAAAAATAGTTTAAAAAGTGTTCTCTTCATTTTCATGTCTCTTCGCCTCTTTTACTTACTAATTAGTTATACTTGGTTTCTATATCCTATCTTGCATATTCTTAATAGGATGCTTTTTGCTTCAATAGATATAATAATTATATGATATCTACTAGCTGGAATCAAGATTTTTTTCCATAAGAATATGTAAAATAAAGGGAGGATTTCTAGTGAAATTCCCTTTATCAGATAAAAATATTTTAGGTATTTCCATATGTTATAAGGTATTCTTTTTGGCAAAATATATGGACTGATTTTTCACGTATCAATCGGTTCCTAATACTATATTATACTATTCACGAAAAATTGTTTCAGCACATATTATTTTTGGAGAATCCTTCTATAATATATGTCGGCATATTAAGGCGAAAGATAATAACAGGGAGATATTAATAGAAAAGATATTTTGGCGCGTTTATGACGATAGCAGAGGAATGAAAAACGTCTCTGGAGGGGATACGGCAGATATTGGCTGGATCGCTGCAGGCATTCCCGGTTAGGGAACTGCCTGCAGACCTTATGAAGTTAGTAATAGACTTATACTGGCAGAGAGAGGTACTGAACGCTGTAGGGCGGCAGTTCAGCTTTGCCGTCAAGTATAACTGTATCGCCGGATAATAGTTCTTTGGCTTCTCCGTTCAAATCCTGGTGACAGGCGGTGTATGCATTTTCAGAGGCATTGACCGCAACGATTATATGCTCTTTATCGGAATGACGTTCGAATACAAGCTGGTGATTCTGAATCACAATATTCTTATACGCACCATTGCACAGAGCGTCGCTCTTCTGACGGACGGAAATTAATTTTTTTATGTAGTCAGTCAATTCGTTCGGCATAGGTTTTTCAAAGCAGGGACGAAGCGCGTAGTCATTATCAGGCGCCTTCTTGCCGGTCTGTCCCCATTCGCTTCCGTAATAAAGACATGGGATGCCGGGCATGCCAAACAACAGGCCGTAAGCGAGAGGGATATGTTTCTTGTTGGTCAGAATACTTGCGAGTCTGGTAACATCATGGTTATCCGCAAATGTCATAAGATGTTTGCCGCGGTAGATACACCAAGGGTCTGCTCCGAACTGACGGTGCAGGGAATGCGCGATCTCAAACAGGTTCATGGAATTAAAGCTTGAGTAAAGTCCTTTGTAGCATTCGTAGTTCGTACAGCTATGAAGCATGGAATCGTTGACGATCAGATTATAATCTCCGAATAATACTTCGCCGATCAAAGCAAAATCCGGTTTCAGTTCCTGTACGAAAGAGCGCAGCCGCTGCATGAATCCGCGGTCTAAGCTGTATGCGACGTCAAGCCGCAGTCCGTCGATATCGAATTCCTCTACCCAGAATCTTACGCAGTCCAGTAAGTAATCTACAACTGCAGGATTCTGAAGGTTCAGTTTGACAAGCTCAAAATGCCCTTCCCAGCCCTCATACCAGAAACCGTCGTTATAACCGCTGTCTCCGTCAAAATTAATATGGAACCAGTCTTTATAGGGGGAGTCCCATTTTTTCTCCTGCACATCTTTAAATGCCCAGAAGCCTCTGCCTACATGATTGAATACACCGTCAAGCACGATGTTGACTCCATGCTTGTGAAGGGAGCGGCAGACTTCGGCAAAATCTTCATTGGTTCCAAGCCGGCAGTCAATGTTCTTAAAATCACGGGTGTCATAGCCGTGATTATCAGATTCGAAGATCGGGTTCAGAAGGATAGAATCTACTCCCAGATCTCCCAGATATTCGGACCAGTCCATGAGTTTGCGGATCCGAGGAACGCACTCGCCGTCATTGCTGACAGGTGCACCGCAGAAGCCGATCGGATAGATTTGGTAAAATACACTGTTATATACCCACATATTATAACTCTCCTTATTAAGATAATGTGCAGCAAATGCTGCCGCCTCTATTATAACAAAAGATGAACTGCTGTGCTAGTACATCCTCCAAAGACGTATTTATAAAATTTCAAAGTGACGGTATAATGTTACAGATTAACCGAAAAACAGAGAAAATCAGCATAAAAATCAGACAAAAAATTGATTAAAAACGGTTGACACACCGAAACCCGTATAATATAATAAATCAGTATGACAAAAGGAGAAACAGTAAACCGCCATAGCCCCGGAGATTTACTGATTCTAATATAGCTGATTCTGAATATATGAATGATTGATTAGGAGGTAAACCAATGAAAACTTATATGGCAAATCCAGATAAGATTGAGAAGAAATGGTATGTAGTTGATGCTGCCGGATGCACATTAGGACGTTTGTCATCTGAAGTGGCTAAGGTTTTAAGAGGAAAGAATAAGCCGGAATTTACACCGCATGTAGATACGGGTGACTATGTAATCGTAGTAAATGCTGAGAAAGTAAAAGTAACAGGCAAGAAGATGAGCCAGAAGATTTATTACAATCATTCTGAGTATGTAGGCGGTATGAAAGAGACTACATTGGCAGAATTGATGGCGAAGAAGCCTGAAAAAGTGATTGAGCTTGCAGTAAAAGGTATGCTTCCGAAGGGACCTTTAGGAAGAGCGATGATTAAGAAGCTTCATGTATATGCCGGACCAGATCATGAGCAGCAGGCTCAGAAGCCGGTAGAACTGAAATTTTAAGGAAAGGTTGAAAGGAGGATATTACAGTGGCTAAAGCAAAATTCTATGGAACAGGAAGAAGAAAAAAATCAGTTGCAAGAGTATATTTGACAGCGGGAACAGGCAACATTACAATAAATGGCAGAGACATTGACGAGTACCTCGGACTTGAGACATTGAAGGTTATCGTTCGGCAGCCGTTGGTTCTGACAGAGACAGAAGGAAAGTTTGATGTGATGGTTAATGTAAAGGGCGGCGGATACACAGGGCAGGCAGGAGCGATCCGCCATGGTATCTCCAGAGCGCTTCTTGAGGCAGACGCAGATTACAGACCGGTTCTTAAAAAGGCCGGCTATCTGACACGTGATCCGCGTATGAAAGAGCGTAAGAAGTACGGACTCAAAGCAGCTCGTAGGGCGCCGCAGTTCTCCAAGAGATAGGCAATTGTTTATATGCAATGTAAAACCCTTGAAAATTTGTTTTTTCGAGGGTACTGAAAAAGTCTGATTCTTTGAAAAAGGATTAGGCTTTTTTCAATGTTGGCATGATCAGCAGCGCCCAAACAGATATGGCATATGTCCATTAAGGGAAAGCTGCCGTGTAGGGAGAGGGAAATCAAAGGAACGGGGTTACAGCATTACCCAGGCAAGCGAAAAGAACCTAGAAAGACTAAAATTTGAGGAAAGTGAGTATTTCAGGGAACGAATAAATATTCGGCACCGGATTGAAGAAAAGAATGGAGAATTAAAAGAAGCCCACGGATTATGCAGAGCGGATTCGAGAGGGCTGTTTGCCATGGAACTGCAAATGTATTTCACAGCATTTGTGGCAAATGTCAAGAGAATCACGAAGTTGGCTGAGCCTATTGTCCAGTAAAGTGGCATTTTCTTTGTATGTATTAGAGTAATTATCTATATATACTGTTTATAAATAATAGGAAAGAGAAAACTCCCGCCAAAAAGTGGGAGTTTTTCAGTGCCCTCTTTTTCAAGGGTTTTGTAATATTTTTGTTGATTTTTGTGATATAATTGCATATAATGAAAACAGATAGGAAACTATTTTTGGAGAGTTCCTGCCAGATAGTGGAAGATTTTTAACTCGGGAGAGTTCCTGCCGGATAGTGGAAGATTTTTAACTCGTAGGGAGCAGTAATGCTCCCTCATTTTTTTAGAAAGTAAACTGTATAGTGTGTCAGACGAATATATAGATTATTTGCGGGCTATATTTCCGAATGTATATTACTGGAATTTCGCACATTTTTGCAGTGTAACGCAGATGAAAAGGAATTGGATGAGTAATTTGCAAACTTACATGACGAGTTGTTTGCGCAATACGATTGCAATAGATGCAGAAACTGCTGTAAGATGTATCGTGGAAGTATTCCAGTGGAAGATGTTGAGAAAGACGCACTGTATTTAGGAAAAAGCGCTTCAGACTTTATTGAACGATATCTAGTGGGGAAAGATTCTGAGGGAAATTACCAGACAAAACATAAACCATGTGATTTTTTGCTTTCAAATGGGAGTTGTAAGTTGGGAGATTGCAAGCCTGAAAGCTGTAAAAAGTATCCTTATATGAATCTGCCAGAAAGATTACATAGTTTATATAGTGCGTTGGATGCGGTGTCAGTTTGCCCAGTAGCTTTTGAAATTTATGAAAGGCTGAAAAGGGAATATGGGTTCAAATTCAAAGGGATGGAATAAGTATCATAAGCTTCAGGTACATAGAAAGAAAAATAAAGTTGAAAACACTGCGGAACAGATCGAGGTATCAAGAGATTATAAGACGACCAAGATAAATAATCGTAGATATTTGGGTAATAAATATAAGCTGCTGCCGTTTATTACCAAGGTTGTCGAGGAAGAATGTGACGATATAGATACTGTGGCGGATATTTTCGCAGGTACAGGTGCAGTAGCTTCTGCATTTATGGACAAAAAACTTATCACGAACGATATTATGTACAGTAATTATATATGCCATGTCGCTTGGTTTAGCGGCGAGGCATATTCAGGAGAGAAAATAATTGAACTTATTTCAAACTATAATAAACTGCGTGTATTTGAAGATAATTATATGAGCGACAATTTTTCGGATACATATTTTTCTCTTGAGGATTGCAGAAGAATAGGGTTTATAAGACGGGATATAGAAGATAGATATAACTGCGGAAAAATCAATTTTCGTGAAAGAGCTTTGCTTATAACCTCTTTGTTATATGCAATGGATAAAATTGCTAATACATGCGGACATTATGATGCGTACAGGCAGGGAGCGGAATTTGAAAAACATTTAGAGTTATCAGTTCCGGAACCAGAAGCTAATCTGAACGCCGATAATGTATGTTACAATATGGATACAAATGAACTTGCACCTGAAATAGAAGCGGATTTAGTTTATATAGATCCGCCATATAATTCCAGACAGTATTGTGATGCGTATCATTTGCTTGAGAATGTGGCTAAATGGGAAAAACCAGAAGTATTTGGTGTAGCGCGAAAGATGGACAGAACATCATTAAAGAGCAAATATTGTACGAGGAAGGCAACTAAAGCATTTGAAAATTTAATTGAATCCATTCATGCAAAATACATTTTATTGTCTTACAACAATATGGCGGATAAGGGAAATGACCGTTCTAATGCAAAAATAAGTGATAAAGATATTATGAGAATTTTGAATAAGAAGGGTAAAGTAAAGATTTTTGCGGAAGACTACAGGACATTTTCCGCAGGAAAATCAGATATTAAGGAAAATCAGGAAAGGTTATTTTTATGCATTTGCCGTAATGAAGAGAAGATGGAAAGTGAGGGTGTTGACGGATGAAGATTTTACTTGTCGCAATCAATGCCAAATTCATACATTCTAATCTTGCTGTGCATACATTATGCGCTTATGCCGGCAAAAATGTGTACAGGCAAGATTTGGAGATGGAAATCGCAGAGTATACGATTAACCAGCAAAAGGATGATATTCTAAGAGATATTTATGAAAAATCCGCAGATATGGTATGCTTTTCTTGTTATATATGGAATCTGACTTATATAGAGTCGATGGTACATGAGCTTGCTAAAGTGTGTCCGAAAACTTTGGTCTGGCTTGGCGGACCGGAGGTGTCTTATGCCGCTGAGGAAGTGCTGCTGCGCCTTCCAGAAGTAAAAGGTGTGATGAGGGGCGAGGGAGAGCGTACATTTGCGCAGTTATGTGAGGGCAGACCATTAGATGAGATTTGCGGCATTACCTTTCGGAAAGAGGATGGGACGATCTGCGAAAATGCATGGCAAGAGCCGATGAATTTAGATGAGGTTCCTTTTATCTATCAAGATATGCAGGAATTTGAACATAAGATTGTTTATTATGAGACAAGCAGAGGATGTCCGTTTTCCTGCAGCTACTGTCTTTCTTCTATTGATAAAAGGCTGAGATTTAGGAGTCTTTCGCTTGTAAAGAAAGAACTTTCGTTCTTCTTGGAACAGAGGGTTTCGCAGGTTAAATTCGTTGACCGGACTTTTAACTGCAGCCATAGTCATGCGATGGAAATATGGAAGTTTATTGCGGAGCATGACAACGGTATTACGAACTTTCATTTTGAGATATCGGCGGATCTTTTGAATGATGAAGAACTTGAGCTGATAAGCAGTATGCGTCCGGGGCTGATACAGTTGGAAATCGGTGTGCAGTCTACGAATAAAAAGACGATAAGAGAGATACGGAGGACGATGGATTTCGATAAGCTGTCGCAAACTGTGGAGACATTGCGGCATATGGGGAATGTTCATCAGCATCTGGATTTGATAGCGGGACTTCCGTATGAGGATATAGAGAGCTTTTCAAAATCATTTGATGATGTCTACCGTTTAAAGCCTCATCAGCTTCAATTGGGGTTTTTGAAGGTATTAAAGGGTTCTTATATGGAGAGAAAAAAAGAGGAATATGGACTGGTGTATAAGAGTGAGCCGCCTTATGAGGTATTGTATACGAATTGGCTTTCCTACGAGGATGTATTGAAGCTTAAAGGAATTGAAGAGATGGTAGAAATATACTATAACAGCGGGCAGTTTGAGAACACGCTGTCTGCATTGGAGAAGCTGTTTGACTCGCCATACCATATATATGAGAGACTGTGGAATTATTATGAGGAGAAAGGGTTCTATCGTATACAACATAAGAGAAGCGCAAGATATGAGATCATGCTGAACTTTGTCAAGCATAGTTTTGGTCAGAAAGATGACAAGGCACGGGTAGAATACTTTAGAGAGCTTTTGGTTTATGATTATTATTTGAGGGAAAATGCCAAGACCCGTCCGTCTTTTGCCGGGGAGTATCTGCTTGGAAAAGAGAAAGTGAGGAAATTTTATGAAGAGGAGGCGGTAAGCCGTAAGCTTCTTTCCGGATATGAGGGATACGATAAGAACCAAATGCGTAAGATGACGCATCTGGAATATTTTCCGGTACTGGAAAAGACAGTGCTGTTTGATTATATGCACAGGAACCCGTTGAGTTATGAGGCATATACCTATGAATTGTGATATAACTTAAAAACTCTGTTGTAAAATGCAGATAAAAAGTATAGAATGGTAAATATAATTTTTGGAGGAAGGAAAGATGAATTTTAATGATAAAAAGACGAGAAGAATTATAGCGATCGTAGTGATAGTAATTATTGTTGCAATGGTTGCGACTACGATTCTGCCGATTCTTGGATGATATGTCTATTGTATGCTCTCTTGATGCGGATCAGCCTGTCGGGAGAGAGAAGGAGTAAAGAGTGTTATGAGATTAGCAACGGACGGCAGGCAGATTTTGGCCGAGAAGGCGGTTGTTTATGGATGGTCAGAGCATATCGGGCTTCATGCGCTTGTATCTGCGGCCAATTCTCTGATTGCGGCAGGCGCGTCTGACATCGGAATTGGGGTAAGGATTACTTATCCGCCCCATTCGGACAAATCCAAAATCTATACAATGGAAAAAGCAATAAAAAAAGAGTGCCGCAAAAGAAAAATAGGGTTTTTGGAATCTTTTATTTTTGAGAATCCTCTGCTCGCTGTTCCGTCTGTTACGGTTGACGGCATTGCTGCCGTTCCCGAGGAGGATATGAGGGACGGAGGATGCGAGGAAATCGGAAAAATCGACATATCAGGGCAAAAAAAATTTGCTGGAAAAGATATTGTCCTGAGTAAATGGGTTGGTATGGATGGCATGCTTCAGGCGGCGAGAGAGCGCGCGGATATGCTTAGTAAGCGCTTTACCCCTGCATTTATGAAACAGATCATGTCTTATGAGAAAGAATTATCTGCGGGAAGGGAGCTTGAGATGGCTCGGGGGATGGGTGTATCCTATCTGCGTCAGATCACTCAGGGCGGTATTTTTGCCGCGTTATGGGAGCTTTCAAAGGAATTAGGAGTCGGGCTTGAACTGGATATGAACCGTATTTCTATTCTTCAGGAGACAGTGGAGGTGTGTGAATACTTTGGGCTGAATCCTTATCAGCTGGTCTCGGCAGGAAGTTTTCTGTTTGTGACAGAAGAGGGGGATATGCTAAAGGAAGCGCTTCTTGGAGAGAAGATTATGGCATCTGTTATCGGAAGGACGACGGATGGTCAGGGTAAAATCATAAGAAACGGGGAGGATGTGCGTTATATTGACCGTCCGGCTCCGGATGAGATCTGGAAGCTGCATATTTCGGAAGAATAAAAAGGTGAATGGGGTAATTTGATAAAAAGGAGATAAAAGATGATAAATATTGTGCTTTTAGAACCGGAAATCCCGGCAAATACCGGAAATATCGGGCGCACCTGTGCGGCGGCAGGAGCGAGGCTGCATCTCATAGAACCTCTTGGATTCCGGCTGGATGAAAAAAATCTTAAGAGAGCCGGGATGGACTATTGGGATCGATTGGATGTCACAACATACATTGATTATAATGATTTCCTGGATAGAAATTCCGGTGCAAAGCTCTTTATGGCAACGACAAAAGCGCCGAAGCTCTATACGGAAGTTTCCTATGGACAGGACTGCTATATTATGTTCGGTAAGGAGAGCGCGGGAATACCGGAGGAGATATTGGTAAACCATAAGGAGGATTGTATCCGTATTCCAATGACGGGGCAGATACGCTCGTTAAACCTTGGAAATTCGGTGGCAGTAGTACTTTACGAAGCGCTCAGGCAGAACAATTTTGAGGGGATGAAACGGGAAGGGAAACTTCACAGGCTGGAGTGGTAAATATCTAAGCGGAACGCAGTCTGATAAATTGTATGTTTTTTATATAGTTTGTTATGTAAAAGTGCAAAAATACAATAAAATTGGTAGACTTTCGGGGAAAATGATATTATAATCAGAAATGCAGGAAAGGTTTTAGGTGAAAGAAAGGGTGGTGAGTCAATGGTAGAGGAAACCATTAAAACCATCAAGGAGACGGAAAAAGAGGCTGAAAAGATTATAAAAGAAGCAGCCGAAACAAGTACGGAAATCCTTGAAAAGGCTGCTGCAAGTGCAGGGGCGATCAGACAGCAGGCTGAGACGGCTGCAAAAGCAAAAGCAGATGCCGATATGAAAGCGGCGAATGAGATTGAGGAGAAATCTATTTCTGACGCGCTGGCCAAAGTAGAGGCGGAGATTGGCGCCTTGAAAGAGGCTGCCGGATCAAAGGAAGAAGAGGCAGTAGCTTCTGTAATTGCAGAATTGATTTAGAATAAGGTAAAGGAGGGATACGGCTATGGCAGTATTGCAGATGCAAAGAATTAGTATCTGCGCGCTGAAGCGGGACCGTAAGGACATCTTGGAGAATCTTCAGTCTATGGGCGTCATAGAGATGAACCAGGTTGCCGGCGAAGATGACGGGTTTGAAAAGATGGACACACAGAATGCCAAAGTTGGATTTGAGAAGAAAGCGCAGCTTTCTGAGAATGCGTTGGCAATTCTTGATTTGTACGCTCCACAAAAGCAGTCACTGCTGTCCAGTCTTGAAGGAAAGGCGCTGGTAGGACAAAAGAAGTTCAATAACACAGTTGCAGCTAAAGAGACGATCATCGCAAAAGCAGATACGCTTGTTGCAATGAATAAAGAGATAGCAGAGAACAAAGCGAATATTCTGAAATTGTCAAATCAGATAGAGTCGTTGAGTCCGTGGCTTAATTTGGATGTGCCGATGAATTATAAAGGTACGGACAAAGTAGCAATGCTTTTGGGAACGATGGCTGCCGATACGGCACCGGATACGGTTTACGCTAGGATTGCTACACATGCCCGGGAAACGGACGCCGTCGATGTAGAGATTATCCGGACGGACAAAGACGCAGCTTATCTGGTTGTTTTTTGTCTGAGAGATGATGCGGCAGCGGTGGAAGAAGCTCTAAGGGCAGGAGGATTTGCAAGGCCTTCTCAGGTTGCAGATAAAAAACCGGCTGAGAAGAAGGCAGACCTCGAAGCAGAGATCAAAAAACTGAATAATGAAATTGAAAAGAAAGAGGAAGAGATTCGGACGATGGCTTCATGCAGGGAAGATTTGAAGATTATCGGAGATTATTTCCGCATGAGAGCAGACAAGTACGAGATCCTCGGAACTCTTCCACAATCCCAGAGAACCTTTGTTGTGAGCGGCTATATTCCTGTAAAAGCCGTAGATGCAGTGAAAAAGGCTATTGGTGAAGTTTATGACTGTGTCATTGATGTTGAAGATTTAAAAGAAGATGAAGAAGCGCCGACAATCCTTTCGAACAATGCATTTTCATCCAGTGTGGAGGGCGTACTCGAATCCTACGGATTGCCGCATAAAGGAGAGTTCGATCCGACGACGATCATGTCATTCTTTTATGTATTCTTCTTCGGAATGATGTTATCAGATGCTGCATACGGTGCGATTATCGCGATAGCATGCTTTATAGTATTAAAGAAATTCCCGAGAATGGGCGAGGGCATGCACAAATCCATTAAGATGTTTATGTTCTGCGGTATTTCCACGCTTGTATGGGGGATTTTGTTCGGCGGATATTTTGGGAATGTAGTGGATATCGTATCGGGAACATTCTTTGGAAAGACGGTTACGGTACCGGCGCTTTGGTTTGTGCCGCTGAATGATCCGATGAGACTTTTGGTATATTCCCTGGCATTTGGAGTGGTCCATTTGTTTGTTGGACTTGGAATCAAAGGATATATGCTTCTGAAGGACGGTAAGCCTCTTGATTTCTTCTGTGATGTCATTTTGTGGTATGCATTTTTAATCGGTCTGCTTTTGATGCTGATACCGACAGATATCTTTGCGTCGATCGCTCAGACGAAGATTACATTTCCGCCGTTCCTTAATATGCTGGCGAAGGCGCTTGCAATCATCGGCGTAGTCGGGCTTGTATTGATGTCCGGACGTGAGAATAAGAATCCGGCACTCAGAATTGCATTGGGGGCATATGATGTATATAACATTACAGGATGGCTGAGTGACGTATTGTCATATTCACGTCTCTTAGCGCTTGGTCTTGCAACGGGAGTTATCGCGTCTGTAGTTAACCAGATGGGAAGCATGTTCGGAAAAGGCATCGTAGGGATCATTGGATTTTTAATTGTATTTATTATAGGACATACGCTGAATCTGGCGATCAACCTGCTTGGCGCGTATGTTCATACGAACCGTCTGCAGTTCGTGGAATTCTTTGGTAAATTCTACGAAGGCGGAGGAAAACCTTTTGAACCATTCAAATCAGATACAAAATATGTAGATATTAAGGAGGAGACTTTATCATGAGTATTTGGAGTAATTTAGGACTTGTTTATGCGTTACTTGGCGCAGCAGTAGCTGTATTTCTTGCAGGAGCAGGCTCAGCCATCGGTGTAGGTATTGCCGGACAGGCAGCGGCAGGTGTTGTGACAGAAGATCCAAGCAAATTTGCTAAGGTTCTTATCATGCAGCTTCTTCCTGGTACACAGGGAATCTATGGACTGCTTGTTGGATTCATCACACTTTCCAAAGTTGGTCTTTTAGGCGGAGGCGCAGCTGCACTTGAGCCGCAGACAGGACTTTTGATCCTTGCAGCTTGTATGCCGATCGGTATTGTGGGACTGATCTCCGGTAAATATCAGGGAATGACATCCGCAGCTTCTATCGGTATCGTGGCAAAGAAACCGGATCAGTTTGGTAAGGCTATGCTTTTCCCGGCCATGGTTGAGACCTATGCGATTCTGGCACTTCTGATTTCTATTCTGGCTGTAAATGCAGTGCAGATTTAAGGAATATTAGAATATAGGTTTGATGGAACCTTAAAAGATTTCATAGAAGGAGTGCAGGAATATGACTGGATTAGAAAAGATGAAAAGCCAGATATTGGATGAAGCTAAAGCTGCGGCCGAGAGTAAACTTTCTGCGGCAAGGGCAGAGGCTGACAAGATTCTTGCAGAAGCAAAGGCGGAGGCAGAAAAGTGCACGGAAAGCATCTCCAAAAAGTCTGAGGCGGCGATTGCCAGTTACAAAGAGCGTGTGGCGTCTTCTAATGACTTGCAGAGGAGAACGAAACTTCTTGCTGCAAAGCAGGAGATGATCGCCGGAGTCTTAGACAAAGCATACAGTCGGCTTGAGAGTATGGAGAAGGGCGAATATTTCGATATGCTCATTAAGATGCTTGAAAAGTATGCCGAGCCGCAAGAGGGTGAGATATTCTTTTCACCTGCGGATCTTAAAGAACTGCCGGAGGGCTTTGCGGGAAGAATAGATGAAACTGCAAAGAAAAACGGCGGCAGCCTTAAGATATCCAAGGAAGGCCGAAATATTGAAAATGGATTCATTCTTGCCTATGGCGGTATTGAAGAGAACTGTACATTAAGGGCAATGTTTGATGCAAAAAAAGATGAGTTATCTGACAAAGTTCATCGTATATTATTTTCGTAGTGCAAAGTAGGAGGAGTTACATGAGTGAACAGTATACTTACGCGGTTGCACGCATACGGGCTTTGGAAGTTTCCTTGTTTTCCGGCAGCACCATAGACCAGCTGATCGCATGCCAGAGTTATGAGCAGTGCCTGCAGTTTCTGGAAGAGAAGGGCTGGGGAGACAACGAGACATCAGGTAATGCAGAAGCAATACTGACCAGAGAAGAGGAGAAGATCTGGGAGGTTGTGAAAGAGCTTTCGATAGATATGAAGAATTTTGACGTTCTTTCCTATCCGAAGCTTTATCATAACCTGAAAGCTGCAATCAAGGAAGTGTGTACGGAGGAAAAGAACAGGCACATTTTTTATGAAGATGTGTCGATTCCGGGAAGTGCTATGCTTGAGATCGTAAGAGAGCGTGACTTTGGAAAGCTTCCGGACCATATGCAGCATGCAGCGCAGGAAGCGTATGAGACACTTCTTCATACACGGGACGGTCAGTTGTGCGATGTGATTATTGACAGGGCAGCGCTTGACGCCATCTATCAGGCAGGGAAGGCATCGGATGTAGCGATTATCCGGGATTATGCCGAATCCACGGTGGCAGTGGCGGATATCAAGATTGCCGTAAGATCACAGAAAACCGCAAAATCAATTGAATTTATGAAGCGGGCAATGGCTGAGTGCAGCAGTGTAAGTGCAGACCAGCTATCGAAGGCAGCGCTTGCAGGAGCAGATGCGATCAGTGAGTATCTGCTTGGTACGGCGTATGCAGAAGGAGCGTCTGCGCTTAGGACATCTCCGTCAGCATTTGAACGGTGGTGCGATAACCGTATTATCCAGACGATCAGTCCGCAGAAATATAATGCATTTACGATAGGACCTGTAATTGCCTATGTAATTGCAAGACAGAATGAAATAAAAACGGTACGAATCATACTTTCCGGTAAGCTGAATGAACTGCCGGACGATTCCATCCGGGAAAGGGTAAGGGAAATGTATGTATAAGATTGCAGTATTGGGCGATTATGACAGTATCTACGGGTTCGCTACGCTGGGTCTTGACACATTCCCGGTAAATACCCGCGACGAAGCTACAGAGACGCTCGCAAAGCTTGCAGGCGGCGGATATGGAATTATCTATATTACAGAAGCTTGGGCTGCGGAGCTTAAACATGAAATTTCAAGATATCAGGAGCAGCTTACACCGGCCATTATCCAGATTCCGGGTATTTCAGGCAATACCGGAGCAGGTATTGCGGGTGTCAAGAAGTCTGTTGAGGTTGCGGTCGGCTCTGATATCCTGTTCAGTAACCAATAAGGAGGTTGATTCGCTCAAATGAATAGTACAGGTACGATTAAAAAAGTAGCGGGACCATTGGTTATCGCATCTGGTATGCGTGATGCCAATATGTCTGACGTTGTGCGTGTCAGCAAGCAGCGTCTGATTGGAGAGATTATCGAGATGCACGGAGATGAGGCATCCATTCAGGTATATGAGGAGACATCAGGTCTTGGGCCTGGCGAGCCGGTAGAATCTACAGGCGCTCCCATGTCCGTTGAATTGGGGCCTGGCCTTATTACAAGCATTTACGATGGTATCCAGCGACCGCTTGATGATATTATGAAGATATCCGGAAACAACTTACAGCGTGGCGTTGAGGTTGCTTCCCTGAAAAGAGATAAGAAATGGGAGTTTGTTCCGGTGGCAAAGGTCGGCGATGAGGTGGAAGCAGGCGATGTGCTTGGCACCGTTCAGGAGACAGCCGTTGTTACACAGAAGATTATGGTGCCTTATGGAGTAGAGGGCACTGTAAAAGAGATGAAATCCGGTGAATTCACCGTTGAAGAGACTGTAGCGGTAATTACAACAAAAGACGGCGACAAAGAGATCACGATGATGCAGAAGTGGCCGGTTCGTAAAGGAAGACCTTATGTAAAGAAACTGCCGCTTGATGCACCGCTTGTTACAGGACAGCGTGTTGTCGATACTTTCTTCCCAATCGCGAAGGGCGGTGTCGCAGCCGTTCCGGGACCATTCGGAAGCGGTAAGACAGTTATTCAGCATCAGCTTGCAAAGTGGGCGGAGGCTGATATCGTCGTATATATCGGATGCGGCGAGCGTGGAAATGAGATGACGGACGTTCTGAACGAGTTCCCAGAACTGAAGGATCCGAAAACGGGACGTTCCCTTATGGAAAGAACGGTTCTGATAGCTAACACATCAGATATGCCTTTCGCGGCCCGTGAGGCATCTATCTATACAGGTATTACAATTGCAGAGTATTTCCGGGATATGGGTTACTCCGTGGCGTTGATGGCGGATTCCACATCCCGTTGGGCAGAGGCTCTTCGTGAGATGTCAGGACGTCTTGAGGAAATGCCCGGTGAGGAAGGTTACCCGGCATACTTAGGTTCCCGTCTTGCAGAGTTCTACGAGAGAGCAGGACGTGTGGTTTCGCTCGGTAAAGATGCAAGAGAAGGAGCGCTTTCTGTTATCGGCGCCGTATCTCCTCCGGGTGGTGATACTTCTGAGCCGGTGTCACAGGCAACACTTCGTATCGTAAAGGTATTCTGGGGACTTGACGCAGCTCTTGCATATAAGAGACATTTCCCGGCTATCAACTGGCTGACAAGTTACTCTCTGTATCTTGACAATATGCATGACTGGTTTAACGGCACAGTAGCGGAGGACTGGATGGAAGACCGTCAGAAGATGATGAGCCTTTTGACAGAGGAAGCGGCTTTGGAAGAGATCGTGCAGATGGTAGGTATGGATGCTCTGTCTCCTGGAGACCGTCTGAAAATGGAAGCTGCAAGATCTATCCGTGAAGACTTCCTGCATCAGAACTCTTTCCACGAGGTAGATACTTATACACCTCTCAGAAAGCAGTATCTGATGATGAAGCTGGTGCTTGCCTTCTATGAGCAGGCGACAGAGGCTTTAAATAAGGGTGCGTCCATGAAGGAACTGCTTGTGATGAATGTAAGAGAGAGAATCGGACGTTACAAATATACAACTACCGAGAATATCGAGACAGAGTATGAAAAGATCATGAATGAATTAGGCGCGGAGATTGCCAATACATTCGGGAAGGAGGACTTCTAATGCCAAAAGAATACAGAACCATACAGGAAGTTGCCGGACCGCTGATGATGGTAAAGGGTGTAGAAGGCGTCGCATATGATGAGCTTGGAGAGATTGAGCTTGCGAACGGCGAGAGACGCCGTTGTAAAGTATTAGAGGTAGACGGCAGTGATGTAGTCGTACAGCTTTATGAGAATGCTGCCGGCATCAATTTAAGTAACAGTAAAGTACGTTTCCTGGGACGAAGCATGGAGCTTGGCGTATCCGGCGATATGCTGGGACGTGTCTTTGACGGACTGGGACGTCCGATTGACGACGGCCCGGAGATCCTGCCGGAGGAGAGAAGAGATATCAATGGTCTGCCTATGAATCCGGCAGCCAGAGTTTATCCTGAGGAGTTTATCCAGACGGGTGTATCTGCCATTGACGGCTTGAATACGCTTGTCCGCGGGCAGAAGCTTCCGATTTTCTCATGTTCCGGTCTGCCGCATTCACAGCTTGCGGCACAGATCGCAAGACAGGCTAAGGTTCGCGGAACGGATGAAAACTTCGCCGTTGTATTTGCCGCTATGGGTATTACTTTTGAAGAGTCGAACTACTTTATCGAGTCCTTTAAGGAGACAGGAGCCATTGACAGAACAGTACTGTTTATCAATCTGGCAAACGACCCGGCTGTTGAGCGTATTTCCACACCTCGTATGGCGCTTACGGCGGCGGAATACCTTGCATTTGAGAAAGACATGCACGTACTTGTAATCCTTACCGATATTACGAACTATGCGGATGCACTCCGTGAAATTTCCGCAGCGAAGAAAGAAGTTCCGGGACGCCGCGGTTATCCGGGATATATGTACACGGACCTTGCTACGATGTACGAAAGAGCCGGACGTCAGAGAGGTAAGAACGGAAGTATTACGATGATTCCGATTCTGACCATGCCAGAGGATGATAAGACACATCCGATTCCTGACCTTACCGGATATATTACCGAAGGACAGGTAATCTTAAGCCGTGAGCTGTACCGTAAGGGACTCCAGCCGCCAATCGACGTGCTGCCGTCACTTTCCCGTCTGAAAGATAAAGGTATCGGCGAGGGCAAGACAAGAGCGGATCATGCAAATACGATGAACCAGTTATTTGCCGCTTATTCCCGCGGTAAAGATGCGAAAGAGCTTATGACGATTCTCGGAGAAGCAGCATTGACAGAGATCGATCTTAAATATGCAGAGTTTGCGGAAGCTTTTGAGAAAGAATATGTATCTCAAGGATACACCAATGACCGTTCCATCGAAGAGACGCTGACGATTGGCTGGAAACTTCTTTCCATGCTGCCGAGGGCCGAACTCAAACGTATCGACGACAAGTTCTTGGATGAGTACTACGGAAAGCAGTAAAAAGGAGGTTAAGGGATGGCATCGAAACAGATAACTCCTACCCGCATGGAGCTTACCAAGACGAAGAAAAAACTTGTCACGGCTAGAAGAGGACACAAACTTCTCAAAGATAAACGTGATGAACTTATGCGTCAGTTCCTTGATTTGGTTAAGGAGAATATGGCGCTCCGCCAGAAAGTAGAAGCCGGAATCCTTTCTGCGAATAAGAATTTTGTCATAGCGAAAGCCGGAATGGATGAAGCTACGCTGAATACGGCATTGATGGCACCGAAACAGGAAGTGAATCTTGAAGTAGGACAGAAGAATGTTATGAGTGTTAATATTCCAGTTTTTAATACTACAACAAGGACAGCGGATGTGAATGATATATACTCTTATGGTTTTGCATTTACGTCCAGCGATCTTGACGGTGCTGTGAAATCATTGGCGGATATCCTGCCGGATATGTTAAGACTTGCGGAGACGGAAAAAGCGTGCCAGCTTATGGCGGCTGAGATTGAGAAGACCAGACGCCGTGTAAATGCGTTAGAGCATGTAACAATTCCGGAGGCTCAGGAGACGATCAAATATATCACGATGAAGCTGGATGAGAACGAGAGAAGCTCACAGATTCGTCTGATGAAGGTAAAAGATATGATGCTTGAAGAAGCGCATCATTATAGTGAGAGACAGTAGTCCGGCCGGTTTAAGCTGAACTGCTGGCCGGCAGTTGCGAAACCAGTTCGAGATAAGAAGCCGCCGTACCCATGATTCAGGTAATTATGGGTGCGGCGGCTTTCTTTAACGGGAAGAGAACAGCGATTCATAGATTGTTGAATCGGGAAGGCATGAGTAGGGACATGTTTCAAGAAATTTATAAAGGATCTGTGTAAAGATTCGTACAGCTTCCCGCGAACCGGCTCTTAAATTTTTTTGTATAGTCATATACCGGACAATATCCGGAGGAGGAGACTTTAGTGAATATATTTTTACCGGCTTTGTGTCAATGAACTTTTGGGCAGCAGTAACAGGCAGGATTGCCCAGTAATCATGCGTTAGAAAAGGTTCAAGCATAGAAGGCTCATTGATATGGATGACAGAGCGCTTGTCAGGATGCCACCAGTGATCATGCCACTGCTGATAGTCATGTGACCAGCTATGATATAATTCTTTTCCAGGATCTAAGTCCGCAGGATGCACGCAGGCATTTTCCGCGAATGCGTTTTTATGCGTAATAAGGCAGAAGGGCTCTTTAATGATGGGAACCGAGAAAAATTTCTCGCTGTCAGCATCATTATTCATAAATCCAGATACAAAGGAGCTTTTGGAATTCTTTACCGTATTGAAGGAGGAAGGTTTTTTTGATCCGAAGGAACCTTATGTGCTGTCGTTAGAAGTAAAGCTTTGGAAAGATGAGGATGCGGATATTATTCTGGCGAATACAAAACGGGTAATCAACCGGGCATGGGCTTTGGTCGAAGATTAAGGAGGATAAAGCGGATGAAAATAGTAGTATTAGATGGCTACACAGAGAATCCCGGGGACTTAAGCTGGGAAGAATTAGAAAAGCTGGGTGAGTTATCCATATATGACAGAACGTCCTATACGGAAGCACCGGTGATTGCAGAACGGATCGGGGATGCAGAAATCGTAGTAATCAATAAGACGCCGATCTCAAAAGCTACAATGGATCAATGTCCGAATATGAGACTGATTGCCGTACTAGCGACAGGATACAATGTTGTTGATTATAACTGCGCAAGAGAAAAGGGGATTTCAGTAGTAAATGTCCCGACTTACGGAACTCAGATCGTGGGGCAGTACGCAGTGGGACTTCTCATGGAAATCTGTTCTCATTACGGCCACCATGCCCAGAGCGTTTCGGACGGAAGATGGGAGAAGAGCGACGACTGGTGCTATTGGGATTATCCGATGATTGAATTATACGGGAAGACCGCGGGGATTATCGGTTTGGGGCGCATCGGGCAGGCAACGGCGAAGATACTGAATGCGATGGATATGAAAGTGCTGGCATACGATGCGGCTGAGAAAGAAGAAGGCAGGAAGGTAGCAGAGTATGTGGACTTGGATACTCTTTTGAAACAGTCAGATGTTATTTTTCTCCACTGTCCTCTGTTTCCTGAGACGGAAGGAATCATCAACAAAGACAATATAGCAAAGATGAAGGATGGCGTGATTCTTATTAATAACAGCAGAGGACAATTGGTGGCTGAGAAGGATCTGGCAGAAGCGTTAAACTGTGGGAAAGTATATGCCGCAGGGCTCGACGTGGTATCAACAGAGCCGATCAGAGGGGATAATCCGCTGTTAAAGGCTAAAAATTGTTTGATTACTCCGCACATATCATGGGCAGCAAAAGCGGCGCGCCAGAGAATCATGGATATTACGGTGGGGAATATTAAGGCATATCTGAAGGGAGAGCCGGTAAATGTAGTAAATGAGTAAATTCAGGGGGAGAAAATAATCTCCCCCTGCTTATTTCAGAATTTCTTTAAGGCATCTACAAGCTCCGGAAAATTCATGCCATGGGAAGCTTTGACCAGAACATTGTCTCCCTCATGGATGATGTCTTTCATAGCAGATAAGAAATCTGCTTTTGTCTCAAAACAAAAAGCTTTTGTTGAAGAACCTTTGGAAGAAGCACCCTTTGCGATATCTTTCCCAAGTCTGCCGATACCGCAGACAAGGTCTATGCCTTGCTTAGCGGCATAAGAGCCTGTATCAAAGTGAAGCTGGGCCTCATTGCTTCCGAGTTCTCCCATTGTTCCAAGGACTGCGACTTTACGGCCGATTGCCATAGTCAGTACATCAATGGAGGCCTTTGTAGAGATTGGATTCGCATTGTAACAGTCATCCAGAATGACAAGCTTGTCAGTAGAGATAATATTGTTCCGCCCCGGCATAGAGGGGAGGTTCTCAATTCCCTGCTTTATTTCTTCCGAAGTAAGACCAAGAGAATATCCGACCGCTGCTCCGGCAAGGGCGTTCGATACCATGTGGATGCCCGGAAGAGGGACTAAGCAGCGAAAACTTTCACCGGAAGGGAGATGAAGAGTGCATTCTGTTCCTCTAAGCCCCGCGGATTTCAAGTCAGATGCATAAAATCCGCAATCCTCGCTGATCCCGAAGAAAACAGGTTCAATGCCTTTTACGGGCCCCATCTTAGAGAGAAGATCGTCATCTCCGTTCAGGATAATCGTGCCTCCGTTTTTCATATCCTGTATCATCTGAGATTTTTCCTGAAGAATTCCTTCTCTTGTTTTAAAAAATTCAAGATGAGCAACTCCGATATTGGTAATTACGCAGATGTCCGGACTTGCGACGGAAGATAGACGGCGCATTTCCCCGAAGTGATTGACGCCCATCTCCAGAATAGCTGCTTCATGGGATTCGTTCATTTCGAAGATTGTAATCGGAAGCCCCCATTCATTATTGAAATTGCCGAGTGTTTTGTGTACCTTGTACTTTTGCGCGAGGATGGAGGCAATCATTTCTTTTGTGCTGGTCTTGCCCGCGCTTCCTGTGACGCCTACAACTTTTACATCAAAAGAATCGCGGTAGAGCTTAGCTATATCAAGCAATGCCTGTCCCGTGGATTCTACAAGAATATACGGGAAATCTGTCTCGCCGAGATCTTCATGGGATACAACGCACAATGCGCCTTTTTCAATGGTATCAGGAATAAATTTGTGGGCATTCACTTTTTCACCGTCAATGGCTACAAATAAAAAATCTTTTTCTACCTTGCGGCTGTCAATCACAACATTCGCGACTTCTTTTTCAAGCTTGGACGGATCGCCGTGATAAGTTCCGCAGCAGGCTTTTGTAATATTTTCCAGAGTAAGATTTTTCATCCTTCTTCTCCTTTTAGTCTGGTTTATTCATCTGGTCAAGCAAAGCCTTCTTGACATCGTAAAGCTTTCTTGACAAATCTACATGAACTGTGTGCGGGTAGAAAAGACGTTTTGTCTCTTCCCATAAAGTGTCTTTTTCTTTTTTGCAATATTCTGCAATATCCGTAACAGAAGGAGACTGGTAGATACATTCTCCTTTGCGGAAGATGGGAACCATGATCTCTCTCATCGTGTAAGAGCCGCCGGGAAGCTTCGTCTTTTTCCATGTGTCAATCGGATCAAAAAGAAGAAGATCATCCGAAATATCATACGTTTCCCCAACAAAACAGATTAAATCAGCTTTCATTTTTCCTGTCATTTTATCATAGATGCGATAGATTGTCTTGTTGCCTGGATTGGTGATTTTTTCTGTGTTTTCGGAAATCTTTATCTTCGGGACAAATGTACCCTCCTCATCCATAATGGCTGCGAGCTTATAAACACCTCCAAAGGACGGGCAGTCTTTGGAAGTGATCAGATTCGTGCCAACTCCCCATGAATTGATCGCGGCGCCTTGAATCTTAAGGTCATGAAGGAGATACTCGTCCAAATCATTAGAAGCACAGATGGTAGCCTCTGGAAATCCGGCTTCATCAAGCTGCTTGCGGGCTTCTTTTGAAAGATATGCAAGGTCGCCGCTGTCAAGACGGATACCATATTTTTTGAGGGGCGTTCCGGCATCTTTGAATTCCTGGAAAACACGGATTGCATTCGGAACACCGGATTTTAACGTATCATAGGTGTCAACCAAAAGCGTGCAGTTATCAGGATAGAGATCGGCATAAGTTTTAAAGGCGGTATATTCATCTTCAAAGCTCATAATCCAGCTATGGGCATGGGTTCCCATAACCGGGACATCGAACAGCTCGCCGGCCAGTACATTAGAAGTGCCGACACATCCGCCGATCATGGCTGCTCTCGCGCCGTAAAGTCCTGCATCCGGTCCCTGTGCGCGCCTTAAACCGAATTCCATGATGCCGTCTCCGGCGGCAGCAAAGACAATCCGGGAGGTCTTGGTGGCAATCAGCGACTGATGGTTTATAATATTTAAAATTGCTGTTTCAACGAGCTGTGCCTCCATGATCGGTGCGATTACTTTAAGAAGAGGCTCCTTAGGAAATACTACGGTTCCTTCCGGGATAGCATAAATATCTCCGCTAAAATGAAAGCCGCTTAAATACTGAAGAAAATCTTCGTTGAAAATCTTTAAGCTTCGCAGATAATCGACGTCCTCATAAGTAAAGTTCAGATTCTTAATGTAGTCAATTACCTGTGCGAGGCCTGCGCATACGGAATAACCGTTACTGCATGGGTTTTGGCGGAAAAACACGTCAAATACGACGATTTCATTCTGCCCCTGTTCATAATAACCCTGCATCATAGTCAATTCATAAAGATCTGTCAACAAGGTTAAATCTTGACGGTTCATGTTTATTGTCTCCTTTATCTGATTTTAATCTATTATATCATTGATACATGAAATAATAAATATCTAACTGTTTCTCTACACGAGTTCTTGATTTCTATGGATCGTTTCCTGTATGATATCCTGAAAGTACGAGGCAAGATGTCTGCGGGTTTCTTTATCAAGGTCTCTAGGGTACACAGGTTTTCCGTATTCCAAAATAACATGTGTTTTTTTTATGATCGGAAAATGGTTTTCAAAGATGGAGGCCGTGTTGTTCATGCTTACAGGCACGATGGCGCAGCCGCTTTTTTCGGCTATTCGGAAGGAACCGGTGTGAAAGCGGAGGAGACTTAATTCTTCGCCGTCATTACGTGTCCCTTCGGGGAAAATGCAGATAGAAATACCGTTTTTCACATAGTCGATTGCCTGAATGATCGTCTTAAGCCCTTCCTTCATGTTCTCGCGGTCCAGAAACAGACAGTAAAGCCGTAACATCCAGGTGCGCAGCACAGGATATCTTAACATCTCCTTTTTGGCTACATAGCCGGTGAGTCTTTTACATCGCGAGTAGGTAAGCAGAATATCAAAATAACTTCTGTGGTTTGCAATAAACAGTACCGGCTCGTCGGGTATGTTCTCCTCGCCGATTACTGTGACTGTGACGCCCGTAATTGCCAGAATCTTTTTAAATGCCCACTGTACGATGCGCAGACACTGGTAATCCGCTTTTTCTTTATTAAATTTCCCGATGATCCATTCGATTCCCAGAACGGGGATGCCGAAAAGAAGAAACAGGAAAAGAAATAATGCAACACATATAAATCTTAACATTTGTAGTAACCTCTCAATAATCTTAGTATCTTCCATATAAAATGGTAAGTTCCTTTAATTCTCCTGCAAGGGAGGATGTAAGGTCTGTCTTCTTATAACGCCAGCTCCAGTTGCCGGCGGCGATACCTGGTATATTCATACGCGCTTCGCTGCCGAGTGCGAGTACATCCTGCAAAGGGAAGATCGCGTACATTGCAATGCTTCCGAGACAGAGCTTTATCATATTGCGGCTGATGTCTTTTCCGGGTTCGGTATTGGTATAAAGCTGCACTTTCTTTTTGCAGTCCGCGTGAAGCGTGCGGTACCACCCGCAGGTTGTATCATTGTCATGAGTCCCGGTGTAGCATACGCATCGGGGTGATGTAAACTGGTGAGGGAGGTAATCGCTCTCGCCCGTAGACTCAAATGCGAACTGCAGAATCTTCATGCCGGGGAAATGGAAAGCTGTCCGCAGAGCCGTGACTTCCTCTGTAATAATGCCTAAGTCTTCCGCAATGATCGGAAGATTCTTGCCAAGGTCATGCTCGATCGCTTCGAATAGCTGCTTCCCGGGTGCTTTTATCCATTCCCCATTAATTGCGGTCTCTTCTCCGTAAGGGATGGACCAATAACTTTCAAAACCGCGGAAATGATCGATTCGCAGGATGTCAAGATTTTTAAGCTGGCTTTTGATTCGCTGAAGCCACCATGAGAAGCCGTCTGCTTCATGGACCGGCCAATTATACAGAGGATTACCCCAAAGCTGTCCGGTAGCGGAAAAATAATCTGGCGGGACTCCTGCGACGGCAAGAGGATGCCCCTTCTCATCCAACTGGAAAAGATTCTGGTTCGCCCATACGTCGGCGCTGTCCATTGATACAAAGATCGGGATATCTCCGATGATCTGCACGCCGTGTTCATTGGCATATTGTTTTAATGCGCTCCATTCGGTAAAGAACAGAAACTGAAGGAACTGGTAGTAACCGATATCCTCAAAGAGAGTTTCCCTCAATTCATTTTTCAATTCGTCCGTAGGGAAACGGTACTTGTCCTCCCATTCTAGCCAGCTTTTTCCGGCATGAATGTCTTTGCACGCCATAAAAAAGGAATAATCCTCAAGCCAGTAATTGTTCTCTTCACAGAAATCATGTAATTTTTTCTTAAGCTTAACATCAATAGTATCTCTTGTGAGGAAACGGTCATAGGCAAGCCGTAAGATTAACTGCTTCCACGGAATGATCACGCCATAGTCAATCTGCTCTTCATCCGTAACAGGACAGTTTTTAAGCTCAAATTGCTCCAAAAGTCCAAGTTCTGCAAGATGATCCAAGCTGATAAGCAGCGGTTGTCCTGCGAAGGCAGAAAAGCTTTGATATGGGGAATCACCGAAGCCTGTATGTGTCAGGGGCAGAATCTGCCAGATATGCTGGCCTGACATTTCCAAAAAATCAATGAATTCGTATGCCTCTTTTCCGAGGTCCCCGATCCCGTAAGGGGATGGCAGGGAAGTCGGATGCAACAGGATACCGGACATTCTGTTTCGATTGTTCATATACTATAGTCTCCTTATATTGCCATTTAATGTTAATAGTATAACACATAAATTTTCAGTTTACATAATAAAAAGGAATTTTTCATAGAAAGCCTGTGTATGATATTAATGAGAATATGGCTGTGGAGTGTAGATGAAAAAGACAGGTCTGTACATACTTCTTGCCGGATGCATGTTTATTCTGTGCGCATGTTCCGTGAAAAAAGAGGATAAAGAGAAGCTTCGGGACGTCGAGTTTACGGTGGTGGATTCTTATGATGTTCCTGAGGAGCTTCAGAAGAAAATTGATGATAAAAAAGAAAAGACATTTGAGATCAGCTATGCAGATAACGGTTATCTGTACATAGCACAGGGATATGGCAGTCAGGAGACAAGCGGTTACAGTGTGGAGGTAAAGGAATGCTATGAGGCAAAAAATGCGATTTATCTAAAGACAAATCTTTTGGGGCCGCCGAAGGATGAAGAGATCATAAAGGGAAAGACATACCCATATGTGATCGTTAAGGTGGAATACAGCGACAAGAATGTAATATTTAATTAGAGGAGGAATCAGCAGATGGAATATGAGAAAAAGGAATTTCTTGTCTATCGTCAAGGCAGGACAATTACCGATCAGTTTTATATTGATGACGATTACAATGTGCCGGATGCCAAGCATGATGTAAAGCAGGTGATTCTGGGAGAGGGAAGCCTTTTGATCGACGATATCAAGCGAGTAGAGAACTATGTGCGGGTATCTGGGAAGATGAATTTTAAGGTGCTGTATGCAACGGATGAGGGAGAGATGCGTCTGGCTTTTTTGGAAGGGCGGATTCCTTTTGAGGAAATGGTATATGTAGAGGAGGAACCAGAAGAAAATCTGTTTATTAAGACAATGGACTGTGATGTAAGTGTTACGATGATCCATTCACGCAAACTGAACATCAAAGCGTTGGTAGAGTTTGCTCTTTGTTCGGAAGGAAGGCAGGAAGAAAAACTTACGCTGGACGCAACGGGAGACGGAAGCCTTTACAAAAAATATGTGAAGAAAGACATTCTAAAGTTATTTGCGGTGAAGAAGGATACATACCGGATCAAAGAAGAGATCACAATCGGAGGAACAAAAGAGACGGTCGGAGTGTTATTGTGGACGGAAGTCTCGCCAAGGAAATTGGATACTAGGATTTCTCAGGATGAGCTTCTCCTGCAGGGAGAACTTTTACTGTTCTGTTTTTATGAATCCTTAGAAGGCAAGACTGACTGGTTTGAACAGTCGATTCCCTATGAGGGAAGGATGGAGATTGGCGGCGCACAGGAGGGAATGTTCCATCAGGTTTACACGGCAGTTACAGATGTTTCGATCGATGTGCGCATGGATGAGGACGGCGAGATGCGTCTTCTCGGAATAGAAGCAACATTGGAAGCGCGCATTGTCGTGTATGAGGAAGAGACGGTGGAACTTCTTATGGATGTGTATTCACTGGATAATGTCTGCCGTCCCAGAATATCAAATAAGTCTCTGGAGCGTTCACTGATGCAGAATCACTCAAAATGCAAGATTGCGGAACGGCTCCTGCTTCCGGAGATAAAGGACGATATTTTGCAGATCTGCCACAGTAATGCGAGAATTCAGCTTGAGCACACGGAGGTAGTCCCCGAAGGAATCAAGATGGAAGGAGTACTCCACGTCTTTTTTTTGTATGTCAAGGCGGATGATAACATCCCGTTTGACGTATGGCAGGGCATGGTACCGTTTTCCTATCTGTTGGAAAGCAATGAGACAACAAAGGATATGGTGTTCGATCTCATCAGCGCGGTAGAACAGTTAAGTATCGGGCTTCTAGGCAACGGCGAGATAGAGGTGAAAGCAGTCCTTGCCTTTAACTGCTTTGTGAAGCAGCCGGTTCCGGTCGCGGATATTGAAGAGATAGAAGAAGATCCGATTGATCTGGAAGAATTGGAAAAGCGCCCCGGAATCATCGGATATATCGTAAAGGAAGGCGATGAGCTGTGGAACTTAGCAAAGCATTACAGCACAACGGTAGACGGAATTATGGAAATCAATGAAAAGACAAATTCCGATATCAAACCAGGTGAAAAACTGTTGATTTTTAAAGAAAACATGAGTATACTATAAGCACATTGTATACAAGATACAGAATACACATATCAGGAGAAAAAATATGGATAGAATAGAACTTAAGGCGCTCGGAAAGATTAATCTAGGGCTTGATGTACTTGGAAGAAGGGAGAATGGCTATCATGATGTGCGCATGGTGATGCAGACGGTTTACCTGTACGACCAGATTACGATAAAAAAGCGGAAGAACCCCGGAATCGGGATTGAGACAAATCTTTATTATCTTCCGACGAATGAGAATAACCTTGCATACAGGGCGGCAAAGCTTTTGAAGGATGAATTTGATATAAAAGAAGGTGTCAGTATCGGACTCGAGAAACATATCCCTGTAGCAGCTGGGATGGCAGGGGGGAGTTCTAATGCGGCGGCAGTTCTTTTTGGCATGAACCGCATGTTCGAACTTGGCCTTACGATGGAAGAGCTGATGGAAAGAGGAGTGACACTGGGGGCGGATGTTCCGTACTGTATTATGAGGGGGACAGTTCTTGCAGAGGGAATCGGAGAGATACTGACACCGTTAGCGCCCATGCCCAGATGTTTTGTATTGCTGGCAAAGCCGCCGGTGGCAGTCTCTACGAAGCTGGTATACGAGAAGCTTGATTCTAGGGAAATAGAGGCGCATCCGGATATTGACGGGATTATTGACGGATTAAAAGAAGAGAAGCTTTCAAAAATCACCGCCGGCATGGGGAATGTGCTTGAACCGGTTACTATGGAAGAGTATCCGGTGATTGAAGAAATCAAGCATACCATGAAAGAAGGCGGAGCTTTAAATGCGATGATGAGCGGCAGCGGACCTACGGTTTTTGGTATTTTTGATGACAGGAACATGGCAAAGACGGCCGCCCGGAGGATAAAAGAATTACAATTGGCAAAGCAGGTGTATGTGGTGAATGTACACAATGCAAGGAGGAAATGATCGTGGAACCAAACTTTAATGTCACAATGAACGAGTATCTGCCGCTTCGGGACGTTGTATTCAATACACTTCGTCAGGCGATCTTAAGAGGAGAATTAAAGCCCGGCGAACGGTTGATGGAGATACAGCTTGCCAATAAGCTGGGAGTCAGCCGCACCCCGATTCGAGAGGCGATCCGTAAACTGGAGCTTGAGGGGCTGGTTCTTATGATTCCGAGGAAAGGAGCCGAAGTGGCAGACATTACGGAAAAGAGCCTTAAGGATGTCCTTGAAGTAAGGAGGGCTCTGGAGGAATTGTCTGTGAAACTTACCTGTGACCGAATTACAAAGGAGGAGATCAAAGAGCTTGAACAGGCTGCTGAGAATTTTAGAAAGACAATGAAAAGTAAAGATATTACGGAAATCGCCGAAGCAGACGTGCGTTTCCATGACGTCATCTACACGGCAACCAAAAACCAGAAGCTGATCCAACTTCTGAATAATCTCCATGAGCAGATGTATCGGTATCGGATCGAATATCTGAAAGATGAAGAGGTATATCCGAAGCTCCTTAAGGAACATAAGGAGATCATTGAAACAATCAGCCGGGGTGAAAAAGAAGAAGCGGCCAAGATTGTGTGTGAACATATCGATAATCAGGTAAACGCGGTTATGGATGTTATCCGAACAAAACAAAATTAAACTGAATAGCATTTCCAGATTTTGTCAAGACTCCTTATATGATTATAAGGAGGTACATAAGGGTGGAAGAAAATATGATCTGGAGAGATATGGTTCAGGAAGATATTGAAGAAGATAAAAACATAGACAAAAAAGACAGGATAAAAAAGATAATCTGTGTTATACTGGGAATCTGTATCGGAGCA
>CAMNTQ010000037.1 GCA_946558695.1 uncultured Lachnospiraceae bacterium
CATGCACACTGGTAGTAAGTGCCGCATGGCACGTCCTCATAATGTCCCCTGTCCACGGTCTTCGTCCCGACCTTGACTTTTTTCTCACCCACAATTTCAAGAGATGAAGATGTAGAGGTCAAACCCATCTCCAGATGTTTCTTATAGTGTTGCTTCCAAAATGCTTTTGCTGCCTCCGGATCACTGTCATCATCTATGATTATATCCCCGCAGCAGCATACTGATCTATATATGGAAACGGTCTCATAAACGTCCTCTTCCACCATCTTCGGCACCCATTTCTTCTCCGTCTTGGTCTTCTTTACCCATTTATGGGTGTGGGAACTACCGGAACCCTTATTCCCAGCCGTCTTCTTCACTGCCGGCTTTACGACGGTGAACTTCACTTTCTTCGTCTTCTTCCCGTACTTCACGATGACGGTCGCCTTGCCAACCTTCTTTGCGGTGATCTTTCCCTTCTTATTGACCGTGAGCACCTTCTTGTTGCTGGTCTTATATTTCGCCTTCTTGGTCACGTTCTTCTTGCCGTACTTCACCTTGAGCTGTGCAGACTTCTTAGGTGCCAGCTTCTTCGTGCTGACGGATACGGTGACGTTTTTCTTCGCTGCCGCCTCCACGGTGTTCGGCATCATGGTGAACATCACCATAAGGGCCATCATAAGCGTGAGTATCTGTCTTTTTATCTTCTTCATGTCATTGTCCTCTCTTTCCTGATTTTTTATTTCATAAATACCAAGGGGCGTGGGGCGGGCTGCCCCCAAGGCCTGCGCCCTCCCGTGCGGGAAGGCGCGCCCCGTTGTTTAAAACCTCTATCTTATGGTCTCGCCGCAGCCGGAGCATGTCCAGTAGTCGGTGGTCTTGAAGGTCTCATAATGGCCTTTGGACACCGTATGGGTGCCTGCGGGCACCTGCCTCACCTCGGTCTCCGTACGTCCCTCAAAAGCCTCCCCTGCGTCCCCGTGGGCTTTGATGTGGGCGGATGCATCGCCTTCCACCCTCTCACCGCAGCCGCATACATAGACTTCCACTTCCTCGTCGGCATAGTCCTGTATGGTCTCAACGCCGTCCTCCACGTAGGAAGTCACCTCTTTCGTGTGGGGCACCCAGTCGTGTTTGTGCTCCTTGGGCTCCGCTGTTGCCGGCGCGTCGCTTTCTGCCCCAGCTTTCGAGTCCGTTACAATGGCCGGGATAGTGAGCTTGATCCCAAGGGAAGCCTTGGTTGCCGTAATCGTGCACCTTCCGGGTTTCTTTGCTTTGACGTTGCCGGTTCTGTCTGTATAGAGGATAGAAGGGTCAGAAGACACAAATGTTGCAGCTGTGCTCCATAATATCCCTGAATTTTTATTTTCCGGACCGTTCGTGTGGGTTGGACGGAGCGCTATCCGTAACGCAACACCACCATTTACATTCAAGCGGACTTCCTCATGATGTTCAGAAGGGTTCCCGACGATGATCTCTGCCTCCGGCATTGTAACCTTGAGGTTTAGTTTCTTTGTCTTGTTCCCATAAGTCACGGTGATGGTGCAGGAACCGGGTTTCTTCGCCTCAACGAGGCCTTTCGTATCACCTTTTTTGTTTACAACGGGCGCCACAGCCGGGTTGCTGCTCTTAAAGCTGGCCTTCTGTGACACATTCTTGCCCCCTTGTTTCACAACAAGACGTGTATGTGTGTCTGCGGTGAGCTCGAACTTATTGTTCTTGATGGTGTAATTTACGAGGTTTACATCCAACGAGCCTTTTGACACTGCTTTCTTGTCCATGACAGTGAGTTTCAGCTTTTTCGTCATCCCTTTGTATTTTACTGTGATGGTGGAAGTGCCTTTCTTTTTTGCCGTGATTTTGCCTTTCTTGCTGATTATTGCGACTTTCTTGTTGCTGCTGGCATACTTCGCCTTCTTTGTCACGTTCTTCTTCCCATACTTTACCGTGAGCTGGCTGCCCTTTTTCACAACGAGGGAAAACTTGTTCTTTGAAATCTTTGCACCTTTTGCCGACACGGTGATGGACTTCTTTGGTGCCGCTTCCGCCGTGTTCGGTGTCAAAGTTGCAAGCACCATGACTGCCATTAATAACATGACGATATTTCTCATTTTCTTCATACTGATAATCCTCTCTTTCTTCTACTATTCTTTCCTATTGCTGTTTTCACGATATGTATCTCTAATTAATGTCGTCCCCCTGTCCTTCCTTAGATTTTTTGATTGCAAAACTTGTATTTATTTCTATTCACCATTTTACCCCCCCCCCCTATGATTTTGTCAATATTTGTCATCTAATGTTTTCTTACTTATTATACCGATTTTAATCGGTATATTCAAGTATATTTTAACCATTTAGAATATAGCTATAGAAAGGCGGCGTACAATGGTCTCTTATAAACCTCTATGGAAAACAATGGAAGAAAAAGGTGTTACAACATATACGTTGATTAAGACTTATAGCGTACAATCAAAGACAGTCTATAATCTGAAACATAATAAACATATCACTACTGCAACATTGGAACGATTATGCGAGATTTTGAATTGTACTCCAAATGATATTTTAGAATTTTTACAAGAAAAAGAATAAGCAAGAAGATAATCCCAAAATCGGTGTTATCCTCTTGCTTATTTTTATGTCACATTCATCTGTCAATTTTATTTACACTGTAGCAGTTGACGTTGTGGATAATTTCAAAAAATCGTCAAATAGGGGTATGGGGTATTTCGAGGGTAGTTTACTCTTCCCCCCTATTTCTATTATCACTTTTACTCTTATTTTAGGATTTTTATATACATAAAAATCCTTTCGTGGGGCATTACATGCCCCAAACCCCACCTCATTTTTGAATAAGAAAACTTGCCTCCCCTGATCCTCTCTATTTTTATACTAGCATTTTTACAGGGGTTGTCAAGTAATCTTTTCTTAAATTTTATAAAATTTTAATAAACAGGTGGGGGGGGGTGACATTTATGATTTAATTGACAGTATATATTAATCTTCTGGTAAAAGTCTCGCAGTTGCAAATGTGAGGCTTTTATTACTTTTAATGACACTGCAAAAGTGCAAAAAAAATAATTAAGAAAGAAAAATATGATGCGCATCATATGAGGGTACTCATATGAAAAATAAAGATTTTAACTTAGAATTATTCCAAAAGCAACTAAAAAAAGAACTCCGCCCGCAGCGCGAAAAGTTAAATTTATCCAGACAAGAGGTCGCTGATAGCGTCAACAGATCATCTAAGACCTATCAGCATTGGGAATTAACTGGCGAATCTCTGACTGATATTGAAAGTATTTTAAAAACATTTCATAAATTGAAATTTACCACCTCTAAAATCATTAATATACTACAACTCCCACCGCTTAACTCGTTTGAATTAAAAAATGTCATTATAAATGGTGACACTTTGAAGAATATGGAAATAGACAAAAACGGCATCTGTTCCTATGTTACAGAAAAAATCACTAATTTAGGTGACAATCAAATTGAATATCTGCTGGATATATTATATGAAGAGCGTATAAAACGACATCGGACCAAATATAGCAACTAATCAATTTCATCTCATCTTATGAGGCATCTGCCTCATGGGATGAGATTTTATCCGGACTTTTTCTGATAAAATTAATATGTACAATAAAAACAGTTTTAAATGGCTGCTAAAACAGCAACCAGAAAGGAGACCAACATGGATGAAAAAAATAATATAAGCGGAGAAAGGAATCTTCCAAAAATATGCGACGTGTCAGAGGTTAGCGTTAAGGAACTGTTTGCAGAACTGACGGTTCAGTCCGCATTAAAGCAGCTTCTTCCAATAAGACTGCCTGTCATGGTAAAAAAAGTACGAAAGTCTTATGAAAACAAAGAAACACATACCACTACACAAAGAATAGAAGGTATATTTGGTACCTCACTGGAAGATATGATTCCCGTTAGTTTTACCTTAGTTGAGACTACGTTAGACCCAGTGGAAGCTATCAACAAAAAATATCGTCTTGTTGACTACACATTTGCCCTTGTTGCAAACATGGACGGTAAAAATTTCACAGGTTATTCAGCAACGGGTCTTAAGTTAATGGTAACAAAAATTGAAGAAGTAAAAGGGGATAACAAATGATGTCTATACAACTTAAAACTAATGGAGAAGTTGTGGCAAGCATCAAACAACTAATTCTGCTTATCGCGGTATTGTTCACATTTTTTCCAGTCCTAATCATTTTTTGGAGCGGCTTAACCGTCGCTCCGGAGATTCTCAGGATATTGCTAAACATGTTTAAAAAAGGCCTTTATTTATCATTGGGTTATATGTTAATGACGATTTTATCATCAATATACTCCCCCATAAAAACACTGGCTACCCGAAAAAAACTTATTTTGTTCACAAGATTATTCATTACGCCGAAGATGGACGGCATGTTATATCATTCCGTCAAATGGCGGTATACTGTGAAAGACAAAAAGACAATCATTGACCTATACCCAAACGGATTAATAGAAGATACCGCTGATATCGGAAAAAAGCTGTCGCAATATCTCCATGAAAATCTGCTCAAATATGTAGAATCCGATGAAAAGGCTCGTTTTATATTTGGCGTTTCTCCTAAACGTTATGACGGAGTAGAACTATTAAGAGAAGGTATCTCTTCTCTGACAGGCGAATACAGACCAAACATCAGTTATGAACCGATACCTATTTTTGATAGCATATTTTGGGATTTCGTTAGCGAAGCATTACACATGTTACTGATTGCCCCTTGCGGTGCCGGAAAAACCATATTTTTGATCTACCTTGCAGCAATGATATTAAAACGCCAGCATATGGTGTATGTGATAGACGCTAAAAATACATCCTTTGGTAAGTTGTTTAGACATGCTGGTGTCCAAACAGCAGAAAATATTGACGATATTATCCGGTTACTTACTGCACTTGTCAAAGAGATGGAAGAAAGATATGCCAAATATTTCTCATCAGATAACGTGGACATAGACGCAAACTATGCAACATTAGGTCTTAAAGGGCATTTCCTCTTTTTTGATGAAATGCTGGCCGTGCTGGATTCCGCCAGTCCAAAAGAGAAAGCAGAAATCGCAAAATTATTGGGGCAATTGGCATTAAAGGGCAGGGCTGCAGGCTTTTCATTAATCATCACATCCCAGAAACTAAATGCTACGGATTTGTCTAAAGCTATTACAGAGCAATGTCAAACACGTATCATTCTGGGTACTGTAGTCTCCGATGAAACTTTTCATCAGGCAACTACCTTGTATAAAAAAGATATCGTGACTGAATATAAAGGCGATGTCGGCAAAGGTTATGCCATTACGCCCAAATCAAAAGGCTTATCTTATATTGAAACACCTATAATGCTTAGTAACTTGAACAACTATAAAGCATTGTTAAAAGAATTGAGAGATAGGGGGACACCATATGGAGAAGGTTGCTAAAGCATTATACGTGCTTGAACTGGGAAATGGCGAAACATGTGTCATCAGTACCGACAAAAGGCAGATGGCACGGTGGTATGCCTTGGATTATCTGAAGGACAAGCCCCAATTGACAGAAAGGGGCTACAAGGCAATCGTTTCTGATGGTTTTTATTTCAGCCCGGCTTTCAGGAAACAGAAATCTTGATAAAACGCCTTTTATTAACGACATTGCGGTTTGCGGGAATCGCATGTTGCACTTCCGGTAATTGTGTATGGTGGTGTACGGCACTTGGGATGACTTGTCATCCCAAGTACGACGTACACTGCAAATACGCAATAACTGGAAAAGCGAACAAGTGATGACTGCCTGACTGCACAGTCGGAAAATAAAAGGCGTTATACGCAACATTGCCTACTTGACTTAAAGCAATGTTGCGACGTAAAACCGCTAAAACGCTTTCTAATGGAGATACGAACATGAAAATTGATGTACGTCCAGAAGATTACGAGGAATACAACCGAAAAACAACAGACTATGGGAACGGACAACTAGAAATAGTAGCCTACCATCATCCACGGACAAGGCGTATTGGGGAAAAACGAATTGCGGCTACTAAAGACCCCGTGTTATCTGACAAGGCACAGGAAATGAGAACCCACAAACAACTGTATGCTATCAGGAGACGGATAAAAGGCTATGCAATGACTAATGATTTTAAATGGTTCGTGACACTGACTTTTAATCCTGAGAAAATAAACAGCCTGAATTATGACACAGCAAAAACAGCACTTTTAAAATGGTGCCGCCTGATACGAGACAGATATAAAAAGTTTGATTATCTATTAATCCCTGAATTACACAAATCAGGTGCCGTCCATTTTCACGGACTGCTCGGCGATGTACCCGCTGATTTCGTCGAGGCAGTGAACCCCAAGACGAACAAGCCCGTAATACGGCATAACAGACAGGTATACAACCTGACAGACTGGGAACACGGATTCAGCGATTGCGAGATGATAGAAAATCATGAAAAAGCCGCCTCATATATAACAAAATATATAACCGCATCTTTACTAACCGACAAAGAGATGTATAACAAGAAAAGATATTTTAATTCGCAAGGTTTGATAAAACCTACAATAACCTTCGATATGAAGGATAACACGGAACTGGACGATTTCACGCCTAACTACGGCATCGTAGGAACAGGCAGCGACGGTAAAAATATCATAGACATTGGTCTCTACAAGCTGACCGCAGACAAAAAAACAGGTACGTTAACACAAACAGATACCAATTATCTGATAACAGCGAAATCCACAGACATTCAAAAGGGGGATAATCATGGATAACACTATTTACACTCTGGATGACCTTGAGCAAATATTTCCGTTCGGCCGCAGTAAATTATTAAAGCTGTGCCAATCTCGTGCAATTCCTGTTATTAAAGTTGGCAAGGATTATATTTCTTCCCCAGCTCTTATCCACAGGTGGATGCTTGAAAACGACGGAAAAGAAATCCTCTTTTAGGCTCTGCATTAATTGAAAAAATGGGCGTTTTATAGTATAATAAAGGTAATCAAACTATATGCGTCCTTTTTTCAATCGCAAAATCTATGATTAAGAAAGGATGCAAATAAAGATGAAAGAGGTTAATATTAAACACAGAGCAGATGGCAGATATGAGGCGCGTATAGTCATTAATGGAAAGAGAAAATCCATATACGGAAAAAGCATTTCCGAAACCAGAAAAAAGGCAAAGCAATTACAGCAGGAAATTAATAAGGGCAATGTAATTTCAAAGAATGTTCGATTAAACGTTGCTATGGAATCCTATCTCACAGATATAAAGAGATGCAAAGTAAAACCTACTACTTACGACAGAGTTGAGAGTACATTTAAGTACCATATAAAAGATGAACCTCTAGGAAGAATGCAGTTAGGAGCGATTACAGCACAAGATATTCAAAAGCTATTATCCGAACAATGCGAGAAGGGGTTAAGCGCATCCAGTATCAAAAAAATATATAATCTACTGGGAGAATTTTTCAGATATGCAACCGCAACACGTGAAATCGGATGGAATCCCATGTTGTTAGTTGAAATGCCCCATCCTTCCAAAATCCAATACGAATCGAAGGAAATGGAAGTTCTGAACTCTTTGGAAATGAAACAGGTTCTTTCCGTTGCCGAACAAATCAACGAAGATGGACAGCCCTGTTACAGATACGGCGAAGGCATAGTCCTTTTACTGCTCACAGGTCTGCGTTCAGGAGAACTTAGAGGAATCCGCATAAATGACATTGATTTAAAACAACGTGTATTACATATTCATACAAATGTAGTATATGCGAAAGACAGGCAAAACGGTGGTATTCAATATATTATCGGTGATGTGAAAACAAAAAAATCTATTCGGGAAATCCCATTAAATGACAGAGCAATCTTGGCTATAGAGCGGTTACTCAACACAACATATAATCCCGAAACAGGATTCCTTCTTTGCACTTCTAAGGGTAAGATAGTGACACATTCGCACTTGCAACGTTGTTATTCTGCAATTCTAAACAAGGCGGGCATAAAGCACATGGGGATGCATTCAACAAGACACTCTTTTGCTACGGCTATTCTAAAAGATGCCGAAGATAAAGGACAGATTAAAGAAGTTTCTGAACTGCTGGGTCATTGTGATGTCAGTGTTACCTATGAGCATTATATAAAAGCCTCAAATGAAGACAAACGAAATCTTGTAAATCAATTAGATAAATTAGTAAGTTAATCTTGGGGTCAGTTCTCAGAAAGTGGGGTCAATTGGGGGTCAATTTTCAAAACACTTTCCCGGAAACGGCACAAAATCAACGTTTTACAGCGGTCAAGCGGGGCTCTCCAAAACCTTTGGCGGGGGTTCGATTCCCTCATCCCCTGTTGGTTGAATGAAAAAGTGTTGTAAATCTTGAATTTCAAGTCATTACAGCACTTTTTTTATCTGCAGATTAATTTTTTACTATTTGGCAAAACTCCGCAGGTGTGTGTGCATTGCGCAATCAGTATTTAGCGAATATATTCTATTGTCTGCGACTGATTGAAGCATACGGTATAGGAATTCTTAAAACCAATAAATGTTACAATGCTTATGTTGTACAACCTATGATCGAAACAACAGGTAATGCTTTTAAAATTACGCTTCCTAATACCAACTTCCATGCAGAAAGACAAAAGGTTCTATCGTTCGTAGCGATGTAGAAATGGCACTAGTTGTATCCCAATCTACCGCAATCCTGCAAAATCTGCGATACCACGAGAATATACAGAGAAATAATTAAGGTTACATCATTCAAATATAAATGTAAAATTAATCAATTCTAATCAAAAATTTTTCAGGCAGGCATAACTATCAACCGGTGCAACGATGAAGGAAATTCGTAAAAAACGCAGGAATACCGTCTTGCAGCATAATAATAAAGCAACGGTGCAACCTCTTTAAAGATTGCACCGTTGCTTACATAGTATTACTTCCTTATGGGAGTCCGCCTAAACCGGACTCCCCTTTAACACACAGTGTTCTAAACATTATTTCCATGCCATAGCATAATAACCCGATGATTTCGCATTCGCTCTCTCAATCTTAACATAATAAGTTCCTTTCGGATAGTTATACAATGTAAATTCGTATCCTCCGTATCTATAGTCGAAAGTTTTGCTGGACACTTTCTTTCCGCCCCTATACACAGTTACTCTAAACGCACCATTCGTCTGCCCTTTGACAGTAATCTTTGTTGTCTTCTTATTGGTCTTTTTGAACTTATACCAATCAGCCTGACCATTACCAGCTAGAATCATTCCTTTTACTGCCTTGCCCCGCTTTACCGTAACCGCTTTCGCCTTGTTCTTTCCGCTCTTCTCCTTTACCGCGGCGCCCTTAATCTTAAAATTATAGAAACCATTTGAATTATAGGAACTCTTCACCCGAATATAATAAGTCTGACCTTTTTTCACGCCATAGGTTGGATAGTATCTCAACGGAGTCCAGCCGGATAATGCTTTCTTCTTTGAATTATAGAGAGCCACATTATAGCTGGAAGTATTCTTACTGCCATATGCCTTTATAATCCCGTTCTGCGAAGCTTTGAATTTGAATAAATTAGACTGCGCATCCTTTTGCCCGACTGCAATCTGCTTTCCGATTCCAATCGTACGGTCGCCTCCGTTAATAAATTGAGCGCCAACCGCAGCACCCATATATACAGTCCCCTCCGGTGTTGATGAATATACATCCGAATATACTCCCAGATAGTATGTTCCCTTTGCAGGAACCTTGAACATCCTATCCGTTACATTCCCTGGATCTGCAAAATAATATGAATCAACAGCCTGCGTCAGCCCTGCATCTCTGAACAGTCCATAACGAACGCGCTCTGATCCCCGTGCGCCTACTGTTAACACCAACGTACCTTTCGGAAGCGATACCCGCTGGCTGTAGCCATAATAATAATCCTTTCCCAATCTATAGGTACTGGTATTCGTCCATTCAACCATTCCTATATCAGCATTCTTTTCCGCCCCTGTTACTACTTGGTTCAAAGGAATACTTCCTGTAATAGTCGCCTTGGCCGTAATTTCTTTTACGGAACTTGAATCACTCATTGTCCCGAGTACATTTGTCCCCTGACTCTGAGGTATTGCCTCTGCCTCAACCTTTGCTTTTCCTGATGCCGAAACTCCCCCGTCTTCTGCCTGTACAACATTTCCGGCTGACATAACAAGCGCAGAAACCAACAGCGCAGATAAGATTCTACTCATTCTTTTCTTCATAATCCTGTTCTCCTTTTTAAGTTTATGTATGTTATTATCAACACTGATAACATTATATCAAACTCTTTCACACTATTCAATCTGTAATCTCTTTTTTCTCGTTTTATAATTATTTTCCTTCTTTTTATTTACTTTAGTTGAGTTATCTTTCTATTTCATATTTTTTTATTTAATTACAGATATTTGAATAATTCCTGTTTTCTAAATTCATATAATAACAATTTTTTATTACAAACCCCTTGTTTTCATATATTTTTTATTTATTTTGCAGGAAATCATTGACGAACCGTCAAAATATGATAGAATGGTAACGTTGAGATTTAGAATCAGGATTGATGATGGAGGTTATAAAAGTGGCAGCATATAAGGAATTATCAAAAGAAGCGTTACTGGAATTAAAGGAACAGCTTGAAGAGCAGTTCGCAGAAATAAAAGCTAAGAACCTGAAGCTTGATATGTCCAGAGGGAAGCCGTCCGCAGAACAGCTTAACCTTTCCATGGAGATGATGGATGTACTTACAAGTGATTCCAAGCTGACATGCGAAGAAGGCGTGGACTGCCGGAATTACGGTGTATTAGACGGTATTAAGGAAGCAAAGCAGCTTCTTGCCGATATGATGGAAGTACCGAAAGATAATATCGTTATTTTTGGGAACTCCAGTCTGAACGTGATGTTCGATACGATCTCGCGCTGTATGACGCACGGCGTACTTGGAAGCACTCCGTGGTGCAAGCTTGATAAGGTAAAGTTCTTATGTCCGGTTCCGGGATATGACAGACACTTTGCAATTACGGAATATTTTGGCATTGAGATGATCAATGTCCCTATGACGCCTACCGGACCTGATATGGACATTGTGGAAAGATTAGTAAGCTCCGACCCTGCCATCAAGGGCATCTGGTGCGTCCCGAAGTATTCTAATCCCCAGGGTATCACCTATTCCGACGAGACTGTCCACCGTTTTGCCGCATTAAGACCCGCCGCAGAAGACTTCCGTATCTTCTGGGACAACGCGTACGGCATCCATCATTTGTACGACGATAAGCAGGACTATCTGATTGAGATTCTGATGGAGTGCAAAAAAGAAGGGAATCAGAACATGGTCTACAAGTTCTCTTCTACTTCCAAGATCAGTTTCCCGGGTTCTGGGATCGCAGCGATCGCGGCATCCGACGATAACCTGAAGGAAATCCGCCGGCAGATGCGGATACAGACCATCGGCCATGACAAAGTGAACCAATTAAGACATGCCAGATTTTTCGGAGACATCTCCGGCATGGTCAATCACATGAAGCGCCACGCGGCGATCATGCGCCCGAAATTCGATATCGTGCTTTCCACTCTGGAAAAGGAACTTGGCGGCCTTGAAATCGGTTCTTGGCAGGCTCCAAGAGGAGGGTACTTTATCTCATTTGATTCACTGGAAGGCTGCGCGAAGAAGATTGTCGCGAAAGCTAAAGAGGCCGGACTGGTAATGACTGACGCAGGAGCTACCTTCCCATACGGGAAAGACCCGAAGGACAGCAATATCCGTATCGCTCCGTCCTATCCGACGCTGGAAGAGCTGAAGCTTGCCGGCACAACATTTATCCTTTGCGTAAAGCTGGTAAGTATTGAAAAGTTATTGGAAAGTAAATAGATATTCCGCACAGGCAAAGATATGATAAAAAGGGCGCCAAACCGACGCTAATACCGGTTTGGCGCCCTTTTAAGATATTAGAAAATGAATCGCCTGATTCACCGACTTGACGCCGATCACTTCCATTCCTGAGACCTCCCCTACCGCCTTGCATGACACTTCCGGTATGATACAAGTGTGAAAGCCAAGCTTCTTCGCCTCTGCCACCCGCTGCTCCGGCATCGTGACCGCACGGATCTCTCCGCTTAATCCCACCTCACCGAACACGATCATATCCTCAGAAACCGGTTTATTCTTATAGCTCGAGACAATCGCCATAACGATTCCCAGATCAGCCGCCGGTTCACTCAGGCGGATCCCGCCCGCAATATTCACATAGGCGTCGTAATTAGACAGCGGAAGCCCCAACCGTTTTTCAAGGACTGCCATCAGTAAATTCACTCGGTTATAATCAAGTCCCGCCGCCGTTCTTCTCGGCATCCCGAAATTACTCCGGCACACCAGCGCCTGAATCTCCATAAGCATCGGCCTCGTCCCTTCCATCGCGCACGCGACGACAGATCCTGACGCGTGCTCCGGTTTGCCGCTCAGCATAAACTCTGACGGATTCTCTACCTCTGCAAGTCCGCTCTTTTGCATCTCAAACACACCGATCTCATTCGTAGAACCGAACCGGTTCTTAACTCCCCGCAGGAGCCGGTAGGAGGCATGCCTGTCCCCCTCAAAATAAAGCACTGTATCTACCATATGCTCCAGCACTCTCGGCCCGGCAACCGTCCCTTCCTTCGTCACATGCCCCACGATAAAGATCGATATATCAAGCCCCTTCGCAAGCTGCAGCAGAATATTCGTAGACTCCCTTACTTGAGAAACACTCCCCGGCGCCGAACCCACTTCCTCGCTGTACATCGTTTGTATCGAATCAATGACTGCCATCTCAGGCTTATACTGCTTTATAACACCCCGGATAATATCAAGATTCGTCTCGCACAGGAGCGACAATGTATCTTTAAAATCGCCCATCCGGTTTGCCCGAAGCTTAATCTGCCTAAGCGACTCTTCTCCCGATATATACAAAATCTTCTTATCCAAATCCGCCAGTCTCTGACACACCTGCAGCAGTAAGGTGGATTTCCCGATACCCGGATCTCCGCCTACCAGCACAAGAGAGCCTCGTACGATTCCGCCCCCTAAAACCCGGTCCAGCTCTTCGATTCCCGTCCTGATTCGTTCATCTTCATCGGTGGAGACACAGCTCAGACTGACAAGTTCTGCCTCCCGGACAGCTCTAGCGGCGCCCTGTTTCACTGACGCCGCCTTTTCCTCTGCAAATGTATTCCATTCTTTACATACGGGGCACTGCCCCAGCCATTTACTCTCTTCATGCCCGCAGTTCTGGCAGAAGAAAATGCTTTTCTTAGCTTTTGCCATATTACTTCTTAACCACTCTGACTTTCACACTCTTGCCGAGCGCCAGCTCTGTACTCACGCTCAGCTTCCCGCTCAAGTTCGTCGTCATATCTCCGACATTCACATCATCCATATACACTACATATCCGCTGTCCGCTTCAAGCCCCAGCGTGAACTGCGAGTCCTTCTCACCTGACACCGAGAATGACACTTCCTCCTCCGAAGCAAAAAAATTCTCAACCGCGGTTCCCGGAACCGACTCATACACAAACATACCATTCTTCTCAAGCTTTGTAATCTCAGAAAATGTCTTTACCTTATACAAATCCCCCTGAAATCCAAATCCGTCCAGTTTTGTCTTGCTATCCAGTGTATAATCACCAAAGCTAAGAGTTCCGTCTGTTTCTGCTTTCAAAAGCTCTTTCACTGCTGCCACTTATTTATCCTCCTCGTTCCTATGCAGCGCCTGCCGGCACTATATTTATCTTTCCATACAGTATACCTTAAATCTGGTTTATTTTGTAGTCTTTCTCACAAATTTTATTTCTTTTTTAGACAGTCCCGCTGCCACATCACTGTCTTTTTCAATCTCACCCGACAGCACCGCTTCCGCCAGCTTATCCTCCAGCTGACTCTGCACCGCGCGTCTTAAAGGTCTCGCGCCGTACTTCTGATCTGCGCCCGTCTCCACGATATGTTCTTTTACGGAATCGCGGATTGTCAGACGAATTCCCATCTGCTCCTTAGCGCGCTTCGCGACGTCCTTGCACATTAGGCTTACAATTTTCTTCATCTCCGGCTTCCCAAGCGGATGAAATACAATGATCTCATCAATACGATTCAAGAACTCCGGCCGAAAGATCAGCTTAATCTCATTTAGTACATTGCTCTTCATTCGCTTGTAATCATCCGCCGCATCTTCCCTTGCATTAAAGCCTAATTTCTTCGGATCAATAATCGCCTGCGCTCCCGCATTGGAAGTCATAATGATCACCGTATTGCGAAAATCTACTTTCCGCCCCTGAGAATCTGTTATATGCCCATCGTCCAGCACCTGCAGTAAAATATTGAAAACATCCGGGTGCGCTTTTTCTATCTCGTCAAAAAGTATGACAGAATACGGATGCCGTCTTACCTGTTCGCTTAATTGTCCGCCGTCGTCATGTCCGACATAACCCGGAGGCGAACCTATCATCTTTGCCACGCTGTGCTTTTCCATATACTCGGACATATCAACTCGAATCATGGAATCCTCATTTCCGAACAACGCTTCCGAAAGCGTCTTGGAAAGCTCTGTCTTTCCCACGCCTGTAGGTCCAAGGAACAAGAAAGAGCCGATCGGACGCTTCGGATCTTTCAGCCCCACTCTTCCGCGCCGCACTGCCCTTGCCACCGAGGACACCGCTTCCTCCTGCCCGATCACTCTCTTATGAAGCGTCTGCTCCAACTTCTGAAGTCTGACACTCTCAGATTCTTTCAGGCGCTGTACCGGTATCTTTGTCCACTGGGACACCACATCCGCAATATCTTCTTCCTCAACCGTCACTTTTCTTCCCCGGTTCTTCTTCTCCAGACGTTTCCTTGTCTGTTCGAGCTTTTTAACAGTCTCTTCCTTATCTTTCTTTAATATGGACGCCTCTTCCATATGACCGCTGCGTAGGGCGTTCTCAAATTCTGCGCCCAGCTCTTGTATTGCCGCCTCTAACTCGCCAATAGAGGCGGGGGCCTTAAATCCCCTGAGGCTTACCTTCGAACAGGCTTCATCCAGCACGTCCAGTGCCTTGTCCGGAAGGAAACGATCATTGATGTAGCGCCCGGACAACTGGACGGCCGCCGTTATCGCTTCTTCCTTTATCTCCACATGGTGATGCTCCTCATATCTTTTCTTTAAGCCGCGCAAGATAGAAAGACATTCCTCCTGCGTCGGTTCCTCCACCGCAACCGGCTGAAACCGGCGTTCGAGAGCGGCATCTTTCTCAATATATTTGCGGTATTCTGTAATCGTGGTTGCTCCGATAAGCTGTAACTCCCCCCGCGCAAGGGAAGGCTTTAAGATATTAGACGCATCAATCGCACCCTCCGCACCGCCTGCACCGATGATCGTGTGCACTTCATCCAGGAAAAGAATCACATTGCCCGCCGCCTTTACCTCTCTGATCAGACCCTTCATCCGTTCCTCGAACTCTCCGCGGTATTTGGAGCCGGCAACCATGCCGGCAAGATCCATCGTAAACACCCTGCGCTCTTTCATATTATCAGGCACGATACCCGCCGCTATCTGCTGCGCCAGTCCCTCTATCACCGCCGTCTTTCCCACGCCGGGTTCTCCTACCAAGCAGGGGTTATTCTTCGTTCTGCGGCTTAATATCTGCATCAGCCTGTTAATCTCAGCTTCTCTTCCAATCACCGGGTCAAGCTTCCCTTCTTCCGCCTGTTCCGTCAGATCTGTCCCATACTGTTCTAAGATACCGCCCTTTCTTCCATGGGCCGCCTGCTGCATCTCCTCCTGATATTCCTTCGGATTGATCCCGATTACTGTCAGAACCTCTTGGAGCATCTTTTGAACATTAAGATTCAGAGTGATCAGCATCCTTGTGGCCACGCATTCCACATCTTTAAGGAGCGCTAACAGCATATGTTCGGTCCCGATCCGCTCCGCGCGCTCTTTCGCTGCTTCCTCCCCGCTTTCCTCGAGGATACACTCTAATCTCGGGCTAAACTTCGGATGATGTACTATCGGCACTTCCTCCGCCGGTGATACAAGTTCGTCAACTATCTTCAAGATATGATTTTCGTCCACACCGTTACCCGCCAGAACCTGCCCGGCAACTCCAGTGTATACTTTTCTGAGTCCGATCAACAGATGTTCGGTCCCTACATATGGATGGTTTAACTCTTTCGCCGTCGCCTGCGCAATCTTAAGCACATCCTTCGCCTGTTGTGTATATTCCATAAATCTTTTTATTCCTTTCTATATTCATCAAATATCTCATCCACCATTGCATGTACATCCTGTCTGGATATGCTCTTGCAACAGCCTTTGGCAAGCATGACCCGAAGCTGCTCTTTCAGCTTGAGAAGCGCCTGCGCCTTGTCTATATCTAAGGCAATGACCGCGCCTCTTCTTCTGTCAAGCTGTATAAAACCTTCCTGCTTTAAGATATTATACGCCTTATTCACTGTATGCATATTGATCCCGACCGTATCTGCCAGCTGCCTTACGGAAGGCAGAGTATCTCCCTCGCGAATCACATCCATGGCGATTCCCATAATAATCTGGTTCTGAAGCTGAACATATATTGCTTCATCACTGTTAAAATCAATTTCTATATACACCCTATCACCTTTTTTCTTTTGTGCTAGATATACTATAACACAATCAAAAGGAGCTTACAACCGAAATTGTAAGCTCCTTTCGCAACTTTGAAGGAATTAAGTTAGGAAAATGTCTTAATTAGCGATAGACTTGATATCTATATACTCATAGCAGTCGAAGCTGTCAGCAACGTTCTTGCATGTGAGTTTTCCGTCATAAGTATTGATTGCGGAATAGATAACGTCATTATCTTTACAAGCCTGCTCCAGACCTTTGTTAGCAATCTGAAGTCCATAGCTGAGTGTAGCGTTAGTAAGTGCAATCGTAGATGTTCTTGGAACTGCTCCCGGCATATTGCCTACGCAATAATGAACAACTCCGTCAACTACGAAGATTGGATCATCATGGTAAGTAACCTTCGTTGTCTCACCGCATCCGCCCTGGTCAACTGCAACGTCAACAAATACAGAACCCGGCTTCATCTCTTTGAGATATTCTTTCTTGAAAAGCTTCGGAGCTGCTTTTCCTGGAATCAGAACAGAACCGATCACAAGGTCAGCTTCCTTAACAGCTTTCTCTATATTAGCATCTGTAGAAACCAATGTCTGGATACGTGCGCCGAAAATATCGTCAAGATAAGCCAGTCTCGGAATACTGATATCCATAATTGTAACGTTAGCTCCCATACCAACAGCGATCTTGCAGGCATTCGTTCCTACGTTACCGCCGCCAAGGATTACGATGTTGGCCTTCGGAGTTCCCGGTACGCCTGCAAGAAGAACGCCCTCTCCTCCAAATGTCTTCTCAAGGTACTTAGCGCCTTCCTGAATACTGAGACGTCCGGCAATCTGGCTCATCGGAGCAAGAAGCGGCAGCCCGCCATTCCTTGGATCAAACAGCGTCTCATATGCAACGCCCTTTACTTTTGCATCAAGAAGTGCATCTGTCTGCGGCTTATCTGCTGCAAGGTGAAGATATGTATAGAGGATAAGTCCTTCGTGGAATAATGGATACTCTTCCGGCAAAGGTTCTTTCACCTTGATCATCATATCAACAGTATCCCATACTTCTTTTGCGGTGTCAATCATCTTTGCACCTGCTGCTTCATATTCGTCATCCATAAATCCGGAACCTACGCCAGCACTCTTCTCGATATATACTTCATGACCCGCATTCTTATAACTCTTTACATTATCCGGTGTCATACCTACACGAAATTCATTGTTCTTAATCTCTTTTACGCATCCTACTTTCACTTGACTTTACCTCCTAAATATTATGTGAAATCGTTTCGCTGACCAGTCCCATCCGGTCCTACCTGATATGGTGAATAATATTTTTCAACTTCGTTATCTTTTGAACAATATTATTCATTTGTTTCTAGAACTTATAATATCACACCTGTCTATAATATGCAATAAAAGTTATTTTTTTCACAAAACTTTAAATTATTTCATTTTTCCATCAATTGTATTTACAATTTAACTTGCATATTTGGATGATTCGTGGTTAAATTGATATAGAATACGGAGGTGCCTGTATGAAAGAATTGAGAGAAACCATCAACAATGCCAAACTGACCAAAACGCAGCGGATGATCGCCGCATATATCCTGGACAATTCCTCAGATGCCTGCTTTATGACATCTACCGAGATTGCCGAGACGCTCGGCGTCAGCGAGTCATCTGTCATCCGCTTCAGCCGTTCCCTTGGATACAGTGGATTTATGGCATTCCAAAAATCTCTGAGAAAGAATTATCAAGACAAGGTATTAAGTATTTCCAGCGCAATTACGGTTCCTTCTCAAAGAATCGCACAGCAGACAAAGCTTAGCAACGACACGGATTATATCGACCGGCACTTTAAGATTACAGCAAAAAATCTGGAGTCTGTATTTATCAGCAATACAACGAGCCTGTTCGAAGAAGCAGCGGATATCATCATAACGAGCCGGCGCAAATACATTTCCGCCACACGCGGCAATACATGCTTAAGCAACTATTTTCTTCTTTATTTAAAGCAGATGGTTCCGCATGTAGTTATGACCAATACCGCTGCCTTAAGCCCCATAGACCATATGTGCAACATCACCAAGGAAGACTGCCTGATCATATTCAGCTTCCCCCGCTACTCATCCGTAGATGAAGTCACTGCACAGATGGCCAGCGATGCTGAGGCGAAGATCATCGTTGTCACTGATAAGCCAAGTTCTCTTCTTGCACCCTACGCGACGGTTCTTTTTACAGTTTCCGTTGACAGCAATTCTTTTTTCAATTCACTGGTAGGGGCGCAGTTTATAGCGGAAGCGCTGCTTGAAACGATCAGCCACAAAGTAAAAGGCGTCGAAAAACGCTTAAGACGAATCGACAAATATCTCGGGAAGCTGGGCAACTACTGATTTTTCTGCATCACGGGATACAACGGATATTTGATTTCAACACGAAGACGGTTACGACACAAGGTGGATATTCTATGGAAAATGCTTACGTACTGCAGCTGACAGACAAAAAATTTACAGACATATACTTATGCTACTGCGGGTACGCCGACTGCGAGGCCGGACATTGCTTCGGCCCCTCCGTCCGGCCCAATTACCTGATCCATTATATTCTGAAAGGAAAGGGGATGTACCGGATCGGCAAGAAGGAGTACCTGCTAAAAGAGGGCTGCGGGTTCCTTATCGAACCCCGAATCCAGACCTTTTATCGGGCGGATGATAACGATCCCTGGTCTTACGTCTGGATTGGGTTCGACGGGAACAATGCGAACAAATATCTGGATGATATGGGGCTTAACCACCAGCATCCTATCTTTAAATGTGCTTACGGCGCAGAATTAAAGGGCGTTGTGCTGAATATGCTGAAAAACAACATTTCCACAACCACACACCGCTTTCTCCTTCAAGGGCTTTTATACGAGTTCTTTTCCATACTTACCAGAGATATCCATGTAAGCCCCCCTGTGTTCCACAACGGAGAGAACCCTTATATCCTGCAGGCAGTGGAGTTCATTCAGAATAATTATTCCTTCCCCATCCACGTAACTGATGTCGCCAATTACGTCTGCATCAACCGAAGTTATCTCTACACCCTGTTCAAGACGCACCTTGGCGTGTCTCCTCAGGATTATCTGGCCAATTACCGTATCTCTCAGGCGGCGGAACTGCTTACCATGACGGAGCTGTCCATCGAGAGCATCGCCCTCTCCTGCGGGTATACGGATCCTTTGATCTTTTCAAAGGTATTTAAGGCAAAAAAAGGGCAGACGCCCTCCCGCTACCGCAAGGAGGTATTAAACCTCCATAAGTCAAAATTACAGAATAACAGGAACACTCTGGAAAGACTGTAGGAATCTCTTACAGTCTTTTAACATTTTGACTGTTTTCTTCAACATATGTTTCTATCAATTTTCTGCATTTTTTCCTATACTCTATATCAATAATTTTTAATTCGGAGGGATTGGCTATGAGTATTTTATTTAATGAAAAAACACGTACCTTTCATCTATGCAATGATTCCGTCAGCTATATCATGACGGTACTTGAGAGCGGACAGATGGCTCAGCTTTATTTTGGAAAACGGATTCACCATTCAGAGGACTTTTCACATTTCCTTGAGTTTGCTTTCCGCCCGATGACTTCTTATCTCTTTGACGACGACTACAAGTATACATTAGAACACATCAGTCAGGAATACGGCGTGTACGGCTCTACCGATTTCAGGGATCCGGCAGCGGAGGTTATAGGAAAAGACGGCGGACGCATCTCAGATTTCCAGTATCAGGGGTATGCCATCGAGAAAAGCAAGCCTTCTCTTCCCGGGCTTCCGGCTACCTACACCGAGGATGACTCTGAGGCAGAGACACTGACTCTTTTCTTAAAGGATCCGGCAAACGGACTTGCCTTGAAGCTTTTCTACACGATATTCGCTGATGGCGGCATCATCGCAAGAAGCGCCGCCTTTGTAAATGAAGGCGATGATACCCTTCATCTTACGAGGGCCATGAGCCTTTGTATGGATCTTCCGGACTGCAATTATGAGTTCGTGCATTTCTCCGGTGCATGGGGCAGGGAACGCCACATGAAGATTAGGAAGCTTGAACAGGGCATCCAATCGGTGGGAAGCGTCCGCGGACATTCCTCCCACAACCACAATCCTTTCGTGATCCTAAAACGGCCGGATGCTACGGAATTCCAAGGAGAGGCCATCGGCTTCAGCCTTGTATACAGCGGCAATTTTCTCGCTCAGGCAGAAGTGAGCACCCACAATGAGACAAGGCTTCTCTTAGGCATCCATCCTCACTGGTTCGACTGGAAATTAACGCCTGGCGAAACCTTTCAGACGCCGGAGGCTGTCATGGTATACTCCGATAAAGGTCTAAATCACATGAGCCAGACCTTCCACCGGCTGTACCAGATGCGTCTTGCAAGAGGGTACTGGAAGGATAAGGCGCGTCCGATCTTGATCAATAATTGGGAGGCAACCTATTTCGACTTTACTGAGGAGCGTCTTGTCAACATTGCTTCCAAGGCCAAGGCCTGCGGCGTAGAACTTTTTGTACTGGACGACGGATGGTTCGGCGGACGCCGCCATGAAAAGGCAGGACTCGGCGACTGGACCGCCAATCCGAAGCTGCTCCCTGAAGGCATCGCAGGTCTCGCTCAGAAGATTGAAGATATCGGCATGAAGTTCGGTCTCTGGTTCGAGCCTGAGATGGTGAATAAAGATTCTGATCTTTACCGGAATCACCCGGACTGGATTTTAAAGACGCCAGAACGCGGCACATCCCATGGACGTTTCCAGTATGTCCTTGATTTCTCCAGAAAGGAAGTTGTAGACTGTATCTACGAGATGATGGCGACGATCTTAGGGGAAGCCAAGGTTTCCTATGTAAAATGGGATATGAACCGCAGCATTACCGAGTGTTACAGTGCCGCTCTCCCGGCAGACCGCCAGGGCGAAGTGTTCCACAGGTATATTTTAGGCGTCTATGACCTTTACGAAAGACTGACCAGCCGCTTCCCCAAGGTACTCTTTGAATCTTGCGCAAGCGGCGGCGCGCGGTTTGATCCGGGGCTTCTCTACTATGCGCCTCAGGGCTGGACCAGCGATGACTCCGACGCGGTAGAGCGCTTGAAAATCCAGTATGGCACTTCCTACTGCTATCCGGTAAGCTGCATGGGAAGCCACGTATCTGTGACTCCAAACCATCAAGTATACAGGAACACGCCTCTCCATACAAGAGCAAATGTGGCATACTTCGGAACCTTTGGCTATGAGCTGGATCTGAACAAACTGACCGAAGAAGAGCAGGAAGATGTGAAAGCGCAGATCCGCTTCATGAAGCAGTACCGCAGACTGTTCCAGTTCGGTACATTCTATCGTCTGAGCAGCCCATTTTCCGGAGATGGAACTACTTCCTGGATGGTGGTAAGTGAGGATAAGAAGGAAGCCATCGTGGGAGTATACAAGGTGCTCAACGGCGCGAACATGCCATTTACAAGAATCTCCCTTAAGGGGCTTGATCCTGACATCTGCTATGAACTCTCCTCAGACGGCAGGGGACACTACGGCGACGAGCTTATGAACGCAGGTCTTATCACCACCGACGCAAGCGTCGGCGAGATGGCTATGGGAGGTATTCCGACCTGCGACTTTGATTCAAGGTTATTTATCTTAAAAGCAGTAAACTAATATCGATTTCAGAGCGCTGTAACATACCTTCTATAAAAATACGAAAAAAGGGGCAGTAACCCACCATATACCGTATGGGTTACCGCCTCTTCTCTTTTCAATATTTTTTCACTAAGTTTCCGGCTACGCCTCGTCTATCGCTTTTCCGATATCGTGGCGCATATATTTATTATCAAATTTTACCCACTCTGTCGCCGCATATGCGTTGGCTCTGGCCTCTTTCAGATCCTTGCCCTTTGCAGTTACGCCAAGGACCCTTCCGCCGTTCGTCACGATCTTTCCATCTTCGGACTTTGTCCCGGCATGGAAGCAGTAATATCCCTCATGCTTCTTGAATTCCTCTAATCCCACAATCGGAAGCCCTTTCTCATATTTTACAGGATATCCTTCACTTGCCAGCACGACACATACAGCCGCATTATCTTCAAACTGCAGATCTACTTTATCTAATGTTCCGTCGATACAAGCCTCAATCACTTCGATCATATCATTCTTCATTCTCGGAAGGACTACCTGCGCCTCCGGATCACCGAATCTTGCATTATACTCAAGAACCTTCGGTCCCTCCTCCGTGATCATCAGCCCGAAGAAAATCACGCCCTTAAACGGCCTTCCCTCTGCTTTCATAGCATCTACCGTCGCCTGATAGATATGCTTCCGGCAGAATTCCTCCACTTCCTCCGTATAGAAAGGACTTGGTGAAAAAGTGCCCATTCCGCCGGTATTCAGCCCGGTATCCCCGTCTCCTGCACGCTTATGGTCCTGCGCGGACGTCATGGTCTTGATCGTATTGCCGTCCACAAAAGAAAGCACCGATACCTCACGGCCTGTCATGAATTCTTCAATGACCATCTCATTTCCCGCGGAGCCGAACTTCTTATCCAGCATAATGGTTCTTACGCCTTCCTTCGCTTCCTCCAGCGTATTGCAGATCAGCACGCCTTTTCCGAGCGCCAAGCCGTCCGCTTTAAGAACAATCGGGAATTTCGCTGTCTCAAGATAAGACAGCGCCTTATCCGGATCTGTAAAATTCTCATAAGCTGCCGTAGGGATATTGTATTTTTTCATGAGGTCTTTGGAAAACGCCTTGGAACCCTCTAAGATCGCCGCATTTTTTCTCGGTCCGAACGTGCGGATTCCTGCCGCCTCCAGCTCATCAACCAATCCTCCTACCAGCGGATCATCCATTCCCACGATAACAAGGTCAATCTCCTTCTCCTTCGCAAATGCAACAATCTTTTCAAATTCCATTGCACCTATAGGAGCGCACTCTGCATACTCTGCTATTCCGGCATTGCCCGGTGTGCAGTATATCTTATCCGCCTTCTCGCTCTTTGCCACACAGTACGCGATCGCATGTTCTCTCCCGCCGCTTCCCACAATCAATACATTCATTCGGCATTTCCTCCTTACAAAATCACTGTTTTCCCATCTTCTACTTTTACTTTTCCATTCGCAATCAGGTCAATGGCTCTCGGCAAGATCTTCCACTCCGCCTGTTCCATGACACGTCTCTGCAAAATCTCAGGTGTATCGCCCGGCTCTACTTCCACTGCCTTTTGCAGGATAATCGGACCAGTATCCGTCCCCTCATCTACAAAATGAACGGTCGCCCCGACTACTTTCACACCCCGAAGGAGCGCCGCCTCATGAACCTTAAGCCCATAGTATCCCGTCCCGCAAAAGGACGGAATCAGAGATGGATGGATATTGATGATACGGTTCCTGTATCTCTCTGTCATCTTGGGCGGAATCACAACAAGGAATCCGGCAAGCACGATCAGATCCGGCTTCATCCCGTCCACAGCCTCTAAAAATTTCTCATTAAACTGCGCCCTTGTCTCAAAATCCTTTGGAGAAATGCAGAGATTCTCTATCCCATGCTTTTGAGCCCGGACAAGTGCATAAGCATTTTTATTATTGCTGATAACTCCAGAAATTCTTGTGTTACTGATCTTTCCAGTCTCCACCGCATCAATGATCGCCTGCAGGTTCGTCCCGCCGCCCGACACCAGCACTATGATATTTAACATAATGTAACTCCTCTTTCGCCCTTCTGGGTATATCCGACAATATAAGCATTTTCGCCTGCCGCTGCGATTGCTTCCAGAGTCTTTTCTTTGTCTTCCGGGGCAACTGCGATCACCATGCCAAGCCCCATGTTAAAGGTATTATACATCATATCCTCTGCAATATCGCCCTTCTTAGCTAACAGCTTAAAGATTGCCGGAACTTCATAACTGTTTTTTTCAATCACTGCCCTGATACCGTCTGGAAGCATTCTCGGTACATTCTCATAAAACCCGCCGCCGGTGATATGACTGCAGCCCTTCACTCGGATGCCGTTGTTCTTTATACTCTTAAGCGCTTTGACGTAGATCTTCGTAGGTTCGATCAGCGCTTCCCCAAGAGTCTTATGCAGTTCTTCATAATATGTATCCAAAGATTCCTTTGTCATCTCAAATACACTGCGAACCAAAGAGAACCCATTGCTGTGGACGCCGCTTGATGCCATGCCGACAAGCACGTCGCCCGGTTTTATCTCCTGACCGTTGATAATATCCTTTTTATCTGCAACACCTACCGCAAAGCCCGCAAGATCGTATTCATCCACCGGCATAAGCCCCGGATGCTCCGCCGTCTCTCCGCCTACCAGCGCACATTCCGACTGCTTACAGCCTTCTGCCACGCCGCTGACGATCGCCGCGATCTTTTCGGGATAATTTTTACCGCATGCTATATAATCCAAAAAGAATAAAGGTTCACCGCCAGAGCAGGCTATATCATTGACGCACATCGCAACAGCGTCAATACCGATCGTATCGTGCTTGTCCATGACAAAGGCCAGCTTCACCTTTGTTCCGCAGCCATCTGTTCCGGAAAGAAGAACCGGCTCTTCCATATTTTTAATTGCGCTTAAATCAAAGGCGCCTGCAAAACCGCCAAGCCCGCCTAAAACCTCCGGTCGCATTGTCTCTTTCACATGCTTTTTCATAAGTTCCACTGATCTATAGCCAGCTTCAATATCAACGCCTGCCTTTTTATAATCCATAATTTCTCTCCTCTGCTGCTCTTTACAGCTTTTAATCTATTTAACCGTTAAGATATGCCTCATAGCCAATGTCATCTAATCTTGCCGCTTTCCCCTGCACAGTCTCTTTCATCTCCTGAGAATAAGCTTTTAGCTTATCAAGAAGTTCTGCATCTGATGTCGCAAGAATCTTCGCCGCAAGAATCGCCGCATTCATTCCGCCGTCAATGGCAACTGTCGCAACCGGGATTCCGGGCGGCATCTGCACAATAGAAAGCAGCGCATCCTCGCCCTCCAGATTCCTTCCGGAAAGAGGAACTCCTACTACCGGCATCGGAAACAGCGCCGCGCACATCCCCGGAAGATGGGCAGCCATACCTGCTCCCGCTATGATAACTTTCATTCCTTTTCCTTCTGCTGCTTTCGCCCACTCAAAGAACACATCCGGCTCCCGGTGCGCAGAGATGATCGTCATCTCATAATCAATTCCCAATTTTTCCAGCATTTTGGCAGCCTTGCTCATAACCCTCAGGTCAGAATCACTGCCCATAACAATTCCTACTTTCGGCATCTTCCCTCGTCCTTTCTTTCTTCTAAAATTACTCTATTACTGTCATTTGCTGACATCCAGCATTAGCATACCTTATCTGTGCATTTTTTTCAACGGTTCATTCAAAGCTTCTGTTCCCGGCAGCACGAATCTCCCGTTCTCCAACAGCAGGATTCTCTCCCCCGTCTTCGTAACTACCGCGATACTCAACAACTCCTCATAGGGAATGGTAATATCTGTATGACAGTGAAAATATGCTTTTGACACATCCTCCTTCCTGAGCGCAGACACGGAGTTTTCTTTCGCAATAATCTCCTTCCCATTCGGATTATAGACTTTTACATCCTCGCTCCAGCTGTAACACGTATCCCCCACTGCAAAATGAGGTCCCATCTTCTCAGCAATCAGAATCGGCAGCTTATCTTCTATCTTATACTTTTTAGCCGTCATGTAGGCCGTCGTATTTGTTCCGATGGCAAATTCACCAAGCGGCAGTGTCGGATGTTTATGAAGAATATTATCACGGATATATTCCTTATTTTCAACCTCCCGCTCAAAATTACCGCATCGGTAATCGTTTATCATCCCATTGACAAATTCAATCTCCAAATCTCTGTACTGCAATTCATTCAGATACACTTTGCCAACATGCAATGTCCCGTTGGTTCCTTCTAACACCGGAGAGGTAAATACTTCCCCCACCGGAATATTCACATCTGCCACACAGTTTTCAAAAATCGTCTCTTTTTCAGGAGCAGACAATCCATGAAGCTGTACTCTAAGGTCTGTCCGGTTGCCGTTTGCGCCAAGAATGTGCACATACTCTCCTTGATCCAGCGCATCAATCAATGTCTGCTGTACCTTTTCATATAACTTCGCATCCAGTGTATTGATCCGGATCACTTCATCAAAGATTTCCTTATATTTCTCACCAATCTCCGGCGCCGGATATGCAATGATGGTAAAGCTCCGCTCATCTCCGCGAATGTATTCGTTCGTAATCTGGCTCTGTCTGTTTTCAAACTGCCGGGAAAGCTCCTCCTGTCTGTCCGTAAGCTTGATCGCCTCCTTCTTCTGTTCCGGCGAGAACGGCTTCTCTCCAAACACTTCCATACACGCAGGCCCCGCAAACTGCGCAGCCTCTTCTTTATGTTTTTCATAGGTATTCTGAATCACTTCTATTTTCCGCTCCACGAACTTTTTGTCCAAAAACAAAGCCTGATCGTTACGATGATCATAATCATACTGGGGATTCGGGTTGCCCCCGCAGTATCCGATCCTTAAATGCTTCCGTTTCGTAAGAACACTTACTGAGGCGCGGTAAATGACCGGTGAAAGCCCCATCTTCTCAAAGTTCTCAATAGCTCTTCTCACAACACGCTCAAATCCTAACACATACCGGATATTCACCACAGATTTCTTCGACAAATCTTTTCCCGTGTTCACAAACCCCCTGCGGTATCCTTCCGTGTAGACATCCGCCATCTTCTGAATCACTTCATCCGGCAGACTGTTCATATACTGAGCGCCTTTCTGCTCATTTTCACTGACATATTCCCCGAACTGATACAGATATCTTATATCCTCAAGGTTGCTGTTCCTTATAATATCTGCCGCAAAAGATTCTCCCGGCAGAATCTGCTCCTTAATCCGGTCAGCTACAAATACGTCGCAGTAATCGCTGGCATACCAGTAAATTGTATCTTTGATGTCTTTGATCCTTGGCAGCCCCTCTTCAAACTGATTATAGATCTCGATGAAAAGCTCCATCAAAATGTCAAGATACTCCGTTTTCTTCTCAAATACATACACGATCATCCCCCGAAGTTCCGTATACAAAAAGCTTAAAAGCGCACCGTACTCTTCCCCAAGCTTTCTGACAGCATTGGCCGGATTCGCATAACTCTTTTCATACTGCTTTGGTAAAATATCAAAATAAAGCCTCTGATTCCACTTCTGAAGTTCTATAAGCTTCGCATCCGCATACGCGCCTTCTGAAAGAACGGACTTCAATTCATCAATCATAATAACAAAATCAGCCACTCTGCAGAAATAATCCCGAAACTTCACATCCACTGTCTGTTCCGCTCCTATCTCCCGAATCCGGCCGATCGCTAACTTATATCTTTCCTCTGTCATCTAAAAAAGCCCCCTGATAAATATTGCACACATCCAAAAAATCAAAACGCCGTTGCATCCGGCTCCAATCTTGCATGTTATGTAATTCTTTTCCCTCTCATTAAAACCACGGATCGCATATACGAGCCCCCTCCATGCGATTACCGGAATCGCAAGCCCTGCAAATCCGTATAAAATGCTGATATCCCCTTTCGCTTCAAACGAATTCTTAAACATCAGAATCACTAAAATAATTGAAACCGCGGCCAGAAGACAGGACTGTATCCCCTTTTTGGCATGTTTCTTTTGTCTCTGCCCATATTTTGTCTTTATCAGCTTTTTGCGCTGCTTTGCCCGCGCCTTTGCAAGTTCTTTATCTCTCTCTTCCTCTGTCTTTTTCCGTTTTTTTGTAAACATATTTTCTCCTTATTGCATTGCATACCTCATACAGGATATATCCTGCCGCCCCTCCGGCTGTATTGAGAAGCAGATCGTCCACGTCGAAACTCCCCACCTTTGCTACCAACTGAAATGTTTCTACACAAAGACTTAACCCAAAGCTATAGCACAGCGCAGATAAAAATCTTTTGTTTCTGCACGCTGCAGGCATAAAGAACCCAAACGGCATAAAAATCAGAACATTGCCGAACAGATTCGTAAATACAGCAAACATTCCAAGCTGTTCCCGGTATTTCCAAAATCTCTTAATCTCTCTGAATAATACCAGATTATACCGATACTCCGACGTCACGCCAGAGCGCCCGTACCACTCAGAGAATATCAAAAAATATATGATAAATGCAATATAAAGTACAAATAAAATCTTTCCGATAAAGCGGATTCTTTTTTTGTCCCTTACATCCAAATATTAAACGCCCCTTCTATCTTTTCATACTATTCTCTTAAAATGTAAGTCCCTTCCTGTCCTTTAAAAGCTTTGCGCCGCTGATCACAGCGATTACGCCTACGGTTATTCCCGTCACGAGCGTCACGATACCAATGGCGATACTTGCCGCCCCCGTGAGCCCCATCGTCTTATATGCCTGCTCGTTCATATCCCTTACCTCCTTATTGATTCTATGCTATATCGTGCCATTTTATTTCGCACCATACTTTTCATAATATGCGTCGATTGCTGTTTTTAATGTATCATCAATCACAATTTTCCCATTGTACGGCTTATTATACAAATGCTCCACAACCTCCCTCATCGTTACGATAGCGCCCGCACCGAATCCGTACAGCTCCTGAATCTCATCCAGCGCGCTCTTTTCTCCTCCCTTTCCTACTTCCATACGGTTCAGAGATACGATAAGTCCCTTCACCTCTACATCCGCCTGCGCTTTTATAATAGGAAACGTCTCTTCAATGGACTTGCCGGAGGTTGTTACATCCTCGATAATCACGACCCTGTCTCCGTCTTTCAGCTTACTTCCAAGAAGAATACCTGTATCTCCATGATCTTTCACTTCTTTTCTGTTAGAACAATACCGAATATCCTTACCGTACAGCGAGCTGTATGCCATCGTCGCGGCCACGGTGAGCGGAATTCCCTTATAAGCAGGGCCGAACAGCACATCAAAATCAAGCCCGTATGTATTGTAAATCGCCTTTGCATAATACTCGCCGAGCTTACGAAGCTGCGTCCCTGTCACATAGGCACCTGCATTCATAAAAAAGGGGGACTTCCTTCCGCTCTTTAATGTGAACTCTCCAAATTTCAGCACATCGCTCTCTACCATAAACTCAATAAATTCTTTTTTATAGCTTTCCATGAAAATCCTCCCTGTTTTTCAAAACTTTCTCCATATCTTTCATTTTTTCAATTCTACCATATTTGATATGGATTTTCAATTTATGTTTCACTCCGGCGGCAAATATGTAAGTTTTTACCTCTTGCACAGCTTCCGTCAATCGTTTGCCTCTTTACATTTCATATTTAATTAGGTAATATAAAATCTATCGAAAAGTGAATATGGATTTTTATAAATTTCAAACATCATAAACAGAGGTGAGACTATGCATAATGAATTTTTAATGGGTAATGAAGCCATTGCTCTGGGCGCTGTCGCCGCCGGAGTGAATCTGGTATCCGGCTATCCCGGCACGCCCTCTACCGAAGTTCTGGAGACAATCGCAAAGCGAAGAACAGACAGCATCTACGTAGAGTGGTCTGTCAACGAAAAGGCCGCTATGGAAGTTGCCGCCGGAGCCGCATATTCCGGCGCCCGCAGCATGGTGACGATGAAGCAGGTCGGACTGAATGTTGCTTCCGATCCGCTTATGAGTCTGGAATATGTCGGCGTCAAAGGCGGCATGGTAGTCCTTGTAGCTGACGATCCCGGACCTGTATCCTCCCAGACGGAACAGGATACGCGGCATTTTGCCGCCTTTTCAAAGCTGCCTTGTTTTGATCCGTCTTCGGCGCAGGAAGCATATGAGATGGTACAAGAAGCATTCGCTTATTCCGAAAAATATGGAACCCCTGTCTTTCTGCGGCCTACCACCAGAGTCTGCCATGGATATGCCTCTGTCTCTGTAAAGGATGCGGATGAATACATGTCTCATACACCCAGCGGGTTTGTAAAGGATTCCGCGCGCTGGGTTATTTTTCCTCGTCTGTCCTATCAAAACCATATAAAAATCGAAGAGAGGAATGAAAAGCTTTCGGAAGACTTTTCCGCATACAAGAGGAATCAGATCGTCCGCCCTTCTGTATCAGAGACAGGTTCGGACACCGCCGCGAACGAAAGTCCTGTCAGAAAAGGGATTGCAGCAGCCGGCATAAGCTTTACTTATGTTTTAGAATCATTGAAGGGCATTGACAGTATACCGGTTCTTAAAATCGCCACCCCTCATCCGTTCCCGGAAAAGCTTGCACTGGAATTTTTAGAAGGACTTGACGCAGTCCTCTGCTTTGAGGAGCTTGATCCGGTCATCGAAAAAGAGCTGACTTATATCTGCGGAAAACATCATCTTCCGGTAAAGATTTACGGAAAGCTGAGCCATCATGTAAAAAATGCGGGTGAGAATAGCCGTGACAGTGTATTTCAGGATATCCGCCGCTTCCTTAAGGATACATATGACAATACACCATCGGATTCTATGACCGGCAATTCCTCTGATGTTCCGCCCGATCTTCCCGTCCGTCCTCCGGTACTGTGCGCCGGGTGCCCTCACCGGGCTTCTTTCTATGCTGTAAAGACAGCTATGCAAGGAAAGAAGACTATTTTCTGCGGAGATATCGGCTGCTATACACTGGGAAATGCCATGCCCCTTGATATGGTTGATACCTGTCTGTGCATGGGCGCAGGACTCGGCATCGCACAGGGCGTCGGCCGGATAGAGCCTGATACTCATTGCTTTGCATTTGTAGGCGATTCCACCTTTTTTGCCTCTGCTGTCACAGGCGTGATAAATGCCGTGTACAATCAATCCGATCTGACTCTTATCATATTGGACAATTCAACTACCGCCATGACCGGACACCAGCCACATCCCGGCACCGGACAGACGATGATGGGCGGGGTTGTAGATAAGATTGATATCGAAGCAGTCCTGAAAGGCATCGGACTCGATATGGTAGAAACCGTTGATCCGCTGGAACACAAAACTGCCGTAAGCTGTGTAAAAAGAGTAGCTAAAGAGCCCGGCGTCAAAGCGATTATTTTTAAATCACCCTGTATCGCCGTTACCAAGCCAAAAGGCTCCATGCGTGTCCTTACTGACAAGTGCATAGGATGCAAAAAATGCATCCGTGAATTAGGCTGCCCGGCTCTTATCACTCCGAAAGGAAAAGTTTCCATTGATCTGTCCCTCTGTACCGGATGTACCCTTTGCCAACAACTCTGCCCTACAGACGCTATTGTGAATAGAAAGGCAGGTGATAGCAATGAATAGAAATATCGTACTGTGCGGAGTAGGAGGTCAGGGAACCGTCCTTGCTTCCAAATTGATTGCCGCTGCCGCTATGAATAAAAACCTTCCCGTTATGAGTGCAGAAACGATCGGCATGGCCCAGAGAGGCGGGAGTGTGTTCAGCCATGTCCGATACGGATACAACGTCTCTTCCCCGATGATCGCAAGCGGCGAAGCAGATATCATTCTCGGATTTGAGCCAGGCGAGGCAGTACGGATGCTCCCTTTTCTAAAAGAAGGCGGCGCCGTTGTCACCAGCAGCCGGGCGATCATGCCGGTCACTGCCACCCTTTCAGGCTCCTCCTATAACGGCGGCGAGATGATCACATACCTTAGAGAACATGTAGAGAATCTTTTCGTCATCGATCCTTTGAAAGCCTGCGAAGAAATCGGTTCTCCAAAGACGCTCAACACTCTTCTTCTGGGAGCTGCCGTCTACAGCGGTGCAATTGGCCTTTCCGAGAAAGACATCAAAGAAGCAATTGCCGCGCGTCTCCCCGAAAAATTTCATGAGCTTAATTTCAAAGCTCTTGAATATGTACGCAAGCATTCTGAATAACTTAATAAAGCAGAAAGGAATCATAAGATTATGCAGATTTCAGATTTACAGATCAGTCAAGTAAATAACCAGATTCAGGCTCTTAGAAAGGCCGGCAGTTTTTACGGAAAAAAGCTTGAGGAAGCGGGCATTTCCGGCATTTCCACACCGGAGGACTTTGTCAGACTCCCCTTTTCCGAAAAGAATGACCTCCGGGAAGCCTATCCTTTAGGACTAATGACCGCTCCTGAAGAAGATATCGTGCGGATACATTCCTCTTCGGGGACAACCGGGCTTCCGGTTATTATTCCTTATACCGCGAAGGATGTAGATGACTGGGCGATCATGTTCGCCCGCTGTTATGAGACGGCCGGGATCACCAACACAGACCGCATCCAGATCACTCCCGGATACGGGTTATGGACGGCTGGAATCGGTTTCCAAAGCGGTGCGGAAAAACTGGGCGCAATGGTGATTCCTATGGGCCCCGGCAATACAGATAAGCAGCTTCAGATGATGATGGATATGA
>CAMNTQ010000038.1 GCA_946558695.1 uncultured Lachnospiraceae bacterium
AGATTATCGAAAAGACCCAGAAAATTATTAAGGAGCTTACAGGAAAGGAGCCGGTGGGATTCCGCACACCGTCAGGAGACTGGCATGTGCGCACGCCGTATATTTTATCGGAGATGGGATTTTCCTATTCAAGCTCTATGAGGGGTGATGACAAGCCTTATTATACGATTCTTGACGGAGAGGAATCAGATTTGGTTGAGATTCCCTCAAAATGGGAACTGGATGATTATGTGGCACAGGCGTATAGTGTATACCCGGCAGAACCGGCAGGAATTGACCGGATTAGCTGCTACAGAAATGTGCAGGACAATTATATCCGGGAGTTTAGAGGCTATTATGACAGGGGACTATGCATTTCGTTTTTAATGCATCCGCAGATTTCCGGAGCGCCGGGAAGAAATTTAGTGTTGGAAGAGATTATAAAAGAAGTAACTGCACATGAGGATGTATGGGTGGCAACGGGAAGTGAGATTGCAAAGTACTGGAAAAAAGCATATCCCAAAAAGAGCAGTAAGAGTAAGGAGGAGTAATCCATGTATGCAAGAGGTATGGAATTGCCGGAAGGTAAGAAATGTGCAGCATTTATAACAGTAAATCTCTCAGCAGAGTTTTTTTGGCTTTCTTTAGATAAAAAAGCAGCAGATATGCCGAAGACACTTTCTCTTGGCCAGTATGGGATGTCTCATGGACTTCCGAGAATTTTGGACTTATTCGACGAATTTAAGATAAAGGCAACCTTTTTTATACCTGGAAAAACAGCAGAGGTTTACCCGGAGGCAGTGAAAGAGATTGCGGACAGAGGGCATGAGATTGCGTGTCATGGCTATGAGTATGAGAATTTATCCCTGTTTAGCTACGAGGAGCAAAGAAAACGAATAGAGAAAGCAGTAGAAGCAATCGAGAAGGCGTGCGGGAGAAAGCCGGAAGGATTCCGCGCCCCAATGGGGGATCTTATGCTGGAGACATTGAATATTGCAAGAAAGTATGGGATGAAATATTCCAGTGATCTTTTTGATGATGACAGACCATACTTTATGAGCGTAAATGAAGATGGAGATGAGATTTTACAGATTCCGATGCAGTGGGCGAATTTTGATTTTCCCTATTTTGCGTTTAACTGCCGTCCGGCATTTCCTTTCGGACAGGGCAGGGTTGCGAATTACAGCAACGTATTGTCTAACTGGAAAGATGAGTTCACAGGACATTACAATCATAATCTGTGTTATACCATGCAATTGGATACACAGACCATAGGCAGTCCGGGAAGGAGCGCTCTCGTAAAGGAATTTTTTGAATATATGACAGCGCATGAAAATGTGTGGTTTGTAACAGGAAACGATTTGTATGATTTTTGTCAGAAGGAAAACAGGAGGCGATAAAGATGGCAAGCAGTTTATGGGGCGGAAGATTTGAGAAGGAAATGGATGATATCGTAAAAAAGTATAATGCATCAATTGGCTTTGATCAGAGAATGTACAACGAAGATATTGACGGAAGTATTGCGCATGTGACAATGCTGGGTGAGCAGGATATTATTTCGGAAGAGGAAAAAAAGGTTATCGTAGAAGGGTTAGAGGAAATCAGAGCAGATATTAAAAGCGGGAAAATCGTATTTAATGTGGACGATGAGGATATCCACATGGGGGTTGAAAGCCGTCTGATCCAGAGAATTGGTGATGTTGGCAAGAAGCTCCATACGGCGAGAAGCCGGAATGATCAGTGTCAGGTTGATACAAAGCTTTATGTCAGGAAAGAGATTGAAGAGATATTAGAATGTCTCTGTTACCTGGAATCTGTGATTTTGGAAAAAGCAGAGCAATATGCAGATAAGATTATTCCAGGCTTTACACATCTGCAGCACGCGCAGCCGATTACACTGGGATTTGTATTTATGGCGTATTTCCAGATGTTTAAAAGAGATATTACAAGACTTAAAGATGCTCATGAAAGAATGAATTATTGTCCTTTGGGATCATGTGCGCTTGCCGGAACTACACTGCCGACAAACCGGCATAGAACAGCGGAGCTTCTGGGGTTTAAAGCGCCGACAGAAAATGCGATGGACAGCGTTGGAGACAGGGATTATAGTCTGGAATTTTTAAGTGCCGCGTCTATTTCTATGATGCACCTGTCAAGATGGGCAGAGGAGTTTGTATGGTGGAATACTTCTGAGTTTTCCTATATTGCAATTGATGATAGTTTCTGCACAGGCAGCAGTATCATGCCGCAGAAGAAGAATCCGGACATGGCAGAGCTTCTCAGAGGAAAGCCAGGGCGTGTTTATGGAGATTTGGTTCAGCTTTTGACGGTCATGAAGGGTACGACTTCTTCTTTTAATAAAGATTATCAGGAAGACAAAGAGGCAGTGTATGATGCGGCAGATACATGGAAGGCAAGCATTACCATATTTGCGAAGATGTTGAAGAACACGGAGTTTAGGATGGATCAGATCGGAAAGCAGATGGATAAAGGATTCTTAAATGCTACGGATATCGCAGAGCATTTTGCAAAGCAGGGAATTCCTTTCAGAGAGGCACATTCTATCGTAGGACGAATGGTAAAAGCATGTGAAAACAATAACTGCGATTTTGAAGACTTGACAGATGAACAGCTTCGGGAAATTGATAACAGGGTTACAAAAGAAACGTTAGGTGATATCAGTATCCCGGCATGCGTGGATGCAAGAGTCTCTTACGGCGGAACGGCTCCGTCTGAGGTGAGGAGACAAATTGCAAAAGAAAAGGAATGGATGGACAGCTTATAAAGAGAGATGATAAGGAGGAAGAAAATATGGAAGCTATGGAGGCAGTTGTTAATTACGGGATACTCTCATTAGTTCCTCCGGTGCTTGCCATTGCGCTGGCGCTTATAACGAAAAATATTATTGTGTCATTGCTTGTGACTGTATATGTAAGTGCTACGATTGTAGCAGGTTTTAACCCGCTGATGGGCTTTACTACGATGATTCATGATTATATCTTTGGAGCCTTGTTAGATGAGGTAAATGTACAGGGGCTTATCATGATGACGATTATCGGAGGATTTGTTGCTCTGCTGACAAAATCAGGCGGCGCCTATGCATTTACGAATAAGGTGACAAAATGGGTCAATTCCCGTGTGAAATGCGAGATAGGAATCTGGATTGGCGGTCTGATCGTTTGGTTTACGGATAACGGGAACTCTCTGATGGTGGGGCCGATCTTTGAGGCTTTGGCAGAAAAGCTCCGTGTTTCCAGAGAAAAGTTTTCATACATACTGGACTGCACTACTACACCAATCTGTGCGTTGGTACCAATCATCGGATGGGGCGTGTACACGCAGGGATTGATTGATACAGAGCTTCAAAATGCTGCGATTACCAATACAAATGGTTTTGAGATATTTACACAATGTATACCGTTTAATTTCTATGCGATTCTGACGCTGTTTATGGCTGGGGTTATGGCGATTACATCCTGGGATTACGGCCCGATGTTAAAGGCGCAAAACAGGGCTATGAAAACAGGGCAGACGATCAGAGAGGGTGGTATGCCGATGCGCGGTGAAGTAAAGGGGCCAAAGGTCGATCCTCAAAAAGCCAAGGTAAGCACAATGGTAATTCCGCTTGTTGTATTATTGGTTGTAGTTTTCGCATATCTGACAAAATTAGGTATCTGGCATACGAAGGTTGCAGGAAGCGACATCAGGACTGCAATTGCGTCAGGCTTCTTAAGCGGATTAATTGTTTTGATCATTCTGTGTATGAAAAACAAGATATATACATTTGAAGAATGTATGAAGATTGTTGAGGGCGGCTGGTCAAATATGATGTTCATGTGTGTGGTATTGACGCTTGCGTGGTCATTATCCGGTGTGAACGGAACAATGGGTACGGCAGACTATCTTGTTAAGATTACACAAGGGTTTTTAAATCCGGGAGTGCTGGCATTTATCTTGTATCTGATGGGGGCGGTGATGTCCTTTGCGACGGGTACTTCCTGGGGAACGATGGCGATCCTCTTCCCGATCGGTATGCCGATGGCAATCAACTTAGGGGCATCTCTGCCGGTGATCAGCGCAGCAATCATCAGCGGTTCAGTTGTTGGGGATCACTGCTCGCCGATTTCCGATACTACGATTATGGCTTCCATAGGGGCAGCGTGTGACCATATCGACCACTTTGAGACGCAGATGCCTTATGCAGTGACAGCAGGTATTGTCTGCGGGATCTTGTTCCTGACCGCAGGATGGGTTTCTACTCCGCTTACTCTAATTGGTGGAATTGTGGTGTTGGTACCGGTTATCTATGTATTGCATAAGATGTCGGTAAAGAAAAACGGGCAGATAAAAATACCGGATCAGAAAGAAAGTGCATTTTAACGAAAGAGGAAATGGTATGAAAATAAAAGTAATTATGACAGATAAGGCAATGCGCAGAGAAACGATGAATGCCAGGGAAGAAATGCTTGGCGCGGTACTTTCTCCCGACACAGTGGTTTCAGTTGATTGTATTAAAAAAGGTCCGGATGAATTAGATTGTCATACAGATGAAGCTTTTGCGGCAGCAGAGCTAGTTAAGGAAAGTATTAAAGCAGAGAAGACAGGATTTGATGCGATCGTTATTTATTGTTTCAGTGATGTAGGAATTGATGCAATCCGGGAAAATGTGCGGATTCCTGTTATAGGCCCGGGTGAGACGAGTCTTGCGGCTGCTTCTATGCTGTGTAATCGTTTTACTGTGCTGACGTCCGAGAGCAGAAATATTTCAAGAACTTATCGGAGATTGATGAAAAATGGAATTGCCCGTGAGAAGATGGCTTCTGTGAGAGCTTTGGATATTCCGATTGGTGAGCTTAGAAGTAATCCGGGAGTGACCGAGAAGCATGTGAAAGAAATCTGCAAAAAAGCTGTAGAAGAAGACTGCTCAGATGGAATTATACTTGGATGTCTCAGTATGGCTGGCTATGGAAAGCAGTTAGAAAGTGAACTGCCGGTCAAAGTGATTGACCCTGCATTTGTGGCAGTTGCATATGCAGAAATGTGTGTAAGGACTAACCTCGTACATATAACGGCTTCATATCCGGTGTTTGAGAACAATAGCCATGTAGAAATGTAGCAATTTGTTTCAAATTTGATATGAGGAGGTATTGAAACTGTTCATTTATTTAAATTAGGAGAAAATTATATGGAAGTATTTAAAAATGTATTAGAAGCGATAAATTCTTTTTTTGCTAATATTGTTCCAATCGGGGATATTTTGTGGGTGTTTCCGCAGAACTTTGAATGGTATGCTAATATACCGGTTATCGGGAGCTTCCCTTTTGCGATCATTCTGCTGCTGGGGATGGGAATATGGTTTTCTGTTAGGACAAAGTTTGTGCAGTTCCGGTTTTTTAAAAGGGGACTTAAAGTCTTAATGAAGAAAGAAAAAAATTCAACCGGTGTCAGTCCTTTGGCAGCTTTTATGCTCAGTACGGCTATGCGGGTGGGGCCGGGAAATATCATAGGAGTTACAGGTGCTATATCAGTAGGCGGACCGGGGGCTGTTTTCTGGATGTGGGTTTCTGGATTGTTTGGAATGGCAAGCAGTTTTGTAGAATCAACATTGTCACAGATTTTCAAGGAGAAAGATGGTAATGAATACGTAGGCGGCCTGCCGCATTATGGTCAGAGGCTTTTAGGAAATAAAAAATGGGTTGGAGTGCTTATTGCAGTATTATTTATCATTTATTCCATGTTGAGTATACCGATTCAGACATTCCATGTGTTTACTGCGGCCGGGACTGCCGTAGGTATGGTTACAGGAGTAAATGCTGAAAGAACTTCCCCCTTATATTTTGCGATCGCCATTATTTTGATTGTCGGTATTGCTATAGTGGTATTTGGTGGAATCAAACGAGTGACTGCGGTTACAGATAAAGTCGTTCCAGTTATGGCAGTTATTTATGCTGTAATTATTGTAGGTTTGCTTATTATTAATATTGGGGCAATTCCGGCCTTTATTAAGGAAGTGTTTGTTGGAGCATTCAAGCCGCAGGCAGTTTTTGGCGGCAGTTTCGGAATCGTGCTGGCGCAGGGGATAAAGCGGGGGTTGCTTTCAAATGAAGCAGGACAGGGAACGAATACAATGTCAGCAGCGATTTCTGAGCAGACCAATCCCGTAGAGCAGGGCTTTGTACAGTCTATAGGTGTATTTTTGGATACGATTATTTTATGTACATTGAGCGGTTTTGTAGTATGCAGCGCAAATATCTGGAATAAGGCAGCATATGATTGGGCGGCGATCAAAGATTCCAAGATAGATGTCTTTCTTGCTTCATTGAAAGAAATGATCCCGGGAACGGCAGCAGATGGAATGATTTCTATGATTATATGTATCTGCTATGGATTGTTTGCATTTACGACGCTCCTTGGGTTAGTATCGTTTGCTTCTATTGCGGGAACGAGGATTACGCAGAATAAGATCTGTACGAATCTGATACGTGCGTTAGGCGCATTGATTTTTGTACCGATAGGAACGCTTTGTGTGTTAGCTGGGTTAGAGCTTGATAATATCTGGTATGTAACTGATTTGATTAATATTGCGATGGTATTTGTAAATGCCCCGGCAATCTTAATAGGAGGGAAATATGTATTTCGCGCATTAAAAGATTATGTTGCTGATGAGAACAAGAGATTTGTAGCGGAAGATATAGGTCTGGAAAGTGATGTCTGGACAAAGGAAGCAAGAAAACAGGCAGAAAATATGTGAAAAATAATGAATTATAAGGAGAAAAGAATATGTCGAAAGTTATTGTATTAAGCGATGCGGAAATTGAAAAAGTATTAGACGAAAAATCGGTAATTACAGCAGTAGAGGGAGCTTATCGGCAAAAGTCGGATAACCGGGCCTCTGTATGGCCGATGGTATTTTATGAGTTTGAGCCGGGAGCGGCAGATATGGATATCAAATCAGGATGTCTTGAAGAGGACAATATCTATGGATTAAAACTTGTTTCCCTGCATGTGAAAAACAAAGAAGCAGGACTCCCGGAACTGATGGGAACTACATTGATTTTTAACATGACGACTGGTGAACCGGAAGCATTGGTGAACGCGGGATATATCACAAAGCTGAGGACTGGCGCGGCCGGAGCGATTGGTGTAAAATCCCTTGCAAGAAAAGATTCAAAAGAATTATTCGTAATCGGTATGGGTGCCATGGTGCCATTCCAGATTGCAGCAACATTGATCGCGATGCCGGGAATTAAGAGAGTTACGATGATCGAACCGGTAAATCCGGAAAAAAGCGCGGGACTGGTAGACGGAATCAGAGAAATTGTTGATACTGTTATGGAGAGAAGCGGAATCAGAAGAACGGCCGTTCTTGAGGGGATTTCCAGTATGGAAGAGGGAGTCAGGAGAAGTGATGTCATAATTACAATGACTCCATCCAGAAAGCCGATGATTCAAAAGGAGTGGGTAAAGCCAGGCACTCATCTAAGCTGCGTCGGTTCTGACATGAGCGGAAAGCAGGAAATTGACGGTCATATTTTTGAAAATGCGCGGGTTTTCGTAGATGATTTAGAGCAGGCAGTTAATGTGGGCGAATGTGAGATTCCTATTAAAGAAGGTATTTTTGATAAAGAAAATATTGTCGCTGAAATCGGAGATCTCCTGAATGGAAAAGTAAGGGGGCGTACCAGTGATGAAGAAATCACTATTTTCGATTCGACTGGAATTGCTTTGCAGGATTTGACAGTAGCGGCGCTGGCCCTTAGAAAGGCAAAAGAAAAAGACATGGGCTGTGTAGTTGAAGTATAGTGAGGAGAATGTAATGAAGATTGATACTTTTAAAGTGGAACGTTGGATGAATGATTTTGAAGAAAGGGCAGTATATAACCTCGGTGAAACTTGCATCGATTCGCTTTCTTTAAAGGAACTGCTGAAACTATGTGACAAAGAACCTGAAGATTATTTTATGGAGTTATCAGAGACGAGGCTGGCGTATAGTCATATTTTTGGTTCGCCTGAGCTTCGGGAGGGCATCAGTTCCCTGTATGAGAAGCTGGATCCGGAAAATATTGTTCCTACCCATGGAGCAGTGGGAGCCAATAATATGATTATTACAACTTTGATATCCAGAGAGGATAATATGGTCTGTGTATTGCCGACGTATCAGCAGCACTATTCGATTCCGGCGTCTATTGGTGCAGAGGTCAGGGTTCTGAAACTGGCAATGGAAAATGATTATCTTCCGGACTTGAAAGAACTGAGAAGAATGGTCGATAAAAATACAAAAATGATTACGATCAATAATCCTAATAATCCGACGGGCTCTCTGATTCCGCTTGATATGCTGAAGGAAATCGCTGAAATAGCAAGAAGCGTTGATGCCTATCTGCTCTCAGATGAAGTTTACAGGAGTATTTCAGAAGACGGAAGCTACATGCCTTCGGTACTCGATGTTTATGAAAAGGGGATATCTGTAGGGAGTATGTCTAAGTCGTTTTCATTGGCCGGACTCCGAATGGGCTGGATTGCTTCCAATGACCTGGAGGTGATTGAGCAGGTAAAGGAGCGCAGAGACTATGATACGATAAGCTGTGGTGTGCTGGACGATAAGCTTGCCTCACTTGCTCTTGCTAATAAAGAAGCGATCATAGAACGAAACAGAAACATAGTTTTAAAAAACAGAGCTATTCTTGATAAGTGGGTGAATGAGACGCCGGAGGTAAGATATGTAAGGCCGGCAGCCGGGACTACGGCTCTGGTGTATTACGACAAGGATATTCCGTCATATGATCTCTGCAAAAAACTCATTGAAACAAAGGGTGTATTATTTACACCGGGCTCTTGTTTTGAAATGGAGGGAGCAGTAAGGATTGGATATGCGTTTGATTCAAAAACTCTGCGGGAAGGCTTGGATAAGTTTACAGAGTTTTTAAGGCAGGAATAATCTGTATCTGGAAAAGAAGAAAAATGCCAGAAAAGTTAGTTATAACTTTTCTGGCATTTTTTTGCAAAATACTTTATAATATTATGTGTGAAAAAGCAAGGATAGGAGATATCGTATGGTGAGAGAGAATAAGAGTAAGATATTTATGGCAGTAACGTTTCTTCTATTTGCATCATTGCTCGTTTTAGGATTTCGGATCTGCCTGAGAAAAGGCGTAGACATAGGTGATGTTTATTTTTATAAAATGAATCAAGAAGTTTATAAAGCGGATGATAATAATTATCTAAAGCTGCAAAAGCAGGAAGGGATTGAAAACGCGGTTATTGTTTTGGATGGAGAGAAACAGACGGCGCAGCTTTCTTGGGATGGCAGTGATGTGGCGGTTACGTATTCAGACGGTACAGTTATACATGGCACATGGAGCGGTGAAGAGCTGTTTGACGAAGAAGGGACGCCGATCATTTATAGTGAGCGTTATATGGACGATTATGCGGATGTAAGCGCTTATGGAACGTCCGCCGAAGTAAGGAAAGCGGTTCTGAGCGAAGCGTTATCCCGCATAAGCCGGAATGCCGCAAGGACAAGAGGTTCGGTCTGGAACATGCTGCTTGGAATGGTTCTTTATGCAGTAGGAGTTCTGATCATAAGGAATCCAGAAGCTTCATTTTTCTTCCTGAACCGATGGAGATATCGGGAGGCGGAATTGTCAGAAGCCGGAAAGGCAGTAGAAAAGATAGGCGGAATGGCGGTAATGATAATGGGAGCAGTATTCTTATCAGGTATATTCCTGCTATAAATCCTCCAGATTAATCCCTCTGGGAGTGTCCATATGCTTCAGAGTAATTTCATAAATATGCATAGTATCCCCGTCTTTCATCGCCGTGAGGATTGCCATATGTTCATCGTAGGTATCCTGCATACGTCCTTTATGTGCCAGCGACAATTCGGCAAGTTTGCGCATGCGGTACATAAATGCGGAAAAGACGGATGTAAACTGCTCGTTTTGGAGATAATCAATAATCTTATTGTGAAACTGGAAGTCATATTCACAGAAATCTTCAATAGACTGGGTTGTATTCAGAATCTCTGTCAGTTCCTCCATGATCCGGCCGAGTTCTTTGAATAATCTTTTGGCTTTTCGGGTATGGGACTCTTTTGCAATCTGAAAAGTGCAGTAGCACTCAAGGGCGGAACGTACCTGAAAAGTTTCGTCCACGTCTTGCTTTGTCAGCTTGTGGATGCGAAATCCTTTACTTGGAATAATGTCTATATAACCTTCCTGAGCGAGACGGTGGATCGCGTCGCGGAAAGGAGTGCGCGAGATACCAAGTTCCTTTGACAGTTTCGTCTCGGAATAAATCTCCTGATAGGAAAGTTCATTGTTAATAATCATATTTTTTAAATGCAAAAAAGCCTGTTCGTTTAATGGTGTCATAAGATCTCCTGTAATTCTTATGCAGATATTCATGTTTATCGTAACTATCATACAATAATCCCCAAAAGTGGTCAATAGAAACAATTAGTAACATTTGCACAAAAACGAGGTATAAAAACTGTGAAAATGAGAGAAAGAAATTTATCCTCTTGACCGGTATACCGGTATGCAGTAGAATAGAATCAGAAAGTGAAATAACGAACGTATTATTTCAGAAACAAACACTTTTAAACATTTATTTATGAAAGGAAGTAAAGAGATGAAGGTAGGATTTATCGGACTGGGTATCATGGGAAGACCTATGACAAAGAACATGCTGAAGGCAGGGGTTGATCTTTTGGTGGCTGACCTCAATAAGGAGGCGGTTGCGGACGTTGTAGCTGCAGGAGCAAAGGAAGCGGCATATGCAGAGATTGGAGAACAATGTGAGCGAATCATCATCATGGTTCCAAGCGGCGCAATCTCGAAGTCTATTCTTTTCGGAGAAGACGGCGTGGCATCTACCATCAAGGCCGGAAGCGTAGTATGCGACATGAGTTCCGTAACGCCGGTAGAATCACAGGAGTGTTATAAGAGACTGAAGGAAAAGGGCGTCGGTTTTGTGGATGCACCCGTATCCGGCGGGGAGCCGGGCGCAGTGGCAGGTACGCTGGCGATTATGGCAGGAGGCGATCAGAAAGATTTTGACGCTATGAAAGAGTATTTTGATATTCTTGGTTCTTCTGCGCTGCTGATCGGCGGAAGCGGAAGTGGAAGTGTTACGAAACTTGCCAATCAGGTAATTGTGAATAATACGATTGCTGTTGTATCCGAAGCGTTTGTTCTTGCAACGAAGGCAGGAGCAGATCCGCAGAAGGTGTATGAGGCGATCCGCGGCGGACTGGCCGGAAGCGCAGTTTTGGATGCCAAGATTCCGATGATCGTGGAGCGTAACTTCAAGCCGGGCGGACCGATCAGAATCAATCATAAGGATATTAAGAATGTTGTTAATACCGCACATTCTATTGATGTTCCGATTCCGTATACTGCCCAGCTGTATGAGATTTTACAGACTTTAAAGATTCATGGGCATATGGAGGACGACCATGGCGGAATCGTACAGTATTTTGAAAAACTGGCAGACGTAGAGGTTAAGAAATTTGATTAGAAGGGGGCGCTGGAAATGTCGTTGAATGCAGAAGTTTTAGATTCTTATAAAAAAGTTGATGAGGCAGCCATTGATGAACTGCTCAATAGAGAAATTGCAGCGAATAACAAAAAAATCGTCGTTCTGGATGACGATCCGACAGGTGTTCAGACTGTCCATGATATTTCCGTATATACGAACTGGGAGAAGGAAAGTATCCGTCAGGGCTTCGAGGAAGAGAACAATCTGTTTTATGTGCTGACAAATTCCAGAGGTTTTACGGTAGAACAGACAACCAAAGCCCACAGAGAAATCGCAGCGGTTGTAGATGAAGTCGCGAAGGAATGCGGGAAAGAGTACATCTTTATCAGCCGCAGTGACAGTACGCTTCGTGGACATTACCCGCTTGAGACAGAGCTTTTGAAGGAAAATTACGAAAAAAATACCGGAAAGACCATTGACGGCGAGATTTTGTGTCCATTTTTCAAAGAAGGCGGAAGATTCACCATTGACAATGTACATTATGTGAAATACGGTGCGGAGCTGGTTCCGGCTAATGAGACGGAATTTGCGAAGGATAAGACTTTTGGCTACAGCGCGCCGACCATGCCGGACTATGTGGAGGAAAAGACAAACGGAGCATATAAAGCGTCGGGTGTTACATGCATTTCTCTTGAAGACATCCATAATGCAGAGATTGGCAAGATTGAAGAGCAGCTTATGGCAGTGAAGGATTTCAATAAGATTATCGTCAATGCGGTTGATTATGCGGATGTAAAAGTATTCTGCATTGCGCTGTACCGTGCGATGGCTAAGGATAAGGTATTCATGTTCCGCACCGCTGCGGCCATCGTTAAGGTCATGGGCGGAGTCAGCACCCAGCCGCTTCTTACAAGAGAGCAGATGGTAGTAAAGGAAACGGCGAACGGCGGGATCGTCGTAGTTGGTTCGCATACAGATAAGACAACGAAGCAGGTGGAAGCCTTAAAAGAGTTGACAGACATTGAATTCATTGAGCTTGACGCAACGCTTGTGAAGGACGATGAGGCGTTTGAAGCAGAGGTAAAGAGATGTCTTGCGAAAGAGGAAGAATGCATTCAGGCAGGAAAGACTGTCTGCTGTTATACGACGCGCGCCCTGATTACCGCCGATACAGGAGATAAAGAGGATGAGCTTCGTCTTTCCGTGAAGATTTCGGATGCAGTACAGTCACTGGTAGGACGTCTTAATATTACTCCGAGCTTTGTTATCGCAAAGGGGGGGATTACTTCCAGTGATGTGGGTACAAAAGCTCTTGCCGTAAGAAAGGCGAATGTCCTCGGGCAGATTCGTCCGGGAATTCCCGTATGGCAGACCGGGGAGGAAAGCAAATTCCCGATGACGCCGTATGTAATATTTCCGGGGAATGTGGGAGAAATCAGTACATTGAAAGAGGCTGTAGAGGTACTGATAAATCGGTAGCGTATTAGTGATTGGTTAAAATAAACAAATTCAAACATGTAAATTGTGCATATATACAAATTTATTGTCAAAAATAAGATTAAGTTGACATATTCTAACATCGGGAGTACAATTAAAACAACAAAAACGAACATACAATGTTCGATTATGAAAGGAGATTTGTCATGCCGCAGTGTGTTGTAATCGCAGATGACCTGACGGGTGCGAATGCTACAGGAGTACTCCTGAAAAATATGAATTACAGAGCCTATACCGTGATGAACACGGAACGGATAGAACTTTCAACCCTTCATGAATGCGATTGTCTGCTCTATCCTACGGACAGCAGGGGCGTAGAACCAAAGATCGCATATAACCGTGTACAAAATGTCTGCAATCTGCTTAAAAGCGATGAAGTAAAGGTTTATTCCAATCGGATTGACAGTACCTTGCGTGGGAATCTGGGAAGTGAGACGGATGCCATGTTGGATTGTCTCGGAGAAGATTATGTGGCGATTGTGGCGCCCTGCTTCCCCTCGTCGGGAAGAATTGTGATCGGAGGCTATATGCTGGTGAACGGGCTGCCGTTGCATAAGACAGACATTGCCATTGATCCGAAGACGCCGGTAAAGGTGTCAGAGGTGGCATTGCTTTTTGAGCAGCAGAGCAAGTATCGGGTGTCCTCTATATTGATGAAGGATCTGATGCATGGAAAGCATTATCTTGCTGATCTGATGAATCAGTGCGCAGCCGGAGGAAGCCGGATTATCGTAGTGGACTGCGTGACACAGGAAGATCTGGATCTGATCGCGGATGCGGTGATCACAAGTAAGCTTAAAGCGGTGGCGGTGGATCCGGGAGTGTTTACGGCGACGCTTTCCAGAAAGCTGATCACTCCCTATGAAAAGAAAGAAAAGAACAAGATTCTTGCAGTGGTAGGAAGCGTTAATCCGAATACGAGAAGGCAGATGGAGGAACTGTGGCTGTCACAGCGAACCCATAATGTATTTGTAAATACGAAGACGCTGCTGGAAGGAGAAACTGCGCGGGAGGAGGAGATCGAACGGGTTGCGAAGGAGATTTTGTCCGAGTGTGACAGAAATATCGTCTCCACAGTGACAGGCGACGGGATCTATCCAGAGAACCGGATTGACTTTAAGCATTATATGGAAAAGTACCAGTGTTCTATGGATGATGTAACCGGACTCATCAACAATGCATTTGCCGAAATCACTTATCGGATATTCAGGGCAGAGCCGACGTTTAAGGGGCTTTATACCAGCGGCGGCGATGTGACCGTATCCGTGTGTGAAAGATTTCACACGGCAGGTTTGAGCCTGATGGATGAGGTTCTTCCTCTTGCCGCCTACGGGCAGTTCTTAAAGGGTGAATTTGAAGGAGTGCACATTATCACCAAGGGCGGGAGTCAAGGCAACAGCGGCGCAATCAATAAGTGTATCACTTATCTGAAAGAGAAACTTTATATTTAAAATCTATTTTGACAATGAAAGGAAGAGAATTATGAAAAGACCATTAATCGCAGTACCTATCGGAGATCCGGCAGGAGTCGGACCGGAAATCGTAGCAAAGTCAGTTGCATCAGAGCAAGTATTTGAGGCGGCGGACTGTATCATTATCGGAGATAAAACTGTTATGGAAAATGCCGTTAAAATAGCCGGCGAAGGACTATCAGTCAATGTGGTTAAAGAACCGTCGGAGGGTGATTTCCGTAAAGGCATTTTAAATCTCATAGATTTAGGCAATGTTGACCTTGCTGAATTTGAATTTGGAAAGGTCAATGGAATGTGCGGAAAGGCCGCATATGAATATATTGCAAAGAGTATTGAGCTTGCGAATGAAGGCAAAGTCGATGCAGTGGCGACGACCCCGATCAATAAAGAATCACTGCGTGCGGGGGGAATTAATTTTATCGGACACACGGAGATTTTTGGAGCGCTTACCGGTACGGAGGATCCGCTCACGATGTTCGAGACAAACGGCATGCGTGTATTTTTCCTGACAAGGCATGTCTCTCTCAGAGAGATGTTAGACATGATCACGAAGGAACGGATCAAGGATTACGTAAAACGCTGTATGGAGGCGCTTAAAAAACTTGGCGTGAAAGACGGGACGATGGCCATCGCCGGACTGAACCCGCACAGCGGCGAGCATGGTCTGTTTGGATGGGAAGAAGTCAATGAGATCACGCCGGCGGTTGAGGAGCTGAAGGCTGAAGGGTATGATGTGGCAGGACCGATTGGGGCGGATTCCGTGTTCCATCAGGCGGCTCTTGGCAGATATAACAGTGTATTGTCTCTCTATCACGATCAGGGGCATATTGCGACGAAGACGCTGGATTTTGAAAAGACCATTGCCATTACGAACGGAATGCCGATTTTGCGTACGTCGGTTGACCATGGCACAGCATTTGATATTGCCGGAAAAGGGATCGTCAGTGCAGTCAGTATGATTGAGGCGATTCTGTTGGCAGCAAAATACGCACCAAATTTTACAAAATAAATCATAAGGAAGAAGAGGAGGACTATTATGGTAAACGGACTTAGCGGCGAAAGAATGTTAGTTGGCCTTGCGATCGGTATCGCAGTTTTAATATTCTTGGTGCTCAAAACAAAAGTGCAGGCATTTCTGGCGCTCATTATCTGTACGGTGATCGTGGGAGTTGTCGGCGGAATGCCCCTTGTAAACATTACATTGGAAGACGGAAAGACATTCGGTATTGTCAATTCAATTACATCCGGTTTCGGAGGGACGCTGGGAAGTATCGGTATCATCATTGGCTTTGGCGTTATGATGGGACAGATTTTTGAAGTGACAGGAGCAGCCCAGAGGATGGCGCATACATTCTTAAAACTGTTTGGAAAGAAAAGAGAGGAAGAGGCGCTGGCATTAACTGGTTTCCTTGTATCTATCCCGATTTTCTGTGATTCTGGTTTCGTCGTGCTTGCGCCGATTGCAAAGGCAATTTCCAAGGCTACAAAGAAATCTTTTATCGGACTTGGAGTTGCGCTTGCAGCAGGACTTGTAATCACACACTCGCTTGTACCGCCGACACCGGGACCGTTAGGCGTATGCGGTATCTTTGGAGTAGACGTAGGTAAATTCATTCTGCTTACGATCGTGCTTGCAATACCGATGTCCATTGCTTGTATCGCGTATGCAAGAATGTTTCTCTCCAAAAAATACTACCGGATTCCGAACGAGAACGGCGAAGTAGTAGAAGCGCCTTATCAGGAGCCGGATTATGACAATGCGTTTTCTATGGATACAGCAGGAATGCCGGGGACTTTGGTATCTTTCCTCCCATTGATCGTACCGATTATTTTGATCTTGATCAATACGGTAGCGACAGCTCTCGGACAGACGGCAGGAATCATGGAAGTTCTTATTTTCTTGGGACAGCCGATCATTGCGGTAGGACTTGGTTTGATCGTTGCAATCTTTACATTGGGGAAGAATATTGAAAGAAACGAGATTATTGCAGAGATGGAAAAGGGTATGATGTCCGCAGGTATCATCATGCTGGTAACAGGCGGAGGCGGTGCTCTGGGCCAGATCATCAAGGATTCCGGGCTTGGGACCTTTATGGCAGAAGGACTTGCGGGAACCGCAGTTCCGATCATTATCCTCCCGCTTATCATCTCTACGGCAATGAGATTCATTCAGGGTTCCGGTACAGTTGCTATGACAACGGCGGCTGGTATCTCTGCACCGATTCTCGTGGCGGCCAATGTAAGCCCGCTGCTTGGCGCAGTTGCCTGCTGTGTGGGTTCACTGTTCTTTGGATACTTTAATGACAGTTATTTTTGGGTTGTTAACAGAACTCTTGGCGTGCGCGAGGCAAAAGACCAGCTCACAGTGTGGTCCGTAACATCAACGATTGCATGGGCGGTCGGCGTTGTGGAAGTATTGGTATTGAGTATTTTTATGTAATCATGTAAAATATAGGCAGTGGGAGCGCCGCTTTCACTGCCTTCATCAATAATGTTGGTTTGTTATACGAAAGGATGGCAGGAAAGTGGACGTAAGAACGGAGAATCGATTTAGAAAAGAGGGAGCGGATATGCTTGCTGCAGAGAGACAGTCGAAAATAGTAGAACTGGTTCAAAGAAAGGGGAGCGTTCAGGTGGAAGAACTGGCACAGGATCTGAATGTCAGTTCCATGACCATACGCAGAGACCTGGTAAAGCTCCAGAAGGAAGATGTCCTTAGAAGATGCCACGGCGGTGCGGTTGCCAAACAGGAAGTAACCTACGCAGACAAGCAGACAAGCTGTATGGATGCGAAGCGTCATCTGGCGGATATCTGTGCATCTTTTGTGGAAAAAGGTGAGACCGTGTTTCTGGATGCAGGTACGACGACCTTCGAGATTGCGCGGCTGATCAAGGATATACCTGAGATTATGATCGTGACCAATGATCTGGAGATCGCGCAGATGCTAAAGAACAGCGAGGCAGAGCTGTTCATCTGCGGAGGGCATGTTCAGAAATCTACGGGAAGCATGTTCGGACATTACGCTACCCAGATGCTTGAAGATTTTAAGTTCGATATCGGTTTCTTCGGCGCAGCATCCATTAATGAGGAGTTTGAAGTAATGACGCCGACGATTGATAAGATGTGGTTAAAGCGCCATACTCCAAAGCAATGCAGAAAATCCTATCTGGTAGTCGATCAGTCCAAATTCGGCAGACAGGCCATGTCAAGGATCAACCATCTAGGAGATTACACAGGGGTTGTTACAGATAAAGAATTCAGCGAAAAGGAGCAGGAAAAGCTTGAAAAGCTTCATGCGGTCATCATCCGCTGAATATGACTTCAAAGGTACTCCCCCCTCCTTCGGTATCTTTTACCTGAAGTTTTATGTGCTGAAGTCCGGCAAGTCTGGCGGCGATTGACAGGCCGAGTCCAAAATGCGTCTTTTCATTCCGGGATTTGTCCTGCCGGTAGAACGGATCGAAGATCAATGCTTTTTCTTCAGAGCTGATGCCCGGTCCGAAGTCTGTCACGCAGACGGTTGTGAGGGAGTGTGAGCGCGAAGCGTTAAGGACAATTTTCCCTCTATGGGGAAGGCCGTATGCTATGGCGTTATCTAAAAGAATTGTGAAGATCTGCAGGCATAGTTCAGGGTCTGCATATACAGGCGGAAGTGTTTCTTCGGGAAGGGTAAGAAGAATCGCTCCGTCTTTTTCGCTGCATAAGGGCTCGTACAGCTCCATCAAGTGAAGAAGCATCTCGTCAAGTTCAAAATACCGCATGTTAATATTCCACTTCTCCTGCTGTAAGGAGGAAAGCAGCAGAAGCTTTTTTACAAGTGCATTTCCCCGCTGGCATTCGTCTTTGATAATATTTAGAAACTTTTCCTGTTGTCCGGGCGTGTGGACGGCAGCGTCGGCGGCGGTTCGGATCACGGCAAGAGGCGAGCGGAGTTCATGAGAAGCTGATGCTGTAAAATCTTGCTGTTTCAGATACATTTCTTCCAGCGGCTTTAAGGAGCGGCCGACGAAGCTTCTTCCGGTCAGAAACAGGAGAAAGATTCCCAGAATATCAATAAATAGATAAAGAAATATATTTTTTGTAAGTCTCATTTTGCTTTCAGTAATGTCTTGAAGTAAAATGAGTTTTTTATATCCGGAGTCTGTCTGTACGATCAGTACACAGCCAAGATAAGAGTCATGGCGGATTCCTGCGATTTCAAAGACGGAGGATTGGAGGAAATTGGAAGAGATAGGGTGGGAATGGGGATAGATGCCCTCATTTGCTGCCATAGCTTTTATTCTTTTTAAGAGCGTCTCCCGGTCAGTACGGGGTATATAGGTGCCGGGAAAGAAGAAAGGCATATCATTTTCTTCTATATATATGATAAGACTGTGCATGGTTTCCAATTGTGCAAGATAAGAGTCTGTGAAGGTGGATTCTGTCTGAAGCTTTGACTTTAGAGTAAAAAAATGATCGGAAAAGGAAGCTTCCCTGCGGCTTTGCTGGGAAGACAGATAGAATAAAAATGTAATCATGAGTATGACAGTCAGGATCATCCCTGTACTGAAAGTGTAAAGTCTGACTAATTTTTTCTGAAATTCAGGAAACATGAGAATCCTCCATCTGGTAACCAAGACCGTGCACCGTCCGAATGACGGCGCGGCTGTTTAAAGTGCGCAGGTGCTTTCTGAGAAAATAGATATAAGTATCCAGATTCCCGTCTTCCACCATCCCGTCCGGTCCCCAAACGCGATTGAAAATCTGTTCTCTTGCCAGAGTTTTTTCGGGATTTTTCAGGAAAAATTCTAAAAGCAGCGCTTCCCGTCCGGACAGCCGAAGTTCTTTATCCATGCAGTTAAGGATTCTCATGTCAGGATTGAAATGGATATCCAGATAGGACAGTGTTTCGTGCTCTGTCAGCATCCTTGGTCTCCTCGACAGCGCCCGTATCCGTGCCATCAGTTCTTCTATGGCATAAGGTTTTACGAGATAATCGTCAGCTCCGCAGTCCAGCCCGTCAATGCGGTCACTGACGGCTCCGAGCGCTGTTGTCAGTATGATGGGAGTTGTGATCTTATTCTGGCGGATGGAGCGGAGAATGGATAAGCCGTCGATTTCAGGCAGCATCCGGTCCAAAAGTATCAGATCATAGATTCCGTTCATAGCACAGTAGAGCGCTTCGCTTCCGGTATGGCAGCATGTCACATGATGACACCTCTCATTTAACTGTTGCTTTAAGGCGCTTAAAAGCTCCCTGTCGTCTTCTATAATTAAAATGTGCATGAAACAGTCCTTCTTTCTTATCTTTCCTACTATCATAACAGACAAATCTCAAAAAATTCTTTAAGATTTTATGAGATTTTTAAAAGTCTTTTTGAGAAATCGCTGATATAGTGATATGCATAAGAGATAAGGAGGTTGATAAGAGAATGAAAAGCAGAAATTTTAGATGTATGCTGCGGATTATGCTGACGGTTATCCTGGCATCGGGCATGTTGAACGGGTGTGCTGGGATAGCGGAAAAAGAAAAGAAAGAGGGTACAGAAAGGGGCAGCTCTGCGAAGGGAAGGTATGTAGAGGAGGAGACGGAACTTCCGTTTGGAGAGGAAGAACGAGGGATTAACATTTCTATTACAAGCGAAGGAAATCCAGCGCTGTTTTCCAGTGTAGGCGAGGCAGAGGTAAAACGCTACGAATATCGTAAGGGAAAGTGGGAAGAAAGTTCACTTGACTGGGCTAATAAGGCATGTAAGGAGGAGTTCTATCCAATCAATGCTGCTGAGACGAAGGATGGCATGCAGTTTGTGATCGGAATAGATGACAATCGGAAGACGCATATTATCAGGAGTACAGATGCAAAGAGCGGGGAAGAGCTGGCGATTCCGTATCTTGATAAAAATACGGAGTACGGCTATCCGAATATTGCAGGTCTTCTGGTTGATGAGGGAGGAAATTACTGGCTTCAGGATATTTACCAGTCGAAAGTCATCGTTGTATCCGCGGATACGCTGGATGTGATTGAGGAGATTGAAACCAGAGATTCGGGCTCCGATTCCCAGAAGCTTATGTTTGCAGGAGAGGACGGAACGGTTGCAGTAAATACAGAGGATGGAAAATATACAGTCTACGATAAAGAGATCAATGAGCTGGGTACGCTTTCCTATGACGGGGAGGACGGAGGACAGCTGTGTAATGACGGAAAAAACTGGTATATGGTTTCAGAGGAAGGCATTGCCCGTATGAAGAACGGAGATGACAGCAGGGAAGTGATCATGGACGGAAGTATGGGAGCAATGGGCTCTCCTGTAAATTCCGGCATAGGAATGGTCTGTAAGGAGGGAGGAGAGTTCTATGTGCTGTATATGCAGTGGAAGACGATGACGAACAGTCTTGCTCATTATGTTTATGACAAGGATGTGATTGCTGTTCCGGAACATACGCTTCAGGTATTTGGGATTTCGGAGAGTGATACGATCCGGCAGGCGATTGTCGGATTTCAGAGAAAGAATCCGGATGTAAAAGTGGAATTTAAGAACTCTGGAAAAGGAGTAGGAGATATAACTTCTGATGATATCCGGACTTTGAATACAGAGCTTCTTGGAGGAAAAGGAGCAGATATTTTGCTGCTTAACGGGCTTCCGGCGGATGCTTATATCGAGAAAGGGATTCTTACTGATCTGACAGGGATCTCTAAAGAGATTATGAAAGAAGATACTTATCTGGAGAATATTATGAAGAATACGGTGCAAAAGGACGGAAAGATATATGGCGTTCCTGTGAAATTTACAGTTCCTGTCATATATGGGGATGAGGGAATAGAAAAAGCGCTGGATTCATTGGACGGCTTGAGGACATATGTTGAGAAAAATCCGGATGCAAGAATATTTGGCGTTACGAATAAAGAATATATCAGAGATTTCCTGTTCCAGATGTATCAGGAAGAACTGATTAAGATAGACGGTTCTGTAGATAAGGCGAAGATGGAGCAGCTTTTGGAGCTCTCTGTAGATATAGCGAAGAATTCAAAGACAGATTTTTTTGAAGGAGAAGATATGAAGAGCGAGCAGGATACATTGTTTGTAAATCCTGGAGATATCTACATTATGAATCACCCGGATATGGTTGCTACAGACAGAGTGTCCAATCTGGGAAGTATGGTAATACCATGTGAAATCGCACGTGAGAGAAAGTTCGCAATAAAAACCCTGAAGAACTATTACATACCGGAAGTAATTGCCGGAATCAACAGTAATACAAAGGAGAAAAAGATTGCGGAGAAGTTTTTACGATATTTGTTTTCCGAGGAAGTGCAGGGGGCAAAGTTAGACGATGGATTCCCGGTTAAGCTTTCGGAGCTGGAAGCAAAAAAACAGGAAGCCAACAGCAATTATGCCGCAGCTTTTTCAATGGGAATAGGAGGCAATATTGACGGAGAGGATATTACAATATCCGCAACATATCCAAAAGCAGAGGAAGTAGAAGACTTTATTGAACTGTGCAAAATTCTTGAAAACCCGGCAAATCAGGACCGGGCCGTATGGAGTATTTACCGGGATGAAGCAGATAAGGTACTTGGCGGAAGCGTCAAGGCGAAAGAAGGAGCAGAAAGTATCAGGAAGAAAGTGGAGTTGTATCTTGCGGAATAAAAGAAAGAGGGGCGGGGGCGTATGGTCGTTCCTGCTCCCAAATCTTATCGGAACGGCCGGGTTTGTATTGATTCCATTTGCGGATGTATTTCGGCGTTCCTGTCTTAAGGCGGTAGGAAACGAGTTTGTGGGACTGGAAAATTACTGCGAGGTGATAGAGAATAAAGCCTTCCGGCTGGCTGCTGCGAATACAGTAAAGTTCATGGTGATTTGCCTTCCTCTGCTGCTTTTGTTATCCTTGTGTGCTGCGGTCCTGTTCCAGAATGCTGCAAGACTGGGACGGGGAAGTAAGGGGGCTTTGGGAAAAGGCGGAGCGGGGCCTGCGGATATAGGATGGATGAAAAGCGGATTTATGCTCCCGATGGCGATTCCGGCTGCGTCTGTTGTGGTGTTTTTTCAGATGCTTCTTGATGAAAAGGGGTGGCTGAACCTGTTGGCAGAAAAGTTTGGTTTTCATGGATCGGACTGGCTCAACTGCGATGCAGCCTTTTGGGTATTGGTTGCCTGCTATATCTGGAAAAATCTGGGCTATGATATGATTCTCTGGATGACTGGGATCGTCGGCATTGAAAAGGAACAGTATGAGGCCGCTAGAGTACAAGGGGCAGGGGAAACCACATGCTTTTACTACATTACGCTGCCGCAGCTTAAGGAGACGGCATTTGTGACAGCACTGCTTTCTTTCGTTAATGCGTTTCGGGTATTTCGGGAAGCTTATCTTCTGTCAGGCGATTATCCTCATGAGAGTATCTATATGCTGCAGCATTTATTTAATAACTGGTTTGTAAGCCTTGATATACAAAAGCTCACGGCGGCGGCATCCCTGCTCGTGCTTTTTACTGGCATGGTACTGCTGGGAGGCGGTGTATTGCTGCGATTCCTTCTGGACGGCCGCGATGTCTGAATGTGTGAAATGCTATCAGTAATATGGGAATTAGAAAGAGTGACAAAAGATGGATTCCAGAGAAAGGTGAAAATGTTTATGGTGAAAAGAAGGATATGGATGCTTCTGATGCGGATTGTTCTGGCAGTGCTGCTCATTTTTATGGTAATGCCGTTTATTATGCTGTGTACAAATTCTTTGATGGGAAAGCAGGAATTGATGGAAACCTGCGGTGCAGTTCTTTTGGATTATGCGGCGGAGACAAGATTTGAACTGTTCCCGAAGTATCCCACGCTTCGGGCATATGTAAGGCTTCTTCTGGATTCGCCGGAATACTTTAAAGCGTTCTGGAATTCGATATTCCTGACTGTCGGAGTGCTCGTGGGGCAGCTTCTTATCACAGTTCCGGCTGCATGGGCATTCGCACGTTTTGATTTTTCAGGGAAATCTGTAATTAAATTTATATATACGATGCTTCTGATTCTTCCGTTTCAGGTAACGATGGTGTCGAGTTATCTGGTGCTGGATTCCCTTAAGATTTTAGATACGTATCTGGCCGTGATACTGCCGGGAGTATTTTCGGTGCTGCCACTGTTTATTCTTTCAAAATCTTTTGCCGCGATTCCGAAAGAGACGATCGAGGCGGCTGAGATTGACGGCGCGGGGAGCTTCTGTATCTTCGCTAGAATCGGCATACCGCTTGGGATGCCGGGTATATTCTCGGTTCTGGTGCTTGGTTTTCTGGAATACTGGAATGCGGTGGAGCAGCCCCTTACTTACTTGAAGACAGAAAGCTTAAAGCCATTATCTTTGTATCTTCCGCTGATGGTGAAAGAGGAGATTCGGACTGCGTTTGCCGCATCTATTATTACGCTTTTTCCGGCAGTCCTCTTGTTTTTTTGCGGACGAGAAAGTCTTGAGAAAGGCATTGCCGCGTCGGGGAGCTTTTAAAGAAGGAGGAGTATGATAATGAGGACAGGCAGAAGATTGGCCGTGAAGGTATTTGTTGCATTTCTTGTTGTTATGGGCGTATGTACGGTGTTTTCTAGGGCAGCGGCTTCCGCGCTGGTGGCGCAGGTGGAGGTGGAAAGTGTGAGGCGCGGCAGGCTTTCTTATACTTATGAGGGGACAGGAGAGATTGTACCGAAGAAGGAAGAAAAGATTTTCCTGTGGGAAGGGCAGCAGGTGGAATGGACGGCCGCGCAGGGAAGCGCGGTGAAAAAGGGAGAATGTCTGGTTCAGTTCAGAAAGGAATATCTGGAACGGGAAATTGAGAAAAAGCAGGCTGAGTTAACGCAGTTGAAGCTGCAGGAAAAACAGCAGCAGATATCCGCTAGAAAACCTGCCGCAGTACCGGCGGCGGAGGGAGCATACCAGACTCTTTTGGAAGCAAAAAAGAGACTTAAGACAGCAGAGAGTAAAGAGAAGACAGCAAAGACGGCATGGAGAGCATATAAGAAAAAGATATCAAATAAGAAAAAAGAAGCAGAGAAAGGGACAGAGGAAGAGAATCAAAGGTCAGGAGAAGAGGATGCCGCACTGAAAGAACAAGAGCTTGAGGAAAGTTATCTGACGGCGAAGTCTGAGACGGAAACTGCAAGACAGGAAAAATCGCAGGCACGGGCAGCTTATGATCTGGCGAAGAAAGAGGATGCCGCCCAGAATAAAAATAACGCAGATGCACAGGAAGCGGCAAAGGCAAGCGCACAGGCGGCCAGTGAACAGGTGGAAACTGCGAGAAAAGAACTTAAAATATTAAAGGGATATAAGAAGGCGAAAGGAAAGATTTTAGCGGACGGAGATTGCATGGTGCTTGAAAACAGTATACAGGCTGGGAGTATTACTTCCGGGACGGAGTATCTTTCGCTTGGAAATAATGGGTGGAAACTTCGAGGGGAGATTGCAAAGGAAGATAAAAATAAGGTTACGAAAGGCGCGGCTGTCTCAGTTCAGTTTGCTTCTGGAGGAAAGATGGAGACAGAGATAGAATCTGTGGAAACGGCAGGGGACAAGGCAGATGAAGAGCAGGAGGAAAATACGGGCTTCGTTTGGCATACGGCGCTGCCGGAAGGATCAGGAGCGGAGGAGTCGGAGCTATTTACATGGAAGACGGAGACGGAATCGGAAGAAGAATATGATCAGGTAATACCGTTATCTGCCCTGCGCGAAGATGTGGAAGGAGCGTATTGTCTGATTATTGAGGAGACAGAGCAGATGCTCGGAACGCAGCAGACGGCGAAGCGTGTTCCTGTTACTGTGCTTGAGAAGGACGGGACAAAGGCTGCGATTGTTTCAGAGCTTAGAAAAGAAGATCAGATTATCGTGTCATCTGAAAAGTTTGTGACGGGAGGTAACAGGGTACGGATAAAAGAATAATTAAAGCGGCTGGATTCCTGCTCTTTGTATTGCTGAATTTCCTGCTCATCAGTCATTTGCATCAGCTTCTTTCCTATGCGGATATGGTGGGGCTTGCCTTTGGCAAGGAAGAGATAACAGAAGATGCGCTTACTATGATTGTCAGAGGAAATGAGGCCGATAAAGTATTTTCTGAAGCAGTTCTGTGGAGGTCAGAAGGGAAGGTGCCGGTCTGTGTTGAAAATACAGGAAGAGAACAGATGGTATCTCTGTATCAGATGAAGGGACAGCCAAGCGCCGTCTTTGGAAGAGGATTATGTGCAGGGAGATATTTTACAGAAGGTGAGACTTCGGCATGTTTGTTGGACAAAGAAACTATAAGAGCATTGTTTGGTTCGGACAATGTACTTGGGATGAAGATTAAGTGGGAGAATACAGAGTACGAGATTGCAGGGATTCTTGCGGGGAAACAGCCGCTGTGCATTATTCCGGCAAAAGAGGAAATTTTATATGATGGTGTTGCTGCGAAAAAGGCGGAAAAGACGGTTTCTTCGGACATAGCATTCAGTACGTTGGAAACAGTGATCGGAGGCATGGGACAGCAGAGAATTGACGGACATCTGTATTATACAACGGTGTGTCTGCTCTATGTTCTCTTGGCGGCAGTATTTCTAATACTATTCGGAATAAAAGCAGGAAAAAGAAAAGTTGTTATAATTTTGTGCATAGTATTGGCGGCAGAGGTACTCATAATGGGAATTTGTTTTGCGGCGCCCGGAGGTGATTATCTGCCTTCATACTGGTCGGACTTCGACTTTTTTGTGCGGCTTTTTGAAGAAAAGAAGATGCAGATACAGAGTCTTTTGCACCATCAGGAATTTGTCTCGTGGCAGAGAATGTTCGGGATGTGGATCTGGACGATCATTCTGGAGATGATCAGTTTCTTTTTTTCATATAGATATTGGATATCCCAATGATAATTTATTAAGGAAAAGTTATCGGGCATTGACAAATAGATTAAAATCTCCGCTGTTTTTAAACAGCGGAGATTATTGCATGATTAATCATCCGTTTGAGGAATCCTATATGGGAGATACATGTGGACAGATTCAATGCGGTTCTTATCCAGAGACTCAATCACCAGCCGGATATTGTCCTCGGTCACAAGAGAATCACCGGTTTCCGGGAAGCGGTCAAGGCGTTCGATGATAAATCCGCCGAGCGAATCGTAATCCTCGGATTCCAGAGACAGGTCAAGTCTGTCGTTCAAGTCATCCAGATTCATAGAAGCTTCAATTATATATTCATTTTCGGAGATTTTCAGAATAAAATCGTCTTCATTCTCATCATATTCGTCATGAATCTCCCCGACTATTTCCTCAAGCAGATCTTCCAGTGTAATAAGTCCGGCGGTTTCGCCATATTCATCTAATACAATAGCTATATTGAAAGAAGCCTGACGCATTTCCACAAGAAGCTCCGAGATATTCTTGTACTCATAAGTGAAGTAAGCCTCTCTGAGAATATCTTTGATATGGAATTCCTTCGTATTATCAAACAGCAGCAGGTCCTTCATATTAATCGTACCGACGACGTTATCAGTTGTCTCTTCGAAGACCGGAAGGCGCGTGAACTTATCCTCACGGAAAATCCCGAGCAGTTCTTCGTATGTGCTGTTCACATCAGCAAATGTCACATGGACACGCGGAACCATAACGTCTTTGGCTTTGGCGTCACCTAAGTCGAACACGTTATTAATCATCTCCCTCTCGTCAGATTCGATTACGCCGTCTTCATGGCTTACATCCACAATCGTACGAAGTTCCGTCTCTGTCATGATATTATTCTTAGCGTCAGGATCTACACGCATAAGTATAAGTACGCCCCTCGCCAGTCCATTAATCAGGAAAATAACCGGCGTTGCGATCTTCATGAAAAGATTGATGATGCCCGCATAAGTTAGAGACAACTTTTCGGCATGAAGCGTTGCCATTGTCTTTGGCGTGATTTCTCCAAATAACAAGATGGCAATAGTTAAAGCTGCGTTGGCAATAGCGACCATCGAACCGCCGAGGCTGTATGCGAGTGTCGTTGTAAGCGATGCGGCTGAAAGGTTTACGATATTATTTCCTATCAGAATGGCGCTTAACATCTTACCGGAATCGTCTGTAATCTTTAGTACAGTCTGCGCCCGCTTATTGCCTTCATCGGCAAGGCTGCGTATCCGGATTCGGTTTACGGTTGTCAATGCGGTCTCCGCTGATGAGAAGAATGCGGAAAGCATTAACAGAATTAATAAGGTTATTAGCTGCGCGGCGTCACCCGAGTCCACTTGTAAATCAACTCCTTTTAAACTTAGATTATATAGATTTTAATATAACGCATCTGCGGGGAATTTGCAAGTGTGCGTTGAATTTGAATTATAATTAGTGTATGATGGATTTGAAAAATGAATATTTATCAAGGAGAATATAGATTATAATATGAACCAGAAGTTTTATGACGAGTTAAGGAAGATTTTACCGGAGGAGAGTATCAAGCTAGACGAGCCTATGGAGGCGCACACGACGTTTCGGGTTGGCGGCCCGGCAGATTATTTTGTGACGCCGGGTACAAAAGATGAGCTTGCAGGAATCATTGCCCGCTGCAGGGCAGCGCAGATTCCCTATTATATTATCGGAAATGGAAGCAACCTTCTCGTGTCAGACGACGGATACAGAGGTGTTGTGATTCAGGTATATAAATCCATGAATCAGATCAGAGTGATCGGGAATTGTATCGAAGCTCAGGCGGGGGCACTGCTGTCGGGTATCGCGGCCAGAGCGCTTGAGAATGGTCTTTCGGGATTTGAATTTGCGGCAGGGATACCGGGAACGCTTGGCGGAGCCTGTGTTATGAATGCAGGGGCTTACGGCGGTGAGATGAAGAATGTGCTAAAGCAGGCGACAGTGCTTTCGCAGGAAGGCAGGATATTTACGATTCCCGTGCAGGAGCTTGAACTGGGATACCGCACGAGCATCATTGCGAAAAACGGATATATCGTGCTCGAGGCGGTGATTGAGCTGAGGAACGGCGATGTGCGGGAAATAAAGACTTTGATGGAGGAATTAAAGGAGAAGAGGGTGTCGAAGCAGCCGCTTGAATTTCCAAGCGCGGGAAGCACATTTAAAAGACCGGAAGGATATTTTGCGGGCAAGCTGATCCAGGATGCCGGTCTTAGGGGCTTTCAGGTAGGAGGAGCGCAGGTGTCGGAAAAACACTGCGGTTTTGTGATCAATAAAGACCATGCTACGGCAGCAGATATTTCGGAGCTTATGCGCCAAGTTTCAGAGAGGGTGTATGCCGACTCAAAAGTTATATTGGAGCCGGAAGTAAAAAAGTTAGGAGAATTCTAATATGCGGTTTGTTGTAGTTACGGGGATGTCGGGAGCCGGTAAAAGTACGGCGCTCAAGATGCTGGAGGATATGGGGTATTTTTGTGTGGATAATCTTCCGGTGCCTTTGATTCCGAAGCTTGCGGAGCTTCTTGCTGTGCCGGGTTCCGAGATGAACAAGGCGGCGCTCGGTGTGGATATCCGAAGCGGAGAGAGTTTCAGGCAGCTGGAAGCTGTAATGAGAGATCTTGACCGCGCCGGATTACAGTATGAGATACTATATTTGGAATCCAGTGACGATGTCCTGATAAAGCGATATAAAGAGACCAGAAGGTTTCATCCGCTGTCGGGAAACAGCGGGCGGGTAGACGAGGGAATCCAAAGAGAAAGAGAAAAACTTGATTTTCTGAAGAAAAAAGCGGACTATCTTGTGGACACCAGTCATATGTTAACAAGGGAACTAAGAAAAGAGCTTGCAAAAATCTTTGTGCAGAATAAGGAATACAAGAATCTGTATATTACGGTATTGTCTTTTGGATTTAAATATGGGATCCCAAGCGATGCGGACCTTGTGTTCGATGTGCGTTTTCTGCCGAATCCGTATTATATAGAAGAACTGCGTCCTTTGAGCGGGAATGACAGGGCGGTCAGGGATTATGTGATGGAGAATGACAAAGCAGGAAAATTTTTGGAAAAGCTTCTTGACATGACGGAGTTTTTGATTCCGAATTACATTGCCGAGGGAAAGACCCAATTGGTGATCGGTATCGGCTGTACGGGAGGAAAGCACCGATCAGTGACTTTGGCAAATGAACTGTATGAAGCACTTGAGAAAGCGGAAAATTATGGAATACGGATTGAACACAGGGATATCGGGAAAGATACTATAACGAAAGCAAGATAGGAGCTTTAATATGTCATTTTCGGGTGAGATAAAGGAAGAGCTGGCAGTGCAGTATGCGAAAGCAAGACATTGTAATCTTGCGGAACTATCCGCAATATTTAGCATGTGCGGAGAATTTTATGAAGCCAGAAACGGAACATGCGCATTGAGATTTAGAACAGAAAATTTTCCAGTTGCAAGAAAATGCTTTACATTGATGAAAAAAACATTTAATATTAAGACTGATACTGTGATTCGCTGTAATCCGCAGAAAGGCAGCTTTAATTATATGCTTTACGGGAAGGGCGAAGAACTGTTGGCTGTGAAGCATGCGATGGTACAGGCAGTATGCTGTAAAAGAGCGTATATACGAGGGGCGTTTCTTGCAGCAGGCTCTATGAGCAATCCGAACAAGTCATATCATTTTGAGATTGTATGCAATCTTAAGGAACAGGCAGAATATCTCAAAAATATGATTCATTCTTTTGGACTGGATGCGAAGATTGTAATACGTAAGAATAATTACATTGTGTATCTGAAAGAAGGCGCTCAGATCGTAGATGTGCTGAATGTTATGGAGGCGCCGGGTGCACTGATGGAGCTTGAGAATGTCCGTATCATGAAGGAGATGCGCAACAGCGTCAACCGGAAAGTAAATTGTGAGACAGCCAATATCAAGAAGATCGTTTCCGCAGCGGTAAGACAAAGAGAGGATATTGAGTATATCCGTGATACAGTTGGGTTTGACAAGCTGCCGGAAGGATTAAGAACAATCGCTCTTGCGCGTCTTTTATATCCGGATGCGCCGCTTAAGGAACTGGGGACTGCTTTGGAGACACCTTTAGGAAAATCTGGAGTAAACCATCGTCTTAGAAAACTGAGCGAGATAGCTGATAGGTTAAGGGAACATAAGGAGGCATAGCAGTTATGATTAAAAAACCTGTTACGATTCAAGCTAATATGGATATGGAGGCGCGTCCGATCGCGCATCTTGTTCAGGAAGCAAGTCAGTATTCCAGTAAGGTCTATATTGAGTTAGATGAAAAGAAGATCAATGCGAAGAGTATCATGGGTATGATGAGCCTGAAACTGACAAAAGGAACGAACCTCGTAGTTGTAGCAGATGGAGATGATGAATCGAATGCGATTGAAGGAGTGGAAGCCTTTCTGGCGGTTGGGCATTAGATGAAAGTACATACTAAAGGAGCATGGATGTGTACTTAAAAGGGCATTTATATGCCCTTTTTTCTTCTAATATAAAACTTTGACTGATTAAAGAGGAGGTATTTTTTGATGAAAAAATTACTGTTTATTTATAATCCTTATGCGGGAAAGGAGTTGTTGAAACCAAAAGTATCCGATATTGTAGATATTTTTGTGAAGGCAGGTTATGAGGTTGTAATATACCCGACGCAATCGTACCGGGATGCCTACCGGAAAGTTCAGGAATGTGAGTCGGAGGAATATGATCTGATTGTTTGCAGCGGCGGAGACGGAACTTTGGATGAAGTGGTTACGGGTATGATGAAGCGTAAGGAACGTCTGCCGATAGGCTATATTCCTACAGGGACGACCAACGACTTTGCCAATAGTCTTCATATTCCGAAAAATCTTCTTGAAGCAGCGGATAATGCGGTGAACGGAGAAGTGTTCCCGTGCGATGTGGGGAGGTTTAATGATGATATTTTTGTGTATATTGCTGCCTTTGGATTATTTACAGATGTTTCCTATGAGACAAGGCAGGAGGTAAAGAATGTACTCGGTCATCTTGCCTATGTTTTGGAAGGGACAAAGCGTTTGTTTAATGTACCGTCCTACAGGATAAAGTTCACGCATGATGGAGAGAGCGTTGAGGATGAGTTTATTTTTGGAATGGTGACGAATTCACGTTCGGTGGGAGGTTTCCGCAATATGATCGGCAGGCAGGTGGTTTTTGATGACGGACTGTTTGAGGTGACATTGATCAAGACGCCGAAGAATCCGTTGGAACTTCAGGAGATCGTGGCGGCGCTTCTGATTGAACAGATAGACACGAAATATATGTTTACATTCAGAACCGGCGAGATCGCTTTCGAGTCACTGGAAGAGATTCCATGGACGCTGGACGGTGAATACGGAGGCTCTCATGATGAAGTCATTATACAGAATTATAAACAGGAATTATCGATCATGGTGCCGAAAAAGCACATAGATTCTTTGCATTTTAAAGGGAATGATTTGGAGAAAAAAGTATAGGGC
>CAMNTQ010000039.1 GCA_946558695.1 uncultured Lachnospiraceae bacterium
GACTTGCAAGATTAAATTCCATAGAGGGGTGGAATTTAAATTTACAATTGAGATAGAAAATAAGGATAAAGAAAGTCCCTGCAATTAACAAAAAAGCCTTGCTTTTATCCGCCTGATATGATACACTGTCAGAGCGAATGGAAGTAGGTCTTTTTTTTATGCCTAAAACGAGGTAGCCTCGCAAGCTACCATGTAACACATTAACAAAGAAGTATAAAGCGAGGTGGAAGTTGTGCGTACAAGAATCACATTGGAATGTACAGAATGCAAACAGCGGAACTACAACATGACGAAGGATAAGAAAGCTCATCCGGCGCGCATGGAGACGAAGAAGTACTGTAAGTTCTGCAGGTCACACACATTGCACAAAGAGACGAAGTAAGCGCTGCAAAGGAGTGAATGACATGAGCCAAAAGACGACTCAGAAGACTCAGAAAAAGAGCTGGTTCAAAGGTCTTAACAAGGAATTTAAAAAGATCATCTGGCCGGACAAATTAGAACTCACAAGACAGACGGCGGCAGTTGTATCTGTGTCCGTAGTGCTTGGAGTACTCATTGCACTGATTGACTTCATGATCCAGCACGGAGTTGACATCCTTGTCAATCTGGGCTGATGAAAACCGCATGCAGGAAAGGTGATTATATGTCGGAAGCAAAATGGTACGTAGTTCATACTTATTCAGGGTATGAGAACAAAGTGAAGGCCAACATTGATAAGACAATTGAGAACAGACATCTGGAAGAGCAGATACTTGAGGTCCGTGTTCCTATGCAGGAAGTAGTGGAGCTTAAAAACGGGGTGGAGAAGGCATCTCAGAAGAAGCTGTTTCCGGGTTATGTATTGATTCATATGATTATGAATGATGATACATGGTATGTTGTCAGAAATACCAGAGGCGTTACAGGCTTTGTGGGACCTGGCTCTAAGCCGGTGCCGCTTACAGATGCCGAGATGGCTCCTTTGGGAATCCGTCAGGAAAATCTTGTTGTTGACTTTGAAGAAGGAGATACCGTTCGGGTAATCGCTGGTGCATGGGCAGATACAGTTGGAGTTATCCAGTCGATGAATCTGCAGAAACAGAGTCTGACAATCAATGTTGAGCTGTTTGGCCGCGAAACGCCGGTTGAAATCAGTTTCGCAGAAGTTAAGAAGATGTAATTAAAACAAATTCAGTGGGAGGAATACGAATTCCGCCATCACCACAAGGAGGTAATTGAAATGGCAAAAAAAGTACAAGGTTATATTAAATTACAGATTCCTGCCGGAAAAGCAACTCCGGCACCACCGGTTGGACCTGCGCTTGGTCAGCACGGTGTGAATATCGTAGAATTTACAAAGCAGTTTAATGCTAGAACCGCAGATCAGGGTGATCTTATCATCCCTGTAGTTATTACAGTTTACAGTGACAGAAGCTTTAGCTTTATCACAAAGACTCCTCCGGCGCCGGTTCTTATTAAGAAAGCCTGCAACATCAAATCCGGTTCAGGCACGCCGAACAAAAAGAAGGTTGCTACAATCAAGAAAGCTCAGATTCAGGAAATCGCAGAACTTAAGATGCCGGACCTCAATGCGGCAAGTCTTGAGGCGGCCATGAGCATGATCGAAGGAACATGCCGTTCCATGGGAGTAAAAGTAACAGAATAAACTGTAAAACAAGAAGTGGGAGGGTTATCCCGACATTACCACAAGGAGGTTATTTAGATGAAAAGAGGAAAGAAATATGCAGAGGCTGCGAAGAACATCGAAAAAGGAAATCTTTACGATGTGGCGGAAGCAGTTTCATTAGTTAAAAAGACCGCAATTGCCAAATTCGATGAGACGATCGAGGCTCATATCAGAACCGGATGTGACGGACGTCATGCCGATCAGCAGATCCGCGGCGCTGTAGTATTGCCGCATGGAACCGGTAAGAAGATCCGCATTCTCGTATTTGCAAAGGACGCGAAGGCTGAGGAAGCTAAAGCGGCAGGAGCAGATTATGTTGGAGGAGATGAACTGATTCCGAAGATTCAGAAAGAGAACTGGTTTGAATTTGACGTAGTAGTTGCTACGCCGGATATGATGGGCGTTGTCGGACGTCTCGGACGTGTACTTGGACCAAAAGGACTTATGCCGAACCCGAAGGCCGGTACAGTTACGATGGATGTCACAAAGGCAATTCAGGATATCAAGGCTGGTAAGATTGAGTACAGACTTGATAAGACAAACATTATCCATGTGCCGTTAGGTAAAGCTTCCTTTACAGAAGAACAGATTACGGACAACTTCCAGACGCTGATCGAGGCGGTTATCAAGGCAAGACCTGCAGCAGTAAAGGGTCAGTTCTTAAAGAGCGTGACACTTTCTTCTACTATGGGACCGGGTGTTAAGATTAACCCGATGAGGCTTGTATAACCGAATATAAAGAATGATATAGAAAGACACCGGATATCAAAGACCGGTGTCTTTTTGTGTGTGCGCTGTGGGAACCAGACATCCGAAAGCGTGTATGATTCTCGTGGGCTTTTGGTGTTCTGGTTTATGCATCCGTACAAAATCAAGCAGAACGCATGCATACCGCAAGCAAAAGCGGTGTACTAAAAAGTGAAAGGATGTGATTTAGTTGGCAAAGACATCAAATGTATTCGCGCGTGTGGAGCCTGAGATTAAAGAGCAGGCGGAACGGGTGCTTGACCAGCTTGGGATACCGATGTCAAATGCAGTCGGTATGTTTTTTAAGGCAGGTTGTGCTTCAGCAGGGCATCCCGTTCGAGATGAAGCTGCCGGGGAAGGCGCCGCTTGCATATGATTCCCTTACAAAAGGGCAGTTTGACGCAGAAATAGGAAAGGGCATGGAGGATATACGGGCAGGCAGGGTATATTCAGCAGATGCAGTGGAAGAAGAAATGCACCGGGATTACGGGATATGAGTTGGGATATTGTTTACACGGCTGGGGCGAGGCGTGATTTGAGAGATATATACGAGTATATTGTATATGAACTGCTTGTGCCGGAAACGGCAGCGGGACAGACGCAGCGGATCATGAAGGGAATCCGCGTCCTTGATGAAATGCCGATGCGGTTTCGGCTGTACGAAGAAGAGCCGTGGCGCAGCGAAGAGCTCTGGTTTTCCCTGTTGATAATTACCTTGTGTTTTATCTGCCGGGTGAAACCAAAAATACAGTGAGCATTGTCCGCATCATGTACGGGGGCAGGGATGTCCGCAGACAGCTAAGTGAGACAGAAATGGAATGATTATGGAACGAAATTAACGCGTCGAAGCCGGAGCAGATTGCGGGGAATATTGCTGTGGCGGAATGTACACATTTTGCGAAGGGGGACTGGAAATGATAGAAGAAATCTGCTCACGGTATCGTGTAGGAAATATGCCAAGTTCCTTTTTGAATATTTTAGAGAAGGCAAGGGCGCCTTCTCCATGTAATACATAATGCAGTACAGAATTTTGCGCTATTTCTGCTTATAACCATCGAGGAATCTTCCTATACGCTTTACTGCATCCCGAAGTACTTCTGCCTCCGGCAGCATTACGATTCGGAAATGATCCGGCTCATCCCAGTCAAATCCGCTTCCGGGCACTATCAGTATATTCTCGGCATGAAGCAGATCATGAGCAAACTTCTTATCATTCGTAATGTGAAACTTCTTTACATCCAGCTTCGGGAAGATGTAGAATGCACTGTTATTTTCCGCAAAAGAGATTCCGTCTATCTTCTTTAGTTCAGATATAGCAGCCTGTCTCTGCTCATAGATTCTTCCACCCGGGCGAACCATAGAAGACGGTGTTTCCATATCTTCAAGTGCCGCCGGTATTACAATCTGCGCAAGTGTATTTGCACAGAGCCTCATGGAAGTCAGTTGGATTATTCCCTGCTTATAATCCTCTGTCAAATCCTTCGGTCCGCTGATCACCATCCATCCGCAGCGGTAACCGCAGAGGCAATGTGATTTTGACAGGCCATTTAATGTAATGACCGGAATATCGTCTGCTAAAGATGCCAAAGATACATGCTTCAGACCATCCATCACCAGCCGGTCATAGATTTCATCTACAAACAAGAGAATCTTTTCCTCTCTCGCCACTTTGACAAGCTCCCTCAGCACATCTTCTGAATAAAGCATTCCGGTGGGATTATTCGGGTTGATAATTACCATAGCTTTTGTCTTTGATGTGATCTTGGAGCGGATATCTTTGATGTCAGGATTCCAGTCTGCTTTCTCATCACATGTATAAAACACTGGTTTTCCCCCTGCCAAATAGACTGAATTCCCCCACAGGGAATAGCTGGGCGACGGAACAAGGACCTCATCCCCGTCGTTAAGGAGCGGGAACAAAGCAAATGAAACTACTTCGCTCACACCATTACCAATAAATACATCATCCGGAGTAATCCCTTTTATCCCTTTGCTTTTTTCGTACTCACAGATCGCTGTTCTGGCCGCCGGCATACCTTTAAAATCACAGTATCCCACGCCTTTATCAATATGGTTTGCCAAAGCGTTTTCAATGCTTTTTGGAAGGCCAAATCCAAATGCCGCCGGATTTCCCGTATTGAGCTTCAATACATCAGCTCCTTGCTCCTGCAGCTTCAATGCTTCCATAAAAAGCGGTCCCCTGATATCTGAATGCACATTTTCCATTCTTTTAGCTCTTAATATCTTTTCCATATCTTTATTCTACCTTTCAGCAAGTTTTTGTTTCCTTTGCCTATATCATACTCCTGTGTTATAATATACTCAAATACCTATAATCATATATTAATTATATTATTTTAACTATAAGGAGTTCTGTATGTTCACAGGGAAAAAATACATATATGAAGTTTATAAAGAAAAGAGTTTTTCAAAGGCTGCGCAAAATCTCTATATCAGCCAGCCCTCTTTAAGCGCACGTGTCAAAAAAGTTGAAGAGCAAATCGGAGTACCTTTATTTGACAGGAGTACAAGTCCTTTAAAACTTACCGAAATCGGAGAAATATACATAGAAGCCGCGAAAGAAATTTTTGAGATTGAACAGCGCGTAGAAAATCAGATCAACAAGCTGACCACTTTGAAAACAGGTCATCTGTCCGTTGGCGCCAGCAACTTATTTGCCGCTTACGTTATGCCGCAGCTTATCACTCAGTTTCAGCAGCGCTTTCCGGATATCCGGATCCGCATTGCCGAGGGAAATACTACACAGTTAGAATCCATGCTGAGCAATAATTATCTGGATTTTGTGGTAGACAACTACCACTATGACAGCATCATGTATAACAAAGAATTATACTGCACTGAAAATATTCTACTGGCAGTGCCAAAACGTTTTTCTGTTCACGAACAGCTCATAAATTACCAGCTTTCCTACGATAGCATCAAAAATAAAAGTTATCTCGAGGATTCTTCTCCCGCTGTGCCTTTATGCGAATTTTCCGATCTTCCTTTTATCATGCTTGCTCCCGGAAATGATACACGGCTGCGGGGCGACAAGCTATGCCGCGAAGCCGGCTTCCGCCCCAATATAATATTGGAGTTCAACCAGCAATCCACTTCCTACATGGCGGCTTCCACCCAGCTTGGCGCTACGTTTATCAGTGATATATTAGTAAGTCAGTTTCCCTCTTTTGAGAACCTTGTCTATTATAAGCTCGCCGGTAAATCCGCAAAACGCGAAGTATACTTTTATTACAAAAATCACAAATATAAGACTAGAGTTATGGAAGAATTTCTCTCCATGATGCATAAATAAACGTATGCCTCAAAAGACAAGTTTTAGAGTAAAAAATAGTTGACATATTACAGTTTATATGATATTCTCACTAAGTAACTGCCGAAGACAGTAGGTGCTGCAAAGCGTAAGGATTAAAACGCCTACCGAGGAAGAGTTAAATTCAGATATGGATTTATGCCTCTGCGTCCTCTTTGGCGCAGAGGTTTTTTGGCAGCATACCTAAAATAATATAAGGAGGTGCACCATTCGTGGCAAAAGTTGAATTAAAACAACCGATCGTACAGGCTATTGCAGATGATGTGAAGGATGCGGCAAGCGTTGTGCTTGTTGACTACCGCGGACTGACTGTTGCGCAGGATACAGCGCTTCGTAAGCAGTTAAGGGAAGCGGGCATCACATACAAGGTTTGTAAGAACACTATGATGAAGAGAGCTTTTGAAGGAACTGAGTTCGCAGCTTTAGACGAGCACTTGGAAGGACCGAGCGCATTGGCGATTTCAAAGGACGATGCGACAGCTCCGGCGAGAATTCTTGCTAAGTTTGCAAAAGAAGCAAAGGCTCTTGAGATGAAAGCTGGCGTTGTTGAAGGTGAAGCTTACGATGCAAAAGGAATGCAGGCTCTGGCAAGTATTCCGTCAAGAGAAGAACTTCTCTCCAAGCTGCTCGGAAGCTTGCAGTCACCGATTACCAATCTTGCCCGTGTTCTTAATCAGATTGCTGAACAGGGCGGCGCAGAGGCCTGCGAGGGAACAAAAGCTTCGGAAGAGGCAGAGGCTCCGGCTGAAGAGACGGCAGAAGCTCCGGCGGCGGAGTAGGACACTTAATTGTGTACGAATCAATTGGAATGAATTATATTTTATAGGAGGATAATAAAATGGCAAAATTAACAACAGCTGAATTTATTGATGCTATCAAAGAGTTATCAGTATTAGAGTTGAATGAATTAGTAAAAGCATGTGAAGAAGAGTTTGGCGTATCCGCAGCAGCAGGTGTAGTAGTTGCAGCGGCAGGCGGAGAGGCAGCAGCAGAGGAAGAGCAGACAGAGTTCAACGTAGAGCTTGTATCGGCAGGCGCTTCCAAGGTTAAGGTTATCAAGGTTGTCCGTGAGATTACAGGTCTTGGACTGAAAGAGGCTAAGGCGGTAGTTGACGAAGCTCCGAAGGTAGTCAAAGAAGGCGTTTCCAAGGAAGAGGCTGAGGAGATCAAGGCGAAACTTGAGGCTGAAGGCGCAGAGGTTAACCTTAAATAATTTTATAAGGAATGGTGGGAGCCGCTTCATATTGGAGCGGCTCTTTTTCTGCGTTTCCGGCAGTATGAATACTTCTTTTTTTGAGAAAAATGTGCTATAGTGGTCATAGTAAGAACGGAAGGGAAAAAATATGAAGGTTAGTATTCGCAAGATAAGTGAGATCACGGGGTTTTCGCCGGCAACTGTGTCCAATGCGCTGAATCATAAAAGGGGAGTAAATAAAGAAACTGCGGAACGGATTTTAAAGACTGCGGAAGAGTTAGGGTATCATACAGGTGAAAAGATAAAGAGAATCAGATTTGTAATCTTTAGACGAAACGGGCTGATTATTGATGACAGTCCTTTTCATCCGGCAGTGATCGAAGGAGTGGAAAAGCAGGCGAAGCTAATGGGACTTGCCACGCTGTTCTGTTATGTTGATGTGAATGATCCGGAATACAATATGCAGCTTCGGGAGATTCTCTCGGATGAGGAGAGCGCGGTAGTGCTGCTTGGAACTGAGATGATGGAGGAGGATTTTGAACCTTACACGCATGCGCAGAATAAGATTATTCTTTTGGACGGATGGAGCGACCGGTATTTTTTTGACAGCGTATTGATCAGTAATACGGATTCGGCGGCCAAAGCAGTGGAATACTTGGTGGAACACGGACATAAGGAGATTGGATATATCAGAGGGGATTTTCGGATACAGGCATTCCGGTATCGGGAGATTGGGTATCGACGGGTGATGACTGCCCATGGATTGCCTGTCAGATCGGAATTTATTCCGACGGTAGGAACGAAGATGGAGACGGCATATGAAGGAATGAAGAAATATCTAGAAGGCAGGCCCGCTTTGCCGTCGGCGTTTTTTGTGGATAATGATACGATTGCGATCGGAGCATTGCAGGCGCTTAAGGAATGCGGCTATGACATTCCGGGAGATGTGTCTATCATTGGATTCGACAATATTCCTTATGGCGCCGTATCAGATCCGCCTCTTACGACGATTAATGTATATAAGCATGAGATGGGAGCTGCAGCGGTAAGAGAGCTGCTTTATTCTATAGAGAGCCAAAGAACGATCAAGACGAAGATCCAAGTGTGTACAGATTTTGTGGAACGGGGCAGCGTGAGGCAGATATAGGAACAGATATAAATATAATGCAAGTAATGATAAGAACTGAAAACTCTGCATAGAAAATGCGGAAGTCAATCAGTTCTTATTTTTTTGCTGTTGTTTCGGCATCTCATTTATATATTACGTTTTATAAAAACCTTTATATAAAATTTTATATAAACATTTTTATAAAACACGAAAAGATATGAATAAAATGTAAATTAATGATAAATGAATTGTGAATAATAGACAAAAATAGGGGATTAAAACTATGAATATTAAACAAAATATAAATAAGTACAAAATATTTTAGAGAATTATATTGAAATATTTATATAAACGTTTATAATATAAACATAGAAAAACAAAAGGCGGTGAAAAAGTGAAGGCCAGTATAAAACAGATAAGCCAGTTGACGGGTTTTTCTCCGGCGACTGTATCAAACGCTTTGAACCGTAAGAGAGGTGTCAATAGGAAAACATCGGAAAAAATATTCAAGACAGCGGAGGAGCTTGGATATCAGCCGGAGAGGGTAATTACAAAAATTAAATTTGTCACATATAGAAAAAATGGGCTGATCATAGATGATAATCAATTTTTCCCGGCGATGATAGAGGGCGTGGAGAGGCAGGCGAAGGATCTGGGGTATGAGACGATCTTCAGCCGTCTGGATTATGAAGATGACAGCTTTGAAGAGAGGCTTAAGGAAGTTTTAGAGGATACAAGCTCTCTTATGATTCTTCTGGGGGCGGAGATGCTTGAGGAGGATTATATTCCTTTCAAAACTTATAAGGGGCATATCGTTCTTCTTGATGGATGGTCTGAGGACATGGGATTTGATGCGGTGATGATCAACAATACGGATTCGGTGTGCCACGCTGTGGAGTATTTGGTGGAAAAAGGACATAAAGAAATTGGATATCTCAGAGGAAGTTACAGGATAAAGGCGTTCCGTTACAGGGAATATGGATATATACGAGTGCTTGAAAAGCATAACCTCCCGATTCGGGAAGACTATCAAGTTACCATAGGTACGCAGCTTGAGAGTGCCTATGAAGATATGAAGAGGTATTTGGAGGGCAGTCCGAAGCTGCCGACAGCATATTTTGCGGATAATGATATTATCGCGATTGGTGCGATGCGGGCTTTGCAGGAGAAGGGCATTCGTATTCCGGAGGATGTTTCCATCATCGGGTTTGATGATATTCCGTTTAGCGTAGTGCCCTATCCGGAGCTTACTACGATTCATGTGTTTAAGCAGGACATGGGAGAGACGGCAGTGAGAAGAGCTTTGGATTATATCAGGTATCCGGGCAGGAAAGAAAAGATGAAAATCCAGATTTGCACAAAGTTCATAGAACGGGGCAGTGTGAAGAATCTAAATATAGATTAGCGCGTCGGATGATGCGCCGGCTGGTAAACAAAAAGGAGGAAGAAAGAATGGCAACTATCAAACTGGGTTATGCACCGACAAGAAGAAGTATCTTCAGTGCGCCGGATGCGATTAAGTACAGAGGGCTTACGGCTGAAAGGCTCAGAGAGCTTGGGATCGATTTTGTTGACATTGATGACATCAATGAAGAAGGACTTTTGTACGATGATAATGATATGAAGAAGATTGCGGCAAAATTCAAGGCAGAGGGAATTGACGGATTGTTTTTGCCTCACTGTAACTTTGGTACAGAATATTTGTGCGCAAGGTTAGCGAAAGAGCTGAACGTGCCGGTGCTCTTGTGGGGGCCGCTGGACGAGAGGCCGGAGGCAGATGGAACGAGGCTGAGAGACACACAGTGCGGACTGTTTGCTACAGGAAAAGTGCTCAGAAGATTTCAGGTTCCATTTACATATATGACAAACTGCAGGCTGAGTGATCCGGTATTTGAGAGAGGTTTAAGAGATTTTCTTGCAGTGTGTAATGTAGTAAAGACTTTTAAGAATATTCGTATTCTACAGATTTCCACAAGACCGTTTGATTTCTGGACGACTATGTGCAATGAGGGAGAGCTTCTTGAAAAATTCAACATCCAGCTTTCGCCGATTCCGATGACCGAGCTTACGGAAGAGATGAAGGCAGTGAAGGAAGAAGGAAAGAAGCTTGCGGATATGATTGTTTACATTAATGAAAATATGGATGTGAAAATTAAGGATCATGAAGTGGAGAATGTAGCGGCGCTTGCAGTAGCTATGGAGCAGTTGGTAGAAAAATACGGCTGCAAGGCAGCGGCGATCCAGTGCTGGAATGCACTCCAGACGGAAATCGGAATTATGCCCTGTGCGGCAAATGCTATTTTAAATGAAAAAGGAATCCCAGTAGTCTGTGAGACGGATATCCACGGCGCGGTTACAGCGCTTTTAGTAGAAGCGGCCGGAATGGATGAGACGAGAGGGTTCTTCGCGGACTGGACGATCCGGCATCCAGATATCGAGAACGGAGAGCTTTTACAGCACTGCGGACCATGGCCGATCTCTGTTGCGCAGGAAAAGCCTGAGCTTACTTATCCATTGGCATTCGATCATCCGGGAAGTCTTACGGCGGAGGCAAAGCACGGCGATGTAACGCTTTGCCGTTTTGACGGGGATAACGGAGAGTATTCTCTTCTCCTTGGAAATGCAAAGGGTGTTGACGGACCGAAGGGAATGGGAACTTATCTGTGGGTAGAGGTTGAAAACATTAAGCGCCTTGAGGCGAAGATCGTAGAAGGGCCCTACATTCATCACTGTGTAGGTATTCATAAGGACGTAGTGCCTGTGTTATACGAGGCATGCAAATACATCGGCGTTAAGCCTGACCTGTATGATCCGATTGAAGAAGACGTAAAAGCATATCTAAGAGGAGAATGATCTATGGAAAATTTAAAAGCATTGGCTTATGAGTTAAGAGAAAATGTCATTGACATGATCGTAGAAGGCAAGGCCGGACATATCGGCGGTGACATGAGTGTTATGGAAATCCTGACAGAGATTTATTTTGATCAGATGAATATCAGTCCTGAAAATATGGATGATCCTGACCGGGATAAATTCATCATGAGTAAAGGGCATTCTGTAGAAGCCTACTATGCGGTACTGGCGGCAAAAGGATTCTTTGATATCAAGGATGTGATCGCACAGTTCAGCAAGTTCGGCTCCAAATTTATCGGACATCCGAATAATAAGCTTCCGGGCATCGAGATGAATTCGGGTTCCTTGGGGCATGGGCTTCCGGTAAGCGTAGGGATGGCTCTTGCAGGAAAGATGGATAAAAAGGATTACAGAGTTTATACCGTAATGGGTGACGGAGAGATCGCAGAAGGCTCCGTATGGGAAGGCGCTATGGCGGCAAGCCATTATAAGTTAGACAATCTCTGCGCGGTGGTAGACAGAAACCGTCTGCAGATATCCGGCAACACAGAAGATGTCATGGCGCATGACGATCTTCATGAGAGATGGAAAGCCTTCGGCTGGAATGTGATCGACGTAGCGGACGGCAATGATATTGATCAGCTTAAAACAGCATTTGACGCAGCAAGAGAAGTGAAAGGAAAGCCGACAGTGCTGATTGCGAATACGGTGAAGGGGAAAGGATCCTCTGTTATGGAGAATAAAGCAAACTGGCACCACAAGGTTCCGAATGCAGAGGAACTGGAACAGATTAGAAAAGATCTTGCAGCAAGGAAGGAGGAGGCGCTTCATGGCTAAGATTGCAAACAAACAGGTGATATGTGACATACTGGTAGAGGCAGGAAGGAAGGATAAGGATATCGTCGCACTGTGCAGCGATTCCAGAGGAAGTGCATCCTTCACAGGATTTGCAAATGAGCTGCCGGAGCAGTTTGTAGAGACGGGAATTGCAGAGCAGAATCTGGTAAGTATATCCGCTGGACTTGCAAAGTGCGGAAAAAAGCCCTATGCAGCATCTCCGGCATGCTTTCTTTCTACAAGAAGCTACGAGCAGTGCAAGGTTGACGTGGCATACTCGAATACGAATGTAAAGCTTGTGGGAATCAGCGGCGGTATCAGCTACGGCGCGCTGGGCATGAGCCATCATTCCGCACAGGATATTGCGGCGATGTCGGCGGTTCCCAATATGAGAGTGTATATCCCGAGTGATCATTTCCAGACAGGATGTCTGATGAAAGCGCTGATTGAAGATGATAAGCCGGCATATATCCGTGTAGGAAGGAATGCAGTTGACGATGTGTATGAGGAGGGCAATGTACCTTTCGAGATGGATAAGGCAACAGTAGTCTGCGAGGGTACGGATGTGGCGATCATCGCCTGCGGAGAGATGGTAAAACCGGCGAAGGATGCGGCAGAGCTTTTAAAAGCAGAAGGAATCAGCGCAGGTGTTGTGGACATGTACTGCGTGAAGCCTCTTGATACAGAAGCCATCGTAAAAGCGGCAACAGGTGTAAAAGCAGTTGTGACAGTGGAAGAGCATGCGCCTTTCGGAGGGCTTGGTTCTATGGTAAGTCAGGTGGTAGGAAGTGAGTGTCCGAAGAAGGTGATCAATATCGCTCTCCCGGATGCACCGGTTATCACCGGAACTTCCAAAGAGGTGTTTGACTACTACAAGATGAATGCAGAAGGGATCACGGCGAAGGCAAAGGAAGCATTAAAGTAAAGAGACCGAACCAAAATGGTATTGGCAGGAAAAACCTGTTAATATAGAACAATTTAATACTTATAAAAAGCATAAGGAGGAACAAAGAATGAAAGGTTTCAAAAAAGTATTAGCTATGTTGCTTGCAGTGGCTATGGTAGCAGCTATGGTTATGGGCTGCAGCTCAGGCGGCGGTGACGCAGAAGAAGAGAAGACAGAAGAAAACACAGAGGCGCCGGCAGACGATGCAGAGGCGCCGGCAGAGGATGAAGGTTCCGGCGAAGTGTTAAAGGGCGGCGGTTCAAACATTATCTACGTTATTACGCCATCTGTATCTAATCCGGCATTCAAGGCAGAGGCTGATACGGCTACAGCAAAAGCTAAAGAACTTGGATACGAAGTGAAAGCAGCATCTCATGACGATGATCCGACAAAACAGACAGAATTATTTGACAGTGCGATCGCAGACAAAGCAGCAGCAATCATCTGTGACAATGCAGGTGCAGATGCAACTGTTGAGGCTGTTAAGAAAGCAAGAGATGCAGGAATTCCGACTTTCCTGATCGACCGTGAAATCAATGCAGAAGGTGTTGCTATTTCCCAGATCGTAGCGAATAACTACCAGGGCGCAAAGGCGATTGCTGAGAAATTCGTTGAAGCTATGGGTGAAAAGGGAAAATACGTTGAGCTGTTAGGAAAAGAATCTGATACAAACGCAGGCGTACGTTCTTCTGCATTCCATGAAGTAGTTGACCAGTATCCGGATATGGAGATGGTAGCTCAGCAGACAGCTAACTGGGAAAAGACAGAAGCTTATGACAAGATGGAGGCTATGCTTCAGGCGAACCCGGATATCGAAGGCGTTATGTGCGGTAACGACACCATGTTAGAGGGTGTATGCGCGGCTCTTCAGGCAGCAGGCAAGAAACTTCCTGTTATCGGTGTTGACGGCTCTGACGAGGCGGCAGCTCTTATCAAATCCGGCGACGCAACAGGAACAGCGCTGCAGCAGTTCGCGGTAATCGCTGAGACGGCAGTTGTTCAGGCTGACAAGTACTTAAAAGAAGGCTCTACAGGCGCAGATGAGAAGCAGCTTATTGACTGTATCGCAATCACATCTGAGAATGTAGACAAGTTAGCAGGATTTGTTTATACAGAGTAATTTCAGCGGAATGAACAGGTGAATGATTAAGGGGAGGCGCTGTTTCGGCGCTTCCTCGCATACCATAGTATGCCAGAAAGGCTGCCGACGGCAGGCTTTCTGTATGATAAGGGTTATTCTTTATGCAAATAGGTATTAAGATCTGGAACTAAATATCCGAAGAAGGATATTTAAATAGAAAGGAAATAAAGGAGGCTACTATGAAAAGACGTGTAATAGCTCTTGGACTTACGTTAGCGCTTGCGGCATCAACACTGCTTACGGGATGCGGAATCGTTAAAGTAGTAAAAATCGGGGAAGAAGGCAAGTATACTGGAAACGTTGAATTTAACGCGGGAGATGACGTTGCCGCCATCTGGGAGGACTCTGCGCTGCCGGAGATGAACGAGACGGCTGTTGATCTGACAGAATTCCTTACTCAGTCAAACGGGGATCTGACAGCGCTGGCAGACGATTACGGAAAATATTCCATGGGTGATTCGGGAGAACTTAGCTATGTGGTAAAGGGAACCGGAACTGTAGAAGAAGTCAATACGGATTCTCAGGCGGGCTTTATGACTGTGAAGTTAGAAGGCTATACCGGGTCAGAGGCAGTAAAGATCCAGATCGGGCCGGTATACAAAGGCTCTTCTATCCGTGACACTTTAAGTTTCATCAAGTTCGGTGATTACAAAAACCAGGAGGAGTGGGCGGCGGTATCCCAGAGCATCAATCAGGTAGTTGCAGATGACGTGGTCGGACCAGTAGAGCCGTCATCTTTACAGGGGAAGAACATTTCATTTGTAGGAGCATTTACAGTATCTTCCGGAAGTACGGACGTACTCATTACGCCGGTTGTACTGGAAGTGAAGTAACGGACTGCAAAACAAGAAGGAGATATTAGATTATGGGTGAAGGATATAAGTGCAGGGAGGATGTATTTCTCCATGCAGAAAAGATAAGTAAGATTTATCCCGGTACGAAAGCTCTTGATGAAGTATCCTTTGATCTGCTTAAGGGCAAGGTTAATGTGCTGATCGGAGAGAACGGCGCCGGAAAATCGACCCTGATGAAGATGATTGCCGGAATCGAACAGCCGAATGAAGGCAAGATGTATATCGGAGAGCAGGAAGTATACTTTAAGAATACAACTGAGGCGAGAAAACATGGGATTGGAATCATCCATCAGGAGTTGAGCCTGTTCCCGAATATGAATGTATATCAGAATATTTACATGAACAAGGAGAAGACAAAGGGAAGAGTTGCGCTGGACAACAAACAGCATATGGAGGGCGCAAAAGCGGTTCTTGAGAGATTAGAGCATCCCCTTGATCTGAACCAGAACGTAGGAGAACTCCGCGTAGGCCAGCAGCAGATGATTGAAATTGCGAGAAATCTTGTGGAGGATGATCTGAAGGTTCTGATCATGGATGAGCCGACTTCCTCCTTGAGCCAGCAGGAGGTTAAGGTTCTCTTTAAGATTATGAGAGAGCTTACGGCGGCGGGAATCTCTATCGTATACATTTCTCACAGACTGGAAGAAATCATGGAGATCGGAGACCATGTTACCATCCTCCGTGACGGCAAGTATGTTGCGGACTCAGATGTGAAGGATATTGATGTTCCGTGGATCGTGCATCAGATGACAGGAGGTGCCAAGTCCTATCCAAAGAGAGACCGGGAGGTTGACTGGTCCAAAGTGGAAAATGTGCTGGAAGTTAAGGATTTGTGCCTTCCGAAAGCAGGCGGCGGCTATCTGGTAGATCATCTTGATTTTGAGCTGAAAAAAGGTGAGGTCCTTGGAATCTATGGACTGATGGGCGCGGGAAGAAGTGAAGTGTTTGAGTGTTTGATGGGGCTTCACCCGGAGCATACGGGAACAATTCTTATGGAAGGAAAAGAGCTTAATATCAAATCGATCAAACAGCAGATTGATAACGGCTTTGCTTTGATACCGGAGGACAGACAGGCGCAGGGGCTTGTGCAGACGCTTGATATAGAGAAAAACTGTTCCCTGTCGGCACTCACAAGGTATAAGAAGGGACCGTTCCTTGATGCGAAGTTAGAGGGCGAGAAGGTAGACGGGCAGATTAAAGATATACATATTAAAGTAGCGGATAAGAAACTGCCGATTCTTTCCTTATCAGGCGGTAATCAGCAGAAGGTGGTTATTGGAAAAGGTATCTTAACAACGCCTAAGATCCTGCTAATGGATGAGCCGAGCCGAGGTATTGATATCGGCGCCAAAACAGAGGTTTTTGACATCATTAATAAGTATGCGGAAGAAGGGCTTTCGATTATCGTTATTTCCTCTGAACTGCAGGAAATCGTAGCCATCGCGGACCGTGTTATCGTATTGTCAAACGGTCTGAAGACCGGAGAGTTTTCCGGAAATGAGATTGAGCAGGATACACTGGTACTGGCATCTTACAAGGGCCATCATTAAAAGAAAGGAGAGTTAAATTATGGCAGTGAAACAAAATTCTGGAAATAATAAATTAGCTATGACCATTTTAAAAGGTCGTACGTTTATTGTATTGGTCATTCTGCTTGTTTTCTTCAGTATTACAGCGGATAACTTTATGAGTGCGGGAGCGCTCCTTACAGTGGCAAAACACGTAGCGCTTTATGGAATCCTTGCGATAGGTATGACTTATGTCATTATTACAGGAGGTATCGATCTTTCTGTTGGTTCGGTAGCCGGTCTTGCGGGTATGATCGCAGGCGGTCTGATACAGGAAGGTCTGACACTTAAGATGTTTGGCGTGACTTTATATTTCAGCGTGCCGATGATCGTACTGATCACGGTTCTTTTGGGAGCGCTGATGGGTATGATTAACGGTATTGTTATTACAAAGTTTAATGTAGCTCCGTTTATCGCAACGCTGGGTACGATGTATATCTGGCGCGGATTTGCGAATATCCGTTCCAACGGCGCTACTTTCTCAGAACTGGCAGGAAGCGAAGGGCTTGGAAATACAGGCTTTGAAGTATTCGGGCGTAATCTGGCAGGAACTGCTATTCCCTGCGGCGTTCTGATTCTTGCGATCATTGCTGTAGTGGCAGGTCTTGTTCTTAAGAAAACACCGTTTGGATGGCATGTGCTTTCCATCGGCGGTAATGAGAAAGCATCCAAGCTGTCCGGTATCAAGGTTGACAAAGTGAAGATCTGGGTATATGCATTCTCCGGATTCTGTTCTGCAGTTGTAGGTATCATTGCGACATCACAGCTCGTATCTGCGACGCCAAAGACAGGCGAGTCATGGGAAATGAACGCGATTGCGGCATCCGTACTTGGCGGAACATCCATGGCAGGAGGTGTTGGAACCATTGGCGGAACAATCGTCGGCGCGTTTGTAATCGGCGTAATCAATGACGGTATGACGATGTGCGGTGTAACGGAGTTCTGGCAGAAGATTATCAGAGGTCTTGTAATTATTATTGCGGTAATTATTGATCAGGTACAGAGAAATCTGCAGGCAAAGATGGCGCTGCAGGCACGTAACGAGAACAAGTAAGTTTTTTTGAGCAGCCCGGTTTGATTCTGACCGGGCTGCGCCATAGGTTGTGAACTTTGGCGGGAAAATGCTTTGGCGAAGGAGTGCTTTGGGCGAAGAGTATGATGGAGATTTTGGATAGTGTGAAGAAGAAGGAGGGTTTGATAGATGAAGAAGAGAGGGATTATTAATGCGCAGCTCGCGGGGCTTATTGCGGGACTGGGGCATAAGGATCTGTTTATGATCGCGGACGGCGGGATGCCGGTTCCGAAGGGAGTCGAGATTGTGGATCTGGCGCTTTGCGGAGGAGTTCCTACTTTTAGGCAGGTGATGGATGCGGTTCTTGACGAGGCGCAGGTAGAAGGCTATACTTTAGCTGAGGAGATTGCGGAGAATAATCCTGAGCTTCTTGCCTATATTAAGGAGAAGCTTGACGGGATTGAATGCCGGATGATTTCCCATGTGGAGCTTAAGGAGGAGTCTAAGAAGCTTAAGTTTGTGATTCGAACGGGAGAGTTTACGCCGTATCCGAATATCATGCTGCAGGCGGGGGTTGCTTTTTAGGAGCTTACAGATTGAAAATGGATGGCGCAGGAGGGTTATTTAATATGAAGGTTTTAAATTTTGGTTCCTTGAATTTGGATTATGTATATTCTGTTGACCATATGGTGACGCCGGGGGAGACGCTTGCTTCTTCGGGGATGAATGTTTTTTGCGGTGGAAAAGGGTTAAATCAGTCCATTGCTCTTGCTAAGGCAGGAGTGAACGTTTACCATGCCGGGATGATCGGCGAGGAGGGAGGCGTTCTTCTTGATGCCTGCGAAGAAGGAGGCGTGAATGCTGATTATATCAGGACCGTATCTGAAAAATCCGGTCATACCATTATTCAGGTAGATAAAAACGGACAGAATTGTATCCTTTTGTATGGTGGAGCCAACAGAAGTATTACGAAGGATTTTGTGGACGAGGTGCTTGGAAATTTTGAGAAGGGGGATATCCTTCTTTTACAGAATGAAGTAAATCTGCTGGATTATATTATCGATAAGGCATATGAGAAGGGAATGATGATCATTCTGAATCCGTCTCCTTATGACAGCGCCCTTGATGCATGCGATTTTGAAAAGATTTCCATGTTCCTGTTAAATGAGATTGAGGGCGGTCAGGTGACAGGAGAGAAGGATACGGATCAGATTCTTAAAAAGTTAAAAGAGCTCTACCCGGAAGCAAAGGTGGTGCTGACGCTTGGAGGCGACGGCTCTGTATATCAGTATAAGGATGAGCAGTACCGGCAGGGAATCTACAAAGTGAAAGCAGTAGATACAACGGCGGCAGGAGATACATTTACGGGATATTTTATCTCTTCGGTCATTGAAGGAATGCCTGTACCGGAAGGACTGGCGCTGGCGGCAAAGGCATCTGCTATCGCAGTATCCAGAGAGGGAGCGACAGCATCAATTCCTCTTAAGGAAGAGGTGCTTAAGGCAGAACTGTAATGAATAATGAAATGGAGCATATTCAGAGTCATTACATAGAAGCGGGTAGAAAGCGAAGCGGCGCAAAGCCGCACGAGGAGCAAAAAGGAGTTTGATAATGGCAGAGAGATATATTATCAGTATAGATCAGAGTACGCAGGGAACGAAGGCGCTTTTGTTCGATGAGAGCGGAAGTCTTATAAAGCGTACGGATAAGCCCCATAAGCAGATTATAAATGAGAAAGGATGGGTGTCACATGATCCGTCTGAGATTTATGAGAATGTGATTGAGGTTGTCAGGATGCTCACGGAAGATATTGATAAGTCCAAAGTGGCGGGCGTCGGCATCAGTAACCAGCGGGAGACGTCTCTGGCATGGGATCGTATAAGCGGAGAGCCTGTAGGCAATGCGATCGTATGGCAGTGTGCAAGGGCGGTGTCCATCTGTGAGAGAGTAGAGAAAAAGGGAGAGGCAGAGAATATCCGCGGGAAGACGGGCATGAACCTGTCGCCTTATTTTCCGGCAGCCAAGATTGCGTGGATTCTGGAAAATGTGGAAGGAGCCAAGGAAAAAGCGGATAAGGGAGAGATTTGCCACGGGACGATAGACAGCTGGCTCGTCTACAAGCTGACAGGAGGAAAGGAATACAAGACAGATTATTCCAACGCATCCCGCACGCAGCTTTTTAATATTTTCGAACTGAAATGGGACGAGGAGATCTGCGGGCTGTTCGGGATCGATGTGAAAAATATGGCAGAGGTTTGTGATTCGGATTCTGATTTCGGTGAGACAGATTTTGAAGGGGTTCTTCCCTTCCCGGTGCCGATTCACGGGGTGCTCGGGGATTCCCATGGATCTTTGTTCGGACAGGGCTGTTTAAAGAGCGGTATGACAAAAGCAACCTACGGGACCGGCTCTTCGATTATGATGAATATTGGGGAGAAGCCGGTGCTCAGCACACACGGCGTTGTGACTTCCCTTGCATGGAGCATGGGCGGCAGAGTGAACTATGTGCTGGAAGGAAATTTGAATTATACAGGCGCGGTGATCACATGGCTCAAAGACGATCTGAAGCTGATTCAGTCTCCGGGAGAGACGACGGAGCTTGCGAAAAAAGCGGTAAAGGAAGACAGTTTGTACCTGATTCCGGCATTTTCAGGACTCGGCGCCCCTTACTGGGACAGCCATGCTGCGGCGGCAATCGTGGGAATGACGAGGACAACTGGAAAGGCAGAGGTTGTCCGTGCAGGCGTAGAGTGTATCGCATATCAGATTACGGATATCGTAAAGGCCATGAGTGAGGATGCAGGAGTGAAGGTAGAAGAGCTCCGGGTAGACGGCGGCCCTACAAAGAACGATTATCTGATGCAGTTCCAGAGCGATATCGCCGACGCGGTTGTGCAGGTTCCGGATTCAGAGGAATTATCAGGTATCGGGCCGGCGTATGCGGCAGGGCTTAAGCTTGGCGTGTGGGATGAGAGCATCTTCGGGAAGCTTAACCGGGTGAAATATGAGCCGAAGATGGAGACAGGGGTTAAAGAACGGAAATATGCCGGGTGGAAAGCGGCAGTAGGGACAGTGCTGACAAAAGAAAGTCTCCAAAGTTAATGCTTTGGGGACTTTCCGCGTTCGTCCATCTATTTATTTTGTGAAAGTATGCAGCGCACAAGAAAGTTCCTCGTGATTGGCCGCATATTTTTCCAGAGAGGACTGGGCCAGAACGGCTTCGACAGCCTGTCGCATGGCAGCAACACCTGCAGCTGCTCCCATTGGATGTCCTTGAACAGCTCCTCCCGCGGCAAGTATGATATCTTTGCCGCAGTCCGCAACAAGCTGCGGAACAAGACCAGGGTGAACGCCTCCTCCGCAGACCGGCATACAAGATTTTAAGTGATGGTCAGGGAGTATGAGATGTTGCAAGGTTTTCTGGTACTGCAGATGTGTTAAAGGGTATCCTCCGTAAGGAGTATTCATCATTACCATATCGGCACCTGCCATACGGGCAAATTTCCCGACGGACAGGTGAGAACTAAGACCGGAAGTCAGGCCTTCGTTTGATATCCCTGAACCGGCGTAATGTCCCATGATTAAAACATCTGTAGATTCAGAAATATACTGGAAGGTGCTGTAGCCTACAGTAGAAAAGCACATCATTACTGCATGTACTCCCGCCTCAATGACCGACTTTAAGGTATCTGCGATTTTACTTGATGAAGAAGTAATATTGCATATATAAGTTGTATATTTTCCTGTTTTCTCGTAGGCGGCTTCTGCAGCTTTTAAGTATGCCTTTGCGCGTTTCCCGGCGCGACAGAAATCAGGATCGCCAAGTAGTTCATCATCTTTAATAAAATCAATTCCGCCCAGAGCAACATCATAAAAGATTCGGGCGCCTTCCTCAGGAGTCAGGCCGGTACAAGGTTTTATCATATTCAGAAGAAGCGGAGCTTTGGGAGAGGAGCCGGTAAGTTTCCGAATGCCCTCTATGCCGTATTTAGGCCCTTTGAAGCCTGCGATAAAGCTCTCGGGCAGTTGAAGATCAACCAATTTTACTTGAGCGCTTGTTGAGGCATCATTTCCCAGAAGTGTTGTAAAAAGCATAGGAAAATCAGAGCCAAAGTTAGCGGTCGGATAGGCGATCTGGACAAAATAGGCACGATGGTTGTTATGGAGTTGGGAAGCTAATTCTGTCGGGGGCGCTTCCAGGATATTCGCCACCTTTCCCATATAAAGCTCCCGCATTTCATCAGATATACCCGGAACTTTAACCCATGTTCCGAGTGTCTGCCCTAGTGCCATCTTTTTTGCTTTATCAACAATATCTTCCTCTTTAGGCAGTTCTATATAGTAAGTTGCTAATGCATATTTGCCTGAGCTGCTATCCTCTGGTAGTATAAATGTATTCATAGCTTTATCCCTTACGGCTCTTATTCTAATTCAAGAACGAGTCCGGTGCCGGCTTCCTTGCTGCCTGAACATGCATTCCAGAGAGCAAGCTTGCAGTGTAAGTCTGTATCATGGCAGATGTAGAAATTTTTGATATTCTGGCTTTTTACATATTCACATGTTTTGTCTACCTGGGATTGCGGAACTTCATCAATTCTAAGGTGAGAACCGCCAAGATATGTATGAACCTGACTGGCTCCGGTCAATTTCTTCGCATATTCCATAATATTGCATATTCCGTAATGTGCACAGGTAGCTACAATGCTGACTTCCTCTTTGTTCTTATGCAGGTATGCTAACTGTGTATCTTCATCAACTACATCGTCGCACCATTTTCCGTCACGAAGCTGCTGAGATGTCTGAGGATGAACGTGCTCATAATCATTAGAGCGTTCTGTCAGTCCCATGAAACACAGATTTTTTGTGAGCCAGAGCGGCTCAGGAGTCACACGAACATCGAACCACTGTTCCATCACTTCCTTGCTGACATCAAGACCGACTGGCGTGTCCCAGTTGAATTCATAGCGTTTTAAGAAAATGTCATCACTTGTGTACAGAAGAATTGGCTTTCGTGCCATGGCATGTTCTTGATAATATTTAATCAGATGCTTAAGGCCGCCAGTATGATCCCAATGTCCGTGAGAAAGTACTACGTAATCTGCCAGAAGCAGATCAATACCAAGCTTCTCTGCATTATGAATGAAGTTATCAGAATAGCCGCAGTCAAGCAGAACTTTTACATCTTCATCTTCAATCCATGCGGAAAAACCGTGTTCAGAATTAAGGTATTTACTATACATACATGTGTTTTCTAATAAGAGTGTTACTTTCATTTAGAATCCTTCCTTTCCTTTGTTTAATATCCAATATCTAATATCCAATATATATGTTTTATCTGAAAATGTCAATAAAAATATAAAATTTCAACAAAAATTAAAATATATCATTTATTATATTGACAAAATTTACAATACATGTTACTTTTTATTCAATATCTAATATCCAATATCCAAAAACAAACATGAAACAAAAGAAAAAAGGAGGAAATATGATGAAGAAAAAGTGGATTTCGGTTCTGTTAACAGTAATTATGATTTTGTGCATGGCAGGATGCGGACAGCAGGGAGAAAGTGAAGAAGGTAACGAAAGTGATTTAAAAGTAGATACGTCAGAGAATACAGGTGACAATAAAGTTAATGAAGATTTTAGTAAGAATGTCAATGTGAACAGAGCAAGTGATTTTGCCAAAAACGAAGTAGAACTTCCAATTGAGGGCATTGGACGCGGAGTATCTACATCTGTAAAGGGAAACGAGAAATATAAAATTGTAGTTATGACACGTAATTCGACAAATCCATATATGGTAGGCATGTGGGCAGGAGGTGAGCAGGCAGGAAAGGACATGGAACTGGAAGTACAGACTTTGGCGCCGGCGACACAGGATTCTATAGAAGAACAGGTGACAATCATGGAATCTCTGATTGAGCAGAATGTTGACGGATTTGTTATTCATCCATCTGATTCCAAAGGGATTCAGCCGGTTGTTGATCTCGCGAATGAAAAGGGGATTCCGGTTGTCGCAATTGGTACCGCACCGGAGACAGGAGCTTTCATGAGAACGGGTGTCGATTATTATGAAACGGGCTATCTTGTAACGAAGGAACTGTGTGAAGCAGCAGGGAAGAAAGGGAAAGCAATTGTTTTAGAAGGACCTGCAGGAGTTCAGAATATGGAGGAACGTAAGGCAGGTATTTTAGCAGCGATTGAGGAGTATCCGGATATCGAGGTAATCGCATCTCAGACAGCTAACTGTAAACGTGCGGAAGGTATGCAGGTCATGGAGAATCTTCTTCAGGGAGAGAAAACTGCGGATGGGCTTACTATCGTTGCAAGCTGTAATGATGAGATGGCGATCGGTGCGATTCAGGCTTTAAAGGCGCAGAATATAGAAGGTGTATTTGTCGGAGGCGCAGATGCATCAAAGGATGCGGCTTCAGCAGTGAAAGACGGAGATCTTTATGTAACTTATAATACAGATCCTTATGGATCTACATACCTTGCAGTTGCCTATCTGACAAAATATCTTAATGATAAAACACTGCCGGAGGAATATTTTATCCCGTTTCCGTCAGAAAGAAATAATCCGCTTATTACATCAGAAAATGTAGATGAGTATATGGAAAGCTTTAAATGGTATGATTAGCGGAGGTGAAAAATATGGAGCCGATTCTTAAGGTGAAAAACCTGACGAAGGAGTTCCCGGGAGTAAAGGCGCTTGATAATGTGCAATTTGATTTGTTCCCGGGAGAGGTACATATTTTAGTGGGAGAAAACGGCGCCGGGAAGAGTACATTGTCGAAATGTATTCTCGGCGCATATCAGCCCGAGAGCGGAGAAATTTATCTGGAGGACAAAAAGGTAGATTTTAAAACGCCGAAAGAAGCTTTGGCGAATGGAATTGCGGCGGTCTATCAGGAGCTTACAATGATTCCTTATTTAAATGCGGCGCAAAATATATTTTTTAACAGAGAGCCGGTATATAAAGGAACCAATATTATTAATCAGAAGCTTATGCAGACACAGGCAAAGGAGCTGCTCAGAAATCTGAACTGCGAGAATATTGATACAACAAAACCTGTGAAATATCTGGGAGTAGCAGAACAGCAGATGATTGAGATTGCCAAAGCGATATCTATTGATCCTAAAATTATTATTTTCGACGAGCCTACGGCTACTTTATCTGACAGAGAGGTTGAATCATTTTTTGAACAGATTCACCTTTTAAAGAAAAGAAATATTGGAATTATCTACGTATCACACAGAATGAAGGAGTTTCATCATATCGGTGACAGAATTACTGTCTTAAGAGACGGAAAGTATATTAAAACCTTAAGAGAAGGAGAGCTGTCAGATGAAGAACTGGTGAATCTGATGGTAGGCCGCGATATTGCACAGGTCTATGTACGTACTCCAAATGACCATAGCGGAGAAGCGCTGAGGGTTGAGAATATCAGTGACAGAGCCGGGAAAGTAGAGGATTGTTCGCTTGTAGTAAATAAAGGAGAGATTGTCGGGCTGGCAGGATTAGTAGGCGCCGGCCGTACAGAGATGGCAAGACTTATTTTTGGAATTGATAAACTGAAGGGAGGAAAGATTTATCTTCATGGAAAAGAGGTTTCAGGTAAAGGACCGTCTTTTTTGGTAAATGAAGGGTTAGGGTTTCTCCCGGAGGATAGAAAACAGCTTGGTCTGGCGGTCAGAGCACCTATTTCATGGAATATAGCAGCAGTGAGTCTTAAAAAAATTTTCCCACATTTCTTTGTCAGTCAGAGTAAAAATGATGAGATTGCGGACGAATATGTAAAAAGTCTTAAAATTGCAACGCCAAGTGTAAAGAAAATGGCAAGGGCTCTTTCTGGAGGAAACCAGCAAAAGGTAGTCATTGCCAAATGGTTGTCGGCAAATACAGACGTCATTATTTTTGACGAGCCGACACGGGGAATTGATGTAGGCGCTAAGATGGAGATTTATGCATTGATGGACAGACTTGCATCAGAAGGAAAAGCAATACTGATGATCTCATCGGAGATGCAGGAAATTATTGGGATGAGCGATCGAATGTATATTATGAATAATGGTTCTATTGCGGGCCATATTGAGAGAGAAGAATTTGCAGCCGAAAAGATAGGGCAGATGATGCTGTTGGGAAGTTAGGGGGGATGGCATGAAAAATAAAGAAAAATATCTAAAGGTTCCTCCGGCGCTTTACATGATGCTGGCATTAATGCTTATATATGGGATATTAGTTGACAATTATTTTACAGCACAGAATATGGTGAACATTGCCAGCCAGGCTGCGCCGCTTCTTGTAATTGCATGTGGGCAGACATTAATTGTTCTGCTTCAGGGTACGGACCTCTCATTGGGATCTATAGTAAGTGTAGTATCGGTGCTGTGGATTGTACTTTTAAATCTCGGAGTACCGATGTGGCTGTCGATGATTGTGGTGCTTTTGTCATCTGCCGTATTTGGTCTTATAAATGGAGTTATTGTTGCAAAGGGAATGCTTCCGGCTTTTATTGTGACACTGGGTACGCAGAATATTTTTAAATCAGTTGCGCTGCTTTTGTGCAACAGCCAGACGTTATATTTCAGTCATTCGATTTTTAGGACAATAGCGAAGGAGAAGCTTTTGGGAATGCCGTACTCAGTCTGGATTGCAATTTTATGTTTTATTATTACGTGGATTGTATTACGGAAGACAACATTTGGAATGAAGATTACTGGGCTGGGCGGTAATTCTGAGGCGCTTACTCTGGCAGGAGCGAGTATAAGCCGCAACACGATAAAGGCGTTTGTGTATGCAGGTGTCATGGCCGGGATCGGTGGATTACTTTTATGTTGTAGAATCGAGTCGGGAAATCCAAACTCGGGGAATGGGCTGGAGTTTAATGCTATTGCAGCAGTATTATTGGGCGGTACATCCATGAGAGAAGGCAGAGGCGGCGTAGGCGGTACGATTTTTGGCGTTCTGTTTATGCAGGTGTTAAAAAGTGGGCTTACACAGGTCGGTCTTTCTTCGATTTACCAGAATGCAATTATTGGAATTGTTGTTCTGGCGGCTATAATCTTTGATGCATTTTTGAAAAAACAACAGGAAATGTAGGTGGTAGCATGAAAAAAATAAAACAAAAGATATTGGAATCTAAATATGTATATGTCGTACTCAGCCTGTTGTTCATGATGATCATTTCGAGCCTGCTTAGTCCATCCTTTCTGACGCTGAGTAATCTGATCACCATTCTAAGGCAGGCAAGCATTCTGTTGATGCTGAGTCTTGGACTTACTGCCGTGGTTATCACAGGGAATATTGATTTGTCGGTGGGCTCTTGCGCGGCGTTGACTGGATGTATCTGCGCAAAGATGCTAGTGGCCGACGTACCGGTAATAGCTGCAATGCTGATTAGTATTTCTATCGGACTTATCATAGGAGTTGTGAACGGGTTTCTTGTCGGAGTGATAAAGCTTCCGTCCTTTGTTGCTACTTATGGAATGAATATGGTAGCTTCCGGACTTGCAATGATTGTTATGAATGGCGGAGTAATCTACGGACTTCCGGCAAAGTTTACAACAATTGGAATCGGCTATGTCGGCAGTGTTCCAATCCCGATTATTATATCGGGGGTTATGTGCCTGATTGTCTACATTCTGTTACAGAAGACAACTTTTGGAAGGAATGTTTATATGATTGGATTCAATATACAGGCGGCAGGATATTCAGCGATTAACTGTCTCGGCACATTGCTGGCCGCATATGCGTTTTGCGGCGTAACAGGAGCATTGGGTGGAACTATGATGACGGCCAGACTGAATGCGGCGGATGCCGGTATGAGTGAAACTTACGGATTACAGATTGTTGCTGCGGTAGTCATGGGCGGCACTTCGCTCCTTGGAGGAGAAGGAGGAGTTGTCGGTACAGTTATTGGAGCAATTATTCTTACAATTATTGTTAATATCATGAATATTGTGGGAGTAAATTCAAACTGGCAGAATTTTGCCGTCGGTATTGTAATTATTCTTATGGTGTGGATTGATATATATACACGGAGCCGCAGGGCTAAAAAATTGATATAGCGGGGAGACAGCAATATGAATGATAAATACAGCGCTTGTTATGAAGATCTGACAGTAGCGGCGCATCGTGCTTACACAAGAGGAATGCAGACAGGAAGTGGTGGAAACTTAAGCGTGAGGATTCCCGGAGAGGAGGGAATGATAGTAAAAAGCTCCGGAGGCTCGTTTGCGGATTGCGATGCCAAGGGAAATGGCTGGATCGCCATGAATTTTGACGGAACGTTAAAAGAAGGAGAAATGGGTAAACCTACCCGGGAGTGGGTATTACATAGTATGCTCCTTGAACATCTGGAAGGATGCAATGCGGTGGTTCATACACATAGCCCTTATACGATCACATGGGCGGACAGGCATGAAAATATTCCATTGGTAACCTGGCACAGTGAATTGAAAATAGGTTGTGTTCTGCCGGTCTTCGATATACATGCGGCAGTAGTTCCTAAAAAGGATGTTGAGGAAATATTGAAGACATTACAGGAGAATACGAACCTGCCGGCAATTATATTAAAAGGGCATGGACTTGTAGTCATAGGGAAAAATGCTGTTGATGCGGAGCATATGGCAGAACTTATAGAAGAAACAGCACAGATTGCGGTTTTAGAAAATATTATTAGGTAAAGCAGGAGGATAAAAATATGTCAAAATTAACAATCAAACCATTAAATACGGGGTTTGTCCCAACGAATCCATTTCAATATCATTATCATCATTCAGCAGCGCCTTATCTGAAGGGGGTTCCGAATGAAAAGGTGGCGCTTCCGGTATTCACTTATCTGGTAGAGGGCGGTGATAAGCTTTTACTGGTGGATACGGGTATGGCATGGACAGAAAGGGCAAACGCATACCATCATCCGGGGTCATGGCAGGAGGAAGGACAGGATATCGAGTCTTTACTGAAAAAAGAGGGATATACATGTGAAGATGTAGATATTGTCGTATTTACTCATTTACATTGGGATCATATGTTTTATGCGGAAAAGTTCTCACATGCAGTATTAGTAGCACATAAGCGGGAAATTGACTTTGCCAGGAACCCAATACCTCTCTATTACAAATCTTATGAAGCGCCGGCGCTGGATGTAGAGTCTCCGATTTCAAAACTCAGATTTCTGGAAGTAGAGGGTGAAACAGAGATTATGCCGGGAGTAAGAGTTTTTGAATCATTTGGACATTCGCCGGGACATATTTCAGTAGAAATAGACTGCGCAGATGGAGACAGCTATATCTGCTGTGGCGATTCGATTTTTGTTCTTGGAAATCTGAATCCGATACCAGAATTACGTTATAATATCACGCCGCCAGGAAGATTTTACAATATTGTAGAAAGCTGGAAGAGTATAGAATATCAGAAGGCGCGGGCGAAGGATGCAAAGCATCTTCTGTTATGTCATGATGCAACAATGCTTGAGAGAGTTAAAGCAAACCCGGTAATAGGCGGGACAGATGAATAAGCAGAGGTCAGAGTAGAATGAAGACAGTAGCGGTAATTGCAAGCTGTGATACAAAACTTAAGGAAGTTCAGTATATGCAGGAGATACTGCTTGCCCAAAATGTCAAACCGTTGGTGGTAGACATGTCTATCGGACCTAAAGAAACAGACGGTGCAGATATTTCCCGGGAGGAGGTGTTTCTTGAAGATAATCTTAAGTGGGCCGAAATAAAATCTTGCGCAAAGGGAGAGCTTATGGAGTTTATGATATCTGCGATGAAAAAGAAGATATATAAGCTTTATACGGAAGGGGAAATTTCAGGCGTGATCGCGGCAGGCGGCGTACAGAACACGACAGTTGCGACACAGGCAATGCAGGAGCTTCCCCTCGGCTTCCCGAAAGTAATGGTTACGACAATTGCCAGTGGAAATAAATGCTTCAAAGAGGTCGTCGGATATAAGGATATTGTTGTCTTCCCTTCTATTGTTGATTTTACCGGGATGAATACGGTGATACGGACAATTCTTAAAAATGCTTGTGTAAGTGTGGCAGGTATGATTAAACATGGAGATGGTAAGATTGATAAACCAGAGAAACCGGTAGTTGGCATTACGATGATGGGAATTACGAATAAAGGCTGTATGGCAGCTGTAAGAGAACTCGAAAAAAACGGCTTTGAGGTATGGGGATTTCATGCAACGGGTGCAGGCGGGGCAGTGATGGAGAAGCTTGCTTTAGACAAAAAGATAGATAAAATCCTTGATATGACGACACATGAGCTTGCAAGTGAATATTTTGAAGGCGGATTTTCTTATGGCGAGTATCAAAGGCTCCAGTATCTGAGAAAGGGATATGTGCCGGTTGTCATATCCGTGGGCGGTTTGGATTTTATCGATTATGATATAAGAGAATTTCAACATTCTTTAGATAGGAGAAAGTACAATAAGCATAACGAGCGTCTTGCTCATATCAAGCTTGAGGCGGAAGAGGCGCGCAATGTTGCCGAACTTTTTACGGAACGGTTAAATGCTGCAAATCGAAATGTAGAACTTATATTACCGACGGATGGGATGCGTTGCGATACCAGACAGGGGGAGTCGCTGCATGATTCTCTGGTAGATAATGTCCTGGTAAAAACAATAGAGGAAAGAGCAGGAAATAATATCCATATTAAATATTTAAATGGTAATCTGGATTCCGAAGAATGGGGGATAGCGGCAGCAAGATATTTGGTTGAAAAACTTGACATTTAGTCTTAGCGTACTTAAGATATTAAGTAGTTATAGGAAATATATGGAAGAGGCGGGATTAAAAACATATGATAGACGGAAGACCATTAAAAATTCAGTATCAGAGTTTATCAGAACTAGTTACAGAGAATTTGATGGATTTTATTATGGATGGTAAAATCCATATGGGCGAAAAGCTAAACACAGAAGAATTATCACAGCAGCTTGGAGTAAGCAGGATGCCTGTGAGGGATGCTATCAAATCTTTAGAAAAGATAGGTCTGGTTGTTTCTACACCATATGTCGGTGCCCACGTAGTTTCCTTGGATGAAAAGGATGTGCAGGAAATCTATATCGGAAGAAAGGCACTGGAGCCTGTGACTGCTTACTGGGCGTGCGAGAAGATGACAGAGCAGGAATTATCCGAAGTTGAAGCTATCCACAGAAAGCTGTCCGAGGTCTGCGAGGATGAACCACTGAGCGCTAAAAGGATTTTTCTGTATAATAAGGAGTTTCATTTTGCTATTTACAGAGTGTCACAGTTTAAACGGATTACGGATATGATAGAAGGGCTCTGGAATAATCTGGCATTTTGCAAACTAATTTATAGTCAGAACTATGCAAATAACAGAGAAAGCGCAAGGTTTATGCTCCAAGAGCATGAGAGCTATCTGGAGGCTCTTCGTGAGAAAAATTCCCAGTTATTGCATGACAGGCTTGAGGAAAGCCTTAAGCGGAATTGCGAAGTGATTCCAAAGAAGGTAACAGAGATGCTCGAAAGTAGAAATAAATAGAAAAAAGTTGAAATCGGGACGGGATAAAGTGGATTTATCACGTCTCGATTTGTATATTAAAGTGTATTCAGCGGTGAATTGAAAAAGTAAATTCCACTTTGTAAGATTAAATTCCGCTTTGAAAAA
>CAMNTQ010000040.1 GCA_946558695.1 uncultured Lachnospiraceae bacterium
TTTCATGACGCATTGGTGCCTTTCGCAGAAAGGCGGATTATAATTATGAAAGACAGTTACATATTTTATACGGACAAACTGGAGAAAAGGCAAGGGAGAGCTGCCGATAGAATCATTTCTTGAAAAAGAAGAAAAAGAATGCAATATTTAAGATGTTCTGGAGATAAAATTGTGAGAAATTCATCGTTTTAAGAAAGATATATTTGTGGTAATATATGGTTGAAATTCTTTAATGGGAAGAATAAGAAGGAGTTTGAAGATATGGCAAAAACGAATGAATATATAGGGGAGGCATATCATACGTTCTTGGAGCTGAATGCGGATGAAGAAAAGCGGTTTGTTTATAGAATAAAAGTCAGGAGGATGGCATGGGAGAACAATTGACGCACAGCGACGTGCAAAAGATAAAAGAAGAGATAGAATACCGAAAGCTGGTAGTGCGGAAAAGAGAGCTTGAGGCAGTGAAAGAGGCGAGGGCGCAGGGGGATCTGAGCGAGAATTTTGAATACAAGGCGGCGAAGCAAGACAAAAACCGCAACGAAAGCCGAATCCGTTATCTGGAAAAGATGCTTAAAAATGCCCGGATTGTGTCAGATGAGTCGGGGGACGATGAGGTTGGCATCAACAATACAGTAACGGTATATTTTGAAGAAGACGGCGAGACGGAGAGATACCGTCTTGTGACCAGTGTGCGGGGGAACTCCATGCAGGGACTGATCAGCATCGAGTCGCCTGTGGGAAAGGCAATACGGGGGAAAAAGGAGGGAGACCGGGTGTTTGTAAAGACGAATGGCGAGGATGGATATTATATCGTGATCAAAGAAATTGATAAGACTACAGATGACTCACAGGATTCTTTGCGGAGATATTGATATTGGCAGCAGTTTTGGGCGACTATAGATGTCCATAAAAGATTAAATTACAGAATACAGGTATGCCGGTGTTTTATAAAAGGCGTGCCGGAGGGAGAAAAGATGCTAGGGAGTACACAAGGGAGAAAGCTTGACAGGTATGTAACCGATTACGTGGTTTTTGATTTGGAGACAACGGGGATTAGCTGTACGACTGACAGAGTTATAGAGATTTCTGCGGTTAAGGTACAGGGGGAAAAGGTTGTAGATGAATTTTCTACACTGGTAAATCCCAAAATGAAGATTCCGTTCCGTGCGTCTCAGGTTAATCATATCTATGATGATATGGTAAAGGATGCGCCTGTGTTTGAAGAGGCTCTGGCGGATTTTGATGGATTTATCGGCGATATGGCGCTGGTAGGGCACAATATCCATACCTTTGACATGAAATTTATCTGGCGGGATGCGTTCTCGTACTGGGGTAAGACATTTGCAAACGATTACATAGACACACTGGTTCTGGCAAGACAATGCCTTCCGCAGTTATCCAATCATAAACTGACGGATCTGGCGAATCATTATCATATTGCGTCAGAAGGAGCGCACCGCGCACTTGCTGACTGCAGGATGAACCAGAAGGTGTTTGAAAAGCTGGGAGAAGCGCTAAAGTCTCCGGTTGTTAAAAAGAATATGAAGATCTGCCCGAGATGCGGCCAGGTTATGAGGAAACGCAGCGGGAGATTCGGGGAGTTCTGGGGCTGCGGCGGCTATCCGAACTGCAGGTACACGGAAAATATATGATTTTACTTTGCAAATTTAAGAAAATGTAGTATACTGGATAAGCAGACAAAAGGGGAGCTTGCGTATCAAGCAGGCTGAGAGTAGGCTGAATCGCCTAGACCCGCAAACCTGATTTGGATAATGCCAACGTAGGGACATAGGATTCATGTGAGTATGATTAACGAATGTGCCTTGACGGGTATGTTCGTTTTTTTGTGTTCATGATGTAAGCGCCAAAAGATATTTTGATGCTGGCCGCAGTGCAGACGGTAATGGCAGTTCAAAGAAGAGTATAGAATCCCAGAAAAAGGAGGTAGTTTTATGTTTGGAACTTGTATTGAAAATGTCAGGAGGATGGCTCCGCTTGTACACAATATTACGAATTATGTGACGGTGAACGATGTGGCAAATGTGCTTTTGGCATGCGGAGGAAGTCCGATCATGTCGGATGAGCCGAAGGACGTTGAAGATATCACTGCAATCTGCGGCGGGCTGAATATCAATATCGGCACGTTAAATGCGAGAACAATTGAGGGAATGTTCGCGGCAGGAAGAAAGGCCAATGAGCTTTCCCGTCCGGTGCTTTTGGATCCTGTCGGTGCAGGAGCCAGCGCACTCCGCACCGACACGGCGCTTCGGCTGACAGAGGAAATTCAATTCACTGTTATACGTGGGAATATTTCGGAAATTAAGACACTGGCTCTTGGAAGCGGTACGACGAAGGGTGTGGATGCGGATGTGGCAGATGCGGTCACGGAAGAGAATCTAACGGAAGCGGTAGCGTTTGCGAAAGGATTTGCAGAAAAAATGGGATGTATCGCTGCAATTACCGGAGCGATAGACCTTGTCAGCGACGGGGAAAAGTGCTATGTTATCCGCAACGGCCGTCCTGAGATGAGGGAAATTACAGGGACAGGGTGTCAGCTTTCCGGGATGATGACAGCATTTGTAGCGGCGAACCCTGAAAATCAGCTTGAAGCGGCTGCGGCGGCAGTATGTACCATGGGACTGGCGGGCGAGATTGGTCTTAGCCGCATGGAAAAAGGCGATGGAAATTCCACATATCGTAATCGGGTGATTGACGCAGTCTATCATATGGATGGGGAAACACTGGATAAAGGAGCGGATTATGAGGTGCGGTAAGAAGGATTTATTGTTATATGCGGTGACAGACAGAAGCTGGCTTTTTGGGGAAAGCCTGTACAGTCAGGTAGAAAAGGCATTAAAAGGCGGTGCGACATTCATTCAGCTTCGGGAAAAAGAGCTGGATGAAAAGCATTTTCTTGAAGAAGCAAAAGAAATTAAAAAGTTATGCAAGAGGTATCAAGTGCCTTTTGTTATTAATGATAATGTAGAGATTGCGCTGGCAGCGGACGCAGACGGGGTTCATGTAGGTCAGAGTGATATGGAAGCCTTGGATGTTCGGGCGAAGCTTGGGCCGGATAAAATCATCGGTGTATCTGCGCAGACAGTGAAGCAGGCGCTTCTGGCGCAGGAGCAAGGAGCGGATTATCTGGGAGTTGGGGCAGTGTTTCCCACAGGATCTAAGGCGGATGCAGACGAGGTCAGCCAAGAGACGCTTAAGGCAATCTGTGCCGCAGTGAAAATCCCTGTAATTGCCATTGGAGGAATCAGTAAAGATAATGTGTGTAAGCTTTCGGGAAACGGGATATGCGGCATTGCGGTCATCAGCGCTATTTTCGCACAAAAAGATATTGAAAATGCAGCAAGAGAGTTAAAGAGGCTTGCAGAGAAGATGATCGAGCCGGAAAATGATATCAATCCGCATATAATGAAGGAGGCGGCGGTGTGATAAAGGGGGTTATATTCGACGTGGACGGAACTCTTCTGGATTCCATGGAGATCTGGATGGATGCGGGAGCGCGGTATCTGCGGAGGATTGGGGTGGAACCAGAGGAAAAATTAAGCGATATTCTATATCCTATGACGATGGCTGAGGGCGCGGAGTATGTGAAGGAGCATTATCGGCTTGCTGTTGCATTGGATGAGATTATAAAAGGGGTTCTTGACACAGTAAGAGATTTTTACTTTTATGAAGCCCCTGTAAAACCGGGAGTGAAAGATCTGCTTTTTTGGCTGGAAGAGAGGAAAATACCAATGGCTGCCGCCACGGCAAGCGATAAGGAGCATATAAAGGCAGCCTTTGAAAGACTTGGGCTCGGCGGATATTTTGGCCGGATTTTTACCTGCTCAGAGGTCGGAGCGGGAAAACGGCATCCGCTGATTTATGAGAGGGCGGCTGAGTATCTGGAAGCGAGGCCGGAAGAAATCCTCGTGTTTGAAGATGCCCTCTATGCCCTTACAACTGCGAAAAATGCAGGCTTTCATACTGTGGGAGTATACGACAGATTCAGCGAGGGTGAGCAGGAAGCGATCAGAAGACAGGCGGATATCTATCTAAGAGACCTGACAGATCTGAAATGGAAGGAGAGAATACTCTTATGAAAACAGTTTTGACAATTGCGGGAAGTGATTCCAGCGGAGGAGCGGGAATCCAGGCAGACATTAAAACGATGATATGCAACGGCGTGTATGCCATGAGCGCCATAACGGCGCTGACGGCCCAGAATACGGTGGGAGTAACGGCAATTATGGATGTAACGCCGGATTTTTTAGGAGAGCAGCTTGATAATGTGTTCACGGATATCTATCCGGATGCAGTAAAAATAGGCATGGTGTCAAATGGTGCTCTTATTAAGGTAATTGCCGAAAAGCTTAAAGAGTACAAGGCGCAAAGGATCGTCATAGATCCGGTTATGGTGGCGACCAGCGGTTCTAAGCTGATTAGTGATGAGGCTATGGATGCGTTAAAAGATCGCCTTTTGCCTCTTGCGGCTGTTCTGACGCCTAACATCCCGGAGGCAGAGGTACTTTCGGGAATGGAAGTGAAGACGGAAGAGGATATGATTCTGGCGGCAGAAAAAATCAGTAAGACTTATCTGTGCGCTGTACTTTTAAAAGGCGGCCATCAGCTTAATGATGCAAATGATCTTTTGTATCGGGATGGTTCATATAAATGGTTTTTCGGCAAGCGGATCGATAATCCCAATACTCATGGAACGGGCTGTACGCTTTCCAGCGCCATCGCATCGAATCTGGCGAAAGGGTATGATTTGGAGGGATCGGTGGAGCGTGCCAAGGAGTATATATCAGGAGCGTTATCGGCCATGCTTGATCTTGGAAAAGGGTGCGGACCTTTGGATCATGGCTTCCGGATTAGAAGCCGCATTTAAATTACACTTCTCCGATAAATTGGTCTATATAATGTGCTGCGGCTCCAACCGCTGCCGCTTCTGTGCGGTAATGACAGCAGAGAATATAATCTCCGTTTTTTTCAAAGGGATTCAGCTTGATAGCTTTCTGACGAAGATCTTTGATGTAATCGGACATGAAAGAGCCAACGGTTCCGCCTATGATCACATCGCAGTCATAGCACATGCGCAGGTTGTTTACGGCGATTGCCAGATAATCGAGGTAGTCGTCGAAAACTCTGCGGTATCCTGGGTTCCCGGAAGATAATTCGTTAAAAAATTCCATCAGATTGCCTCCGGTAAAATCGGAAAGCACTTTTGCAGAGCAATAAGCATCTAGACAGCCGTAACATCCGCAGTAGCACCGCTTCCCATGAGGTATGATGCACATGTGTCCGAATTCGGAAGAGTGAGAGTGAGCGCCAGGAAAGATCTTTCCTCCATCCATAAAAGCGCCGCCCACGCTGTTGCTTAATGAGAGATAGAGCATGGGATTGTCGGAATCGGAGTGCCAGCTTTCGGCAAGCCCTGCTGAACTTGCATCATTAAAGAGCAGATAAGGATACGGAAAGCAGGATCTGATACGCTCGTAAAAATTCCCAAGCAATGAGATGACTGTAGCATAAAAGACTGTTTTCTGGTCTGATTCAATAATCGCCGGCAGGGATATACCGATTCCGAGAAGCTTGTCTTCATCTAAATTCTGTTTGTCAAGAAATTGTTTAACTTTTTCCTGCAAATTATCATAATAGTGGGATGTATCTTCAAAAGGGCATCGCATTCTTTCGCTATCAATGATATCCAAATTCAAATTGATCAGGACAATGGAAAGATGATTCTGGGTTATATCGATGCCCAGAGCATAGCGTGCGTTTGGAACGCAGCGGAAGATATTCGCTTTTCTTCCTCCGGTAGAACTGAAGGTTCCGGATGTGTGTATCAGTCCTTCGTCTTTTAAAAGTGCCAGATTATGCGTGATTGTGGGAAGGCTGATACCAAGTTCTTCTGAAATCTGCTGTCTGGAACATTGTTTCTTTTCGTAAATCAATCGATAAATATTGCCAAAATCTCTTGTTTTGATTTTTCCTTCTGTCAACGTAATTTCCTCCCTTATTCATATTAATTTAAAGATAAAACATTTTACAAAAGTAGTCAATATATTTTGCGAAACTTTGATATATAAATAAAGTAATTAATAAAAGAATGTGTTAAATAATCAACAATAAGCTTAATAATATGTTGAAATAATAGTAAACATGCACAAAAATTAGTGATAAATATTGTTTAATGATACAAACATAAATAAAGCAATTGACAAAAGTGTATGGAAGGAGTACACTGTAGAAAAACAAAGGAAGGGAGGAGAGGAAATGGACGAAATAAAGATGAGGGTTGCCGGAGTGGAAAAATCTTTTCCAGGCGTAAAAGCGCTTAGCAATATTGATTTTTCGGTACGTAAGGGCACGGTTCATGCATTGTGCGGTGAAAATGGAGCGGGCAAGTCTACATTAATGAAGATCATTATGGGGCTTTACAAAGCAGATAAGGGACAGATTTACATTGATGAGAAGCCGGTCGATATCAAGAATCCTATACAGGCGAGAGAATACGGCATATCCATGATTGCGCAGGAATTGAACTATGTGCCGGAACTTACGGTGGAAGAAAACCTGTTTTTAGGCCGGCTGCCGGTGAATAAGTTCGGCAAGGTCGATTGGAAAAAAGTGCGCAGGGAAGCTACAAAGTTCTTAAAGGAAGAAGGATTATCTTACGCGCCGAATCAGAAGCTTAAGACGTTGACAGTATCCGATATCCAGATGCTGGAAATTATCAAGGCGATTACCAATAACGCACAGATCATCATTATGGACGAGCCTACCTCGTCAATCACGGACAAGGAAGTTGCCCAGTTATTTGCCAAGATTGAAGAACTGAAAAAGAAAGGTGTTTCGATCATCTATATTTCACACAAGATGGAGGAAGTGTTTCAGATTTCCGACGATATATCGGTCTTGCGTGACGGCAGCGTAGTATCTACTGACAGGGCTGAGGATCTTGACCTTGACACAGTCATATCCAGAATGGTTGGAAGAAAGATTGACAACGTATATCCGAAGGAAGAGGTTGCTATTGGAGAGAAGGCGCTGGAGGTTGAGCATTTCACGCAGCATGGTCTCTTTGAGGATGTAAGTTTTTATGCGCGCAAGGGAGAGATCGTAGGTTTTGCGGGACTGGTAGGCGCAGGACGTACAGAGACGATGCGGGCGGTATTCGGGCTGGACCATCATGATTCTGGTACGGTGAAGATTGATGGTGAAGAAGTGAATATTAAGAACAGTCAGGAAAGCATACAGAAAAAGCTGGTCATGCTTTCGGAAAGCCGAAGGGACGACGGTATCGTTCCAGTCCGCAGTGTTCTTGAGAATGCCAGTCTGGCGTCGCTGAAACAGTATATTTACGGTGGATATGCCCACAGGAAAAAGGAGACTGAAGAAGTCTCTCAGATGTTTGGCAAGATGAATGTAAAGACTCCTTCACTGGAGACGGAGATCTCAAAATTATCCGGCGGAAACCAACAGAAGGTACTGCTGGCAAGATGGATGCTTTGCAATCCGGAGGTTATGATTCTGGATGAGCCCACAAGGGGAATTGATATCGGAGCTAAATTTGAGATTTATAAGCTTATGACGGAGATTGTCAGGGAAGGAAAAGCAGTCATCATGGTATCATCCGAGCTGCCGGAGCTTTTGGGAATGTGCGACCGCATCTATGTTATGTGTCAGGGGAAAGTGACCGGATGTATCGGGCGGGAGGATTTCTCGCAGGAGACGATCATGAGGTATGCGGCAGGAATTGATACACAAGGGTAAAGAAGGAGAAAAGATATGAAAACAAATGTTACGCATTATTTGCAAAAATTCAGCATCTACATAGTGCTGGTTGTGTTATTTATTGCCTGTAGCCTGATCAGTCCTTACTTTCTTCAGAGCAGCAATCTTGTTAATGTTACGAGGCAGCTCTGTGTAGGTATCCTGATCGCTTACGGGGAGATGATTCTGATCATCAGCGGATTTCTCGATCTGTCGGTAGGATCTGTTCTGGCGCTTTCAGGCGTGTTGTCCGTGTCGGTTTACCAGAGCACAAGATCAATGGCAGCGGCGATCGCAGTAGCGGTATTAGTAGCGGTTGCGTGTAATCTTGTAAATGCTTTTTTTGTAGGACAGTGCAATGTTCCGGCATTTATCGCAACACTGGGTATGCAGCAGGCGGCAAGAGGTCTGGCGCTTTACTATACAGGCGGACAGAATATCTTACAGCTCGGAGATTATGTAAAGATTGGACAGGGAATGATCGGACCGGTTCCGATTCCGGTATTAATCGTCATCGTTATTACGATTCTGATCTGGTATATCGTGAATAATACGAGATACGGAAGAGGACTTTATGCCATCGGCGGCAGCAGAAGCGCGGCAGAGGCCAGCGGAATCAATTCCAGAAGAAGTATTTATATTTCTTATATTGTTAATGGAGTTCTTGTAGCATTCGCCGGCATGATATTCATGGCGAGGAACAATTCAGGACTTCCTAATGGTGCAGTGGGCTATGAAATGACGGGACTTACGGCAGCGATCGTCGGCGGAACTTCATTTACCGGAGGTATCGGTACGGTAAGCGGAACGATCGCCGGTGCGTTTATCATCGGATTTCTTGAGAATGTTATGAATCTGATCGGCGTAAACGCTTATATACAGCAGATCATTGAAGGTTCTATCATCGTGCTGGCAGTGGCGTTTGATGTAGTAAGCAAGTCTAAGAAATCGCAGAAGGTTATTGTAGCAAAAGAGGAGAAGCCGAGCGAAAAAACAGCAGATAAATAAGAATTGCCTGTTCATTTATACCGGCAAATAAAGAAAAGAAAGGGAGAAATAATATGAAAATGAAAAAGCTTACAGCAGTATTACTTAGTGCAGCAATGGTAATTTCTTTGGCGGCGTGCAGCAATAGCGGCGGCTCGTCCGACGGCGGCGGAGACGATGCAGGAGATGGAAAAAAGAGAGTATGTTTCGTAGCAAGAGCGAGTGCTGATACGTTTGCGGCATGGCTTACATCGGAAATGCAGAAAGCGGCGGAAGGAACGGATAATCTCGAACTGACATGTGTCAGCGGAGAGGCTGATGACAATAAAGAGAACGGACTTCTTGAGGACTGCATCACAAAAGGATATGATCTCGTGATCGTACAGTCTAATAACAATGCGGCGCAGGCTCCGTATGTGCAGAAGCTGGTAGATGCAGGAATCCCGGTTATCACAACCAACCCGACAACACATCAGAGCGACCTTGACGGAAGCGATGATAATTCTGTAATGAAGGGTACGGGAACCGTTGATGCTGATCCGGTAGAGCAGGCAGCAGTAGGGGCGAAGAGAGCGGTAGAAGAAGTTCCTGAGAATGCGAACGTAGTAGTCTTAAGAGGACCGTCCGGAAACTTCCACGCTGAGAAGAGACGTGAAGCATGGGATACGGAGTTCTTTGCCAAACGTAAAGATGTAAAGATTCTTTATGAAGACTATGCTAACTGGAACAGTGACGAGGCATTGAAGCTGATGGAAAACTGGGTACAGTCCGGAACACATATCGACGCAGTGATCTCGATGAATGATAATATGGCTGCAGGCGCGATTGAGGCGGTACGTGAAGATCCGAATTATGTAAAAGACGGAAAAGCAAACTTCTTAGCATACGGTGTTGACGGCACAGCGCAGGGATGCCTTTTGATCAAAGAAGGGCTTCTTACTTCAACAGCACTTCAGTCAGCATCTGATCTTGCAAAGATGAATATAGATTATGCATCGAAAGTATTGGCAGGCGAGATGGAAATCACGGATGTTAATGATTATGTAGATGCGCCGGAAATCAATGCAGAAAACGTAGAAGAATACATCCAGATGTATGTTGAAAATGGTGAGATTTCAGATGACGGAACACTTGCAGAGTAACAAGCAAAGGATATGTGGTTTTGAAAAACATAGTTGATTAACTTTTGCCGGGAAATGAATTGTGTAATAAGTGCTTGACGGTTTCCGCTGTCAAGCACATTTTTTTAAAGAAAGGAAGGTATTGTGATGAAAATGCAAAAAGCTGCATATATGCAGGGATTGGACAAAATGGTGATTAAGGAGGTTCCGGTACCGGAGGCAGGGGAAAAGCAGGTGCTTGTTAAGCTTGAGTATGTTGGCATCTGTGGTTCGGATGTACATTATTTTCACCATGGCGTATGCGGACCGTATAAAGTAGATCTTGAAAACGACTTCATGCTGGGACATGAGTGTGCAGGTACAGTTGTAGAAGCGGGACCGGGAGTGACAGGACTTAAGGCCGGGGACAGAGTGGCGCTTGAGCCGGGCATCACATGCGGCAAATGTGAGTTTTGCAAATCAGGAAGATATAATCTGTGCCCGGATGTTGTATTTCTGGCAACACCGCCGGTACAGGGATGCTATGAAGAATATATCGCATTCCCGGAGGATATGTGCTTTAAACTGCCGGATAATGTCAGCACAAAAGAAGGCGCTCTGATCGAGCCGCTGTCCGTTGGCTTCCATGCGGCAAATCAGGGGAATGTACAGACTGGAGATACGGTTGTTATTCTCGGCGCGGGCTGCATCGGACTTGTAACCTTGTTATCCTGCAAAGCGCGCGGCGCAGGAAAGATCATCGTTGCCGACCTTGTGGATGCCCGTCTTGAAAAAGCAAAGGAGCTGGGAGCGGCATATGTGATCAATGGAGGAAAGACAGATGCGCTCAAAGAAATTGAGAGGCTGACAGGAGGAAAGGGCGCTGACAAGGTATTTGAAACGGCTGGCTCTCCGGTTACCATTGCCCAGACTCCGTTTATCGTAAAACGGGGGGGAACAATTACACTTGTCGGTCTTGCGGCGGTGGAAGAGATCAATTATAACTTTGCCCAGATCATGGATAAAGAGGCTGAGATCAAATCGGTATTCCGTTATAGAAATATCTATCCTAAGGCAATCGCGGCAGTAGAAAGCGGAGCTATTGATGTGAAAGGGATCGTGACGCACGAATTTGATCTGGACCATATTCAGGAGGCATTTGACGAGGCGATAAATAATAAGACGGATCTGGTCAAGGTTGTAATCAAGATATAATCGGAGGAGAGACATATGTTATATATAGGCATAGATCTTGGAACGTCAGCAGTAAAGCTTCTTCTGATGGATGGGGAAGGATCGGTAAGAAAAATTGTTTCAAAAGAATATCCGCTTTATTTTCCACATCCGGGCTGGTCGGAACAGAATCCGGAAGATTGGTTCTTACAGTCTTTGGAGGGAATAAAGGAACTGACGGCAGAATGCAAGAAAGAGGAAGTTGCAGGTATCAGCTTTGGCGGTCAGATGCATGGGCTTGTAGCGCTCGATAAGGATGACAATGTGATCCGTCCGGCCATTCTCTGGAACGACGGAAGGACAGGCGCAGAGACAGGGTATCTCAATGAGGTGATCGGAAAACAGAAATTATCTGAATATACGGCGAATATTGCATTTGCCGGGTTTACAGCGCCGAAGATTCTATGGATGAAAAAGAATGAACCGGAGAACTTTGATAAGATAAGTAAGATCATGCTTCCGAAGGACTATCTTGCGTATAGGTTGTCAGGCTCTTTCTGCACAGATGTGTCGGATGCTTCGGGAATGCTTCTGATGGATGTGAAAAATCGTTGCTGGTCGAAAGAGATGATGGAGATCTGTCACATTTCGGAGGAGATGCTACCGGCCTTGTATGAAAGTTATGAGGCCGTAGGAACGCTTAAGCCTGAGCTCGCAGGTGAACTAGGGCTGTCGCCTGATGTAAAGATCATTGCAGGAGCCGGGGATAATGCTGCCGCTGCAGTCGGAACAGGTACAGTGGGAGAGGGAAGGTGCAACATTTCTCTTGGAACATCGGGAACAATATTTATCTCAAGCAAGAGCTTTGGGATGGATGAAAATAATGCGCTTCATTCTTTCGCCCATGCGGACGGAAACTACCATTTGATGGGATGCATGCTAAGCGCCGCCTCCTGTAATAAATGGTGGAGTGAGGATATACTAAAGACGAAGGATTTTGCGGCAGAGCAGACTCGGATTAAAAAGCTTGGAGAGAACCAAGTATTTTATCTGCCCTACCTGATGGGTGAGAGGTCGCCTCACAACAATCCGAATGCGAGGGCTGTGTTTATCGGTATGTCTATGGATACCACCAGAGAGGATATGACACAGGCAGTCCTGGAAGGTGTGGCATTCGCGCTTCGGGATTCGCTGGAGGTTGCGAGAGCTCTCGGCATCCATATTGAGCGGACAAAGATATGCGGCGGCGGTGCAAAAAGCCCTCTGTGGAAAAAGATCATTGCAAATGTCATGAATATAAAAGTGGATATTATTGAGAGCGAGGAAGGACCGGCTCTTGGCGGAGCTATGCTGGCGGCGGTAGGCTGCGGGGAATATCCGGATGTTGAGACAATAGCGGAAAAGACAGTAAAAGTAGTTGATACCGTAGAGCCAAAACCAGAGCTGGTAGAAAAGTATGAAGAAAGGTATCAGAAATTCCGAAAGATCTATCCGGCGGTAAAAGGAATATTCTAATGTTTTTGATTTAATAGGATAACAGACTGTGTGCTAAGAATCAGGGATACAGTCTGTTATTTCTTTGCGATAATAGGAGACTTTTTGATACAAACTGGTAATCTGCATATAAATATGTTAAACTAATCAACAATGAAGCAGCAGGCGGATTATTTTTATTATTTATGAACGCTGAAGGAGTATTGCAGTGAGCGAAAAAACAGCATTTGAAATGATCTACGGCATCGTCTGTCAGATTCCGAAGGGGAAAGTCGCATCTTACGGCCAGATTGCCGCGCTTGCAGGAAACAGGCGGTGGGCGAGGGTTGTAGGATATGCCCTTCACGCAATTCCTCAGGGAAGCGATATCCCGTGGCACCGTGTAGTGAAAAAGAGCGGAGAGGTATTCGGCGGTGCGGAAAGCGACGGCGGCAGATATCAGACAGAACTGCTTCTTGAAGAAGGAGTCGGATTCATAGACGGATACGTAGATATGGAGCATTACCAGTGGAGCAAGATAGCATTCTGATCGAGGTGGAGCTATGCAAATAAGAAGTGAAAAGGAAATTATTGAATGGCTGCATGAGCAGCCGACGATAGACAGGCTGTGGGATGTGATGGAATTATTCGAGGAGCATCCTTTCTATACGATGCGGAATCTGGAATTTACATATATCATCAAGGGAAATGAAATGTTTGTAAACCGGAAAGAAAAAAGCATAACCAAAGCGACCGTAGGAATCACTCTTTGTAAAGCTTTAGAACTCGGCGGAATAGTATCGGGCCCCAAAAAGCTTGGCACCTTTGGGGCGAGCTATCTGTATCCGATATTTTTATATCTGGGAATTATCCGGCGGAAGGAATGAGGAAAGTTTACCGTTTTACATGTCTTTTTATTGCGTCAAAGCTTTCTTTGCTGATCACATGTTCGATCTTACAGGCATCTTCAACTGCGATATCGGCAGGCACGCCTAAAAATGTGAGCCATGAGGATAACAACTGATGACGCTCGTATATCATCTCTGCAATCTCGCGTCCGGAGTCGGTAAGATAGATAAAGCCGGCATCGGTTACTGTTATATGTTCTTTCGTTCTTAAGTTTTTCATTGCGACACTGACACTTGATTTCTTAAAGCCAAGCTCGTTGGCAATATCCACTGATCTTACAACCGGAAGCTTTTTGCTCAGGATCAGTATGGTCTCGAGATAATTTTCGGCGGATTCATTTAATGCATGCATATTTTTTCTCCTTGAAGCGTTGTCTTATCAGTTCCATATTTACAGTACTTTGCTGATTGGCATTGTCCTGTATCAGTATAGCACAATTTATATTGAAAATACAAAAATCTTAAAAAACACAAGAAAGTTGTTGACAGCTAAGTGATGTTAGCATATACTAACATATGGAAATGAAAATGTTTATCAATATCAAAAAAGGGGATGACATGATGCCGTTAACAATGGTAAATACCGGTGAGCCTATGAAGATTAAAAAGGTTGGAGGAAAAGAGGAAGTCAAAAAGTTTTTAGAAAACCTTGGTTTTGTTACGGGCGGATTTGTAACTGTTGTATCAGATATCGGAGGCAACGTGATCGTGAATGTAAAAGATTCCCGCGTTGCCATTGGAAAAGATATGGCTAATAAGATTATGGTATAGGTAAATGTTCTATCTTATTAAAGAAAGAAGGGATGAGGAAAGATGAAGACGCTAAAGGAAGTGTCCTGCGGAAGCACTGCAAAGGTGGCAAAACTGACAGGCGAAGGTCCGGTGAAGAGAAGAATCATGGATATGGGTATTACGAAAGGCACGGATGTTTTTGTCCGCAAAACAGCGCCTCTTGGCGATCCTGTAGAGGTAACCGTAAGAGGATATGAGCTGTCGCTTCGTAAAGCGGATGCAGAAATGATTTTAGTTGAATAAAAGTTTTGAAAGCAGAATATTTTTTGCATGAAAGTTAGTTATAACTAATAAAAAGAAGTAAAAACGAACTTAGAAGGAGAAATGTTATGTCAGTAAAAATAGCGCTTGCAGGTAATCCGAACAGCGGTAAGACGACTTTGTTCAATGCGCTGACGGGTTCAAATCAGTTTGTAGGTAACTGGCCGGGAGTAACGGTTGAGAAAAAGGAAGGGAAATTAAAGGGGCATAAGGATGTTATCGTTATGGACCTGCCCGGGATTTATTCCTTATCTCCGTATACGCTGGAAGAGGTGGTAGCAAGAAACTATCTGATTAACGACAGGCCGGATGTCATTATAAATATTGTCGATGGAACCAATATTGAAAGAAACTTATATCTGTCCACTCAGATTATGGAACTTGGAATTCCGGTCATCATGGCAGTGAACATGATGGATATCGTAAGAAAGAACGGAGATCAGATCAATACTGGGAAGCTCGGTGAAAAACTCGGCTGCGAGGCGGTTGAGATATCGGCTCTCAAGGGAACGGGAGTCATGAGAGCGGCGGAAAAGGCGGTCGCAATTGCACAGGCGGGCGCTGTATCAGAGATAAGACATGAATTCTGTGAAGACGCGGAGAACATCATCGGGAGGGTGGCGGATAAGCTTACCGGAATCGTTGCTGACGGACAGAAGCGTTTTTTTGCAGTCAAACTTTTGGAGAAGGATGATAAGATTCAATCCCAGATGTCCTCTGTGCCGGATATATCCGCGGATATTCAGGAAATGGAAGAGCGGTTTGACGACGATACGGAGAGTATCATCACAAATGAGAGATACGTTTATATCTCTTCGATTATCGGGGATTGTGTAAAGAAAAATAAAACACAAGAGCTTACGGTATCCGACAAGATAGACCGCATTGTGACAAATAGGTGGCTGGCGCTGCCGATATTTGCAATTGTTATGTGGATCGTGTATTATGTATCTGTATCAACAGTCGGAGATTTTGTGACAGGCTGGACGAATGATGTACTGTTTGGAGAGATAATCCCTCCGGCCATCGAAAATATTCTCGTAAGCGTGAACTGCGCTGACTGGCTTCGGGGACTGATTCTTGACGGTATGGTAGCGGGTGTGGGCGCGGTTCTTGGATTTGTGCCTCAGATGCTCGTGCTTTTTATCTTCCTTGCATTCTTGGAGGCTTGCGGATACATGGCGCGTGTGGCGTTTATTATGGACAGGATTTTCAGAAAGTTTGGCCTGTCGGGCAAATCCTTTATCCCGATGCTCATCGGAACTGGATGCGGCGTTCCGGGTGTTATGGCATCGAGAACGATTGAAAATGACAGAGACCGTAAGATGACGATTATGACAACTACCTTTATCCCGTGCGGAGCAAAGCTTCCGATCATAGCGCTGATTGCAGGAGCGCTGTTCGGCGGAGCGGCATGGGTAGCCCCAAGCGCATATTTCGTCGGTATCGCGGCAATTATCTGTTCCGGTATCATCTTAAAGAAGACGAAGATGTTCGCGGGAGATCCGGCGCCGTTTGTCATGGAACTTCCGGCATACCATATGCCGACTTTAGGAAATGTTCTTCGCAGCATGTGGGAGAGAGGCTGGTCTTTTATAAAAAAAGCAGGCACGATCATTCTCCTGTCAACCATCCTTCTATGGTTTTTCATGAGCTTCGGGTGGGCGGACGGCTCCTTTGGAATGTTGGAGGCAGAGCAGCTTGACAGCAGTATCCTTGCATCTGTCGGAAGTCTTATCGCGCCGCTCTTTGCACCGCTTGGATGGGGCGACTGGAAGATGGCTGTAGCAGCAGTTACAGGGCTGATAGCCAAGGAAAATGTAGTAGGGACCTTTGGTATTCTGTTTGGATTTGCGGAAGTTGCGGAAGACGGAACAGAGATTTGGGGACAGCTTGCCGGAAGCATGACAGCAGTTGCGGCATATTCATTCCTTGTATTCAACCTTTTGTGCGCGCCTTGCTTTGCGGCCATGGGAGCGATTAAGAGAGAGATGAATAATGCAAAATGGTTCTGGTTCGCCATCGGATATCAGACATTGCTTGCATATGTAGTATCACTCTGTGTATATCAGATTGGAAATGTAATGTCAGGCGGCAGTTTTGGACTTGGAACGGCCGTGGCGCTCATTCTTGTAATTGCATTTATCTATCTGCTGGTGCGCCCATATCAGGAAAGTAAGACATTGAGTATAAGGATGAAAGGCATGGCTCCGGCAAAGTAGTGTGGATGTAAAGTACGATCGTATAGTTAATAGGAGGTTGTGATGGGAACGTTTGTTGTAGGAATCGTTGTATGCGCGCTTGTGTCGCTGGCGATAAGAAGTATGGTTCGTGATAAGAAGAACGGAAAATCCATACAATGCGGCGACTGTGAGCATTGCGGCGGGCGCTGCCATTAGGTATTGATTCTGGGCGGTAAATTGGTATCAATATGAAATAAAAACCATGCGTTTCTGGAAAAGGAACACATGGTTTTTTTCATACGAGACCGCAGAGTATTCATCAGTGAATCTTTATATGTCTAATAGCCAAGATTCTCCGCTGCCATAAAGACTTTAATCCTTCTGGGAAGCAGGCTTCGTCTTGTTATAACAAGGTGGCTGCAGATGCAATCAGGCGCAAGGCAGTCGGCGCAAAGCCCGGTCTCGTGACAGGGAGTTTTCCGGTTCAGGCGCTGTACATTAGCAGGAGCTGCCAGATTACGGACACGTTCGATACCTGCCTCCGTGGATTTTACGAACTTGTTCATACCGACGATTACATACACTTCTTTTGGACCATGCATGAGACAGGCAAGACGGTTTCCGGAACCGTCAATATTTATCAGTTTTCCGTCATATGTAATGGCATTGCTGCTCATAAAATAGGCATCCGCCATAACCGTACGGCTGTAAAGCGTACGTTTCTCTTCATCTGTAACAGCAGATGCACGGTCGATCAACTGGTAGCTTCCCGATTGAAGAGCGGACAACATGCCGCTCTCTTTAAAACTTTCCGAGCCTCCATAAGCGATCATGCCATTCTCAGGCAGCATAGATATGATTTTTTCAACCATTTCTTTACAGTTTTCAAAATAATACCCTTCCATGTTTCTCTTCTTGAGTTCTGCAATAATGGAAGGTGCAGAAACAGAAAACGCTTTTTGTAAATTGTTCATTCAATCACCTCGCCGATTCATATTTTTTAAATTATAAATCGAAAAAACCAAGCTGTCAAATTATATGAATTAAGAAGGCTTAAGAAGATTGAAACGAGGATTGAAATAATGTAGGAAGAAAGATATACTGATGTAAAAAGGATCTGGAGATGAGAGAAGATGTCAGAAAAGATGGTAAGCCTGTTTACAAGGCAGAATGATAAGACGCTGTACCAGCTTGAGAGAGACGGCAGAGTTATTAATGTGAGACGCTATGTGGAACTGCATTTTGGAGATATTGCTCCGTTATTTCTGGACAGCTATGACTGGTTCACGCGGATGGCTGAAAAAAGAGTGCCGAAGCCGGAGGATGTGAACGCTCCGATCTGGTGCGCCATCAGACGGGAGGAATGTCTGCCGCCTATTCCGGGAACCGTGGTCTATGAGCTTGAGGTGCCGGAAAAAGATGTGATATATTTCAGCGACCTTAAGTGGGATTACGTGCTCAACAGGGTATATGTTCCAAAGAATGATGCGGATGCGGCCGCGTATAAGCAGCATTTGAAAGAGATTGGCGTGACAAACGGATTCGAGTTTTTTGAAGGACGCTATAAAGGCTTCTATCCGGACGAAGTGCAGAGAATCAGAGAAAGCTGGAAACGGGTGTTTGAGATCGAAAGCCTTGAGGAACCCGGAGTCTGCGGGAATATATGGGAGATCAGGAAGAGTAATGTGAGAAGAATTGTAAGACCGGGCGAGACTGTGTGATGTACTAGAACCGCCCTCCGTAGAATAGGATACGTGTCAGATTCGTATTTACTTTTCTTGTGTATAAGAAACATCTGAGAGCGGCGTATTTCTGTCTCAGCCAATGCCGGATAAAGGAAAAGTATAAAGAGGCAGTCTGGGTTGCGGCGGCCGGCAGTTTTAAATCGGCTACCTTGTTTGTAAATGCGGTCAGCTTTGGGACGGAGAAGATTACCGTAAGTAAAGTACAGCCTCCAAGCAGCAGAATGGATGCGGGTATGGTGGTTATGTTTTTTAATATTGCCGTACATTCTTTCAGATAAGAATAGGTCAGACCATGGAATAGATAGATTGCCATCGTCCGTGTCCCTATGTAAGAGCAGAATGTCCTTCTCTCAGGAATCAGCATCATAACGGCGAAGGTCATGGCAAAGCCGATCGTATAGCAGACGGCGCGGCACAGGATACCTTCTGCCATATCCTGTTCAAGAAAATCATAGTTATACCTTCCGTAGCATATTTTGACAGAAAGCGACCTACATACAGGAGCAAACGCTATCAAAACAGTAAAAACGGCAATTCCTGCCGCTGAGAGTACTCGTATATATGTTTTGCCAAACTTTGTAACCGTACCGCGGTTAAAGTTGATCCCTGCCAGAAAGAACGGATAAAAGTAGAGAATCCGCGGCAGGCTTAAGTAGTTATCCTGCATGCCGGATAAGCCGATCAGAAGTCCTGCAGTGATGGCGGCCGGCATGTAATACGGACATTTTTTTACATAAGGCGTAACTGTGCGCCATACAAAGAGCGCAAGCAGATACCACAAAGAAAATTTCGGATACAGCAGATGAAGTCCCGTCTCCTTGTGCAAAACAAATATATAGAAAAAGTAGTAGATGAATTCATATACAATATATGGAATCAACAGCTTTCGTACAATGACGGAAAATGGAAGCTCCCGTTTGGAAAAATAGCCGGAGATGAAAATAAAAGCCGGCATATGAAAAGATACGATCAGCCATTTGAGTGTATAGAGAAAATCATTATTCTGATAACATGGCTCAATAAAATGCCCCATGACAACAAGTGAGATCAGAAGGGCTTTATAATTATCGAATAAGTAGTCGCGCGGTTTGACTGACGGTGTTTTTGCGTAATTCATATTGAAAACTCCATAAGATCTAAGTAAAAATTCTGATTTAACGGTAATCATTCTATTCCTTTCGTCCAGATGGTTCAAGAGAAAAAATACACAAATATTACTGGAAAAACCTATCTTTTTTTTATATAATAAAAGAACGATTTAAACAAAAGAATGAAAAAGGAGATGTATTCATGGAAATGTTATCAATTGAAAAAGAATTGCAGGGTAATTCTTATCCCGGCCGCGGAATCATTATCGGAAGAAGCAAAGACGGATCGAAAGCAGTTACAGCTTACTTTATTATGGGAAGAAGCGCAAACAGCCGGAACCGTATTTTTGCCAAGGAGGGCGAGGGAATCCGCACGCAGGCATTTGATGAGTCAAAGCTTGAGGATCCAAGTCTTATCATCTACGCGCCGGTGCGTGTACTTGGAAACAAGACAATCGTGACAAACGGCGACCAGACGGATACGATCTATGAAGGTATGGATAAGCAGCTTACCTTTGAGCAGTCCTTAAGGAGCAGAGAATTTGAACCGGACGGACCGAATTTCACACCGCGCATTTCCGGAATTATGCATATTGAGGATGGAAAGTATAACTATGCCATGTCCATTCTAAAAAGCAATAACGGGAATCCTGAAAGCTGCAGCCGCTATACATTTGCCTATGAGAATCCTGCCGCGGGAGAGGGACATTTTATCCATACGTACAAATGTGACGGCGATCCGCTGCCAAGTTTTGAAGGCGAACCGAAGCTTATAGAGATACCGGATGACATGGATGCATTTACAGATACATTATGGAACAGTCTCAATGAGGATAATAAAGTGTCCTTATTTGTGCGCTACATTGATATTGCGACCGGAAAATATGAGACAAAGATTGTAAATAAGAATCAATAGTCAGAGATGAGGAGGATCAGGATGAAAGAATTAGAGTTAAAGTATGGCTGTAACCCGAATCAGAAACCGTCAAAGATCTATATGGCGAAGGGCGGTGAGCTTCCTATTGCTGTATTGAATGGAAGGCCGGGATACATTAATTTTTTAGATGCATTTAACGGATGGCAGTTAGTCAGCGAACTTAAGAAGGCAACGAACCTTCCGGCGGCAACTTCTTTTAAGCATGTATCGCCCGCAGGAGCGGCGGTAGGTCTTCCCCTTTCCGATACTTTGGCAAAGATTTACTGGGTAGATGATCTTGGAGAGCTTTCTCCTCTGGCTTGTGCGTATGCGAGAGCAAGAGGAGCTGACAGGATGTCTTCTTTTGGGGATTTTATCTCACTGTCTGATATCTGCGACGCCGATACGGCAAGGCTGATCAAGAGAGAGGTGTCAGACGGCGTGATTGCTCCGGGTTATACAGACGAGGCGCTTGAGATATTGAAAGCGAAGAAGAACGGTAACTATAACGTGATTCAGATCGATCCGGATTATGTGCCGGAGCCGCTTGAGCACAAGGATGTATTCGGCATTACTTTCGAGCAGGGAAGAAATGAGTTAAAGATTGACGATGAATTTTTTGCCGATATCGTGACGGATAATAAAGAACTTACGAAACAGGCAAAGATTGATCTTGCGATTGCTATGATTACTTTAAAGTATACGCAGTCCAATTCCGTGTGCTATGTGAAAGACGGACAGGCAATTGGAATCGGGGCGGGGCAGCAGTCCCGGATCCACTGTACACGTCTTGCAGGAACGAAGGCGGATAACTGGTGGTTAAGGCAGTCTTTGCAGGTGATGAATCTTCCGTTTGTGGACGGAATCCGCAGAGCAGACAGAGACAATGCTATTGATCTGTATATCGGAGAGGATTACATGGATGTTTTGGCGGACGGCGCATGGGAAAATATTTTCAAGGAAAAACCCGAAGTATTTACAAGAGAGGAAAAAAGAGAGTGGCTTAACAAGCTTGAAAATGTATCTCTTGGTTCAGATGCCTTCTTTCCATTCGGGGATAATATTGAGCGCGCCCATAGAAGCGGCGTAAAATATGTGGCGCAGCCCGGCGGTTCTGTGAGAGATGACAATGTAATCGCGGCCTGCAATAAATATGGTATGGTAATGAGCTTTACAGGACTTCGTTTGTTCCATCATTAGAAAAAATTAGCAAACAGGGTTGTATCCTGAAAAAAAAGAGAATATAATGTTGTGGTGCTGATTTGATTGTGCAAAATAATCAGCAGATATGACAAACGATATTTAAGGAGATTTATTCATTATGGGAAAATATTTTGGAACGGACGGATTCCGGGGAGAGGCTAACGAAGTACTGACGGTGGAGCATGCTTTCAAGGTAGGCAGATATCTGGGATGGTATTACGGACAGGATCACAAGGCGAGGATCGTAATTGGTAAAGATACGAGAAGAAGCAGCTACATGTTTGAATATGCGCTTGCGGCAGGACTTACGGCTTCAGGAGCTAATGCGTACCTTCTCCATGTAACTACAACCCCGAGTGTTTCTTATGTGGCAAGAACGGAGAATTTTGACTGCGGTATTATGATTTCTGCAAGCCATAACCCGTATTATGATAATGGGATTAAAGTAATCAATGGTAAGGGACACAAGATGGAGGCAGAGGTTGAAGAGAAGATTGAAGCCTACATTGACGGTAAGATTCCGGAGATTCCGCTTGCGAAAAAGGAAAAGATCGGACGTACGGTAGACTATGTGGCGGGGAGAAACCGTTACATCGGATATCTGATTTCACTTGCAACCCGGTCCTTTGAGGACATGAAGATTGGCCTTGACTGCTCGAACGGAAGCGCGTTTACGATTGCCAAAGCAGTTTATGATGCGCTTGGAGCGAAGACCTATGTGATCAACTGTGAGCCGGATGGAACGAATATTAATACAAATTGCGGATCTACGCACATTGAGGTTCTTCAGAATTTTGTGAAGGAGAAAAAGCTGGATGCAGGCTTTGCCTATGACGGAGATGCAGACCGCTGTATCGCTGTGGATGAGAACGGCGAGGTAGTGGACGGTGATTTGATCCTGTACATCTGCGGCAAGTATCTAAAGGAGAATGGGCGTCTGAACGGAGATACAATCGTTACGACAATTATGTCAAACCTTGGTCTTTATAAAGCGTGTGACAAGGTAGGGCTGAAATACGAGAAAACGGCTGTCGGTGATAAATATGTATATGAGAATATGGTTCGCAATAACTTTTCTCTCGGCGGAGAGCAATCCGGGCATATCATTTTCAGCAAACATGCTACAACAGGTGACGGAATCCTTACATCCCTGATGATCATGGAGGTTATGCTTGAGAAGAAGCAGAGCCTTGCCAAGCTTTCTGAAGATGTAAAGATATATCCGCAGCTTCTTAAAAATGTGCGTGTGGCAGATAAAAAGACTGCCCGCGAGAATGCGGAAGTCACGAATGCGATAGATGATGTTGCAAAGGCGCTTGGCGATGACGGTCGTATCCTTGTACGGGAGAGCGGAACAGAGCCGGTGATCCGTGTTATGGTTGAGGCGGCGACAGATGAATTATGTGAGAAATATGTGAATCAGGTGATTGATGTGATTCGTGCGGAAGGGCTGATTGTGGGATAAAATGCAGCAATAGAAAATATAATACAAAGTATGAAAAGGATTCGCACTCCGGTACATGTGACCGGGATACGAATCCTTTTTGATTGATAAAAACTGACGGATATAATCTTTTGATCGGAAAGACTCTTTCAGATAGAGTGAAATCCTTTCCCGATAATCTCGCTGGTGTTGGAGATGAGCAGGAATGCATCAGGAGAATTTTCTTTAATAAAATTCCTGAGCCGGATCGCTTCCATCCGGTTAAGCACTGTAAAGATAATATATTTATCATCTCCTGAAAACGCGCCTTTTGCATTTACGATCGTAGCGCTCCGGTGCAGATTATCTTTGATAAAATCGCAGATAGGCTGCGGCATGGTACAGACCACATTAAAATATTTTGACAGGTTCAGACTTTCGATGAATCCGTCAATCATAAAGGAACGCAGTGCGAGTCCTAAAAATGAATAAAGACCGCTTTCAATATCGAATACAAAACAGCCTGCCAGAGTGATCAGCACATCAGAGGCAAGAAGCGCTTTCCCAATATCCACACTGGTATATTTTTTCAGAATCATTGCAATCACATCCGTACCGCCGCTGGAAGAGCCGATGTTGAACAGGATGGCAGAACCCAGTGCCGGAAGAGTGATGGCGAACATAAGCTCCAGAAGAGGTTCATTAGTGAGCGGATGGTTCATCGGGTAGATTCTTTCTAGTACCGAGAGGGAAACGGAAAGCAGAATCGTACAGTATGCTGTCTTTGCGGCAAATTTTCTGCCAAGCACGATCCAGCCGACGACTAAGAGCAGCATATTTGCAATGAATGAAAAATCGCTGGCGGATATGACGTCTGATTTTGCGACCAGTACGGCAAGACCTGTAATTCCTCCAAAGGTAAAGTTATTGGCGAATTTAAAAAAGTAAATTCCGACGGCGCTTAAAAGTGTGCTTGCGGTTAACAATATGAAATTTTTCGTTTGTGTGTTCATAATATATTCCCCAACATATTATCATATTTTTTCTGATCCAATGACCACACAGATTGTAACGCGCGCATATTTTTACGTCAACTAATGAGAGAAAGATGATTGAAGAAAATCAAGAATATTGATGAATTTGGTTTGCAGTTTTAGGAAATACTATTTTTTTGTAAGGAGGAAGTAAAGCTATGCACAAATTTTTGCCGATTACAGATGTTTACGCAAGAGAAATCCTAGATTCCCGCGGGAATCCTACAATAGAGGTTGAAGTTCTGGCGGGGGACGGCTATATTGGCCGTGCAGGCGTTCCGTCAGGAGCCTCTACAGGCCAGTTCGAGGCAGTGGAGCTTCGGGACGGAGAAAAAAGATACAGAGGACTTGGAGTAGTGCACGCAGCAGAGAATGTCAATGCCAGAATAGCGCCGGAGATCACCGGAATGAATGTGTTTGGGCAGGCAGAGCTCGATGCGGTGCTAAAGAAGATGGACGGAACGGATAATAAATCAAACCTTGGAGCGAATGCGCTGCTCGGAGTATCTATGGCGGCAGCCCGGGCTGCCGCAAAAGCGCTGGGACTTCCGTTGTATTCTTATCTTGGGGGAACGAATGCAAAGCGGATGCCAGTTCCGATGATGAATATTATGAACGGGGGGAGACATGCGGATAATACGATTGATATTCAGGAGTTTATGATCATGCCGGTTGGTGCATGCTGTTTTCACGAAGGACTTCGGATGTGCGCCGAAGTTTATCAGTCGTTAAAGCTGCTGCTTAAAGAGGCGGGCCTTAGTACCGCCGTGGGGGATGAGGGCGGCTTTGCGCCCAATCTCCCGGATGCAAAAGAAGCGCTCCGCATTATGGTAGAGGCGATTGAACAGGCGGGATACCGGCCGGGGAAGGATATAGGCCTTGCGCTGGACGTGGCGGCTTCTGAGCTGTATGATAAGCATTTTAAAAAGTATGTTTTTGAGGGAGAGGCAAAGATGCACGGCCATAAGATTATAAGATCTGCGGAGGAGCTGATTGATTATTATGAAGAGCTTGCAGAACGCTTCCCGATCGTATCGCTGGAAGATCCGCTGGATGAGGAGGATTGGGATGGCTGGGAACTTTTGACTACAAGATTAGGGTTAAATACGCAGCTTGTAGGAGACGACTTGTTTGTGACAAATACCTGCAGGTTAAAGAAAGGTATAGAGAGGGAGGTTGGCAATGCGATTCTTGTAAAGGTGAACCAGATCGGAACGCTGACAGAGGCGTTCGATGCCATAGAAATGGCGAAAAATGCGGGATATCAGGCGGTTATCTCCCATCGTTCAGGGGAGACTGCAGATTCCATTATAGCAGATATAGCGGTAGCGTTTAATGCCGGACAGATAAAGACCGGCGCGCCGTGCCGGGGCGAACGGGTGGAAAAATATAACCAGCTTCTGCGTATAGAAAACGAGCTGGGAAATGTGGCTGAATACAGGAATCCTTTTGAGGAGAAAAAATGCTTGTAAACTTTTGCCGGCTGTGTTACTATAGTTATGGTTTATCCGCAGGAGGTGGAAGATTATGGAGATATTGAAGACAGTATTAATGATTATATTTGCAATAGACTGTATCGCATTAACGGCAATCGTGCTGATGCAGGAAGGTAAGTCAGCAGGTCTTGGGACCATCAGTGGTATGGCGGATACCTACTGGGGGCAGAACAAGGGGCGTTCTATGGAGGGCGCGCTGGTGAAATCTACAAAGTTCCTTGCGATTCTGTTTATTGTACTGGCAGCAGTGTTGAATTTGAAAGTTTTTGCTTAAGGAACAGTTTGAATTGTGAGCATGATGGGACACTCCTGTAATAAGGGAGTGTCCTTTTCCATATAGGAAGGAGCGGTCTGCGGGATGGATAAAATATTTGAGAAAAGAAAAAAGGTTGTCTATAATTTGATTTGTGACGATTTATATACACCTATGAAATTCAAGGAACTTGCCATCTTTTTGCAGGTTCCGAAAGAGAAGAGGGACGAGCTGAGACAGATATTGGAACTTCTTGAACAGGAAGAAAAGATATTTCTTTCAAAGCGCGGAAAATATGTAAGAGGCGAGGCGAAGAAATTTTCCGGGGTTTATCATGCCAATGCGAGAGGCTTCGGATTCGTGGAGCTTGCCGGGGAGACTTCCGATGTATTCATCGGAGAGGAGAATGCGAATGGAGCGATGGACGGCGATACGGTGGAGATCGCCATTACGAAAGAATCTTCGAAAAGAAGCCGTGAAGGGAAGATTATAAAGATTCTTGCCAGAGGAATTACGAGAGTTGTCGGGCTTTATGAGACGAATCCGGGGAAAAGCTTCGGATTTGTTCTGCCCGATAATCAGAAGTTTCAAAAGGACATTTTTATTCCTGCCGAGAAATCAAAAGGAGCAGTCTCAGGACATAAGGTAGTAGTGGAACTCACTTCATATGGCGGAGACGGAAAGAAGCCGGAGGGCAGGATTCTAGAGATTATCGGCCATGTAAATGATCCGGGGACAGATATTATGTCTATTGTTAAGGGATATGAGCTTCCGGCAGAGTTTCCTGAAAAGGTGCTTCGGCAGGCGGAGCGTGTGTCAAAGCCGGTGAGTGAGGCCGATATGGCAGGACGCAAAGATCTTCGGAATGTTCAGATGGTCACGATCGACGGCGAAGATGCCAAGGATTTGGACGATGCGGTATCGGTTGTCCGCGAGGGGGATCATTATATTCTCGGAGTGCATATTGCGGATGTAACGAATTATGTACAGGAAAACAGTGCTCTTGACCACGAGGCGCGGGAGAGGGGTACCAGTGTCTATCTGGCGGACCGTGTGATTCCTATGCTTCCTCATGCTTTGAGCAACGGCATCTGTTCTTTGAATGCGGGGGAAGACCGGCTGGCGCTTAGCTGTATCATGACAGTGGATTTGAAGGGGAATGTGGTAGACCATGAGATTGCCGAGACGGTAGTTCACGTGGACAAAAGGATGACGTATACCAGCGTTAAAAAGATCCTTGAAGACCATGATAAGGAAGAAGGAAGCAGGCACAAGGAATTTGTTCCGATGTTTGAGCGTATGCAGGAACTTTCGGGAATATTGAGAGAAAGGCGGAGACAGAGAGGTTCGATTGATTTTGATTTCCCGGAGACAAAGCTTGTGCTTGATGAAAATGGCAGACCTTTAGAGATCAGACCTTATGACAGAAATACGGCGACGAAGATGATCGAGGATTTTATGCTGCTGGCCAATGAAACAGTGGCGCAGGATTATTACTGGCAGGAGCTTCCTTTTGTGTACCGTACGCATGAGGCTCCGGATGATGAGAAGATAAAGGCGCTTGCGGCATTTATTAATAATTTCGGATATTCCATGCATATCGGCGTCAATGAAGTACGTCCGAAAGAGATACAAAAGGTTTTGGCAAAGGCAGAAGGAACACCTGAGGAGGCATTGATTGGCAGACTTGCGCTGCGTTCTATGAGACAGGCGAGGTATGCGCCGGAGAACGCAGGCCATTTCGGACTCGCGGCAGCGTATTATACTCATTTTACATCACCGATCAGAAGATATCCGGATCTGCAGATACACCGGATCATCAAGGACAATCTTCGGGGGCGGATGAATGATGCAAAGATAGAACATTATCACTCCATTCTCGAAGAAGTTACAAAGCATGCCAGTGAGACAGAACGCCGTGCGGACGAGGCAGAGAGAGAGACTGTTAAGCTCAAAAAGACAGAGTATATGCAGGAGCGGATTGGAGAAGTATTTGAAGGAGTTGTCTCTGGTATGACGAAATGGGGAATGTATGTGGAACTTTCGAATACGATCGAGGGGCTTGTGCACGTAACGAACATGCAGGATGACCATTACGATTATCACGAAGGCAGCTATGAGATGGTGGGAGAGCACACGGGAAAAGTATATAAACTAGGGCAGAAGGTCTGGATACGCGTGATTGACACCAATAGAATGATGCGGACAATTGATTTTGAGATTGTATCAGAAGGAGAGAGAGAAGATGGCGAAGACGAACGGCAAGCTGATAGCCAATAACAAGAAGGCATATCATGATTATTTTATATTGGATACGTATGAGACAGGAATTTCCCTGCACGGTACAGAAGTGAAATCTCTCCGAATGGGTAAGTGCAGTATTAAAGAATCATTTATCCGTATAGAAAATGGCGAAGTATATATCTACGGGATGCATATCAGCCCGTACGAAAAAGGAAATATATTCAATAAAGATCCGCTCAGAGTGCGAAAGCTACTTCTTCATAAGGCGGAGATCAATAAGCTTCTTGGGAAGACGAAGGAAAAGGGTATTGCAATTATACCTCTTAAGGTGTATTTTAAAGGCAGCCTTGTAAAAGTGGAAATCGGTCTTGCAAAAGGTAAAAAGCTGTATGACAAACGGCAGGACATCGCGAAAAAGGATCAGAAGCGAGAGGCTCAGAGAGAATTTAAGGTGAGGAATCTGGAATAAGGCCAAAAGATCTGGACAGATCTGAGGATTTTGGCAGAAGAGCCTGCTATAAAACAGGAGGGGCATATGGTGCCAACAACGAAAAACGAACTTAGAAAATTAGTGACGGATACGACTGTGGGCATGTACGAGGAGCTGACTCCGGAACTTGTACGGCTTATCAATGAGACGAAGAATGACAGTTCTCTGACCGAGGCACAGAAGCAGGACGAGATATCATTACATATGATGGGCTACGTAAAGTCATGTACCAATGAGATTATCATAGAGGTTCTTTCAGAGATACTGGGACTTGAAGATTAGGCGGATAAAAGAATTAAGATAAATGACAGGTTTTTCAGAGGAGGGTAAACAGGATGGCATATTGTGTAAGATGCGGTGAAAAAGTAGAGGATACGGCTGTGACATGTCCAGTCTGCGGCGCGGTGATTCCGAAGGCTGAGGCACAGGATCAGCACAGTGAATCCGGAGCATATACATACGGGGACACGTATCATACATATTATAATTCGCAGATGCGGGAAGGATATTTCCCGGAAAGCGAGATCCGGAGCAATAAAGTGATGGCGGTGCTCTGCTATCTTGGAGTGTTAGTATTTGTTCCGATCCTTGCGGGGGACAGACAGTCAGAATATTTAAAGCTTCATAAAAACCAAGGTCTCGTTTTGTTCATTGCAGAGACTTTTCTGAATATTGTAGAGAGATACCGGGGATGGAGAGCCGGAATTTTTGAGTGGTTTACAGGAGGAGTGTTGGATGCAGGAGTTGATATCGCTCGATTTGTTGTATTGATCCTCTTTATTATGGGAATTGTATATGCATGCAGGGGGACGAAGAGTGAATTGCCGGGCATCGGAAAGATCAGGATATTTAAGTAAAGTTCTATACTCTCAGGGGGCGAAGTGTGTGTTTCCCTGCCCGCTGAGAGTATATGCTGCAGATAAAACAGGGGCTGCTGTTCTACAGATGATCGTACATCTATAGAGCAGCGGCTCTTTCTTTTTGCGTGATATATTGGATTTGGTTCAGTATTAATATGCGGTTTGTAAATACAGCCAAAAGTATAGTATGCCGGAAATAATCTGACGTACGGCATTGGGAAAAGGATAGAAAGTTCCGCACAGTTTCACGGACGGAGATATTACAGGATGAAGTCCGTTTCTATATAAAAGGATACCCGAGAGAGATATAAAGTGCATGTTATTATGCGCCACATAGATTCTCGGAAGCCTCTCTGTGCGGCTGAAAGCATTTGCTTCAACAGTTATCATGGTGGAGGGAAGGAGAACATGTTTTAAGTTTCTGTTACAGTTAAATGCATGAGAGCCAATCCCGGTAACGCCTTCCCCGATTTTTACTGTAGTGACAGAAAATGCAGACCATGGCGCGGGAGAGTTTTTATAGTTCTTCATCTTCCCTTCTCCGCTTATGGTAAGAATTCCATCCGCGAATCTCCATTTCAGATTACTGCCGCAGATTCCGCCCGCAGGAAATGATTGGCAGGTATCTTCGGAGTATGGTTCAATATTCTGGGAACTGTGCTGCAGTATGTACCGGGAAGCAGTTCTTAAGACAGACTGGCCTGTAAGATACAGGCATACGAATAATGCCATTGAAATTAGAATAGTGATTATTTTTTCAAAAGTCTTCAATCTAAGTCCTCCTTTGTTTGTGAAAATACAACCATATGGTAGCATAAATAGAATAAAAATGCAATTATTTGGTAGCATAAAA
>CAMNTQ010000041.1 GCA_946558695.1 uncultured Lachnospiraceae bacterium
ATAAATTACAATCTTCCTGATGAAATAATCTTGCTGCCATCTTAACATTCCTCCTAACAAATTTTAATAAAATGATTATTAGTCCTGCCGGGCATATCATCCGGCAAGTATCTATCGTTAAGCAGAAGCTTCCTATGTAATCCTTCCGCTTAATGCCGCCTGCTGTTACTCAAAATACGTCACATCCTTGCTCCCCCGGGACAGTCCTGTAATTCCCGTCCTTGCAAGCTCCAAGATCTCATACCCGTCAAGGAGATTCAAAAACGCATCGATCTTAGACTGATTACCCGTAAGCTCGATCATCAGGGAATCCTTTTCAACATCTACGATCTTCGCTCTGAAAATATCCGCGACCGAGACAATATCTGACCTCTGCTCAGCATTGGCTCTGATCTTAACCATAACAAGCTCCCGATAAACGGAAGTCTCCGGCTGCAATACCTTTATCTCCCTTACGTCCTCAAGCTTCCGGACCTGCTTTTCAATCTGCGACAAGATCAGCTCGTCCCCGCTCGCTACGATCGTAATCCTTGTAAACCGTATATCAGCCGTCACTCCGGCCGTAATACTGTCCACATTATAGCCTCTCCGGCTGAACAGCCCGGATATACGGCTCAATACGCCGGGATTGTTATCCACCAGCAATGAAAAAACTCTCTGCATAATGCACCTCTTTCTTAATCAGATTCCAAAAACAGAGTGCGTTCTGTTTTTTTATATTAACAAGAAAGGGGTTATTTGTCAACCCCTTTTATTACCACATTCGATTTTATCTCAATCATCGTGATAAATCAATATTTCTTAATACTTTTTACAAATACATATTCCGTCTCCGAGGACTCTCTTCCACCGTTCACTTTTTTGCCGACGAAATGATCATCTGCATAACTGCTACTCTTCACACCGCCTAAGCCTCTCAATTATAAATCAGAATCAGCAGGACCGACAACCCCGCCGCCATCATAAAAAAGCCCCAAAAAAAGGTGATAATCGGCGGAAAGATACTGATTCCCTCTCATGTCAATCTCTTCCTGGATGCTCTTAATATCGTCTTCCGAGTATACCGGATTTTTCAGCGATATCCTCAAAAGTCCCTGGGTAAAATCCGTCTGCTTTACGCCTGTTTTTATCACATTTCACACTTTTCGCCACAATCCGCCGCTCCATTCTCCTTTTATTGATCAGACACACCCTGCTCCTTCTCCAACTATGGGCAAATCATATTATAAGCATCGCTCTTTTATCCAAACCTTTTTATTTTTGCATATAGAAATTACTCTTTCCATTCACGTATTTTTTCGTTTTATGCTATACTGATATCAAAATCAAACAGGAGTATTTTACAAATGAAGCTTTATACATATGAAGAATTGAAGGAATTCGTAGACCATTGCACACACTGTCCCCTGTCACAGACGAGAAATCGCGCCGTAATGGGACGCGGCAGCCTGAATTCCCCGATCCTCTTTATCGCTGAAGGACCGGGCAGGAATGAAGACCGGGACGGAATCCCCTTTACAGGCAGATCAGGAGAAGTATTTGACCGGCTGCTGACCGGCATCGGTATGAAACGCGAAGACATCTATATTACCAATATTGTAAAATGTCACCCGCCCGGAAACCGCGATCCCTTTCCCGCCGAACAGGAGGCATGCATGCCTTACCTAAAATATGAGACGCTGCTTTTACGGCCTAAGATCATTGTCTGTCTGGGACGCATTGCGGCTCAGCGGATCATTCGCCCGGATTACCGGATCATGCGGGAACACGGTACATTTTTGTTCCGCAAAAACGTGTGGCTGACTTCCTGCTACCATCCTTCCGCAATTCTCAGAGATCCGTCGAAATTTTCTGAGACGCAGAATGATTTTCACACAATATATCATAAGCTGCAGGAATATTCCGTTGCAGAAGATTGTACGGAATAAAACCATACGAACCGGACATGATAAAAACCGTATCCCGCTGCTCGGTCAATCTGCAGGATACGTTTTTTCCATCTCCTATTCTGTTCGTTTGTAATCGGCAGGCAGTTCTGCAAATTCTAAAAAACGCACCTTGCTGTTTGCAAGCTGAACTTGCCGTTCCATCTCTTCTTCTGTATAATAGCTTTCAAAACGCTTGAATGCCTCCTGACACATCGCATTCTCATACCGAAGTCTTTTCAATCCGTATTGGGGACAGCCAAATTCCGTCTTGCCTGTAAATGAATCTTCAGAATATAAAAAATCAGAAGCCGCCCGTTTGCGTGATATTATCCATTACGTGGCAAAATTTAAGGCTACCGCCGACATCTCACATCAGCGATAGCCCTTGATTCTACATTATTTCTTAGAATTTACCTTCTTTTGCAGCTTCCTCGATCGAAACTGCAACTGCAACCGTCATACCTACCATCGGGTTGTTTCCTGCGCCGATCAGTCCCATCATCTCTACGTGAGCCGGTACAGATGAAGAACCTGCGAACTGTGCATCAGAATGCATACGTCCTAAAGTATCTGTCATACCATAGGAAGCCGGACCTGCCGCCATGTTATCCGGATGGAGCGTACGTCCCGTACCGCCGCCTGACGCTACGGAGAAGTATTTCTTGCCCTGCTCGTTACATTCTTTCTTGTATGTACCTGCAACCGGATGCTGGAAACGTGTCGGGTTTGTTGAGTTACCGGTGATCGAAACATCTACGCCCTCTTTGTGCATGATGGCAACGCCCTCGCGCACATCGTTAGCGCCGTAGCAGTTTACCTTTGCACGAAGTCCCTCGGAATACGGTGTTCTCTGAACTTCCTTTAACTCGCCTGTAAAATAGTCATATTCTGTCTCAACATAGGTGAATCCATTGATTCTGGAGATAATCTTTGCCGCATCTTTTCCAAGACCGTTCAGGATAACACGAAGAGGTTTTTTACGAACCTTGTTCGCCTTCTCCGCAATACCGATCGCACCCTCTGCTGCTGCGAACGACTCATGTCCTGCAAGAAATGCAAAACAATCTGTTTCTTCCTCAAGAAGCATCTTTCCAAGATTGCCGTGTCCAAGTCCCACCTTACGCTGATCAGCTACGGAACCCGGGATACAGAAAGCCTGAAGGCCCTCTCCGATTGCTGCCGCCGCATCCGCCGCTGTCTTGCAGCCTTTCTTGATTGCGATAGCCGCGCCTACCGTATAAGCCCAGCATGCATTCTCAAAACAGATTGGCTGAATCCCCTTTACCTGATTGTATACATCAAGTCCGGCATCTTTTGTAATCTTCTCTGCTTCTTCAATGGAAGCGATTCCATAGCTTCCTAATACTTCATTGATTTTATCAATTCTTCTTTCATATGATTCAAATAAAGCCATTTACTTGTCCTCCTGATTTATTTTTGGCTATGTAATTCCTGTACGGGTATGGATCACTCTTTTCTAGGATCGATGATCTTAGCCGCATCCGCAACACGTCCGTACTGTCCTTTTGCTTTCTCCCATGCATCGTTCGGTGTGTCGCCTGCTTTGATGAAATCCGTGAATTTTCCAAGGCTTACGAACTGATATCCTATGATCTCATCTTTGTCGTCCAATGCGATGCCCGTTACATATCCTTCTGCCATCTCAAGGTAACGAGGACCTTTTGCCAATGTTCCGTACATTGTACCAACTTGTGAACGGAGTCCCTTACCAAGGTCTTCAAGACCTGCGCCGATCGGAAGTCCATCCTCTGAGAATGCACTCTGTGTTCTTCCGTATACGATCTGTAAGAACAGTTCTCTCATCGCCGTGTTGATCGCATCACAGACAAGGTCTGTATTGAGTGCCTCTAAGATTGTCTTTCCAGGAAGAATCTCAGATGCCATAGCCGCTGAATGAGTCATTCCTGAACATCCGATCGTTTCTACAAGAGCTTCCTGAATAATTCCTTCTTTTACATTCAGAGTTAATTTACATGTTCCCTGCTGAGGAGCACACCAGCCAATACCATGTGTCAGACCGGAAATGTCTTTCACTTCTTTTGCTTTTACCCATTTTGCTTCTTCCGGAATCGGAGCTGGCCCGTGATTTGCGCCCTGAGCTACCGGACACATCATTTCTACTTCATGTGAATAAATCATTTTAAAACTCCTTTCAACTATGTTGATTTTTTTCTACGTGTAAAGTTTGTTATATCTTTAACACCATATGAAAATATTTTCGCATATATTTAAGCTTTCGTCAATTGTTACTTTGCTGTTTTTTCAGGTCTATTTTCAGGCGGTTTGCCATATTATCCCCTAACGGAAGAATGCAAAGAATTCCTTATCCTTCTCATACGGCTTGATCTGTTCAAAGCTAAAAGGCGCTGTTACCCATACAAATTTAAGGTCCGCCGGATCTCCCGGCACATAATTCAGATCATATCCAATCTCAAGGCCCTCCTTATCCACAAAGAAATTCGCCACATAATTGCCGTCAATGCTCTCGCCGCCCAAAGTCTTAATCAGATCTTCTTCATCAAGCTCTGCAAGGAAATTAACTTCCCCGGCCTCTTCGCGCATGATTCCAAGCCACTCCTCCGTGAATTCGCCGTTCAGATTTACAATATCCTTCACCTCATAAATCCTGCCGTCCTTAAGACCGATGTTCAGTGTGCGAAGATGCTGGTAAGAATCCTCTTCACTTCCTTTGACACCCATATCCTCGAATATGATACTGATAAAATGTTCATTTGCATAGCACACCTTATATGTGACAACGCTGGCAAGTATCGGATTCTGCGTTCCCAGTATCTTTTCCTTAAACTCCTGTGAAGGATTGTTATAGATCTCATCTACCGTCAGCATAGCACATTTTTTGATTTTCTCATTGATCTGATCCTGAACTTTTTTATCCAATCCCTGCAGATTGGGATACTTTACGCTAAAGTTGATCAATGTCGTCTGCTTTTCATCATCCGTATATGTATAGTCTTCCTCTTCTATCTCATAGGGAAGATCGTCCGCGATGTATTCCGGGATGGCCGCTACGCCCGATACAGCCGGCGTTTCTGTTCCATCGCCATAATTATCACGCTCATCCCAAAGAGGGCTGTCCGGATTCATAGGATCGTCCGAATCATCGTTCCATTGGTCTGTATTTCCTCCGATACCGCCGATATCCCGGCGGTTAAGCTGATACAGATTCTTGATCAGAACCGTTCCTCCCCCGACAATCAGCGCAAGTACCAAGACAGCAGCGATGATTCCTCCAATGATCAGACCTGTATGATTCTTTTTTCCCTGCGCAGGCTGGCTCATATCCATCGGACTGATATACATTTCCATCGGAACATAGCGCATCCCATTCACACTCTGCTCCGCATCTATCTGACGCATTCCCATATGCAGGTATTTTTCCGCCGCCTCAGGCGCCGCATTCACTGTGATTCGATTAACCCGAAGCTGTTTCGCACAGAAATGATACACCGCCGTAAACAGCATCCGTCCGATTCCCTTGCCCTGACAGTCCTTTTTAACGTAAAACAGACAGATGTGCCCGATTGATTTAACCGCCGCGGCTCCGCACAGACCGCCGCCTTCAAAAGCGCCGAAAAATATGACTTCTCCGCGCTCTAACATCGCCCGCATATTGTCATATTTAATAAATTTCTGAAACTCTTTTACGCCCTCCGGTCCGTAACCGGGCGCCACATCCTCTGCAAACACATCCCACACAAGATGAAGCGCCGACAGTAATTCTGATTTTTGTAACATCCTGATTTCCAAACTCACTCAACTCCTTTTTTGCTATGCTTTCAGCAATTCTTCCCGCAGCAATGTAAGCGCGCGCACGACTGCATATTCCCTGTTCTTTGCCCGATTTCCCAAAAAACGGAACTCCTCGGTGCGGACATTCCCTTTCACATAACAGCCTACATACACAAGTCCTACTGGTTTCTCTTTTGTTCCGCCGTCCGGCCCGGCAATTCCTGTCACACTGACTGACGCATCCGCTCCGGCGGCTCTGGCAGCGCCCTCCGCCATCTCTGCGGCCGTCTCATGACTCACCGCTCCGTGGCTTTCAAGCGTTCCCCGGCTTACTCCAACCAGTCTCTCCTTCGCTTCATTGGAATAGGTAATATATCCTTCATTATAAACTTGGGACGCCCCGGCCGCATTCATGATCCTTCCGGCCAAAAGTCCGGCAGTGCAGGATTCCGCCGTCGTCAGCGTAAGGTCCTTTTCCTTCAGCATGTCTACGATCGCTTCCTCTAACGTCACTTCCTCGCTGGTCGTATAGATCTTATCCCCGAACCTTTCGGAAAGCTCTTTTAACATCGGTTCCATCAGCTTATCCGCCTCCGCCTCATCCGAAGCCCTTGCAGTTACCCGGAAATGCACCTCTCCGGTCTTAGCATAAGGCGCAAGCGTCGGATTGGACTGATTCTCCATCAGATCCAGCACCATTGTCTCCGCCTTGCTTTCCCCGATGGAACAGATCTTCACCATCTTAGAATAGATGCCTTCCGGTTCAAGACCCCTAAGATACGGCATAATATCCCGCTCAAACATCGGTTTGATCTCATTCGGAGGTCCCGGAAGCAAAATCGCCGTCTTGCCGTTCTCTTCCATGATCAGCCCCGGAGCCGTGCCGTTATGGTTGTCCACAACCTTCGCACCCTCCGGCACCATTGCCTGCTTCCAGTTATTCTCCGTAATTTTCTTACTCTGCATTTTAGAAAAATATCCTGCGATCCGCTCCTTCGTGTGCGTATCCTCGGTAAGCTTTTTCCCGAATACTTTCGCAGCAACCTCCTTTGTCAGATCGTCCTTCGTAGGACCAAGCCCGCCGCTCAAAATCACAATATCCGATCTGGAAACCGCAAGACGCAGCGTCTCTTCCAGACGTCCTTCATTGTCCCCCACCACACTCTGATGGTAGCAGGAGAGCCCCAGCGCCGCGCACTTTTCCGACAGATAAGCCGCATTCGTATTCACGATATTTCCAAGCAGGATTTCCGTACCGACCGATATCAGCTCCACAACCATAATTACATACCTCCCCGTGTCAAAACTTCAATATTCTTGGCTACATAGTCAATCAAAGAAACAACTGTCAAAATTAAGGATACCCAGATCAGCACATTTCCAATCATGGTAAATATACCTCCGAAATCCGCAATCAAAACTATGATCATCGCCATCTGCGCCACGGTCTTAAATTTCCCCCAATAACTGGCTGCAATTACAATTCCGTTATCAGACGCCACCAGCCGGAAACCGCTGATGATAAATTCCCTTGCTATAATGATAATAACGATCCATGACGCAAGCTGACCTGTCGTGATCAGACAGATCAGCGCCGAACAGACAAGAAGCTTGTCCGCAAGAGGATCCATAAATTTCCCGAAGTTCGTCACCAAATTCCTCGCCCGGGCAATCTTGCCGTCCAGCATATCCGTAAGGCTCGCCGCGCAAAAGATGATGAGTGCAATCCATTTATTTGCGGCGCCGCCGACGTCCGTCAGCATAAAAAACACAAAAAACGGCACCATAATCACTCTAAGTACAGTCAATTTATTTGGTAAATTCATCGCTCAACTCTCCTATCAAATCATATTCTGCGGCTCCTGTCACCGTAACTTCCGCAAAGTCCCCGGACATCAGCTCCCTGTCCGTATGAATAAAGATCAGCCCGTCCACGCCCGGCGCGTCCATATAGGTACGCCCTACGTACGCATTCTCATCCGCAACCTTGCCCTCGATCATGACCAGCACCTCTTTGCCTGTCATCTCTTCCGCCCGGTCAAAGACGATTTCCTGCTGAAGTTCCATAATCTGCGCACGCCGTTCTTCCTTTTCTTCCTCCGGAACCTGTCCCGGGAAATCAGCCGCCGGCGTATCCTCCTCCGGCGAATAGGTGAATACCCCCAGACGTTCAAATTCCATCTCATCTACAAATGCCAGAAGTTCCTCGTGCTGCTCTTTCGTCTCTCCCGGAAAGCCCGTGATCAAGGTCGTTCTCAGAACAATATCCGGGATCTCTTCTCTAAGCTTTCTGATCAAGGAAATCAGCTGCTCCTTTGTCGTCCTTCTCCCCATCCTCTTAAGAATCTCATCCTCCGAATGCTGGATGGGCAGATCCAGATAATGACAGATTTTCTTTTCTTCCTTTATCACCTGGATCAGACGGTCATCCATCTCCTCAGGATAACAATAAAGAAGGCGTATCCACCGGATCCCGCTGATCTTGCAAAGCTCCTTTAATAATCGGTGCAGCGATTTCTCTCCATACAGATCCCTGCCGTAGATCGTCGTCTCCTGCGCCACCAAAATCAATTCCTTAACACCCTGATCCGCCAATTCCTCCGCCTCTTTCAAAAGCCGCTCTATGGGTACGCTTCTGTAATTCCCCCGCAGTTTCGGAATGATACAGTAGGTACAGCGCTTATCGCATCCTTCCGCAATCTTAAGATAGGCAAAATGTCCTCCCGTCGTCACAAGACGCTTCGTATCCACAAAGGGCAGCCCGTCGATGTCTGAGAGTTCTAAGAAGCCGCCGCCTCTCAATGCCGCCTCGATCGTTTCCGCTATCTTATGATAAGACGCAGTTCCAAGTACCGCATCCACTTCCGGAATCTCCTTTAGAATCTCATCCTGATATCTCTGTGCAAGACAGCCTGTCACGATCAGCGCCTTAAGCCTGCCGCCCTTTTTATATTCCGCCATCTCTAAGATAGTCTGTATGCTTTCTTCCTTGGCGTCATGGATAAAACAGCAGGTATTGATCACGATGATGTCGGCCTCTTTTTCATCATCTACGATTTTGTAACCTCTTTTTTCCACAAGTCCGAGCATGACCTCTGAATCCACCAGATTCTTGTCGCACCCCAAAGAAATAAATAGTAAATTCATCTTTTCTCCTCTATAACTGTCAAGGCAGATACCCGATGGCATCTGCCCTGTCTGATGACTAAGCCTGCTTAATCTTCTTCCCCGTCAACTTTGATCTTTGCCTGATTCAGCTCATCAATAGCGACCGATAACGGCTTTTCATTCCCTTTCATACTTACAAGCGGCATAGAACCGTCGATAATCTCTCTTGCTCTCTTAGCCGTAGCCATAACGATGGAGTAACGGCTGTTGACAACCTTTGTTTCTCCCTCCTCAACATCCTTATTCACTACTTTCATTAAATCCGTGTAAGATGGGTGTAACATATACTGTTCTCCTTTCAAATCACCTGTTTAATTCGATTAATTCTTTTCTGATGTTCTCTATCAGCTTCTGATTGCGGAAGGTCTTCTTATGCTCTCCTCTGATAATCTGATGTACCTGCTCTACGCAGGGTAAAAGCTCGTCATTAACGACCAGATAATCATACCTGTCCATTCCTTCTGCTTCCTCACACGCACGTTTCATGCGGAAATTAATCACGTCTTCCGTCTCTGTACCGCGCCCTGCAAGCCGCTCCTTTAAAACCGCCGCACTTGGAGGCATGACAAACAAAAGAACCGTCTCCGGAAATTTCTCCTTCACCTTGAGCGCCCCCTGTATCTCGATCTCAAGAATGACGTCCTTCCCTTCAGAAAGCTGCTCTTCCACATACGCGCGGGGCGTCCCGTAATAATTATCCACGTATCTAGCATACTCTATCAATTCCTCTTTCGCAATCATTTTTTCAAAATCCTGCACCGTTTTAAAAAAATACTCCCGTCCCTCTGCTTCTCCTTCCCGAGGCGCTCTCGTAGTAGCAGAAACCGACAGCGCATAGTTATCATAGCGTTTCAAAAGCTCTTTCATGATCGTACCTTTTCCGGAGCCTGAAAATCCGGATACTACGACCAGAATCCCTCTGTCTTTCATAGGCAGTCCCTCTCCATCTTTATTGTACTTAACCGTATGCGGCAATTATTCAATATTCTGAATCTGCTCCCTGATCTTTTCAATATCCGTCTTAAGCTCAATCCCAAGGTTTGAAATCTCAAGGTCGTTGGCCTTCGAGAGAATCGTGTTGGCCTCTCGGTTCATCTCCTGCGCGATGAAATCAAGCTTACGCCCGATCCCGTTTTCATCGGAGAGCAGCGTCTCCTTCATATGCTCCACATGACTCTTAAGTCTTACAACTTCCTCGTCCGTACAGATCTTGTCCGCAAATATGACAACCTCCGCCGCAATCCTGCTGTCCTCAATCTGTGTATCTTCTAAAAGTTCCTTTACCTTCTTCTCAATCTTCTTCCGGTATTCCGCGATGATCTGAGGCGCCCGCTCTTCAATACACTCAACCATCTTAAGCATCCCGTCAAGCTTTCCCGTCAAATCTCTCCTAAGATTCTCGCCTTCCAGACCTCTCGTCTCAACAAACTGCTCAATCGCTCCGTCAAGCGCGCTCTTAAGCCCGATCCACAGCTTCTCTTCGTCAGGAGCCTGCTCCTCCATCGTCAGGATCTCCGGATATCTCGAAAGAGACGACACCCTGATATCATTCTCCAGCGAAAAGGTATCCGCCATCTTCCGGAAATAGGAAAGATACTCTTTGGCCAGCGTCTCGTTGTATTTCAGCGCCACCTGACTTTCTGACAAATCTTCGTAAGTAATAAAAATGTCTACTTTTCCCCGCTGTATACTCTGCTTTAACAGACTGCGGATGGCCGTTTCAAAAAAATTCAGTTTCTTAGGCATACGGATATTGGTATCCAGATAGCGGTGATTCACGCCCTTTATCTCAACGGTAAACTTACGTTCTCCCTCCATGATTTCGCACCGTCCGAAGCCTGTCATACTTTTAATCATATTCAGAACCCTTCTTTATCTTTGTCCTTGTTTATAAGTTGCTTCACAGATTGTAGTTCTAAATTATTATAAGTCATTTGGAATACATCGTCAACTGTGGTATACTATAAAATATTTCTGGCGGCTGCGATTTTTAATCAAAACTTGACGCATGTTAGTTTGAATATTTTATAAAGTTTATTAGGAGGATTTTTATATGGCTTTGGATGGGATTACGATTGCCGCGGTTGCGGATGAACTGAATCAGACGCTTACGGGAGGGCGCATAGCCAAGATCGCGCAGCCGGAGAGCGACGAGCTTCTTCTTACGGTGAAGACACCGCAGGGGCAGAAGAAACTTTATCTGTCGGCAAGCGCTTCTCTCCCGCTGATTTATCTTACGGATGAGAATAAGCCAAGCCCTATGACTGCGCCTGGTTTCTGCATGCTGCTTCGCAAGCATATCGGAAACGGGAAGATCACAGGCATCTCACAGCCGGGGCTTGAGCGGATCATCCATCTTGAGATCGAGCATCTGGATGAGATGGGGGATCTGTGCCGAAAGAAACTGATCATTGAGATTATGGGAAAGCACAGCAATATTATCTTCTGTGATGATAAGGACAGAATCATCGACAGCATCAAGCACGTATCGGCTCAGATGAGTTCCGTGCGGGAGGTTCTTCCCGGGAGAGACTACTTTATACCGGACACAATGAAAAAACACGATCCCCTGACAGTCAGCGAGGATACATTCATAAGTGCGCTCCGTGAAAAGCCCATGGCTCTTGGGAAAGCGCTTTATGTAAGCTTTACAGGAATCAGCCCGGCTGCCGCCGAAGAAATCTGCCATCTGTCGGGGATCGAATCCGGTATACCTGCAAAGGAGTTCTCTTTAGATGCGCTTTTTCATCTTTACCGGCAGTTTTCTTATTACCTTGAAAATGTACGCGGCAAAGCTTTCCAGCCCGTGATCTACTATGACGGAAACATCCCGAAAGAATTCGGGGCGCTGCCTCTGACGCATTTTGACGGATACCGAAAAGAAACCTTTGATTCCGTCTCAAAGGTTCTGATTACTTATTACGCCGCGAAAAATGTCCAAACGCGCATCCGCCAGAAAAGCACGGACCTCCGGCACGTCGTACAGACATCGCTGGAAAGAAACCGAAAAAAATACGACTTACAGTCCAGACAGATCAAGGACACCGAAAACCGTGAAAAATACAAGGTCTACGGCGAACTGATCAACACCTACGGCTACAACCTCGCCGCCGATGCAAAGGAACTTACCTGCCTGAATTACTACACCAATGAGGAGATCACCATTCCTTTGGACGCTTCAAAGACGCCGCAGGAAAACGCACAGAAATATTTCGCAAAGTACAACAAACAAAAGCGGACCTTCGAGGCGCTCACTCAGCTTATTGAGGAAACGGCGGAAGATATCGAATATCTGGAGTCCCTAAGCAACGCCCTCGATATCGCCTCAAACGAGGACGACCTCCTCCAGATCAGGGAAGAACTCATACAGAGCGGATATGTCCGCCGTAAGTTCAGCAAGAAAAAGGTGAAACTAAAAAGCCGTCCGCTCCACTACATTTCCAGCGACGGCTACCATATGTATGTAGGGAAGAATAATCTCCAGAACGATGAGCTTACCTTTTCCTTTGCAAACGGCAACGACTGGTGGTTCCACGCCAAAAAAACACCAAGCTCCCATGTGATCGTAAAAACAAACGGGGACGAGCTTCCCGATTCCACTTTCGAGGAAGCCGGGCGGCTGGCTGCCTATTATTCCAAAAAACAAGGGAGCGACAAGGTGGAGATCGACTACGTAGAGAAAAAGCACGTCAAAAAGCCAAACGGAGCAAAACCCGGCTTTGTCGTGTATTACACGAATTATTCTCTGGTCATTGATTCCGACATCTCAGGAATAGAAACCGCGGCGGAGTAACCGCCGAAAATTTTCCGCGCTCTTTGCCGTATATATAAATAGCATTCCCAATCCACTGTGCTTAAAGCACTGTCAGATTGGGAATGCATTTATTTCCAACTTACTTTTCCTTTTTTCACATCCATGACATACCTGTTATCACATCTGAGCCGAAATGGATATTTTTTCTTTTCCACTAGAAACAACCGATTCTTTTTGTGGGCGTTCTGCATACTGCAGTCGCATATCATCCACTTACCGTTTATTTTTACTTCCGTCCATCCATGCGGACTTAGCTTTCTGTGCGCATACGCTGTCACACCTCCCACAGACACGCGGCTGTCATAACCCAATACCCGCGCAATATAAGCGAATGCCGAGGCATAACGGTAACAATTTCCCCTTTTATGCCCGAACATATCAGCAGCATAGGATTTCATTTTCTTCGCACTTGGTTTATCCAAATGGGATTGCCGGTAGCGGTATTTGCATAATGCTTTAAAACAGCTTTTTAATCTCTTTTCCGGCTGATCCTTGGAACTGGAATATCTCATCACAAACTTTACCGCATACCGGATGTTCTTATCTGTTATGCGGATTCCATTTCTATCAACATAGTAATATCCGCTCTTTTTGCTCCCTACGATTTTATTTCTTTGAAGCAGTCCTTTTTTGTCAAAATAATAATATTTATTTTTAATCTTATGCCAGCCTGTCCGCTTTTTTCCTGCACTTAACATAGCAACTGCCCGCTGATCACAGGAAACCGCCTGCTTACCGTATGAAACTGCCGGCCGGTCACAGGACGCTGCTCTTTCAAAAGCGTATACGTCTTTATATGACATATTGAACAACATAATCTGAACCAGAAAAATGTAAATGTTCCGTCTCATGAAATCCACTCCTAATTTGACATATTTTGACCGCTTAAGTTTGCTTCTGTAACCTTCTCATATATAATATCCCCGTCAGATCCGCCAGAACCCATCCTATGGGTATCGCCCACCAGATCGCATACACGCCGAATCCCGGCATCGGCGCAAAAGCATATGCAAGCGCAACCCTTGTTCCGAGAGAAATCACCGTAAGCACCACCGACATCCCGGGCTTTCCGATTCCCCTGTAATAGCCGTACAAAAGAAACAAGATCCCGATTCCGCAGTAAAAGCTTCCTTCGATTCTCAAATACTCTGCGCCAGTCTGTATGATCCCCGATTCCTTCGCATTTACGAAAAGCTTCATGAACTGCGGCGCAAACACAAAAATCATCACGGAAACCGCCAGACAGAACAAGACAGAGGTCTTAATCGCCTCTTTCGTCCCCTGTTTTACCCGCTCTTTTTTACCCCCGCCGTTATTCTGAGAGATAAAGAGGGAGAACGCATTGGCGAACTCCTGCGCCGGCATATAGGCAAAGGAATCGATTTTTACCGCCACTGCAAAGGCTGCCATGACCACTGTTCCGAAGCTGTTGACAAGTCCCTGTATCATGAGGATTCCAAAGTTCATCACACTTTGCTGCACACTGGCGGCGACCGAAAATCGTACGATTTCCGGCATGGAATCTTTCATCTTCCAAAGCCGTATGCCTTTTGGAAAAAGAAGCGGCGATTTTATCCATGTATAAATGCCGATTCCGACGCCCGAGAAAATCTGCGCGATCACTGTCGCCGCCGCCGCGCCGCCGATCCCTAAGTGAAAATCCACTACAAAGATCAAATCCAGCGCCACATTGATTCCTGCCGAAATTCCTAAAAATAACAGGGGCGTCATAGAATTGCCCGCCGCCCGCAGGTTAAACGCAAAATAATTATACAAAAACACAAAGAAGATCCCGCAGAAGATGATCCGCACATATTCCTTCATCATCGCAAAAAGCTCCTCTGGAATCTGAAGCAGCGCAAGAATCTCATCTATGCCTGCAAATGCCATCACATTTAAAAGCACAGACGACAAAGCGATAAAAAGAAAGGATGCCGTTACAGTCTCCTTCGTCCGTGCATCATCTTTCTTTCCAAAGTAAAACGCCGCCAGAGAACTGCTCCCCATACAAAGCCCGATCAGCACGGACGTCAGAAAGGTCATAAGCGTATAGGCCGCCCCCACCGAAGCCAGCGCGCCTGCTCCCAGAAACTGCCCCACGATCAGCGTATCCGCAATATTATAGCACTGCTGAAGGAGGTTCCCCAGTATCATCGGCCCGGCAAATAAAAGCATAGTTTTCCTTACATTACCATATGTCAGATCTTTATTCATAAGTGCCTGCCAGATAATCGATGAATTGCTGGGCTGTCCTGCCTGACAGTCCTCCGTGGCTGAGTTCCCATTTATTTGCCTCTGAGAGAAGTTCCTGTTCGGGCATGGCGATATGATTTCTCTTCGCAAGCTGTCTTACAATCTCCTGAAACTCCTTTTTCTCCGGCTTTCCGAAATAAATGGTCACGCCAAACCTTGCCACCAGAGATAGTTTCTCCTGCACCGTGTCATTACTGTGAAGGTCTTCCTCACGTTCTTCCTTATCGCGGAAGCTCTCCCGTATCAGATGTCTGCGGTTAGAGGTGGCATAGATCAGCACATTGTCCGGTTTACGCTCCAAGCCCCCTTCGATCACTGCCTTCAGATATTTGTATTCTGTCTCAAATTCCTCAAAGGAAAGGTCGTCCATATATATGATAAATTTATAATTTCGGTTTTTTATCTGAGAGATCACATCATTTAAATCGCGGAATTGATGTCTGTACACTTCGATCATGCGAAGTCCTTTGTCATAATACTGGTTTAATACCGCCTTGACAGAAGAAGATTTCCCCGTCCCCGCATCACCGAAAAGCAGGCAGTTATTGGCCCTTCTTCCATTCACAAACGCTTCCGTATTGTCGATCAGCTTCTTCTTTGCGGTCTCATACCCTACCAGATCGTCAAGATAAACGTGGGCAATCTTTGTGATCGGTACGATCCTCGCCCCGTCTTCCCTGTGCTCTACCCGGAATGCCTTGTGAAGCCCAAGCTTGCCCACGCCAAAATCCTTATAAAAGCAGGTAACTGTCCGTTTGAACTCAGTCTTATCCGCCGCTGCCGCCAAATGCCCGCTAAGCTCGCAGATCCTGTCTCTGATCCGCTGGTTAAAAACTTTGCCGTGGCCGCCGCTTCCCTCGTAAGTCTCAAGCAGAGAAAGGCAGTCCGTCTCTAACACCCGCTCCATATCAGAAAAATCATAGTCAAACAATTCTTTGAATATCTCAAAATCATGCAGCGCCGCACGGTTGATGCTGCCTTCCGTCTCCCCTGTAATCTCGCATGAAGTACTGTAGGCATTCTCATGGCTGGCAAGCAGATAAGTCAGGTACGCATGCCACAGATTGCCCACAAATCCATGGCTGACTGCCAGTTCCAAAAGCTTATGGACCGTTTCAAAAAGAAGTTCTTTCAAATCTTCCCTGTTGTAATATTCATTCTTGTAATGATCCATCAGAAAGGCCATATCCTTTAAAATACACTCATCCTCCATCTGACGGTATAACATGAATTCCTTTGTTCTCATCCCGCTTATATCCCTCTTTCCGTATTTGATCTATGCTGTACTAATAATTCCCAAAAATCCGCAGATTCCTGCTTTCTTCTCTCAGTCCCCGGATCGCATTCTTCACTGCCGCATCCGCCAGATTCCCTTCAAAATCTATGAAAAACCGATACTCCCAGTTGTGCCCTTCCACCGGTCTTGACTCAATCTTTGTCATATTCAGATTATTATAGACAAAATGTGACAGAAGCTGATACAGCGATGCCGGCTCATGAGGCAGCTCAAAGCAGATGCTGATCTTTGCCGCATCCTTAGAAAATACTTTCTGGTTGGTAACAACAATGAATCTGGTACTATTGTCACTTTCATCATTGATTTGATCTGCCAAGACATCAAGTCCGTATATTTCTGCCGCATAGGCGCTGCACACGGCCGCCTGCCGCTTATCATTATCCTCTAATATCTTCTTTGCCGCAACTGCAGTATTCGCAACACTGATCTGCTGCCAGTGGGGATGTCCGTTTAAAAATCTGCTGGTCTGCATAAGTGCTTCTGCTTTCGAATAAACCTGCTCAATATCGGAAAGTTCTGCCCCCGGCAGCCCGCACAAAGTATGGGTAACTGGCAGGATCGTCTCCCCTACGATATAGTTTTCAAATTCAGCCAGCAAATCATAGACCTCATTGACCGCGCCTGCAATCGCGTTCTCGATGGGAAGCACCGCATAATCTGCCGCCCCCTCTTCAATAGCCTCCATCGCCTCTCTAAATGTATTCACATGGAAACTGTTGCAGTCCTTTCCAAAATAGTTGTGCATCGCCGCCTGACTGTATGCTCCTTCCGTTCCCTGAAACACGATCCGCGCGTTTTCAGTATCAATAGAAGGCATCTCGATAAAAGGCAGTCTCCCAAGCGCTCCCGCCTTCACAAGCTGCTGATACTGCAATTTCCGGCTCATAGACATCAGCTGCTGATATAGCTCCCGGATTCCCTTCTTATTAAATTCTGTCGATGCCTTGCCGGCAACGTCCAAAAGCTTATGATTCTCACGCTGCCGGTCAAAGACTTTCCGGCCGCACCCCACCTTATACTCTCCTACCTGTTCACAAATGCTCATACGCTTCTCAAAAAGCCTTACAATCTCATTATCTACTTCATCAAGCTGCATGCGCAGTTCCTCTAATGTAGCCATATTTTCTTCATTCCTTCCAAAACTTATAAGTACTTCTGCTGCTTTCCTTTATTGATATAGTTATACAACCGTATGTTCCCAATTGCAAGAAGATTTTATGAACATTTATTAATTGATTCTAAATAAAGCAGATAATGGCCCAGCCCTAACACCCTGATTTTGTGCTCTATTGATTATATCTTAGGTATCAGGATTTTCCGAATCACATATTGATAAATTTATTGCTTTTTCCAATTCTGTCACCACATCCTCTGCATTTGATTCAGTATATTCCGGCGGAATTCTTCCTTATCGCTTTCACATTTTAGAATATCCAATACCTTTCCCTCTTTAAGAAAGAGAACCTTTCTGCAATAACTCGCAATTTGAGGATCATGGGTTACCATAAGAATCGTTTTTCCAAGTTTTTTATTAATATAAGCCAGCGAATTCATCACAATCTTTGCAGATCTGGAATCCAGATTGCCGGTAGGCTCATCGGCCAAGATCAATTCCGGCTTCTCTGCGATCGCCCTGCAGATTGCTGTCCTTTGCTTTTCTCCTCCAGATAATTCATACGGTTTTTTATTCAGTAATTTCGCGATTTTAAATTTATCTGCAATCTTTTCCGCTGTACGGGCACTTTCATGAGGATCCTCCTCATTTAAAATCAACGGCAGCATTATATTCTCCTTAACCGACAAGCTATCCATGAGATAATAGTCTTGAAAAATAAAAGCAATCTCTTTTCGTCTGATCATAGCAAGTCTCTCTCCATATATTTCATTTGTTGATATTCCTTTATATAATACCTTTCCTTTATCTGGTCTGCCAAGCATTCCTAATATATTTAAAAGCGTTGTTTTGCCGCAGCCGGAACTTCCCATAATCCCGATAAAATCATGGGGTACCACACGAAAAGATATCCCTTTAAGCACCGGACACTCCATCTTTTCCCCATCAGAGATAACTGTATAATAACTTTTCTCTATATTTTGTATGTCCAATATGTACTTATATTTTTTCTTCTCCATCTTTCTGCTTCCTCTCAATCTTTTTAATTGTCCAGCAGGTTTCCACATACATAAATATCTTAAGTATGATACTTCCCGCCAGCATTCCCAACGCAGCAAATAAAAAATATCTGAAATTCTGCATCATATGCAGATGTTTCTCCAATACACTCATATATAGATAGAATATGCAAGGCACCATTCCGAAAAAAATCGCAAGATTTACCGGAAAAAGAACTTCCTTTTTCATTAATTTTTTCCGTTTCCTCTCTGGCATACCGCAAATCAGATAAAAATGATATTTATACTCCATTTCTTTAAAATCATTCCTCTTCTTTGTGACCATAATAAATACAACACAGAAATACAGTGTAATTATATTAAATACAGATGAAGTAATATTATATATTTTCCGCTGACTGCTCTCTAGAAGCAGCTCTCTTTTTTCATAAATAAGATTTCCGTTTTTATGATCAAAAAAATTGATCTCAGAATGTTCTTTTGCATATGTAAAGATTTCCTTTCTCACTTGTTCATAATCACCGGAAATATTCAGCAATACCGCCAAATCAGAACCCTTGGCAGCATTTTTCACCTCGTTGTAATAATTATCAGAAAAGACGATGATATCCTCAAAAACACTGCCGTGAAGCTTTTCCACCTGCCTGCTCTCAAAGATGCCTGTGAGTATCCGGTCTTCTTTTCCTGCAATCTTAAATTTTGTATCAAATCTGGCGCTGGGAATGACTGAGGGTGTATTCCAGAGCCAAAGGAAACTTTCTGCCTTTCCTATGTGAAGACGTGGCATCTCTCTGCCATAATCAATTCCGAGCATATTTCTTTGCTCACGTTCCCTTTGATATATAATATAAACCTCATCATCTTTAAGATCCACTTTTTTACCAGTCCATTCTTTCAAAATAGAAGCAGAAATTCCAGTATGTTCCCCATAATCCGGAGCGGTCACCCTGATACATGGAATCTTATCAAGTGTTACAGAGTGGTTTTTCTCAATTGAATCAAGGAAATTTTCATCCAAAGCGTCGGCCATCCAGACAATATCATAAGGATAATTTGTTTCTTCATATACCGGATAATTGTCTGCCAGCTTTGTAAAGAAAGAAAAGAATATTACAAATAGAAATGCTGCTGTGATATAAGTCATATTCATATTATAAAAAAATCTGTGATACCAATTATCCATCCACAGAATATTTCTATAATATTTCCGTTCCTTCTTCATCAGTTTCTGAAGATAGATTCCACCAAATGACAGCAGCATAAGATAAACCGCGATAATACCAAATGCCGTGGGGACAAGTTTTCCTGTCTTTCCCCAATAGGAACAAAGGGAAAAAAGCCCCATCATATAGGTCAATATTCCAAGAAGACCAAACACCGGTGACTTCCGGAAAGCCCGCCCAGCCTTTTTTCCCATCATCAAAACAGCTTCTATCCCAAAACAGACAATAACTTCATCACAGATCATAAAGCTCAGTCCGAAGATAATTCCACTCACAATCATTGTAAGCTTTATCGGGTTAAGACCATAATGGATCTCTGTAACCATGTCTGAAAAAACATGTAACAGAATCGGTTTTGTAAGCTCTGTTCCTATCATCCCGATCAAAATTCCGCCGCTCACAGAGATAGTGACGATACCGAGATATTCCGCCGCCACAAATGCATGAAAGTGCCTGTTCTTAATGCCTAACTTCCGCAGCATCTCATAATCTTTTGAACGTTTCCTTAAATACGACAATAAAAGAAGGATCATCAGCAAAAGAAAGAAAATATAACAATAAATAAAAGCACTTTCTACAATTCCGACACTTTCTGTAACATCTGCCGGACGGCCTTTGCTGATCATAACAAGGCAGTCTCCTATCGCCGTCGTAAAAAATACTAAAGAAACGATAAAAATTCCTCCCGCAATGACTAAAAAATAATCTTTCCGGCTGCTCCATAAGCTTTTAAAGAAAATACTTTTCATATCATCCCACCACCATTTCACCTAACAGTAACTATTTTGCCAAAATTTTTCATGAAAAATATGGCAAAAATAGTTGCTGGATGTTCCGTTTTAATAACCCTCTTTGACATAAAAAATCCTTTCAAGTTCTAAACAAATGAAAAAACGGCTTTTGCTCCATATCCCTTTTCATCCTCATTAATTAATCGTTCAATAAATTATAAATTTTATATTATATATATAATTTATCATTATATAATACATTTGTCAATTTTATTTCAAAATATAGTTTAACCATCAGAAAATACACACAAATTATTGTATTAATTTTATTTTTTCAGTATAATAAAAACAACACACCAATTTTATAGACAAGGAGGTGGAATATGAAGAAAAAACTCAGCAAACAGCAACTAGAAGTCATGAAGATTCTCTGGAACAGCGATACTCCTCTCATCGCATCTGAGATCGTAAAAAAACATGAAAACCTTAACATCAACACTGTTCAGGCCTGTCTCAGAGTTCTTATAAAAGCAGAAGCGATAGAAGTCGCAGATATCGTATACAGCGGAACCGTTCTGTCCAGAAGCTATCGCCCCCTGATCTCCAAAGACGAATACTGCAAAGACACTTACAAAAATATCCTCGGAGACACATCCCGCTCCGTTCTTTTCGCCTCTCTCATAAACAGCGAGACCGATCCCTCGGAGCTGGATAAACTTCAGGATATGATCAGCAAAAGAAAATCAGAAATAGGAGAAAAATAATGGCTATATCAATGGGACCTTTCATTACCTGCACTTTGGGAATTACTTTTCTCACTGTCTACTTATATATTATTTTATATAAGCTGGACCATTCATACATTTACGGCGCAAAGGTTATTTTTGCCGGTATTGCCGTTATCTTTCTGAGAATGTGCATTCCCGTCAATTTTCCTTTCACTTATACCATATTTTCAAGGAAGTTCCTTCTTCCTCTTGCTAGTATTGTCTATGGACAAATAGGAAAGTCCGATTATATGCTCTCCCATGTCTTAACGCTATGCTGGCTGATCATTGCCGCTGTCAGGCTTGCAAAGTTGTATATCCGCTCTGCACATCTGAGGAGTTATCTTAATGTATATACTGTCCGCGAAGAAGACCAGTACAAAAGCCTTTTTGCCGCAGTAAAAAAACACAGCGCGAAACCTATTAATATAGCCGTTGTTCCCCACAGCATATCTCCTGCAATCAGCGGGATCCTGCATCCAACCATCGTTTTCCCGAAGTCGTACAAGTGCTTTACAGCAGAAGAACTGGACTACATCTGTATGCACGAGATCAATCACTATAAAAATCACGATTTATGGATGAAACGGCTGCTGGAAGTCCTTTCATGCATTCATTGGTGGAATCCGCTGGTATATCTGATGAAGAGAGAATATGCCCTTACTCTCGAACTTGCCAGCGACTATCTTCTTATGCAGGAGCATTCGAATTATAACAGCATAGACTATGCCGAACTGATACTGAAAATCGTCAGATCAGAAATTACTGCCCCTATCAATAGTTCCGAGGAATTAACCTCTTTCGTACGGAAGAATCATTCTGACTTGAAGATGCGGCTGTCTTTTATATTGAAAGATCCACTTAAGGAAACAAAAAAGAAAAAAAAACTTTCCATCCATACAATACTTATTTGCGTTGTAATGATTCTTTCTTTGTTCATTGTTGTTGACCCGGACTTCAAAACTTCTTCAATAAGCAAAGACGGTTCGTTCACAATGGAAATAGATGACACATATTTTATTCATACGGCTGATGGTTATGAAATATATGTTGAAGGAATACATGTCGGAACTATACCTGAATTGCCTGACGAATTTAAAAATTATAAAATATACGAAGAAGGAGAACATATCGAATGAATACCAAAAGAAATTATATTATACTTACCTTTTTTAGTTTAATTACTTCCTTATTTCTCTGCGCAAATATCCATTCAACTTCGGCTGCTGTTATCGGAAGCAACATTCCCAGCTCTTCTTTAACCGCTCCGCAAAGTGATAATATTCAATGGAAATATAAAATGATCAATGGAGTCCTTTACAAGCGGCAGTACAATTATACGACCAATAAATGGATCGGCAGTTGGGTAAAAGCGTAAATTTGTTTTATTTCCAGAATTGTCATAAAAACTATTTCTTTTTGACATACTAGCCTTAGACACTAAGTTAAAATCCAAAAATACAAATCAGGAAGGTTTTTATGATCACTCAGTTCGGAAACAATTTCCTCACCTGCGGCACGACCGGCTGGTGCATGGAAATCATTTTTACAAGCATACACAGTCTCTTTGACAAAGACCCAAAATTAGTCGGAAACACCTCTATCTGGATGTTCCCTATCTATGGCATGGCAAGCCTTTTAAAGCCAGTCTGCACGCTTTTAAAAAAGCACAGTCTGTGGTTTCGCGGAAGCGTCTACACGGTCTGTATCTTTACAGGAGAATACCTGACCGGCTCTTTCCTTAAGCGCTTTGAAGCATGCCCATGGGATTACAGCAAATGCCCTTTTAATGTCAAAGGGCTGATCCGCCTTGACTATGCGCCTCTCTGGTTCGGAGCAGGATTATTATTTGAAAAAATTCTCTGCAGACGTTGAAAATATCTTCTATTTATTATATGATATCTCTTGGAAATTTTAATCTACACATTGAGGAGGTATTTATGAGACATTTGATGAGTCCAATGGATTTTTCCGTAGAAGAACTGGAAAAGCTTATGGATCTGGCCGGAGATATTGAAGCGAATCCTGCAAAATATGCACATGCGTGCGCGGGGAAAAAGCTGGCGACGCTTTTCTACGAGCCAAGTACCAGAACGAGACTGAGCCATGAGGCCGCCATGCTGAACTTAGGCGGGAGCATTATGGGATTTTCTTCAGCAGATTCCAGCTCTGCCTCAAAAGGCGAGAGCGTATCCGATACAATCCGTACCATTTCCTGTTACGCGGATATCTGCGCTATGCGCCATCCAAAGGAAGGAGCTCCTATGGTAGCCTGCAGACATTCTTCTATTCCAGTTATCAACGCCGGAGACGGCGGACATCAGCATCCGACACAGACGCTCACCGACCTGTTGACGATACGTTCCCTGAAAGGTCATCTGGGCAATATGACGATCGGCCTGTGCGGCGATCTAAAATTCGGACGTACCGTCCACTCTCTGATCCATGCACTGGTGAGATACACCGGCATCCAGTTCGTGCTGATCTCCCCGGAAGAACTGAGACTCCCAAGCTATATACGTTCTGATGTCCTTGACAAGAACAAGATTCCGTACAAAGAAGTTGTCCGCCTTGAGGACGCTCTTCCAAATCTTGACCTTCTCTACATGACACGCGTTCAGAAGGAACGTTTCTTCAACGAAGAAGACTACGTCCGCATGAAAGATTTTTATATATTAGATTCAAAAAAGATGGAACTTGCCCCGAAGGATATGTATGTCCTCCATCCGCTTCCAAGGGTGAATGAAATCTCTGTTGAAGTAGACTCAGATCCGAGAGCAGCATACTTTAAGCAGGTGCAGTACGGAGTATATATCCGCATGGCATTGATTCTGACCCTTTTAGAAATTGAAGTCAAGTAAAGAATATAAGGAGGAATTACATATGGTAAAAAATACACTAAATGTCGGACGCATCGAAGAAGGTTTTGTGTTGGACCACATACAGGCCGGACGAAGCATGGATATTTATAAATACCTCAATCTGGACAAGCTGGACTGCTGCGTGGCAATTATCAAGAATGCCAAGAGCAGCAAGATGGGAAAAAAAGATATTATGAAGATTGAATGCCCGATCGACTTTATGGATCTTGACGTATTAGGCTTTATTGACCACAATATCACCATCAATATCATCAAGAATTCTGAGATCGTAGAGAAGAAAGACCTTCATCTCCCTGCTGAGATCCGAAATGTCATCCACTGCCGGAACCCAAGATGTATCACTTCTATCGAGCAGGGGCTGGAGCATATCTTCACCCTGACAGACGAGGAGAACCAGATCTACCGCTGCAAATACTGTGAAGAGAAGTATACCGGACATCTGGCAAGGAAATAATCATTACAAGACAGGGTTGTCATATAAAATATTTTGGGGCTGTCATCAGACAGCCCCAATAACCTTTAAATCATAACTTCCTTCATCTAAACTGTTCTTATTTCGTATACAATCTTATTCTCTATGCTTTTTTAAGCCTTTTGTATATGTACTCTGCAAACAGCCTCTGCACAATCAGTTCGGTCACAATATAGGCTGCCGCTATCCCGCACCAGTACTTCCAAAAATCACCGGCAAGCTTCTGTCCGTTCAGGATATACCAGTATGCCTCAGTCAAGGCATACACAACTGCCAGACATGCACCCACAGCCAGCGCAATACCCGGCGGGCTCTGGATTTCAAAGTTCAAGTTCTTTTTCTGCGCTTTCCTTTTCATCCCCATGGAATTAAGAAACTCATATCTTCTGGCATAAGCGGATAATTCCGATAGATTTTTAACTGCCATTATAAAGATTCCGCTTACAAAAAGTGTAATCAGGATAAACAGCTTACTTGAGAGCAGGAACAGCGTGCTCATCTTCTGCCCTTTAAGAAACACATCCCTGTTATAACAGACTGCGTGCTGTGTATGATATGGATCCGACTGAAATACCTCCGCGCCATTCTTATCTGCATATGCCTTTATCTCTTTCCATGCCTCGTGTTCCGTCTCCTCTGGAAATGCAAAAAGTTCCAGCATGGATACCTCCTCCGTATCTGCCGCCTGTTCCCTCCATTGCTCCTCAAAGTATCCGTCGGAAAATATAACCGTATCTTCTCCTGCTTCCCCCGCTTCTTCCAGCGTAAACTTTCCAAACAGGTTCTGGGTATGCATTTCCTTTATCTCATACCGATACTGCCTATCATACAAAACCTTGGAGGAGGAAAATTCTTCCTTCTCCGGGTTATATTTCCCGATATAAAGCCATCCAAAAAGATCCAAAAGCACCCTGTCTTTTACTTCTTTCTCCTCCATATAATCCTGATCCTCAATTCCTACTGCAATTTCCTTTCCTTTAAGACCATAGGATTTTCCAGTCAGTTCCCTATACGTGGATTCAGATATTCCAATCTCCTCTTGGGAATAAAACATCGTTGCACGGATCATAGGGACGTGCCGGACTGTGCCGCCGTATTTTTCCGCTATTTTTTCACTGAACTCCATATCCTTCTGCTGCGCCATCCATACGGTATCATACGGATAATTTCCCGAATTCTTATCCAAAGGAAGCAGCTGTGCGATCTGGATGCCGATATAGGAGAGGGCGAAAAAATGAACCGCAAACAGTATAAGGATTATCAGCATATTGCTCTGGTACTTACTGTCAAGCTGATTGATTTTCAGCGCATAATGAAGATAAAACCGTCTCTTTTTTACCCGTTCAAGCGCAAATCCACCGCCAAACGCTACAATTAGAAAACCACCGGCCACAAATTCCACATGTGAAAAATAATATCCCCAAGTTCCCGGATTATATTGCCTTACCGCCAGCAGCACAACAGCAATCCCCAGCACGGTAAGCAGAAGCCACTTTGAGCTGACCGGACGCTTTTCTTTTGCTTCCTCCTTCATCATCAGCATGCTTAAGTCCCTGCCATCCATCCACACCAACAGGATGACAAATATTCCAAACATAACCCCAAGACAGAGTCCTGCTGTATTGCGGTATATCTTCCATCCCACCATGCTGACGGTGATCTTCTCCGGATCATACCGGTGGAGAGCACGCAAAAGCCCGTACAGCAAGCTGTTTCCCGCCAGAAAGCCAAGCCCAAGCGAACCGAGACATCCGATGACGTACTCTCCAAACAGAAGCAGGTAAGACGTCTTCTTTTTCATCCCCAGCATGATAAATGTACTATAATCCCTTGCCCGGAGCTTTATGTAGTACTTCATGGAAAATACCATCAGCAGTACGGTAATCATCGTCACCAGACTGACGGCTATCATAAAGTCGCTCTTTATTCCCATCATGACTGACGGATCCATTACCGCACGCATCACAACATCATTCAACCCCCAAAAAACGAATAATTCTGCAACCGCGATGATATTACTAGTAAAAAATAGGATGTAATTTTTAATATTGCTTTTGAAATTTTTATATATAATTTTAGGCAGCATACGGCGTCTCCTGATATATGTTTTATTAATATCAGAGAAAGCATAACTCTCCCCAATACTACTGCAATTTGTTTTTAATTTTTGTATATTTCATAATTATCAATGTAAAAATCTATTCTTTGCTCTCCTTGCGTGTTTGAATATTCTTTCAGATTAAAATAACAAGGTTTTATCTCCTTTTTATCAGAACTTCCTTTCAAGAAGAACTGTGTTTCAGGAGAATAGCTTATCGTAAGATGCATATTCTCTTTCTTTACATACTCCTCATCTATCATATTAATTACTTTTTCCTCATTTTCGTTTAAAACCACTCCTAACTGAATAAAATCTATATCGATGCCCTGCTTATTTACAATCCATATATCAATTAGGTATTCTGACTTTATTCCTTTTGAGTTATTTATTTTCAAAGTATGTAATCCAACAAATACCAAAACACAAAAAATAACTATGATTTCGTATTTATATATTCTTTTCATCCTTATCGATTCCTTTTAAACTTAAAGTATACTTATAATTTATCATTCAGATAATTTTTGTCAATAATTTTTTAATATATAATTAGAAACTCATCGGCTTATGGGGGCAGCGACACAAACGCTATTTGCAGGAACATAAACGGGCGGTTTACACTACGCTGCTCATAAGCGGAAAGTTGAATAGTTACCTTGCTGATATTGATAAGCAGGCAGAGGAAATGTTTTTTCGACTGGTAAAAAAATATGCTGACAGAAAATGGATAACAGAATTTTTTAAAGCAGAAAATCAGCTCGAATGGGTGCGGAAAATGAATAATATCAGAGTATGTGGAAAAGAAATTGTGGAAAATGGAATAATTTATGCATAGTCAAATTTTAGGCACTTTTGCAAAATGCAGGAGTGCCTTTTCATTCAAATGAGATGATAAAAAGTGATATATTTGTCTCTTTGTTTCTTGACTTTTTCAAAGTAAAGTGATATATTTATCTTATTAAGAGATAAATATATCTCGTTATTTAGGAGGTTCATCTATGAAGAAAAATAAGGCCAGAATTTTGATTGGCTGCGGGATTTTTTGTGTTCTGCTTATACTTGTTTCATCATGGTATGCTGTCAAGTTCAATGACTCCCGTTTAGTCGTACCAATGGATTTCAATAGCTACACATTTCAGATAAAGGACTTGCCGATGATTATTTCTGTTTCCCTTATCTGTATTTATGTTTTTACTCTGTTTATAACGCTTATTGTAAGTATCGGAAGAAATCGACAGCAGCTAGAAAGAACAAATACCACCCGTAAACTCAATCCGAAATTAGGATTTTTAGGGCTGTTAGGTTTTTTGGGGTTCGCTGGATTTTGGACATATTCCATTGATGGCAGTGTTTTCCCATTTGTTTTTTTCTTATTCTTTGGCTTCTTTGGGTTTTACTATGAAGGGAAAATGTCAGGAACATTTATGGATGAACGCTTCCGTGAAAACGCAATCCTTGCACAACTGAAAGCATATAGAATTACTTTTTCAATCATTCTGATTACATTGATAGTTCTATGTCAAGGAAAACTTTTGGGAAATTTTGAATATACCTTGATAGCTATAATTATCCTTTTATCCCTTGCACTGGCTTTAGGAATTTTTCTTTCAGAATATTTACTCTACCGTTATGATCACGATGACCACGCAGATGAAAGCGAGGTATAAAAGATGGCAGAGTTTGAGTGTAGACTTAAAAAATACCGACAACTAAAGGATTTAACACAGGAACAATTAGCAGAAAAAGTAGGTGTACGAAGGGAAACCATTATGCGATTAGAAAAAGCACAGTATAACCCTTCATTGAAATTAGCGATTGATATTTCAAGGACTGTTGAAACACCTATTGAAGAAATATTTATTTTCAAATGATTTTCGAGAAATATTTTCGAATATGTACGCCGCCGCTATGGGGAATGCCATAACGGCGGTTTTTCAATGCCTATCGGCTATCTCTGTCAATGGATTTTTTACGCTGCCTTTGCGGCGGTTGTTAATTGTTTCATCGAATCAACTATCCAATATTCTCTAACTCCTGCCGTCCTGTATTTAAATAACTTCTTATTATAATCCATTGCACGACTTGTAGGTGATACAATCTCAATAATCCAGTCAGGCGCACCGTTGCAGCCTTCATCTGTAAGTTTATTCTTGGTGAATTCTGTCAGGTGCTGCTATCATATATAACTCACCATCAATCAGTTCTGCTCTTTGCCCTTCTGGTAAATTATAGATAACGAGCAAGACGATAAGCCGGGTTATGTCGTTGGGTAATCATCTATCTAGACCTGCCGTTACCGGCAGGTTCCAGCAACCAACCTAAGACGTGACGGGCCGCCACATAGTCTTTATCCGGTCTTGCTTCGGATGGGGTTTACATATGCCCCCGCTGTTACCAGCAGGGCGGTAGTCTCTTACACTGCCCTTCCACCCTTACCTTCTA
>CAMNTQ010000042.1 GCA_946558695.1 uncultured Lachnospiraceae bacterium
CCCCCCCCCCCCCCCCCCCCCCCCCCCCCCCCCCCCCCCCCCCCCCCCCCTATATACATGGATGAAGCTATAAGGAAAGGAGAGAATTATGAAGCTACAAAAAAAAGCAGGTCTGCGGATAGTTTTGACAATCTGTATTCTGGCGGGGCTCTGTCTGGCGGCTCGTCCGATAAGAGCCCAAGCTGCCGCATACAAGAGAGTTGCCCAATATTGGGAAGAGAATGAACGGAATAAAGCAGGAGGGTATTATCTTTGGAACTCCAAAGGCAGGATTTATGCTTCCAAATCGAAGACGGGAGCAGGAAAGGCAATTGCCAAAGCTTCTAAGGGAGGACAGATCTTGGGAGCATTATCCGACGGTTCCGCAGTTTATTATGAGGAAAGCCGTTCAAATTCTAAATATCTGTATATTTATTCTGTAAAAATCAACGGGAAGAACCGTAAGCTCATTGGTAAAGTGAAAGAGGGAGCCTATATTAATGCCTACTACAACGGGAATTTATATGTTCCGGGCGGTCTTGCTTCTGCCGGCAAGCATACTTATCGCTTGAATGTAAAAACGAAAAAAGTAAAATGTATTATAAAAAATGCAGTTCCATTTGAACAATATAAGCAATATATGCTATTTTGCGACAACCAGTTGGGCGGCAAAGCATATATCTATAACTGCAAGACCGGAAAGTTTATTAAATTCAGCAATAAATGCATGTGCGGTCTGAATTTTTCCGCGGGGAAGGTATATTATGCAGAAAAAGTCAATAATACGTCTGTGAGAATCATGAGCTGCAGCATAAACGGAAAGAATAAAAGGACTCTTGTGAAAAAACTTTCTGCGGATCCATATAACGTAAGGAAAATCACTTCCAGATATGTGTATTATATAAAATATAAAGGGAATAATTACAAATGCTATCGTTATGATATGAAAATGAAATCATCAAAGGAAATCAGCGAAAAAACTTACTTGAAAATTGTGTCAGGATAAGAAGAATCCCTCTGGAAAAAGATGCGCAAATGCACCTGATTCCAGAGGGGTTTTATTGAGTCTAAAAAGCAGATGTCTTGAAATATTATTTCCAGACAGCGCCTTGCAGTAATTTATTATTCGGCAATATCATCTGTGCCGTTATCTGCAGTATCTGTATCCTCTGAATTATCGTCATCGTCGGCATCGCCGTCATGCCCGTTTTGCAATGGATCATCATCGTCAGCATCGCCGTCGTGCCCGTTTTGCAATGGATCATCGTCATCTTCGCTGATCGGAGCTTCCGGGTCGTCAGAATTGTTATCAAGTGTTTCTGGAGTATCTTCGCTTTGAGGTGCTATGGAGTCTTCCGGTGCGGACTCATCAGATTCGCTTTCGGGTGCGGTTTCATCCTCTGAAGCATTCTCCGTCTCATTTCCTCCGAAAATACCCTTGAAGAAATTAGCGACTTTATCAAAGAATCCGTCCTCTTTGTCGGAGTTCATCTTATTCTTCATATCATCTAAAGTACTGTCGATTACTGCATTGTCGCCAAGAATATTGTCATTCGTACTGTTGATGATGCCGCCTTTGTCGTCCCCGCCGCCAAAGAATCCGGCAAATGTGCTGACAAGCTTTGAGAAAAAGCCTTCTTCTTTTCCGCCCAGATTATCCAGTGTCTCTTTCAATGCCTTTACATCGTAATCATATTGAGCGATGTTCTGCATGAGGGAAACGATTTGCGCAATCTGCTCATCTGTCAGGTCAACGCCCGCTTTTTTCGCGGCAGAGTTGATCGTATCTGTTATCTCGCCTTCGTCGCTGAGACCTTCTTCAATGACTTCCTGTTTTACCTGATTCATCAGATCAGAGGCTTCCTGCTGTCCGATCTCGTCAGCAAGTTCGCCGGTAGTGACAAGCTCTTCTGTCGCCGCTGCCTTCTGGTCTTCGCTTAATTCCTCGCCGCTGGCGGATTCATAAGCCATCATGATACCTGTCAAGGCGCCCGTCCCGGACACCTCGGTCGGAGAGGCGGCAACGACGTTGCAATTCTCTACGCCGGATGTGAGAAGAGTGCTGGCGATCATAGAACTTGTTACAAAGGTAAGATTCGCAACCTTTACTTGAATTCCGCCGTCATTGGTCGGCTCTACATAGGAACAGCTAAAAGTTTTCTTCCCAATCTGAGCTTCGGAGGCAATGCCTTCCATATATTTGCGTTCGTCTTGATTGGTTACTTCAATCGTATCAACTTCATCAGCAGTTGTCCCGAAATATTCATACATAGAAGCCTTCTGTTTGTCTGACAAATTGGCTCCAAGTGTAACAACTTTTGAATTGTCGGCTCTTGCTACCATTGGCAGGCTTGCGCATACCACTGCAGCCGTGACAAAGACGGGCAAGGTCCTTTTAATGCAGCGCAAAGTACGCTGCGGTACTTTCATTTGATTTTTTTTCATATTACAACTCCCCTTTATTAATAGTACTTTTATAGTTATCCTTTCATAATATATCACAGGGATACTGATTTGAAAAGAAAAACCATCTTAACAATTTCTGAATATTTTTTGTAGATGCTTCTCAAAAGTGGTATCTTCCATCACTCCGTGCAGTTCTCCAAGCAGTCTTCCTTTCTGAAAAAAGGCAAAGGTAGGAACGATGGATGCGCCGTATTTTTCGGCCAGCCCCGGTGATTCCTCCACCTCAACTTCGCAGAACCGGATACGGTCTTTGTATACGGGTTCTATATCTTCTACGAGCGGCTTCATCATAGCGCATTTGCCGCACCAAGCAGCGTAAAACATGACGACTACAGGCAATGAGCTGGTCTTTATTTCCATTACAAAATTATTTGCTGTCAAATGTAGCATGTATCTCAACCTTTCTTATTTGTTCCGGAAGTTTATATTTGAATTCAGTATCTCGCAGACTTCACGGAGAGAATGATAGATACAGCAGAGCCTTCTGCTCCGGTGTCTTTTGAAATAGGCGGATTTATAACGTTTTCTGCGCCATTGTTTTACAAATCCAAGTTTCATAAAAGCCTCCGGAATCATTATTCCCTATTAGTATATGATACTAAAGGCCAAAAGGTCCTGCGATACATGCTAGCATGAAAAAGCAAGACCTTGGGGCCTGCCAAACATGAGAAAGGAGCCTTGTACAAGGCGGATTTCGAATGTTTTAGAATTGTGGGAGCACGAAGTGCGGAACAATTCGTAGTATCATAAGCAGCCAAGATAAAAGGTCCTGCGATACATGCTAGCATGAAAAAGCAAGACCTTGGGGCCTGCCAAACATGAGAAAGGAGCCTTGTACAAGGCGGATTTCGAATGTTTTAGAATTGTGGGAGCACGAAGTGCGGAACAATTCGTAGTATCATAAGCAGCCAAGATAAAAGGTCCTGCGATACATGCTAGCATGAATAAGCGCGGATAAGTTTTACTTTGGGCTTCGCACAGCAATTAATTTACAGATTGGATTTCCGAGGGAAGAAAATTTTTCCTCGTACTCCGTCATAATATTGCCGCTGTTCATCGAACTGTTATGATGCAGATCATAAGTGCAGGCGGCAATCTCCCACATATCAGAGTTTTCAAGCTGTTCTACGGAAAAATCAAAAAGCTGCCGATTGTCAGTTTTAAATTCGATTCGACCCTCCGGCGCTAGGATGGTATCGTAGCGGGCGAAGTATTCCTTTGAGGTAAGCCTTCTTCTGGCATGGCGTGCCTTTGGCCATGGATCAGAAAAATTCAGGTAAATGCGGGATATCTCGCCGGCTGCGAAGATTTGGGATATCTCGCCGGCGTCGATACAGAGAAAACGAAGGTTTTCAGTGACCTTTGCGTTGACGGCAGGTTCATCCAGCTTTTCGACGGCTCTGAGCAGTACGCTGGAATACCGCTCGATACCGATGTAGTTTGTCTGGGGATTCTGTGCGGCATTAGTCAAAAGAAACTGCCCCTTTCCCATGCCGATCTCGATATGTATCGGATGCTTGTTCTGGAAAATGCAGGTATTCCATTTTCCGCGGTATTCGCAGGGATCTTTAATAACGAAAGGGCTGGAATTTAAGACATGTTCTGCCCTTGGGATATTTCTAAGTCTCATAAAAATACGGCTCTCTTTCATAAAATCAGTATGGATATTATATGCGATAAAGCAGTAGTTAGCAATACGTTTTAAAGGCAAAAAGAAAGAAGAAAAACAGTGCCTGTAAAAAGGCATAAATTCACATGAAAAAAATAAAAATTTTATTAAATTTTACTATGGAAATTTGCGAAAAAAGGTGTATTATGTATAGCGAAGGTTTATAACCATTTATACATAATAAATGAAAGTGGATGGGGGTGTAGTATGGACTCGATTATTAAGAGACTTGCAGAGATTGAAGAGACAGCGGCGGCGATCGTTGATAACGCCGAAAAGCAGAAGTTCGAGGAAGAAAAAAAGATTCAGGCTGAGAGAGATGAATTTGACCGGAAGCTTAATGAGGAAGTGAACAAGCGGTTAGAGACCATCCGTGCGGAAGGAAGTAAGAAGATGGAGCAAGTGCTTGATGAAGAAAAAAAGAAGCATCGAGATACGATCGACAATCTGGAGGCTGAATTTGCAGAGCACCATACAGAATATGCGAAAAAAATATTGAAGCAGATATTAGAGGTGTAAGCATATGGGTAATCTTAGGACGTATAGCGGCATTACCACGAAGGTACGTGCCATGCAAGCCAAGCTTCTGACAGATGCAGACTACGAGAATATCGCGAATCTTAAGACTGTTCCGGAAGTAATTGAATATCTGAAGGAAAAGCCCGCATATACGAAATATATCAATCGGATGGATACTTCCCTATATCACAGAGGTAATGTGGAGAAGGTACTGGCGCAGTCGTTTTATGATGATTATACGCGGATTTTTCGGTTTGTGGGTATGGAACAGAAGAAGTTTCTGAAAACATATTGGAAAAGATATGAGATAGATTTGATTAATTACTGTCTTAGAATTGTGTTTAACCACTATGATGTTCCGTTTGATATTGATTATAAAAAAGAGATTTTTGACAAATATTCCCAGTTGTCGGTCAGCAAGCTTGTATTGTCAAAGAATGTTGAAGAGCTGATCGATAATCTGAAAGGCACGGAATATTATTCTCCGCTCCAGACATTACGGGAATCAGGCGCGGCAACTTTATATGATTATGATCTGACTTTGGAATTATATTATTTTTCCATGATGTGGAAAGATGAAAAGCGGCTTCTTAAGGGCAAAGAAAGAGAGATTTTCATGAAGGATTATGGCATGAAGATTGACCTTACGAATATTCGATGGATCTACAGAGCCAAGAAATATTATAATATGCTTCCGCCGGATATCTATATGATGATGATACCGATTCAGTATCGGTTCAGTAAAGAAGAGTTTAAAGCGCTGGTGGAGGCGCCGACTGTCGAGGAATTTATAAAGCAGGTGGGTCTTACAAGATACGGGAAGAAGCTCACGTTTGAAGAAGGCCATATGTTAGAGCAGCAGTCCAGAGAGATATTGAAAGCGGTTTATCTGTCTGACAGACGGAACAATCCTTATTCGGTGGCAACGATGAATGCATATTTGTTTTTAAAGGAGGAAGAGATAAGGAAAATAGTAAGTGCGCTTGAATGTATTCGCTACGGCTTATCATCTAGAGACATATTAGGATACTTAGGAGGTGTGATTCAATGATTGTAAAGATGAAGTTTCTTAGCATCAGCGGTCCGAGGACAGACATTGACCGTGTATGCGATGTATATTTATCTAAATATGCAATACAGCTTGAAAATGCGATTACAGAACTTCGGACAACAGACAATCTTCTCCCGTTTGTCGAGGTGAATCCATACAAAGAGCCGCTGGCAAGAACGGAGCAGTTTGTATCGATCTTGGAAGGAGGAGGCTACGATGTAGACCGTACGCTTTCAAAGGAGGATATGCTGTCGCTTGTCCGTGAAATTAACAGCAGCTATGTGGATTTGCAGGAGAAAAAGGAACTGTTGAAGAAGAAAAAGGATCTGCTGACAGAGAAGTTCAGTGTTTTGGAACCGTTTGGCTCCATGCAGCTGGAACTGCAGAAGGTTCTGCATTACAAATATATGCAGGTGCGGTTCGGAAGAATGGCGGTAGATTACTATCAGCGGCTGGGAAAGTATCTGTATGATGATCTGGATGCCGTATTTATTGAAGCGGCGCAGAACGACAATTATGTGTACGGCTGCTATTTTGCGGCGAATGCAGATGTGGGAAAAGCAGATTCGATCTTCCGTTCCCTTCATTTTGAGAGAATCAGGATTCCGATAGAATATATCGGTACGCCGCAGGAGGCATGTACGAATCTGCAGAACGATATAAGAGAGACGACGAAAAGAATTGAGGATGTCAAAGAAAAGATCAAGAAGCTGATGACAGATCATGCTCCGCAGCTTTTAGGAACGCAGAAGCGTCTGCAGGAGCTGGCCAATAATTTTGATGTGCGAAGGTCCGCCGCAAGGGTCAGCAACGACGAGCAGGAGGATAATTATATTCTCTGCGGCTGGATGAGCGAGGAGAATGTAGAGAAGTTCCTGAAAGAAACAAAAAATGATGACAAGGTGTTCATCATGGTGGAGGAAGACAGAGAGAAATTTTTCGGGGAGCCGCCGACAGAGCTTAAAAATCCGAAGCTTTTCAAACCTTTCGAGATGTTCATCCGGATGTATGGACTTCCTGCTCACAATGAGATGGATCCGACGGTTTTTGTGGCTCTGACATATACATTTATATTCGGCGCGATGTTCGGAGATGTGGGGCAGGGACTCTGCCTGTTCGCAGGAGGAGGATTATTATACCTTACGAAAAAGATGAACCTTGCAGGGATTATATCAGTGGCCGGATTGTTTTCTGCATTTTTCGGATTTATGTTCGGAAGCATCTTTGGTTTTGAAGATGTTATAGAGGCGCACTGGCTGAGACCGACAGAGGCGATGACGAATCTGCCGTTTATCGGACAGCTCAATACGGTGTTTGTAATAGCGATTGCATTCGGTATGGGGCTTAATATGCTGGTTATGATCTTCCAGATCATTAATGCTGTGCGCGCCCATGATACAGGCAACATATGGTTCTCCCATAATGGAGTTGCGGGACTTGTGTTCTACGGATTTTTGATTGTTACGATCGTATTGTTTATGACAGGGCATAAGACGCCGGGAAATATCATGTTAGTTTTATTCTTGGGTGTGCCGGTATTATTGTTCCTGTTTAAAGAGCCTCTTACCAATCTGGTGGAGAAAAAACACAAGAAGATGGAAGAGAGCAAGGGAATGTTTCTGATACAGGGATTTTTCGAGCTGTTTGAGACGATGTTAAGTTATTTTTCCAACACAATTTCGTATGTGCGTATCGGCGCGTTTGCAGTCAGCCATGCGGCGATGATGGAGGTAGTGCTGATGCTTTCAGGGGTAACGGCGGGACATACGAATTGGATTGGAGTTATTATCGGAAATATCATTGTGTGCGCTCTGGAAGGATTAGTTGTAGGGATACAGGTGCTGAGACTTGAATATTACGAACTGTTCAGCCGTTTCTACAATGGTTCCGGACGAGAGTTTAAACCATTTAACAATCAGAGCAAAGAATAGGTATGAGAAAGACGTAGGAGTCAAATATAAGGAGGATTAAGATCATGACACTGACAGTAAAATTTTTATTAATTGCAGCTTTAATACTTAGCATTATTATTCCATTCGGTTATTTTCTGATCGGGGAAAAGAATAAAAAGCGTTATAAAATGACGCTGGCAACGAATGTGTTTTTCTTCTTCGGCGCATTTTTGATTGCAGGAATCATGTTGTTTACAGGTGCTCCGGTTCAGGCGGCAGAGGCGGCGCAGGCAGCGTCTAATGCTACGGGTTTCGGATACTTAGCGGCAGCGCTTTCAACGGGGCTTTCCTGTGTGGGCGGCGGTATTGCCGTAGCCAGCGCGGCCAGCGCGGCGCTCGGTGCGATCAGTGAGGACCCAAGTGCGCTCGGTAAATCTTTGATATTTGTAGGTCTTGCAGAAGGTGTATGTCTGTACGGACTTATCATTTCTTTCATGATTATAGGTAGGTTGTAGAATGAGAATGTATCTGATTAGTGATAATGTCGATACACTGACGGGAATGCGTCTTGCAGGAGTTGACGGCGTGGTCGTTCACGAAAGGGAGGAGCTTAGAAAAGCGATTGAGACAGCAATGGATGATAAAAATGTAGGGATTATCCTGCTGACCGAGAAGTTTGGAAGAGAGTTTCCTGATCTTCTTGATGAGATAAAGCTTGAGAGGGCTTTTCCGTTGTTGATTGAGATTCCTGACAGACACGGTACCGGCCGTAAGAAAGATTTTATCACGTCTTATGTAAATGAAGCTATCGGATTAAAACTGTAAAAAAGAGGGTGACACGCGTGACTATAGAAGAGAAAATAGCGCGTCTGCAGTCGTCTGCCATGACAGAAGCCAGAGCGCAGGGCAATGCGATCATCTGGCAGCATAAGAAAGCTCTGATGACGATATACGAACAGCATGTGGAAGAAGCGAAGAGACAGGCGGAGATCAGAATTAAAGCGGAGCAGACGAATATCAGACATCAGCTCAATATGTCTGCATCCAAAGCGCAGCTTGATATAAAGCAGGAATTTGGAAAGACGCAAAAGAAGCTGAAAAAGCAATTATTCAAGGAAGTAGGAGAGATACTTCAGGATTATATGAAGACAGAAGAGTATAAGCATCTTCTGGTAGAATATATTGAAAATGCTGCAAAGTTTGCCAATGGCGCTGCCATGACAATCTACATTAACCCGACAGATGCTAAGCTGAAAGATTATCTGGAGGAGCATACAGGGGTTACGATTACGGTCAGCAAAGAAGATTTTATCGGAGGTATCCGTACGGTGGTCCATGAGAGGAATATCTTGATTGACCATGCGTTTAAGGGAGCCATCGAACGGGAATACCAGAAGTTTGTGTTCAGGGGAGGTACGGGAATTGGATAGCAGAAGAATGGAAGCAATTTACGGCATTAACGGTCCCGTTATTTACCTGAAGGGAAAGACTGGATTTAAGATGTCTGAGATGGTTCATGTCGGGAAGGAAAAACTGGTAGGAGAAGTGATTTCCCTTGACAAAGATATGACTACGATTCAGGTCTACGAGGAGACTTCCGGGCTGAGACCAGGAGAAGAGGTTGAGGCAACAGGTGATGCGGTCTCTGTTACACTGGCGCCGGGTATTCTGAACAATATATTTGACGGTATCGAGCGGCCGTTAGAGAAGATCGGTGAGAGCGCCGGAGCATTTATTTCCAGAGGCGTCAGCGTGGATTCTCTGGATACGGGTAAGCTTTGGGATACTCACATGGTAGTAACGGAAGGAGAGTTTTTGCACGGCGGGACGATCTTTGCTGAAGTGCCTGAGACACGCGCCATTGTCCATAAGTGCATGATCCCTCCGCAGATAGAAGGAACGGTTGTGGAAGTAAAGCCCGACGGACAGTACACGATCAATGATACTTTGCTTGTGTTAGAGCTTCTGGACGGAACGAGAAAAGAGATTACGATGACACAGCGCTGGCCGATCCGCGTACCAAGACCGGTGCATAAAAGATATCCTGCAAGTATTCCGCTTGTTACCGGGCAGCGTATCTTAGATACGATGTTCCCGATCGCGAAGGGCGGAACGGCAGCGATTCCAGGTGGATTTGGAACGGGAAAGACGATGACGCAGCATCAGATCGCAAAATGGTCGGATGCAGACATTATTATTTATATCGGCTGCGGAGAGCGCGGGAATGAGATGACGCAGGTTCTGGAAGAGTTTGGAGAACTGGTGGATCCGAAGTCCGGGAATCCCTTGATGGATCGGACGACACTGATTGCCAATACTTCCAACATGCCGGTAGCTGCCCGTGAAGCATCTATCTATACAGGTCTTACTTTGGCGGAGTATTACAGGGATATGGGGTATGACGTGGCAATTATGGCAGATTCCACTTCCAGATGGGCTGAGGCGCTTCGTGAGCTTTCCGGGCGTTTGGAGGAGATGCCTGCTGAGGAGGGGTTCCCGGCATATCTGGCTTCCCGCTTGTCGGCTTTTTATGAGCGTGCCGGAATGATGCAGACATTAAATGGTGAGACGGGTTCTGTGTCGATCATAGGTGCGGTATCCCCGCAGGGCGGTGATTTTTCCGAGCCTGTCACACAGAATACGAAGCGTTTTGTGCGGTGTTTCTGGGGACTCGATAAGTCTCTGGCATATGCAAGACATTTCCCGGCGATTCACTGGCTCACAAGTTATAGTGAATATTTGAATGACTTGAGCGGGTGGTATTCGGATAATGTGTCTCCAAAGTTTCTGGACTACAGAAACCGTATTATGTCAATCTTAAGTCAGGAGAGCAGTTTGATGGAGATCGTGAAGCTGATCGGTGCAGATGTACTTCCGGACGATCAGAAGCTTACACTTGAGATCGCAAAGGTAATACGTCTGGGATTCTTGCAGCAGAATGCTTTCCATAAGGACGATACCTGTGTGTCTATGGAAAAGCAGTTTAAGATGATGGACGTTATTTTATATCTGTATAAAACCTGCCGCAAGCTGATTGCGATGGGAATGCCTATGTCTATTTTGAAATCGGAGGGCATCTTTGAGAAAGTAATTGCCATCAAATACGATGTTCCGAACGATAATCTTCAGATGCTTGATATGTATAAGTTAAACATTGACGACTATTATAATAGAATTATTGAGAAAAATGCGTAAAGGAGGTAGGTTAATATGGCAATAGAATATCTTGGACTCAGCAATATTAACGGGCCTCTTGTAGTGTTGGAAGGCGTACAGGAAGCATTTTTTGATGAGATTGTTGAGTTTGTCGTAGAAGGAAATATGAAAAAGATGGGGCGTATCGTGGAGCTTGATAATGAAAGAGCCGTCATTCAGGTATTTGAAGGAACGGAGAACATGTCGCTTCAGAATACACATACTAAGCTGACAGGACATCCGATGGAGGTTCCGGTATCCGCAGATATGCTTGGACGTACCTTTAACGGAGTAGGCGTACCAGTTGACGGACTTGGACCTGTCATGGCGGATGAGCGCCGTAATGTAAACGGACTTCCGCTTAATCCGGTTAAGAGAGAATATCCAAGGAACTATATTCGGACGGGAATTTCGGCAATAGATGGTTTGACGACACTGATCCGCGGTCAGAAGCTGCCGATTTTCTCAGGAAATGGTCTGCCGCATGATCAACTGGCGGCTCAGATTGTGAAGCAGGCTTCTCTGGGTGACGATTCGGATGAAGAGTTTGCTATTGTGTTCGGAGCGATGGGCGTCAAGCATGATGTTGCGGAATTCTTTAGAAAGACCTTCGAGGAGAGCGGTGTTTCCGATCATGTGTGCATGTTTCTTAATCTTGCAAATGATCCGGTTGTAGAGCGTCTGATCACGCCGAAAGTTGCACTTACTGTAGCAGAGTATCTTGCATTTGAATGTAATATGCATATTCTTGTAATCCTGACGGATATGACGTCTTTTGCAGAGGCGATGCGTGAGGTATCATCATCGAAAGGGGAGATACCATCAAGAAAAGGATATCCGGGATATTTGTACAGCGAGCTTGCTACGATTTATGAGCGCGCCGGTATCGTAGAGAACGCGCTTGGTTCCGTGACACAGCTTCCGATCCTTACCATGCCGAATGACGATATTACGCATCCAATTCCTGACCTGACCGGATACATTACGGAAGGTCAGATTGTATTGGACAGGAATCTGCATGGTCAATCCATATATCCGCCGATCAGTATCCTGCCTTCGCTGTCAAGACTTATGAAGGATGGAATCGGTGCGGGCTATACAAGAGATGACCACCAAAGTCTTGCAAACCAGTTATTTTCCGCTTATGCAAAGGTAGGAGAAGCAAGGAACTTGGCATCTGTTATCGGTGAGGACGAATTGTCACCGTTGGATAAGAAATATTTGAAATTTGGTATAGAATTTGAGAAGCGGTATGTCGGTCAGGGACCGACCGAAAATCGTACGATCGAGCAGACGCTCGACCTTGGCTGGGAACTACTGCACCTTCTCCCAAGAGAAGAACTCGACAGAATAGATACAAAGCTATTAGATATTTACTATCCAAGTGAAGAACCGCTGGACGCAGCGGCGTCCGAATAAGCGCTTGCGTTTATTCGGATGACGATATGGCCAGCTTCGACGTGACTGAGCAGCTAAGCTGCGAGGTCTCGGCGAAAGAGCCGAAGGCTCGTAGGTTCGAAACGACGCAGGAAACAGCGTCGATAAGGCCAGCTTCGACGTGACTGAGCAGCTAAGCTGCGAGGTCTCGGCGAAAGAGCCGAAGGCTCGTAGGTTCGAAACGACGCAGGAAACAGCGTCGATAAGGCCAGCTTCGACGTGACTGAGCAGCTAAGCTGCGAGGTCCCGGAGAAAGAGCCGAAGGCTTGGGGATTCCGAATGAATTAAAGGAAAGGAAGGTGTCGTATGGATCCGCGGGAGTTTCCGACAAAAGGTAATTTAATGCTCGCAAAGAACTCACTGGTACTTGCCCGTCAGGGATATGATCTGATGGATAAGAAGAGAAATATTCTTCTGAAAGAGCTGATGAGTTTGATCAACGAAGCAAAAGACATACAGGAACAGATTGATACAACATTTACCCGAGCATATGCATGTCTGCAGCATGCCAATATTGATATGGGGATCAGTAAAGTTCAGGAGCTTGCGTTTACGGTGCCGATCGAGGACTCTATCGTTATTCAGACGAGAAGTATCATGGGAACGGAGATTCCGCATGTCAAGTATGATTCAAAGCAGAATAAACTGACTTATTCCTTTGGAAGTACGGGGGAGTCTATTGATATAGCGAGAGAAGCATTTCGTGAGGTGAAGGAATTAACAGTGAAACTGTCCGCAGTAGAAAACTCTGCGTACCGTCTGGCTGCGAATATCAAGAAGACGCAGAAACGTGCGAATGCTCTTAAAAATATTACGATCCCGATGTATACCAATCTGGTTTACACGATCAATAATGCGCTGGAAGAAAAAGAGCGTGAAGAATTTACCAGATTGAAAGTTATCAAGAAGATGCAGGGGAAATAAAGAAAAGCAAAAGAATCTTACGGCTGCTGCAGAAACCATGTTATGATTGACGGGGTTTTAGAGATGGCAGCCGTAATTATTACTAACCATTATTTACTTCTTATATCTCATCATGAATAGAATTTACAATCTTTTCTACATCACGAATATAACTCTTAACAGTTTCTCTTTCAATATTCATTCGCAAACCTGTCTTGTGGGAGCAATCAGCTTGATGTGCAATTCGATTTCTGCGCTTATATAAAGAGTCCAAAACCAGTTTGAATTTCTCTCTCGGTGTAACAGTTGAACCTTGTTCGTAAAAGGCTCGATTAGCAACATTTTTCCAATTAACACCGATTAAATTTAATTGTGTTGTTACAGCATCAGAACTCATAAACGTATCTTCAGCATAGGAATCATTAACAATATCTAAAAACCAATTCTCCTGTTCGGGATTTTGCAGAACATCTGAAATGTCTCCTAAACGAAGTTTAAAATTATTATATTTGTCAGTTTTTGCCCAGATTCGTTGAAATATTTGCATCATACCATATTTTGTGATTTCATGCATAAAGTAATCAAATGCACTTTCCAGAAAGACTACTTGTGATCTGAGAATATCTTTATACTGGGGATCATTATTGCTTTTTAGTTGTTCGACCAAATCGAATTGTATTTTTATTGCATGTACATTATTTGAAAAGTGGTTAATAATTTCATCTAATTCAAATTGTATCGTACGGATATGCGGACGTTCGCGAGTGCCTACAGTACGTGGAGTGAGTTCAAGATTTCTTTCTTCTGTCTGACACATGCTTATTCCTCCTCAAGCGGAAACTTAAGCGGATTATGAATAAACGGTATTGCTCCATATTTTCCGCTAAAGTATCCTTTGCTGATATTCTCGTCTTTTCTTACATTTTTTAATTCTGCTAAAGAATATAAGTCGCTTGAACGAGACGGTGTAAGTTGTGTGAACCAGATTTGGTCTCTCCTAAATCTGGTTAAATCCAATAAATTAGTATCATGTGTAGTAAAAATCAGTTGTGACATAGAATCTTTTTTTCCATGCAGAACAAAGCGCAATATTTCGTTTACTATAAGTGGATGCAAGCTGGTTTCTATTTCATCCCATATTAATATTTTATCTTTAAGTACAATATCAATAATAGGACAAAAAACTTCAAATAGTTTTTGTATACCTTTTGATTCTTCGTTCAAATCAACGGAAAATGTTCCATAATCCAATTTTGCTTCTATAATTCGTGCTTCCTGCAGATTAGCACCAGTGATTAATTCCTTAATTGGAGTAGGTATATTTGTCGGAAACATCTCAGGTGTTATTTTGGCTGTCTCAAAGGTTGTATTAATATTTTTTACGGGACATTCGATTGAGTTCATAAACTTAACAAATAAAGACTTTATATACGGCTCATTTGTTAATCTTTCAATAGAGTATTCTAACCAATTATTCACTTCCGGGGCAAGCGGATAAAAAATAAGGTCTTCTTTAAAAAACAGAAATACAATTTCCGCTTCCTTTACAGATGAATAATTCGCAGAAACAGACAAAAAAAGTTTATTTGGCTTTGAAAAATTGAGTATTGCTTCAAACTCACGTTTAAATCTTTCTCCAAAAGTTAACGTCTCTAAATTTCTATCAAATATCTTTGCTTGTTTCCCATTTGGAAAATAATATAGATACTCGGATATAATGTGTTCTGTTGTATAGGATAATCCGTACGCATAGCGTACATTTTCTATCACAAACTGTATCATGTAAGAGGTTGGTGTCTCTTGTAATGAAAGCTTGTGTGGAAATTGTCTTATTTTATCCCCTGGCTGATGATTATTGCTTTTGCAAATCAGCATCCTCAAAAAACTTAATGATTCAATAAAGCTTGTTTTTCCTGAGCCATTAGCCCCATAAATAGATGCCATTTTATTAATAAATATACCATTGAAAGGGATCAATAGATTTTCAAATGAGCTGTCTTTGGAAGCAAGCATGGAAAATGTAACTTTCTCTTTTATAGATTTATAATTTTCACAAGTATATTCCAAAATCATAGTTAGACCTCTAAATATTATTATTATAATAGTATATACATATGTCAACGAAAAATCAATACATATATCGAAAAAAATACAAAAATATAAAATTAAAATACATAAAATCAAATTTAAATTTAAAATTTTGCGATTTTTTCACAAAAAACTAAATAATAATAATCTCCTTTCTAAGGTATATAAGTCATTCTACTTGATATTTCAGGAAATGACAAGTACCCTGCATTCTTCAATCGGTTCATATTTTTTGCTGATACCGTCGTCTTCATACAGTGCATACTCTGCACCGCTGTATCCGAGCAATGTCATATGTTCGGAATCAATGGCATCCACGTATTCTGCAGTGTCAGCAAAAGGAATACATTTTCCGCTGCGGATGAACAGAGGAACTTCATTCAATGCGACTTCTACATAGTGGTGCCCTTTTTTAAGAGTTTCTTCTGCAATCGTACCGTCCGGCAGGAATTTTACGAACTTCATCTCCTCCGGCAGATAGACATAACGTCCTCTGGCATTTTGCGTGTAGACCGGGGCGATCATGATTTCATTTCCAAGTATAAGCTGGTCTTCCACCTGCAAAGCCATAGGATCTTCCGGGTAAACGAAAGCCATAGGTTTAAAATATAAGTCATCCTGCAGTGCGGCTTTCATATACTCGCTGTATAGATATGGAAGCAGGCGGTAGCGTACTCCAATGACATGACGGAAATCTTCAATCTTTTCGAACTGGTAGAATTCCTGTCTTCTTGTTCCGTCCGCTGAATGGTTGCGCATCAATGGAGTGAACACGCCAAGGGCAAGCCAGCGAAGTAAAAGCTCCCGTGTTGCATCGGAACCGAAACCGCCGAGATCCGCTCCGGTGTATAGGAATCCGCACATGTTAAGGGAAGGAAGCATTTTCAGGTTCAGAAGGATGTGAGACCACCATGACATATTATCACCCATCCAGATTCCGCCGTAACGATGCATCCCGATATAGGAGGAGCGGGAGAACAAAAGGAAACGCTTATCAGGAGCAATCCGCTCAAACGCTTCGCCTGCTGCGCGGGTCATATGATACCCATACAGATTATGTACTTTGTCGTGACGTATCCGCTTTCCGTCAACCATGTGGTACAATCTTTGGTAATCTTTTTTGTTGTTAGAGAGTCCGTTCATCGTTTCTGTCAGCGTAAGGATGGCCGCATCCGAGTATGACGCATCGCCGTCCGGCAGATCAGACTGCGCAGGCTGCGCTAAAAATGCCTTCATCTCCTCCCTGATCTCATTAACTCCTTCTTTGGAGTAGAAGATCGCAGGCTCATTCATGTCGTTCCAGAATCCCTCGATGCCCTGATCTGTCAAAATACGATACTTGTCTCCGAACCATGCACGTGCATCTTTATTCAGAACATCCGGGAAATGTGTATATCCCGGCCACACTGCCGATACAAAATCACTGCCGTCCTCATGCTGGCAGAAATAGCGGTTTTTGACGCCTTCCTCATAGATGTCATATCCTTTTTCGATCTTAACGCCTGCATCAATGATTGGAATCAGCCGGATATTCTGCGCTTTCATCTCCTGAACAAATTCCGGGAAATCAGGGAACGTCTCTTCGCTCCATGTGAAGTCCTTGAAATCCTGCATATAATCAATATCCATATAGACCATATCCAAAGGGATGCTATTTTTCCGGTGTTCCGTTACAACTTCGCGGAAATCTTCCTTTGTCTTGTAGCCCCAGCGGCTTTGCCCGAATCCAAAAGCAAATTTCGGCGGGATGTAGCTTCTGCCGATGATTCTACGGAACTGCTTCACGATGTCATAGGGCGAAGGACCGTCAATCACGAACAGGTTTAAGTCCGCCTCGCTGCATGATACGGTCAGCGTGTCTGCTTTTGTATATCCGATATCAAAAGTAATCGTGGAAGGGTAGTCAAAGAACAGACCAAAGGTTTCCGTTCCTGCGATGACAATAAAATTATGGGCGCCATACAAAGACAGCTTTTCCTCTGTGTGGTGCGGCTCGTCCGTACAATTGCTTATATAGCGGTAACCGCGCTTGTTGAGACCCCGGTTTGCTTCGCCAAGTCCGTATACGATATCCTGCTCATCCATAACGTAAGTAAAGCAGAAACCGTTTTTTTCATCAATGCTGCCATGAACGGGCGCGCCTTCGCCCAAAGAGACATCTGCCGCGACAGCTTCTGTCGGAAAAGGATTTCCGTATACATATTTCTGAATCATTTTAAATCCTCCTGATACTGTAAAATATTTTGCTTTTTGATTTTATTATACATATATGCATCGTAAATTACTTGCAATATTCAGTGCAATAATAACACAATTTTGACATTTCATGTTATAGTAAATAGTAGAGTTGATAAAGAGAGGAACTTACAGCATGTTAAAAGTATTGATTGCAGATGATGAGAAGAAAGTATGCCAGTTAATTGCAAATCTGATAGACTGGGAATCGCTGGGATTTGAGATTGTCGGTGTTGTCAACGACGGGATATCGGCATACAAATTTATTCAGGAGAATACGGTGAATCTGATGATTACGGATATCCGTATGCCCGGCTGCGACGGCATGGAATTGATCCAGAAGGCAAAAGTGCTGTATCCGAATCTGCATATCGTGATCATCAGCGGCTACAGTCAGTTTGACTATGCTCAGAATGCAATCAGGTATGGGGTGGAGGATTATCTGCTCAAGCCAATCCGAAAAAAGGATTTAATGGCGACACTCCAGAAGATCTTGGATAGATATAAAGAAGAGATTCTTGATGCAAAGAAATGGCAGGATATCCAGAAGAAATTAGAGGAAAATGAAGAAATAGTAAAAAGAAGCCTTCTGGAAGATTTGTTAAAACGTCCTGAAAAATTCGGGGGATTCTTTATCTGTGAGAAGATCAATGCAGAGTATCATTATAAGTTTGCCGAAGACTGTTATCAGACGCTGATTGTCAAGATTTTTCCAGAGAAGCGTAAGGAAGATGCGGATACAAGAAGGATTCTTCTGCAGAAAGGGCTGGAGCTTTTGAAAGAGTCCGTACAGAATGTTTGCAATGAAGCAGTATTTCATATTATAGATGGAGAAATATATGGCCTTTTTAACGGGACAGAGGAGGAGCTGCATAAAGTATACCGGCGGCTGAAAAAAGTCAGGCTGGATGTTGTGCGTCTGCAGGACGTATTTGACGAAATTCAGGTATATCTGGCGCTGGGAAGATGTATTAACAGTATCCGGCAGGTACTTGCAAGCTTTGAAGATGCAAGAGCGGCGATGCAGGACCGGTTTTATTATGCGGATGATTTTTTGCTCAGGAGAGAGGAGAAAAAAGAGCGGGATGATGCGAAATATTATATAGACAATGCGTTTAAAAAGCGTTTCTTGAACTATATTGAAATTTTGGATATTGATAATATCAAAAAGGAACTGGAGCTTATATGCAAAGCATTAAAGAAAAGCCGGCTGCAGGATGGTTCTGTCGTGGCAGATGTATACAAAGAGATACTGACGTTGTTTTATTTTGGAGTTCACAGCTATAACATATCCATTCCTGACCAGTATGCAGAACTGCAGAGTCATCTGGAATATTTCGGCTCGATCGATAAAGCGATAGCGTATCTTGCGGAATACATCGTAAATTCTCTGATGCACTGGATTGCGGAGAAAAAATATGTAGAGGCCAGACCGATCAGGATCGCCAAAAGATATATCAGTGACAATTATTACAAACCTCTGACTCTTGAGATGGTAAGTAAGGAGATTGGGTTCAATGCGACTTATTTTTCAAGTATGTTCAAAAAAGAGACGGATATGAATTTTTCAGAATATCTGAAGAAGATTCGTATAGATAACGCCAAGAATATGCTCCTTAATACAGAACAGACAGTTGAGGATATTTCATATGCCGTAGGTTACTCGGATATCAAGTATTTTTCACGGCTTTTTAAGAAGCTTACGAAAGTTACGCCTACTGAGTTCAGGAAATTATATAATTAGTGCAGTGAAGATTTTTTGTTCACTGGACTGAAGGAGGCAAAAAAGTGAGGCAAAAGGATTTATCGCATCGTGCGATGATGGGGATTGGAGTGCTCACGGTAGTCGGCGGGCTGAATATTATCATATTATGTATTCTTATATCGAAGGAAATTGTCCCGGTATCCCCATTGTGCTGGGTTATATTCGGGGAATTCTTTCTCTATGTTTTGATTATAAATATGCTGCTTAATGTTTTGTACCGTCCGTATAAGGAGACGGAGAAGCTGTATCAGAGATTTGCAGACGGGCAGGCGTATGAGGAACTGTTTCAGGCGGAATATGAGTGGATGCCCCGGTGGGACGAAGTGATGCGGCGAATCCGCCACCTTCTGAACAAGCAGGACGCAATCAGGATGTCGAAAAAGCAGGCGGAGTACCTTGCACTGCAGAACCAGATCAATCCGCACTTCCTCTATAATACGCTGGAAGCTATCCGCGGAGACGCCATCTGTGCCGGTCTCGACAGCATTGCGGAGACGACGGAGGCGCTGTCTGTATTTTTCCGTTATTCCATTACCGGAGTGGACAGCCTCGTTTCTCTGGAAGAAGAAATTGATAATGTGGAAAATTATTTTACGATTCAGCACTATCGGTTTGGGGAGAAGATAAAGCTTCAGCTCACGTATCCGAAGGATGAAGAGATCCTTCAGTTAAAGCTTCCGAAACTTACCATTCAGCCCTTTGTGGAAAACGCCATTTTTCATGGACTCGAGCGGAAAGTAGAAGGCGGCATTGTGAGAGTTAAGCTGGATACGACAGTGCACAAGCTGATGATTACGATCTCCGATAACGGCGTGGGTATGCCGGAGGAACAAGTGGACAAAATCAATAGCTATTTCGAGAGAGTGGCAGTCAGCTATGTCGGAGAGGAAAAAAAGAAGCGCGGAGGAATTGCAATGAAAAATGTCAACAGCCGGATCAAGCTTTTGTTCGGGGAGCAGTATGGAGTCCACCTGTATAGTGTTGAAAAGATCGGGACGGATGTGCAGATCATTCTTCCGAAGATTCGTAAGAGGGAGCTATGAAGAAAGAACGGCTGAGGATTGAGAAACTGAAAAAAGGAACGCTTCTTAAGGAAGTGCGCCTTCAGATTTTTGAAGGTGAGACGGTCCACTGCGTCTTTGATAATATTCAGGAAAAGCAGATGTTTCTTAAGATCGTAACGGGGGAAGAAAAAATTGATTACGGCAAGGTTTATTACAAAGAACGGGAGATTCCGGAAAATCAGGTATCCCGTCTGCTGCGTTCAAAGATAGCAGTTGTTTCCAGTAAAAGCAATCTGATAGATTCCGTGACGATTGAAGAAAATATCTTCCTGATCCGTTCAGAGGTTGGGGAAAACTGGGTGCACAACCGCAGGGACAAAAAGCATGCGGCGGACATATTTCAGGAATTCGGGCTGAATATTAATGCGGGAAAACCTATGAAAATGCTCACGCCTTTTGAGCGGGTACAGATTGAGATTATCAAAGCATATCTTGTAGGGAAGCGGATCATTATACTGACTTCACTCAGCAATACACTCAGCAGCAGCGAGAAGCAGGGGGTGTTAAGGCTTCTGGAAAAGCTGAGGAACAAAGGAATGTCGGGCATAATAGTTGAGCCGTTAGAAGATATTGATTTTGTATATACAGACACGGTTGTGATCATAAAGCACGGAAGAACCTGTGCTGTGAAAGAGATTTCCGACTGTGATTATACGATGCTCCATACGATACTGTATTATGATGAGATGGAAAAACGTTCCAATGAGAGAACCTTTCTTTTTGAAGAGCAGGAAGAAGATATGGGGGTGGAGATCAGGGGGCTTTCTTCGGCCGGGCTTAGAGATATTAATATCTGTGTGAAAAAGGGTGAGATTGTGAAGCTGCTTTGCATGGATGAAAAAAGCTTTGAAGAAATGATCGGCGTCTTAAGAGGGAAACTGTCAGTATTGTCGGGAAAACTGATCATACAGGGAGTGGAAAGAGAGATTAGGAGGAATGTGCGGGGGCTTAAGGATGGTATTGGAATTGCCGAAGGAAATCCGGCAACTGCGGCATTATTCGAGGAGCTTTCTACAATGGATAATCTTTTGCTGCTGTTGTCGCAAAAGGCAGACGGCATATGGACAAAACCAAAATATAAAAAGAGCATTCAGATTTTACTGAAGGATATTATTACAAAAGATATTTATAAAAAGAAGATAAGAGAACTATCTTCCGTTGATGTGCAGAAAGTTCTGTACAGCAGATGGTTTCTGTATTCGCCGAATATCCTTGTATGCATACAGCCCTTTGCGGAGGGGGATATCCAAGCCAGAGAGACGGCGCGGAAGATGATTTATATATTGAAAGAACGCAGGATTCCGATTCTGATCATTACATCTAATACTGCAGAACTGAATTATTGCAGCGGAAGAGTTGTCTATATCAGGAACGGAAAGATGATCAGCAACGAGGACGCGCACCAGTTTTTATATTCAGAGGAATAAAACATAAAATTGCCGCATGGATAATGTTCCATGCGGCAATTTTTATGTTTTTTGAACGGCAAAATAGATAAAAAAATAACGATGATATGGGAATGGATTATAGAAAACATACAACTTCCAAAGATTGTCCCCCCTATTATGAAGATGGTAAGTTTCAGACAACTGGATAGTATGGTAGGATTCAGACAGAAAAACAGAAGGTTATGAAATTTTAAGGAAGGGAGAAAGTTATGGAGAATGTTGTACTTGAAGCAAGGAATATTACAAAACGCTTTCCGGGAGTTCTGGCATTGTCAGATGTAAATTTCAGGCTGATAAAGGGCAAGGTCCATGCGCTGATGGGAGAAAACGGCGCCGGAAAATCTACCCTTATGAAAATAATAGCCGGAATTTATCAGGCTGACGAAGGAGACATATATCTTCATGGTGAAAAAGCAGTGTTTCATACGCCGAAACAGGCGCTGATGAACGGAATATCCATGATTCATCAGGAATTAAGCCCAATATTGGATATGACGATTGCGGAGAATCTTTTTCTGGGAAAAGAATTCTGTAAAGGGAAATTTATTGACTATAAGAAAATGAACAGTGAAGCGATGATACTGATGGAGAGAGTGGGAGTTGACCTTCCTCCGACTATGCTCATGAAAGAATTATCTGTTTCCCAGATGCAGATGATTGAAATCGCAAAGGCGCTGGCTTATAATGCAGAGATTATCATTATGGACGAGCCTTCCGCGACGATTACGGAACGAGAGGTATCTAATCTGTTCGATATTATTCAGGGGCTGAAAGAAGACGGAAGATGTGTCGTATATATCACGCATAAGATGGACGAGGTATTTAAAATTGCGGATGAAATCACGGTATTCAGAGACGGTCAGTATATAGGAACCTATGATGCGGATGAGATTGATGAAAATCAGCTTGTAGTGAAGATGGTAAACCGTGAGCTGACAGAGATTTATCCGAAGAAACATAACAAAGCGTCGGATGAGATATTGAAAGTGGAAAATCTATGCCAGAAGGGTGTGTTTGAGGATATTTCCTTTACACTCAGAAAAGGTGAGATTCTGGGGTTTTCTGGTCTGATGGGCTCGGGAAGGACAGAGGTGATGAACGCCTTATTCGGAATCACCCAGCCTACTTCCGGAGAGATCTACATAAATGGAGAGAAGATAGACAAACCTAATCCAAGAAAGATTATATCGAAGGGTATCGGCTATGTGACGGAGGACAGAAAAGGGAACGGTCTGGTTCTTGATATGAGTGTATACGATAACACGATACTTCCGTCATTGCCAAAGCTTTCGAATAAGTTCGGGTTTGTGAATAAAAAAGAAGCTGTAAAGGTGGCGGAAGAATACAGAGAAAAGCTGAGTATCAAAACCCCGGATCTTTGGCAGACGGTAAAGCAGCTCAGCGGCGGCAACCAGCAGAAAATCGTACTTGCTAAGTGGCTGCTGCAGGATCCGGACATTATTATTTTCGATGAGCCGACCAGAGGGATTGACGTTGGAGCGAAGACGGAGATTTATAAACTGGTTGCGAAATTAGCGGAAGAAGGCAAAGCGATTATATTCATTTCTTCAGAAATGCCGGAGATTCTTGGCATGTCAGACAGGGTGATTGTTTTTTATGAGGGAAAGAAAACAGGCGAATTGTCCAGCAAAGAAGCTACGCAGGAAAGAATTATGATGTATGCATCAGATGTGGAAAAAGGAGGAACAGAGTAATGGGAGAGAAAGCGAAAGGATTCGATAAAAAATGGATCCAGACATATATGCTCATTTTTATCGTTATCGGGCTGGGAATTATCTTATCATTTATATCTTCAAACTTTCTTACGGTAACAAACTTGTTGAACGTAGTAAGGCAGATTGCGGTTAACGGTATACTTGCGATCGGTATGACGATTGTCTGTCTGACCGGAGGGATTGACCTTTCTGTAGGCTCGATCGTGGCATTTTCAGGAATTATAGCCGCCGGGCTTTTGAGAGATACAAGTTATCCGATTATCGTGATCGTGCTGGCTGCGGTTGCAGTGGGAGCAGTGTGCGGGCTGTACAACGGATATTTTGTGGCCTACTGGAATGCGGCGCCCTTTGTTGTCACACTGTCGATGATGACGATTGCGAGAGGTCTCACTTATGTATACAGCGACGGCCGGCCGATATCGAATCTGCGTACGGAATTTCTGACAATAGGAAAAGGAAGTATCGCAGGGATACCAATTCCTACGCTTATATTAGCGGCTGTGTTTATTTTAGGAAGTATTATGCTGTCAAAGCTTAAGTTCGGCAGATATGTATATGCAGTCGGCGGTAATGAGAATGCAGCAATGGTGTCGGGGATCAATGTGAAAAGAATCAAAATGATGGTTTATGTACTCAGCGGAATTGCGTGCGGAATTGCGGCGATCATTCTTACGGCGAGAGTATCGGCAGGGCTCCCGCAGGCCGGTGAAAGTTATGAACTTGATGCGATAGCGGCGACAGTTATCGGCGGAACAAGTCTTTCCGGAGGACGCGGAAGGCTCTGGGGAACGATTGTAGGGGCGGTTCTTCTGGGAATTGTAAATAATGGATTGGATCTTTTGAATGTATCATCATTTTATCAGCAGATAGTAAAGGGATTGATTATTCTCGGGGCGATATTAATCGATTCAAAACGAAATAACTAAGAGGAGGAAAGATTATGAAGAAAAGATTGTTATCAATGCTATTAGTACTGGCAATGGCAGCATCCATGCTGATGGGCTGTAGCAGCGGAACAGAGGAAAGCGGAGGAAGCGATGCGTCAGCGGAATCCTCGGAGACAACAGAGAAAAAAGATGGAAGCTATACGATTGGATGTACCGTATATTACATGACAGAATTCATCACTCTCATGGTAGAAGGTATGGAAGAAAAGGCAAAAGAGCTTGGCTGTGATCTGGTTATGCTTGACGCACAAAATGATGCGCAAAATCAGATTACGCAGGTTGAGAACTTGATTGCCCAGAAGGTAGATATCATCGTAGTGGCAGCAGTAGATTCCGATGCGATCGTTCCTGCAATCGAGATGTGCGATGAGGCGGGAATCCCGCTGGTAGGAGTAAACATGCTGATTAATACAGACCAGCCATATCATTACGTTGGACCGGATGATGTATTAGCCGGTGAATTAGAAATGCAGCATGCAATTGATGAGATCGGCGGAGAAGGAAATGTAGTGATTCTGGAAGGACCTATCGGACAGTCTGCGCAGATTCAGCGGCTGGAAGGAAATGAGAATGTTCTGAAAAAATATGAAGGCAAAGTTGAACTTCTTGCACAGCAGACAGCAAACTGGAGCAGAGAGGAAGCATTGTCACTGGTTGAGAATTGGATTGAGACATTCGGCGGAAAGATCGATGCAGTTGTAGCACAGAATGATGAGATGGCTCTTGGAGCAATTCAGGCATTAGAGGCTGCCGGCGTTAAGGATCAGGTTGTTGTTACCGCTGTAGATGCAATCAAAGACGGATGTAACGCAGTAAAAGAAGGAAAACTTCTTGGAACCGTTTATCAAGATGCAGCATTAGAGGGACAGGAAGCAATTCAGAAGGCATATGATGTTTTAGAAGGCAAAGTCACAGAAAAGAAGCTGGATTATATTGATATGCCGTGGATCACAACAGAAAACGTTGACGACCTTCTTACGACGATTTATGCAGAGTAAAGGTTAAGAGTAAGACAAGTATCTATGAAACATTATTAAAAAGCCCTGAGAAAATGTAATGTGGTTGGGAGAAATCCCAGCCACATAAAAAACAAAGTATCGTTAAAAAAATATCAGGAAAAGAGGTAGCGGATATGGAAGGAAAAATGAAAGTTGCAGTAATGACGGGAACAAGAAAGATGGAGATGCAGGAGAGAGATATTCCGCAGGCAAAATCAGGGGAAGTTCTTGTAAAAATTGAATATGTGGGAATATGCGGCTCTGATATGCATTTTTTTGAGGCAGGACGTCTCGGAAACTGGATTGTTGACGTGCCGCTTGTGTTGGGACATGAATCCGGCGGGACAGTTGTTGAAGTGGGAGAGGATGTAACGGATCTGAAGCCGGGCGACAGAGTTGCGCTTGAGCCGGGGGTTGGCTGCGGGGAATGTGAGATGTGCAAGAAGGGCTTATATAACCTTTGTCCGAATATGGACTTTATGGCAATCCCGCACGAAAGAGACGGTGTTTTTCTGGAATATTACGCACATCCTGCAAGTATGTGTTTCAAACTGCCGGATAATGTTGACACCATGGAGGGCGGACTTATGGAGCCATTGTCCGTAGGACTTCACGCAGTAGATATTTCCGGCGCTAAGATGGGACAGAGTGCAGTCGTGCTCGGCTGCGGCTGTATCGGGCTTGTAACGATCATGTCTCTTAAGGCGGCAGGAATTGATGAGATCTATGCGGTGGATGTATTGGATAAGCGGCTTGAAAAAGCAAAGGAAGTCGGCGCGATGACTGTTATTAACGGGAAAGAGCAGGATGCAGTTAAGGTTATCAAATCACTTCCGGGCGGTGGATGTGATCTGGTATACGAGACGGCCGGATCAGAATTTACGACCTTGCAGTCCGCAAAGATGGTGAAAAAGGGCGGAGCGGTAACTTTGGTAGGCATGTGTGCGAATGCAGAGATTACCTATGATATCGGAAGCTTAAGTGCGGCTGAGGCAAGGTTATATACGATCTTCCGTTACAGGAACCTTTATCCGAAGGCAATCAAGCTTGTAAGCCAGGGCAAGATTCCGCTTAAATCTATAGTATCCCATGTATTTGACTTTGAGGATATCGTCAATGGAATTAATTACAATATTGATAATAAAGCAGAAGTTATCAAAGGTGTCATAAAGATGTAAATGATGCCAGGGTCAAAAGGTCATGTGATTCATGCTTGCATGAATAAACATGACTTTGGGACCCGTGAAAACATGAAAAAGCAGCCAGATTAGGGCGGATTTTGAATGTTTTTAGGATTGTGTGAGCATGAAGTGCGGAACAATCCGTGGCATCGTGTAAATAATGGCTTAGGAAAAAATAGAAAAAGGAGTTAAATCAATGAGAAAAATTATTAACTCGCCGGATAACGTCGTATCGGAGATGATGGAGGGCTATATCAGCGCCTACGGAAGGTATTATGAGAAGCATCCGAATGTGAACGGCGTGATCCTGAAACAGAGGAGAAAAG